>NZ_GL883686.1 GCF_000205025.1 Parasutterella excrementihominis YIT 11859 | reverse complement strand
AGTTCGTCGAATTGTGATTCTTTTAATTAATATTGTTTGAACATTTCCGAAATCTTCTGCGGATCATTGGTCTTGGTTAAACCCAACTGCAGCAGGATTCTTGCTTTTTGCGGATTGAGCGTGCCGGCGTGAACAAATCCTGCCTTATCCCAAGCAGCTGTAGATTCAATCGTCGGGCCGTTTGGAACTCTGGCAGAGCGCACGACAACGATACCTTTCTTGGCAGCGTCATAAAGAGCTGGTTCAGCTGCTTCATGAATAGAGCCGTTCCCAGTTCCGGCATGAACGATACCTTTTGCGCCGTTGGCAACGGCAGCTTCGGCCATTCTTCCGTCATCATTCACATGAGAGTAAATAATGTCGACTCGAGGAAGATCGTTTAGATTGCTGACATCGAATTCGGTATCTATTGTATGCTTACGGGTTGTAGCCTTATAGAAAACCGGACGGCCGTTTTCAAAGTAACCGAGGTAACCGAGTTCCGGGCTTTGAAAAGTGTCAACTCTTAGAGTGTTTGTTTTTTGAACATCTCTGGCGCCATTAATATTGTCATTCATGGCAATCAGTACACCTCTGCCCTTAGCATCCTTAGATGCGGCAAGATTTACGGCATTCAAGATATTCACAGGACCGTCAGCGGAAATAGCTGTTGCCGGACGCATAGCTCCTATGATGACGACTGGCTTGTCGGATTTTATCACAAGGTTCAGGAAATAAGCTGTTTCTTCAAGAGTGTCAGTGCCATGTGTGATCACGATACCGTCTACGTCAGGTTTGGCAAGCAATTCATTTATACGCTTGGCCAATTTCAGCCAAATTTTGTTGTTCATTGATTCAGATCCAATATTGGAGATCTGCTCACCTTTGACATTGGCAACCTTGTGAATCTCAGGGACAGCTTGCAGCAAAACATCAATACCTAGCGCACCAGCTTTGTAGCCCGTCATTTGGGTGTTGCTGGCGGCAGAGCCGGCGATTGTTCCTCCTGTGGCCAGGATCACGACGTTTGGCTTCGCAACTTTTTGCTGCTGAACCGGAGCTTCGGCTGCATGAGAATTAACTAATCCGGCGGATAAAAAAGCGCTGGAAATAAATATGGCTGTAAAGCATTTTTTGATGTGCATTGTTTCCTCCTTGAGTAAATGCGAGATCAAATTAACGAGAAAAACGCTTCCAGCCAAATAGCATTAGGAAGAATTATTTTTTGAATAAGAAATGGTTATCCCATTTTTATCTTCTGATTCCGGTCATACTTCTCCTCATATGCCCCTTTCCGTTTCTCCAAGATTTCATACGTTTACAGTCAAATTTTCCGACTTTTTCTTATTTTTCGCGGAAAGCCTCAATACGTGAGAAAATAAGAAATTCTATTTTTGATTCGCATATTCACATTTCAGCACCATGAGCGAAACACAGAACAAAGAACTCGCTAAGAGTTACGATCCGGCTTCGATTGAAGCCAAGTGGTATCCCTTCTGGGAACAACAAGGTTATTTCAAGGCCGGCCTTGAAGAAGGCAAGCCCTCTTTCTCTATCCAGCTGCCGCCGCCGAACATCACCGGTATTCTTCACATGGGTCACGCCTTCAACCACAGCGTGATGGACTCCCTGACCCGTTTTTATCGCATGAACGGCTACAACACGATGTGGCTGCCGGGAACCGACCACGCCGGTATCGCAACTCAGATCGTTGTTGAACGCAAACTGGAAGCTCAGGGTAAGAATCGCCGCGATATGCCTCGCGACGATTTCGTGAATGAAATTTGGAAGTGGAAAGAATATTCCGGCGGCAACATTCTCAAGCAGATGCGTCGCTTAGGAGACACCCTTGACTGGGACCGCCTCTATTTCACGATGAACGATGATCTTGCCAAGGTGGTGGTTGACTGTTTCGTTGATCTTTACGAAAAAGGCCTGATTTACAGAGGGCGCCGCCTCGTTAACTGGGATCCAAAACTTCAGACTTCTGTTTCCGACCTGGAAGTCGAACCGAAAGAACAAGACGGACATCTTTGGGAAATTCGTTATCCGGCTGCTGACGGCTCCGAAGGCGTCGTCGTTGCAACGACTCGTCCGGAAACTATGTTCGGCGACCAAGCTGTTGCGGTCAATCCGGAAGACGAACGCTATAAAGATTTAGTGGGAAAGAAACTGAAGCTTCCTCTGACAGACCGAGAAATCCCCGTCATCGCTGACGATTATGTGGATAAAGAGTTCGGTTCCGGCTGCGTGAAGATTACGCCGGCTCACGACTTCAATGACTTTGAAGTCGGTAAGCGCCATAACCTGGAGCAGGTCAACATCATGACCAAAACGGCACATCTTAACGATAACGTGCCCGAAAAATACCGCGGCATGGATCGTTATGAAGCTCGTAAAGCCGTCATTGAAGATTTGAAGGCTCAGGGCCTTCTTGTCGGTATCAAACCGCATAAACACATGGTTCCGTTGGTGCCGAGAACCGGTGAGGTAGTTGAACCGATGATCTCAGAACAATGGTTTCTGGCAATGAGTAAGCCGGCTCCGGAAGGCAGCCGTTATCCAGGCAAGTCTCTTTCTGACCTCGGTTTGGAAGCCGTTCAGGAAAATCTGGTGAATATTTTTCCGGAACAGTGGCAGAAAGTTTACAAAGACTGGCTCTCTAACATTCAAGATTGGTGCTTGTCCCGTCAGCTCTGGTGGGGGCATCAGATCCCGGCTTGGTATGACGACAAAGGCAATGTTTATGTTGCTCATACCGAAGAAGAAGCTCAGCAGAAAGCGGGAGAGGGCGTCAAGCTTCATCGTGATGAAGACGTTCTCGATACCTGGTTCTCTTCTGCCCTCGTGCCCTTCTCTACATTAATTAACGATCCGAAGGCTTTCGATATTTATCTGCCTTCCTCTGTTCTTGTGACCGGTTACGACATCCTTTTCTTCTGGGTTGCTCGTATGATCATGATGACTCGTTTCTTCACAGGGCGCGTCCCCTTTAAGAATGTCTACATTCACGGCCTGGTTCGTGATGCCGAAGGCAACAAGATGTCCAAGTCCGAAGGCAATACTTTGGACCCGCTCGACATCATCCAGGGCGTTGATCTCGAATCCTTAGTCAAGAAGAATACGACCGGCCTTCGTCAGCCCGAAAAAGCTCCGATCGTTGAAAGGAAACTGAGCAAGCATTACCCGGAAGGCATCAATGAAATCGGTGCGGACGCCCTGCGCTTCACGATGGCTGCCTATGCAACCCTCGGCCGTAATGTGAACTTCGACGTCAAACGCGCCGACGGTTACCGCAATTTCTGCAACAAGCTCTGGAACGCCACACGCTTCGTTCTGATGAACATTGAAGGCAAAGACTGCGGTCTTGATCCGAATGCTCCGATGGAATACTCCGCTCCAGATCAGTGGATTTGGTCCGAGTTCGAACGTACTGTTCAGGAAGTCCGTAAGGCCTTTGAAGACTACCGTCTCGATAACGCTGCCAACGCAATCTACTCCTTCATTTGGAACCAGTACTGCGACTGGTATCTTGAACTTTCTAAAGTCCAGCTCAACCAAGGCAACGAAGCTGTTCAGAGAGCTACCCGCCATACACTGGTTACCGTTCTTGAGCAGACGCTGCGCCTGGCTCATCCGATTATTCCTTTCATTACGGAAGAACTTTGGCAGAAGGTCTCTGTTGTTGCCGGTGTCCGCAGCGAAAATTCCGTCGATTCTCTGATGGTTCAGTCCTATCCCGTTTATGACCCGGCAAAGGTCAACACACAGGCGGACATGACGATCAATGAACTTAAAGCCATGGTTGATGCCATTCGCAACCTCAGAAGCGGCATGCTCGTGCCTCCTTCTAAGAAAGTTCCACTGGCTATCAGCAGCCGTGACGGAGAAGCTCGCGCAAGAGCCGAGAAACTCACGCCTTATCTCCAGACGCTCGGCCGTTTGGAAGAAGTGATCTTCACAGATGATCTCGAAACCGTTCGTCCTGTCGGCTCCGCTGCTCCGGTGGCAGTCGTTGACGATTTCAGCCTCATGCTGATCATCAAAGTTGATGTTGCCGCTGAACGTGAACGTCTGAATAAAGAGATTACCCGCTTAGAAAATGAAATCGCTAAGGCCAACACAAAGCTTTCCAACGAAAACTTTGTTAAGAAGGCCCCTGCTAAAGTTATTGAACAGGAAAGAAGCCGTTTGGCCAGCAACGAACAGCTGCTCGCTTCCAACAAGGAACAGCTTTCTAAGTTGCCTCAGGCCTAATTCTTTTCCCGGAGAGAAAAATGAAACTGATTCGACTTGCACCCCTCGCTCTGGCTGTGTTTTCAGCAGCCGCCAGTGCTGATATGTTCACTGCCAATCTTTACGATGTGAACAATATCAACCAGGACGTGATTGATTCAAGATTGTCCATGTCCGGTCCTTTGTTTAACGGCTGGGACCGTACCTTTAAACAAGGCGATCCTTGGGTTGAAGCTTATGGCATGACGCACCGAATTAACCGTACCGGCGACTTTGGTAAGTTCAAAAACAAAGGTGCTGGGGGTGTCTTTGGTTACGACCATGTTATTGCTGACAATTTCCGCTTAGGCCTCGCTTTGAACGGGGGCGCTGGTAAGCTGAAGTGGTATGACAATGAAGGTGAAGATGATTTAAAGATTGACTCTCATTGGTATGGCGCCAACCTTTACGGAACTTGGACTGGAAAAAAAGTTAATGTCTTAGCTAATTTGGGCTATACCCATCAGAAAGATGACGGCAAACACGACATTGAGGATCGTAATTCCCACGCACTCAATGCAGGCCTTCGTTTTGAAACCAGCTTTGTCGCGGGCGGAATTTCTTTCGTTCCTTACTACGGCGTCCGCTTCACGCATCTTTCCAATGGAGCCTTGAAGTCGGACGGTACTGATAACCTCGAACCGGGAGAAACGCCGGAGCCAAGTTCTGTGAACATGTCAGGCTCCAATATCTGGCAGTTCCCCGTTGGCGTTAACGCAGGTTTTGAGTACACCTGTGCTGCTGGCTGGAAGTCCCGCACGATGATCGATTTGGCCGTCATTCCGACAGCCGGAAAGCGCAAGACCTATTTCAGTGGAGAGGAAGGAGGTTCCGGCAGATTTGCAAACTCTGTCACCTATCGAGGTAAAGTGGGCCTTCAGCTGACGAAGGGACAGCATTCTTTCGGATTTATGTACGGCGTAGCTGCAGGCGCACACGGCAGTTTCGGACAGAATGTTACTCTGAATTATCATTTCATGTACTAAGGCTGAATTGCTTTGAACAAGGGGTCGGCTCGTCCGGCCTTTTGTTTTGAGCACTAAATTTGCATGCTCGCTTGATTCAAAACATCGATTATGACAAGATTTCAGTCATGTCAGATTTAGCATTTCATACCGGTGTTGAAAACCGTTTCAAATACGCTTGTTTGGCCATGCGTAAAGCGCAGCGGCTGAATATGTCTGCGTGTGTACTCTTGGAAACGGATGATGAACTTCGTCGGTTTGATAATATGCTTTGGGCGTTCGAGCCCACCTCTTTTATTCCCCACGGCCGTCCTAATACACCGGACATGCAAAGAGGCGGCGTGGCCCTTTCCACTCATGCGGCTGATCTTCCCGGTGCCGAGCTTTTAGTTCTTTTAACGCACGGCGCGCCAATTGATACAAAGGCCTTGATGGAACGTTTCCCTAAAATTATCGATATTGTCGGCAGAGACGATCCCGAATTAACGGAGGGGCGGCATCGCTATGTCGCCTACAAAAGACAAGGTATTGAGCCGACAGTTGTTAAGCGCGGCTAGGAATTTTGGAATGAATTTTCTTTTCTAGCCATAATAAAGAAAATTCAAGTTATCACTCGGAGACTGGCTTATAAACTTAGTTGTTGGAACGTTCACTCAAACAAAAATCTCTAAAATAATAAGGTACTGTTTATCTAAAAATCCAAGAATACCACTTCACCCCATAATCCTCAGGAGTCTAGTGAATGACAGATCTAACTTCATTTTCTCCCCTAGATAAAGGATTAGAAAATTTTTTACTCTTGAGCCAATTGGGAAGTTTCTCAAAAGTCGCTGAATATAAAGGTCAAACTCAGCCCGCCATCACCAAGTCGATTAAACAATTAGAAATCCAATTGGGGTTGCAACTAATTGATAACAGTCAAAGGCCCGTAAAATTTACGTTTGCGGGGATAAAACTGCAAAGTGCGCTAAGAGATTATTCTTCTCAAATCTCTTTAGCTATTGACGAAATAAAAGATATAGATTCTGTTCGTCAAACGTATCGTTTAGGCTTCATTGATTCTGCAGCTTGTTTGCTTTCGACTTGCACCTGTGAGAAGTTAAGTAAGGTTTCATCAGGGTTGACGATTATCACAGGCCCTTCCAATCTGCTTCTCAGAAGGCTGTTGGAAAACCAGCTGGACTATATCGTAGTCAGCGACTCCTTCGGGGAGGAAAATAGAGTGTTGCGCAGACCTCTGTTGGAAGAAAAGTGGATGATAGCCCTGCCTCCACAACTTTCCGGGATTCAAGTACTCAATTGGCAGTCGGTAATTTTTTCCGGGATTCCCTTTATTCATTCCCCTGATCAGAGCGGAGACGGTCGATTTATTGAAAAACTCCTTTCTATTTTGCCCTATAGATTGCCTAACTATCTGAGCACTAACAGCAATGAAGTTCTGATTTCCCTCATTATGGCGGGAAAAGGCTGGAGCATCGTAAAACCGACAACCATAGCACAAACTGGACATCGACTTAGCAGAGAACAGCTCCGGCATCTTCCAGAAACAGAGGAGATAACCTCTTCCCGTTTCTGGCTTATGACACGGAAAGGAGAAAATCCCTCGCTCTCAACGAACAGACTTTCACGAATTTTTAAAGATTGTTTAAAAGAATGGAGGGATAATACTTTTACCAAATTTTATAAAGACACTCCCCGAATCACAATTTTTGAAAATTAGCCCTTCTTGTTTTCGAATACCAATACAGCTACAGCGGAAATTAAACACACAATGCCTATGGACATATTCATGGTTATAGGCTCGTGAAGAAAAAAGATTCCTAACGCTGTTGCCATCAAAGGTTCTGTCAGCGCTAATGTAGCAGCAACAATCGGAGACGTAAGCTTCAAACCGCCAACAAAGCAAGGAAAGGCAATCCCTGCAGTAATTACGCCTAATCCGAGGGAAACAAGAATACCCTGAGTTGTAAAAATCCAATCTAACGGATAAAAGAAAATGACCGGAAGCAACAGAAGGGAAACAAAGGACATTTCCAAAAGCATTGCATTTTCCGGGCTAATATTCTTGACGACTTGACCAATAAATATTATTTCAACTGCGTAAGATAAGCCGGCCAGTATCGGCAATAAAAGAGCCCAGCCAATAGCTTCGCCAGAAGAAGTACCCGCTGAATTAATTAGAACTACTCCTATGATTGCCAAGAAAGTAGCAATCGTCCAAAAAAAACTTGGTTTTGACTTGTAAAGTAAAAAGGCAAGGATGGCTGCCCAAATGGGTGTTGTCGCAATCGAAATGACAGAACCGACTGCTACACCGAGTTTGCCAACGGATGAAAAGAAAAAAATTTGGTAAAGCAGAACTGCGATCACTGCTGTAAAGAGAGCTTTCCAAGCAACTTTCTTCATGTTGAAGGGAAATTGCTTTGTAAAGAAGCACCAAAGGAACAGAGTTATTGCTCCAAGAAGCATTCGAATTTCTGTGATCACAATTGGTGTGTTTCCTGCAGGTGCAACTTGCTGGAGAGTTCCGGTTGTACTAAACAGCAAAGAACTCAATAAAATTAGGAGCGGACCTCTAAGATTTTTCATTATTTGTATTTGGACATTAGCATTCCCAATAGGTTTCAGTACGAAGTGAAACCTATTGGGTTGACAGTTTGCAGCAAAAAATTTTATTTAGAGCGAATTCTCTGACAGAGCTCTTCGCACTGGTCTTGATTGGGAGTCATTCCCGATAAACACTTTTCAATGAGATTGTCTATCGTTGAGGCCAATAATTCGCAACCTAAGAATAAAGACCTCACGGCTGTGACAGGCTGACTATCAAGCTCCAACCAACCTGCAGAAATACTCATAACAAGACCTAAATGCCCCGAATTGATTTGATCTGCTCCGGACATCGCCATTTCTAATATCACAGGATTAACTTTGCCGGGCATAATGGAGCTTCCGGGGGCAAGAGCCGGAAGGCTGACTTGGTTGATCCCTGCCCTCGGACCGCTGCAGAGCAGACGAAAATCTTTTGCTAGTTTTCTTAGCGCAACAGCAACCATCTCTGCAAAGTTGTAAGCAGCCAAAAGGTCATTTCGAAGTCCAATAGAAGCCAATGGATTGTCTGAATTTCTGAAAGACACATTGAAGGTTTCTCTTAAAGATCCTTTCAGCTCTTCCATGCAATAAGCATTTGCTTCTAAAAGAGAAGGCGAATTAAAAGTTGCACACAGACAGGAAGCCGAACGAAGCTGCGTTGCTTCATAGAATGAAGAAGCGTAACAACCTATCGCTTTATTCCAACTCATTACGCCATAATCTTTCAGATTTTTCCTAAGGGGTACAGAGACATTAGGATATTCTTTGGATTTATTTTCCAGACATTTAATTATGCGCTGACAACTCAAATCTAATCTTTGAATTGCCTGGACTTTAAGAACGGATTGTAAAATAAATACCTGCTCTTCTATTGAGACCGATTTCTCTACTTGTTGAACTTCTTCTTCAAAGAGCTCGAGATCGGACTTTTTTAAGAAACATGCATTTTTCTTGACTACATCCAGAATGTTTTTATTGAACTTCTCATTTGTCAAAAACAAGACATTTGGTAGGTCTTTCATTCCGAATGAGGATAAGGTTCGATCGATTACCAAAGGTAGATATTTTCCTTTTAACGAAATGGATATAGTCTTCTTGAGCTTTAGCAGGTTTTCAAAGCAAGCTTGATCGAAGCTATAACGTCTGATTAAGTTATTCATTGTGGAAAGCCCTCTATTTATTCGTTCTTAATTTCTCTTGATATTTCCTAATCAATTGCTGAGTGGATGATGAACGTGTCATAGTTCTAACATCAAATATTTCTTTGGCATCCTCCTCAGGAATCAGACCTTCCGAAATACAAATCTCCAAGCAAGACTGCTTTTTTTCGAAAGCTTTGTGGGCGATCTTTGTGCCAAATTCATAACCATAAATAGAACTTGCGCTAGTTGCCAATGCTGTGGAAATCGTTGCATTTCTCAATGCTTTGTCTTTATTCACTGAAACTTCCTTTAAAGCCTTTGTAAAAAGCGGAATTACTTCCTGTGTGTTCAAAAGAAGTTCAATAATGTTTGTAAAAGTACTGCCGGTTGTAACTGCTAAATCTAAGTCGTCATTATTGGTTGCTAAAACAGCAAGGTTCTGGCAAGAGGCAGCTTGTTGTTTCAACCTCACCATTGCTTCGAGAGCACAATAAGCGTCAGATACGTCAGACCTCCAATAAAACTCATTAAATCCAGCCTCGGGTCCCGAGGAGAATAAATAAAGATCAGAGGCGATACGTGAACAAGCCGTAATGACGGAAAGGACTCCGCCAGTTAAATGAATAAATTCATCACAGTTTTGAGAAGCGTCGAATAAGGCACTATCTTCAATGACTTCTTCCTTAAAGGAAGAAATTTTTATTGGTAGATCAAATTCATTGCTTAGGTTTCGAAAAATCTTTTCTCTAAATCCCGGTTCTAAACCTATGCCGGTTCCTAAAACAGTAGCTGTGAGAGCTACATTTAATAAGGCTGCCTGTCTGTTTCTGAGTTCCTCAATATTTCTATGCAGTAAAGAATGCCACCCGCCGGCCATTTGGCCAAAGGTCATGGGAACCGCATCTTGCAGACACGTTCTTCCTAAGCGAACAATTCCTTTCCAACTCTCCGCCCTCTCCTTTAAAACATTCTCAAGGCCGTCACAAGCTTTGAGAACTGAATTAATGAGCAGGTATAGCGTAAGACTTTCTACTGTTGGGTAAAGGTCATTGGAAGATTGACTCATGTTGACATGAGTATTTGGGTGTATCGGGCCAGGCCCTATTTCTCCAGTCAGCAACTCGTTTGCTCTATTGGCAATAATCTCATTGGCGTTCATATTCACACCAGTACCATGAGAAACCCAGGCATCTGTAACGAAATTTTCGTTGAATTTGCCTTCTATCATTTCTTCGCAGGCATGAATAATGACTCCTGCTTTTTTTTCATTTAGTGCGCTTATCTCCAAATTCGTTAGCGCGCAAGCTTTTTTAACTTTCCCTATAACCTTTATCAAGAGCGGGAGGTCGGAAATCAAAATTGAACGAATATAAAAGTTTTTTAAACGTCTAGCTGTTTGAGCTCCGTAGTAAACATCAGATGGGAGCTCAACGGAGCCAAGACCATCAACTTCTTTTCGCATCAGTTTCTCCTAAAAGATGAGTTCTGCCAGACGCCAGCTAATCGCAATAGCTGAAAGATTTGTAACAAAGCCGGGACGAATAAAGCTATGATCTAAAAGGTATTTTCCGATCTTAGTTGTTCCAGATCGATCAAACATTACCCCTGCAATCATAGAACCTGAACAAGGAACTAAAAAGATTGAATTGACGGCCGGGGCTGAGCCGATAATGGACGTGACAGGAAGTCCCAAAGAGAGGCCAATTGGCATAATAGCTTGGGTGGTGGCTCCCTGGCTTTGAAGCAAAACTGCCAGTAACCAGACCATGAGGCAGAAAAGGATCGGATACTCTCTTACAAGTTCGCCTATTAGTCCGATAAATTCTTTTGAATGTGCCTCAAAGAAAGTATCAGCCATCCAGGCAATACCAAAGGTGGCTACAACACCAACCATTCCGGCCCCGAATACGCTGCTTTTAATGACTTTCTCAGGATTAACTCGGCAAGCCATGAGAATAAGCATGGCCGCTCCAAATCCGATCATTTGGATAACCTGAGGTATGCTCAAACGAATTACTTTCTCTCCAACCTGCCAATGAGGCAGCAAAGAGGTGCATGAACCGAAAAGGATGATAGCAGCGATAGCGATCGCAAAAATTGCGATGGAAATTTTCGCTTCTTTCGAGGGTTTATAAGTTGATATGGCTTTATTGTTTTCTGCTAGTTCTCCGTTCTTAACTCTGCGTTGAAATTCCGGATCATTCTCAAGTTCTTTTCCTCGTTTGCATACAGAGATTGCTCCGATTAAAACGGCAATGAAAATGGCAGGGACGAGAACGGCCATAATTTGAGCCAGTGCGATGCCCTTTACAGCTAAGATGCCGATTAAAGAAGCAGTAGCTGCAGAAACCGGACTCGCAGAAATTGCGTGCTGAGCAGCAATAACTGAAATTGATAATGGCCTTTCGACTCTAATTTTTGCATCTAATGCAACTTCACAGATAACTGGATAAACGGCGATAGCAACATAGCTTGTGCCGGTGAACATCACACTTAAGAAGCAAACAATAGGTGCTACAAAAGTAATTTGCTGAGGTCTCTTTCTAAGAATTTTTTCAGCTGTGTGGACCATAAAATCCAACCCGCCGGCCGATTGAAGTGTTGCTGCGAGGCACGTAATCGCCATGATAATAAGAATGACATTTATCGGTGCACCGGCAGGTTTTAAGCCAAAGCCAAAAACGAGGATCAATTCCCCTAAGATTCCGGCAAAACCAAGTGCGATGCCAGAATATCTGGCACCCAACATAATGCATCCTATGACAATAAGCGCTTCTAGAAATATCATTTGAATTCTCCATGGGTGAAGGAGTTTTCAGTCTATGAACGCTTATCCAAGGTCAAAACTTCGATAACTTTATTTCATCGGGTTTATAAATTTCAGTGTGCTCTATGAAATTCTCTACATTGAGGCCAGAAATAAGTTATGTTTATTCAGTTCAATAATCGTATTTTTTATACTTTTATTCCTGAATTTTTTGATCGATCAGCATATTTTTAATCAAAGAAATCAATCCAACAAATCAATTAAGCGGTTAAGGCGGATTCAGTTTTCTTTCCGTTGGATAAAGCAAAAGTTAACTTATCCTTCTAAATTTCTTATGTTGCTGGAGATAGAAGTTGAAAATCTTCAGAATACTGTGACTGAAGTAAGCAAAATGAGGCAATACAGCGTGAGTCTTTGCCTTCATCCTTGGCAAGAGGTTTTTTGATATCCAGGCATTATCCTGCCTCCCCCGTATTCGAACCAGACGGGGGATTTTTTTTTTGATCTTTTTTCACGATTTCTACCTTTAAGTCTCAATCGTTCAAGTGAAGAAAAACTTAATTTCAAGTATGGAATTTTTTACCTTAATCGCTTCTCTTCACAATCTCATCCACAATGTGCTCATTCACAACAACGTTTCAAGGAGAAACAATGACAGACTTAAGAATTGAACGGGACTGCCTCGGTGAAATGGAGATCCCGAACGATCAGTACTACGGCATCCAAACACACCGTATGGAGAAAGTATCAGGTACAGCGAATCTTCCTGTTATTTTCTATCCGGACATGCACTACGCACTGGCACAGATTAAGAAAGCAGCTGCCATTGCCAACGGTAAGATCGGTGCTATGCCGGCCGACGTATCAAAGGCCATTGCTCAGGCCTGCGACGAAATGCTGACAGGCAAATTCAATGACCAGTTCCCGCTCGATATGTGGCAGGGCGGCGGCTACACTTGCGTCAACATGAATGTGAATGAAGTCATCGGCAACCGCGCCAATGAAATCCTGACCGGCCACAAAGGAACGGAAAAAGTTCATCCGAACACTCATGTCAACATGGGGCAGTCCACCAACGACACGATTCCATCCGCGACTCACCTTGGTATGATCGGCCGCGTTGATGAACTCATCAAACAGTTAGAGCTTCTGGCAGCTTCTTTACGTAAGAAAGAAGAGGAGTTCAAAGACGTCGTTAAAGTCGGCAGAACCTGCATTCAGGACGCCCTGCCTCTGACACTCGGCCAGGAATTCAGTGGATACGCCTCCGTCGTCGAACGCATGGCTAGAAAAGTCAGACATCTTCGTCCCGGCTGCTTCGAAATCGTTATGGGCGGAAGCGCTGTCGGTACAGGCTTCAGTGCAGCTCCCGGCTACAAAGATGCTCTCTACGTTGAACTGAGCAAACAGTACGGTGAAGAAGTCAAACCGATGGAAAACCTTTTCGACGGTTTCCAGAATCCTGATTTCATCGTTGAAGTCTCAGGCGTCCTCAAAGAAGTGGCAATGACACTTTCCAAGATCTGCAAAGACTTCAGACTGATGGGTTCCGGCCCTCGTTCCGGCTTCATGGAAGTCAACGTTCCCGCCCTTTCTCCGGGATCCTCTATCATGCCGGGCAAGATTAACCCAACCGTTCCGGAAATGGTTATCCAGATCTCTCACCAGGTCGTCGGCAATGACGTCGCCATCTCCATGGCCTATGACGAAGGCGAGCTTGACCTGAACGTTTGGGATGCAACTTTCTACAAGTGCCTATTCGAAAACTTCCAGTTAATCAACAGCGAACTTGAGATCCTGCGTGCCCACTGCGTTGACGGAATGACCGCCAACAAAGAAAGATGCGCTCAGGAAGCCAACTCCTCTATCGCTCTGAGTACGGTTGTTGCAACAGCGCTTGGCTATCCGATGGGCGTCAAGGTAGCTCATTACTGCGAACAAACCGGAAAGAACGTTCGTGAAGCTGTCGTAGAAATGGGTCTGATGACAGTCGAGGAAGCTAAGAAGCTGGTTGATCCGATGCTGATGACCAACCCGCATGCTGCAGGTCCCGTTGTTGACGCTTTCAAGAAAGAAAAGAAACTGATCTAATCTTGAAACGGTAAAGAATTTCGGCCTAACGACTTGGGTGGAGTCGTTTAGGTCGATTCTCTTTTTAGTGCAGTCGATATTGATCCCAAACAGATATCAAAAAAGAGGAACTTTTCATCAAGAGGATATTGGGTTTTCTAAAGTTCCTGGGGATTGTGGTGCTTCCTTTGCCAATCATCGTAAGTCGCTTGCATACGGAGCCACATCGCAGAGTCAGGTCCGGAAATAGCAGAAGTAAACTTGACAGCCAATTCAGGTGTAATCGGTGCCTCGCCTCTGATTACTTGTGAAATGCTTTTCGATGAAACGGACAAGTTAGAAGCAAATTGCTCTGCGCTCAAATTCAGAGCATCACGAGCCGAGGCTAAGCTACTGCCGGGATGCGGCGGATCGAACATTTCAGGCATTCGGATTCTCCGAATCGTGGAACCTGCTTGTTTATTGTGGTTTCTTGAAGAATCCTTTCAGAACTTCCGCGCCTCTGAGCACATTTGCAGTTCCCGGATTCAACAGGTTAGCCAGAGCTTCATCTGTTTTGTCCTTAAGTTGTTCTTTGGCAAGTCTGATCCCAAGCTGTGCAGCGGCGTCCTGAAGGCCACTTTTAGATTCATGGAGTGCAACATTGGCCGCTTCTCTAGCGCAAGCCTCTGTCATCAAGCGAGTCATTCGCTTTTTGGCTTCTTTATTGACTTGCTTATTCTTGCTTTCCGGAATTACGGTGATTTGCTTTGCTGCGTCTGTTTTTCCGAGAGTCACAAAAGCCCACTGAGTCATCACATTCTTGTCCTCTCTAGAAAGGTTGTCATATACACAGTCTCCCAATGCCTGTGCATATTGCCCTGCATAACAGGAAGCAGAAAAAACAGCACAGGAAACCAATGCGAGGAAAGAAGCTTTTTTGATCATTTTTCGGAGCCCTCTGCGAAAATAAAAACTAATGATCAATAATAAAACAGACAGATCAAAATTTGCCGCAAGTAACTATGAGCTCACAGGGCTTTCCAAGGGTTGATCTAGAAAGAACAAAGCAAAGAAAATCAAAAACTAACAGAAACTTACTGATGTAATCACCCGACAAAATAAATATGCTCGTATTAGTCCCACTCCGCGTAACAAATTGTTTAAAATGCGGTACTTTGTAAGTTGAATTATTAGATGTAAAGGAGCCGCAGATGCAGCTGACAAAAAAAGATCTCATAACAAAACTCATTGATGCTGCCCGCAAAGCAGGCAACGCCAATCCTTTTGCGCTCGGCTTTATTGCCTTCGATGATCTTCGTATGAAGCTTGAAGGTCCGATGACAACAACCGGCCAGGACTGGTATGCCACACACCCGAACGATCCTCTGGGTATGAAAGATATCCTGACTGTTCCGGATGACATCAACTACAACAAGATTGTCAAAGAAGTATTTGAATCTCTGACTTCGGACGGCGGCTTGCATCTTTGGGTCATCCCGACCGAACAGCTCGCCGACGTGCTTAAATTCTTAATGAGCCATCCTCGCTTTCAGGGAAACCTTCTCGATATGGACGACGAAGACCCTTGGGATATGCCGAGCATTAACTTTGAGAATTTATGCGCTGAAGCAGAAAATCAATTCCTTTCTAACCAGTCGATTAACGTTGTCTTTGAATACAAAGACGCCGATACCGGCTTGGTTGTGCACCGCGTTACATTGAATGAACGCGATTTCTGGTTCTTCGTTGACGAACAGCAGATGAAGATTGCGGATCGCCGCTGGTAATACAACTAAAAATGAACTGCCTAAGCAAACTGAACACAAAGACTTTCGTTGCAGCCAGCCTGCTCGCCGGGGCCGGAGTAACTTTTGCAAGTGTCGGTATCGCAAAAGGTTATAACCTCTCGCCCCTGGAAACGTACATTATTGAAAGCTTTGCTCAAGAGCAAATTGACGGCTTTATCAATTCAGGGGCAACCACGCTTTTTGAAAGCCCAAAGATTTTTTATATAACCCCGCGAGCTTTAGCTCGACAGGTAAAGACAGATCTTTCAGGCGCTCAAAAGAAATATCTCGGTAATTACGGAATCGTAAAGTCCTTTGTTTCTAAGACAAACAAGGATAAAACGCGAGTTCAGTTCGATATCCCGAAACCCGACTACACATTGGATCTCCATCTTGCTAAAAATGCAGATCCGGATTTGGCGAAAGAAGTCAGCCCCGGAGAGCGTCACGGCTTTTATTGCCAGATTACTTCTGTCGATAAGTCTTCCGCCGTCCTTTCAGGCTGCCTTCCGCTGAGACAGTTTGCTTCGCTTAAAAGAAAACAGATCGAGGCCCTTATTCATCGTTATTTAGCGGGTGAAAAAGTCCTAGACCCTAACCTTCCGACATATGCAATGATGGCCTATATGGCGGTGGTGTCAGCAAGACTCCTTCCGAGGGACTCCGTCTGCAGACGAACGGTTGAAGATGAGATTATTTTCACGGACGCAGACCGCAGGTTGTGTAATCAGGAAGTTGCCGACTTATGGCAGCGCGCGGATTCCAACCCTAAGTTTGATAAGACAATGGACAACGTCGTGGAAGAACTTACGAAACACGGCGTTGACGTTTCGATGATTAATCAGGCAGCCAGCAGTTTGGATTAGCCTGAAGAAAATCAAAAGACAAACAAAAACGAGAGCCGTCCGAAAATTGACTCTCATTTCTTTTTTCAAAAATCTTACTTATCGAGGCGTGCAGCTTCGATGTCCTCTTCTGTCTTATTGAGGAAGATTTTCTCCATTTCGCGAGGAGAAAGACCGGCTTGAACTTCACCGCCGTAGACGTACTCCTTGACCTTTTCTTTGATCATTTTCTGTCCCGGCGTACCTTGTGCGCGTTCGACATAAATTCTCATCAAGTCAAGAATTCCCTGCTCGACCTTGCCGTTATAGGCTCTGGAAACACAAGCTAAAAAAGCTTTTTTAAGGTCACTGTCGACCTCAAGCTGCATTAATTCTTTCGTCATTTTCTTTCGCTTTTGATTGGTTGTGGGTATTTTAGCTTTTTAGACTAAAAGCAATAGTAGTAATAATCATAAGAATTATTCATAAAGTTTTAGTCTTTTGGCCAAAAACCCGCCCTAATCTTAATAAACCGTATGTTTTACGCGTTCAAAGCGCTGAAACTTATACCCTAGAGGCTGATCTTCCGTTTTGGGATGATCCTCGCTCCATACAAGCATCCACTCATCTTTATTAAGCGGATCAAAAGAAGCATCCCCTTCTACGTCGGCCTCAATTTCCGTTACCCATGCCGTATCTACTAACGGGAGAGCGCGGCGGTAGAGGTCTGCGCCGCCGATAATGAAAACGATATCGTCCGGTCCGAAATGCTTCAGTGCCTCATCCAAAGAAGAGACAACCGTTGCGCCTTCGGCTTTATAGGCTGGGTCTTGCGTTAAAACGATGTTCTGACGACCGGGAAGCGGTCTTCCGATCGATTCCCAGGTGTGCCGTCCCATGATGACCGGACGGCCCATCGTTGTCTGTTTAAAAAACTTTAAATCCTCAGGCAGATGCCAAGGCAGTTTGCCCTCTTTGCCGATAATACCGTTACGGCTGCGCGCTACTATGAGACTGATATGAGGCTTCATACTAAAAAACTAAAAATGATTAAACCGCAATCGGAGCCTTGATCGCAGGCCACGGATCATAATCAACGATTTCAAAATCTTCGAAGTTGTAATCAAAAATAGAGTCAGGACGACGCTTAATGATTAACTTCGGATAAGGACGAGGCTCACGGCTCAGCTGAAGTTTCACCTGTTCGAAGTGGTTGTTATAGATATGGCAGTCGCCGCCGGTCCAGATAAAGTCACCGACATCCAAATCACACTGCTGAGCAATCATGTGCGTGAGCAGCGAATAGCTCGCAATGTTAAAAGGTACGCCGAGGAAGATGTCGCAGCTTCTCTGATAAAGCTGGCAGGACAATTTTCCTTGAGCCACATAGAACTGGAAGAACATGTGGCAAGGCGGCAGAGCCATCTTATCGATTTCTCCGACGTTCCAGGCAGAGACGACTAAACGGCGGGAATCCGGGTTCGTTTTAATCTGATGGATCAGATTGGAGATCTGATCAATATAACCGCCGTCAGAGGTTTTCCAATGACGCCACTGCACACCGTAGATTGGACCTAAGTCCCCGTTGGCATCGGCCCATTCATCCCAAATCGTCACTTTGTTATCGTGAAGATATTTGATGTTGGAGTCACCGTGTAAGAACCACAGGAGCTCATGAATGATGGAGCGAAGATGCAGTTTCTTAGTCGTGACAAGCGGAAAACCTTCCTGAAGGTTAAAACGCATTTGGTATCCGAACATCGAACGAGTGCCGACACCCGTACGATCGGATTTTTCGACGCCGTGTTCAAAGACGTCTCTCATAAAAGTTTCGTATTGGTCTGAACGACTCATTGCTTATTCCTCGCATGTATGAACTGCAAAACATCCCTCTCGGATGACGCCGTTCAGTTGTATTAGATTCGGGGATTTTAACGCATCGATGTTCCGAGTACTCATGACCTCTCCTTAGATCGAATAGAAAGTATGAATACCTGAGAAATTACCATCGCAATGCCAACGCATTCAATCCAGCCCAGTTTCAGGTTCATAAACATGATGCCGAAAACATAGGCAGACGTAGGCTCAAGGCACACGACGAGACCTGCGGTGACTGGAGAAATGTATTTCAGACAGGCCAAATACAGCCAGAAAGCCGCAACGGTTCCGGCTAAAACGATATAGCTCAGCGCCAGCCAAGCCTTTGCGTCTAAACCCTCAGCCGTAACAATAGGATTGGCAAGAAACAGACCGGCAATGCCGGCGGCCATCATGCCCCAGCTTGCCACCGGAACGACGCCCCAGCGGTCAATTAAAGGTTTGGGCTGGATGGAATAGATTGATGCAAAAACGGCGGAAATCATGCCCCAGAAAACCGCCATCCAGTTGAATTGGAAAGTTGAGAAGTCCCCTTTGGACACTATTAGTAGAACGCCAAAGAATGCCAATGCACAGCACAAGCCTTCTTTTGCTGTAAAGCGTTTCTTGCCCCTTAAAAATAAATAGATACCGGCGAGGAGCGGTGTTGTTGCTAAAAAGATGGCAGCCGTCCCTGCATTGGAATAATAAATTGCAATGAAGAATGTAAGGTGCGCGCCTAGAAGCTCAAGCCCGCTGAGTGCGATGCCGGCAGTTCCCTTCAGTGACGACAAAACAGCCAGCAGCGGTCGGCGGGATAAAAACAAATTCAGGATGACCAGGACTGTACCTGACAACAAAAGCCGAAGCGAAGACAACGCTTGAGGCTGCGTGTTGGTATTTTCAAAGATGTACTGCACGCATACACCCATCGAGCCCCAGAAGACGGAAGCCAAGGTCGCCAGAAGTACACCGTAGAGCGTCCGATTTATCTTTATCGGCGGCTCGGAATAAATTTTTGTAGTTTGAGTTTGAGACATTTTCTTTTTGCCTTTCGTTCCTAAATATTTTAGGCTTAATGCAAGAATTTTCTAATTTTTCGATATTTTTTTTCGATCTCTTAATCACTATCGAGAAATAATCGAAATGAAATTCCTCCAATAAAGGACAAATTTGATTCTTTCCGTCTCGCTAAAGTAACAAATTTTCTTCAGTTGTTACCAATAATTGGAAAATATGTAGCCTCTTAACATTCTCTTGCAACAGAAATAAATTGCTTCAGCATTCAAAGAGATATGGCGGTAAAGTCATTGTCAATGAGAGTGCGCAAACACTACTCAGCTTTTCCTCCTAGATCGTTTTTGGCCCTTCAATTGTCGGGCCTTTTCTTTTTTGTGCTCCTCGGTGATTTGCCGCAGGAGCTTTTTCACAAACTTTTTCGACTTTCCGGCGGCAAAGCTTGGATTAGAGGGCATCATTTATCCGATAATGAACATTCACCGATAGAAGTGGATTGTTTGTCAATTAGAAATTCGAATCACGGGATGAACTTCAAGCCGCTAATTATTGCCTTACCGGTTGCCTTCCTGATCGGATGCGCTTCCGAACCGACGCCTGATATGCTTCCGGGCGGACAACCGAATTTTGATACTTATGCCATTCAGGCAAAAGCCTACGTGGCAGAACGACGTCACTATGTAACGGACGATCACGTTGCCGAAATCGAAGGCAACTCGCCTTTTGAAATCCGTCCTAAAAATCCGAACGGCCAAGCGGTTTTAATGATCCACGGTCTCGGAGATTCTCCCTGGACGTTTACCGACCTCGGAAAAACATTAGCCGATCAGGGTTATCTGGTTCGAACCATGCTCCTTCCCGGACACGGAACGCGCCCGGCAGATATGATCGGAGTGACTTCCGAGGATTGGACCAAGGCCGTAAATGAACAAGTCGCTCTATTAAAGAAGCAGTATCCCAAGATTTGGCTCGCCGGCTTCTCCACCGGCTGCAACCTGGCTTTGGATTATTCCGAAGAGCATCCCGATGATGTTGAAGGCCTGCTGCTGTTTTCTCCGGCCATGCAGGTTAGAACATCTTTGATCAAGCTTGCTCCGATCGCAGATTTGTTCGTGACGTGGCTCAGAGCGCCGGACAAGAAAACCGCCGGCGATGCACCCTTCAAATACAACACCGTGCCGATGGATGCCATTGTGGCTTTTAAGCACACCATGGATACGTCCAATGACTATCTGACTAAAAACAAGATCACTAAGCCTGTGATCGTCATGATGAGTCAGCATGACAGCATCATCAATACCCAGTCATTGGTCAAAGTCTTTGATAAAGCGCTGACAAATCCCGCATCCAAGATTATTTGGTACGGGAAACTGCCGGACGGCAAATATTCCAAGAAAGTCGTTGCCAAGTCCGATTATCTGCCTGAGCTGAGAATCAAGTCGTTTGCTCATATGTCCATTCCCTTCTCGCCGGACAATGTCTGGTACGGAAAGGACGGCAAATTCCGCTATTGCCGCAACAGTGCTTCTGCTAAAGACGTTCAGGACTGCCGCAATGATCCTGATGTCTGGTACGGTGCTTGGGGTACGCACGACGGTGAGCACAGCTTTGCTCGTCTGACTTATAACCCTTACTTCGACTGGCAGGCAAAACAGATACTCAAAGTAATGAAAAGCGGAGAACAAAAGCCTCGAGCATCAGGCATTATTGAAAAAGTTGAACCGCAACAGAAGGGATTAAATTGAAAAAACTTCTAATCGTCGCTGCTTCTCTTTCGGCCCTGCTTCTTGCAGGCTGCTCCGATAAGGAAGTCGCCAGTGTCTCCTTAGGCGTGTTTACGTTCAAAGACATCAAACTCGACGCCTTTACCGACCCCCAGGTTCCGGGTGTCACCTGCCATGTGGCTTACATCAATTCTCCCCTTCAGCTGAGCGATCCTTCCAATAGCTCGGTCTCCTGCGTTAAGACCGGCGAGATCACTCAGGCCATGATCGACGGAATCGATAAAAGCGCCGACGGAGAAGTGGTTTTTAAGAAATCTCAGAGCGTTTTCTTTAAAACTTTGAGAATCCGCAGAATCTTTGATGCTAAAAACCAAACACTGGTTTATTTGAGCTACTCCACCAAGATCGCGAACGGCAGCTTTAAACACTCTATTTCTTCCGTGCCGCTGTGGGGTTCTCAAGCCTATAAACCTGAAGGCTACCTGACTAAAAAATAAGTTTGAGACGAAGTGTAGTCACTGCAAAAATTCTCTGTTAGCATTGAACGCACTTCGGCTATGAAGGGATGACTGCCGGTCCGCGAGACCTTGTAAGAGTTGGTAGGAACGGCGGTTTTTATAAGGAATTGAAATGAAAGAAATCATCACTACAGAAAACGCCCCTGCCGCTGTCGGCACTTACTCCACCGCTTACAAATGCGGCAACATGGTTTTCTTATCCGGCCAGCTGGGTTTAGACCCGGTTTCCGGCGAACTGCCTGCTTCTTTCGAAGCACAGTGCCGTCAGGCTTTCCGCAACGTTTTTGCGATTGTTAAAGCCGCCGGCGGTACTCCTGCAGATATCGTTCGCCAGACCGTTTACCTCACAGACCTGAACAACTTCGCTGTCGTGAACAAAGTAATGTCTGAAATCTTTTCTGCTCCTTATCCTGCAAGAAGCTGCGTTCAGATTTCTGCTCTTCCGAAAGGCGGCTTGATCGAAGTTGAAGCGACTGTCGTACTCGACTAATACTTCTTACCGAGGAATGCCTACCAGGGTGTTCCTCTCGGTAGGAGCCGGTTAACCATATCACGGATTTTGGGTTCTGAATCAGAAGCCGGGTCTGCCAGGGTTGCCGGCTCTACGTTTTTTCTAAGATTGACGATGTCGGTCGGATGCCCTTCTGTTGTTAATAAAAGGCGAGCATCTTTCAGGTAGGCCAAGTTGTATTTGGCTTCGTAATAGACGGTGACTGGGCAGCTCTGCTCTGTCTTCGAAACCGTTCTGACTTGTAATCCTTTATCTTGTATCGCCTGACGCAAAGCAATAAAGAATGAAGGCGGCACGTTTTTGTTGTCGACTAAACACACTTCCTTGAAACCAAAAGAGTCTCTTAAGTAGTAGTCGGTCGAATCCGAAGCACAGCCTGAAACTAAAACACAGGCGCTGCAGATCGTTAGGAGCGGGATTGCCTTCATTTTTAGCTATCAAATAATTCTCATGGTCTGATTCTAGCCAATCCGATTCAAAAAGTTAAACCTTTTTACCGAATGCGGCTCCTAATCTGATTTCTTTTCAGAAAAAATCCTTTTCAAATCGCAAGTTACAGGTTTTGGAAAAATCGCTCTGTGCTATTATTTTTTCTTTTTAGAGACTTGGCAGTCGTGGGGTTCTAAAAGTTTTCGACCTCTTTGCCTTTTCCTCAAGTTGCACCCTTTAAACATTACGCAAATGGCCTATCCTAAATCTCCTGCTATCGCTCTTTGGAATCCTGTTTGGACCGTTATTTGGTCTTATATCTTTACACCGGTATTCGGAGCATTTCTTCAGAGAACCAACTGGAGCGAAATGGGAGAAAGAGACCGCACCGCCAACAGCAACATGTGGATGGTTCTCGGTTTAGTCTTCATGTTCGGTTATCTCATTCTGGAACCTTGGCTTCCCGAATCCAATTATGAAAATTTCTACTTCTTAGGTTCTTACACCTTGTTCTATGCGGCTTGGGTCATCTTTGACGGCTGGGCTCAGGTGCCTTTCGTTCGTGACCGATACGGCGATAACTACCATCATCGTCTTTGGGGCAAACCGATTATGCTCGGCGCAGGGGGCCTTGTCCTTTGGATGATGATGTCTTTGACTTACGTAATCGGCATCATCACTTTATTTCCTGATGTTCTGCCGCCTCAGCTGCCTCCGAAGCCCTAACCTATGACCGGCTTCTTTGATAAGCTTCCCGAAATTTCGCCTAAAAAACAGGCCCTGACACAAAAGCCTGTTTTTGATCCATATTCGTTTCTGAATTTAAGACCGGAACCTCAAACGGCGGAAGATCGTTTCAAAGAAGCTAAAGAACTGCTTTCTGCAGAGTCTAACACTGCTATTCAATATCTCAAAGCCGCCGCCGAAGAAGAACACGCTGCCTCGTTGGATTTTCTCGGAATGCTTTATGCCACCGGCCAGCTATTAGAAAGAGACCCCAAACGAGCAGCCGACTTGTTCCGTAAAGCCGCCGTTCTCGGCGAGACCAACGCGAAGTTTCACTTGGCGATGGCTTTGCGGGAAGGTTTCGGCGTTCGCCAAAACCTCGATGAATCTTTTGCTTGGCTTCGAGTAGCAGCAAAAGAAAAATCGCCGGAAGCGATGTTTGCTTTGGCTGAAGCCTATGACCAAGGTTTGGGTGTAGAAACAAATCCCGAAATTGCGGAGACATTTTTTAGTCAGGCTGCCTTGAAAGGAGAAAAGCGTGCCATTATGAGAATGGTGCGCCTAACCTCCGAAGGGTCTCATCTCAACCCCAAACTTTGCCTTCATTGGCTCTTCAAAGGAGCAGCTGCAAAGATTCCGGTTTGTCTCCTTGCCGTCGGACGTTACTGGCTCGAAACAACCCCTAAAAGTCCCGTACGAGGTTTGGGCTTTCTGGAAGAAGGCGCTCTTTCCGAGGATCCGGACTGTCTGCTTGAGCTTGGATTTTTTTGGTCGAGCGCTAGATTTGTCGCGCCCGATATTGTGGCCGCAATCGTCTACTGTCACCTCGCCTCTACTTTCGGAAGCTGGAAAGCTTCTCAAAAACTTTCCGACCTTCGCGCATTGGCGCAAAAAGATCAACTTATGGAAGCCGCAGGCATCGCGGCCTTTCCGAGTTCACAGCTCGTCGTCCAAGAAATAATTAAGCGCCGGAATGACGGCGCTTAACATGCTACACAACGAGAAAGGAGGCTTCGTTAGCTGTCTTCCCACTCGATCGTTTTTTCTTCTTCCTTGAGCGGATGGAAATGTCTCTGATAAGAGGCTCTCAATTCTTCAAGGCGAGTGGAAGCCAAAGGAGCAATATCTCCGGCCAAAACGCTGGAATTCAAACCTTCGACTGCAGCGCCGTGGAGATAAACCGCGGATAAAACGCAGTCCATCAATTCAAAGTGCTGAGCAAACATAGCGCCGATCATGCCGGACAATGCGTCGCCGGATCCGGCAGTTGCTAATGCAGGAGAACCTGTCGGATTGATCCAGCTCACGGAACTGCGCTGAGTCACAATCGTGCCTGCGCCTTTCAGGACATTGACGGCACCGGTGAGAATTCCCAAGTCAAGCGCACGAGATAGACGATCCTTGGTGATCTCCTCAACCGGCAGTCTGAGGATGCGGGCAGCTTCGGCCGCATGCGGCGTCAGAACGGTATGAGCAAAGCGATGGGTCACTAAGGACAAGATCTCCTCGTCCTGAGCAATCATCGTTAAGGCATCTCCGTCAATCACCAAAGCAGCTTTGGACTTCAGACAGTCAATGAATCTCTGCTTAGCCTGCTCGGTGAAGCCTAAGCCCGGACCGATGACGATCGCGTCCATTTCATCGATATTGATTTTGCCGGGGAACATTAATTCCGGACAGAACGGATCGAGCTTCATGCCGTCTTCTAAGAGTTCGACATAAACACGGCCTGCGCCCATATACAAGCCGGAACGTGCGGCAATTAAGGCGGCTCCGACAGTGCCTTTTCCTCCGCCGATAACGCCTAAGCGGCCGTAATCCGCTTTAGAAGTATTCTTTAAACGCGGAGCGCAGACATGCTTGAAATCTTTAACTTCCAGAAGGCTGATTTTGGTGAGCGGAATGGAAATACCGAGGTTTTCCATTTTGACGCGGCCGCAGGCATCGGGCCCAAGGCCTGTAAAGAGACCTACCTTGCCGCTTAAGAAAGAAATCGTCGCATCGGCTTTGCACCCTGCTCTGTCTCCGACCCAAGTGCCGGTTTCTGAGTTCAGACCGGAAGGAATATCCAGAGAAACGTGCAATGCTCGTCTTTCGTTGAACCACATTGCTGCATCGAGGAATTCGTCTTTAAGCGGACGTTCCAAACCGATTCCGAAAATCGCATCCACCACGATGTCGGCTTTGGGAGTGTCGTAAGGATCGGTGTAAGTCGTACGGCCTAATTTTTCCCATTCGGCCAGGGCTGCTATTGCTTCTTCGCTCTTGGGTGTTTTGCCGGCAACCTGAACGACATTAACGTCGTATTCCTTCTTTAAAAGTTCAATCGCAGTTCGATATCCGTCGCCGCCGTTGTTTCCGGGACCGCAAACCACGGTTACACGGGCCGGAGCTGGATAAAGATCGGAGATGAAGTCAGCAGCGGCTTTGCCTGCTCTCTCCATCAAAACTCCGGGCCCTAAGATACGGGCGTATTTTTCCTCGAGTTCTCTTAACTGAGGAATCTGAAGTAAGGAAACCGACATGGATTATTACCTTTAAAAAGAAAGGAGACTGTCGCCTCGGACAGTCTCAAACAATATTCGTGAATTTATTTTCGCTTAACAAAACGCATCGGGCTGTAAGGCGTCGGATCAATAGCCGGCGTCTTCTTCTCAATGACATCCGACAAGAGTTCGGCACAGCCCTCAGACAGAGCCCAGCCGTTTAAGCCGTGGCAAATGTTGAGATACAAGCCCTCGAACGGTGTTTCGCCGCAGGACGGAAGACTGTCCGGGTGAACAATACATTTGCCGATCCAGTTGGTGGATTCGGTCCATTGAGCCGCAGTGGGCAGAAGCTTACAGCTGGCCTCGTAGATTTCTTCAATCACTTTGTCTGTCATATCGTGAGAAGATTCTCCGAGCCAATAACGGCCGCAGACTCTGACGCGATTGCCTAAACGGGTGACAAGAAGATCTTTATTGTCAAAAATCAGTGTGTGAAGCGGCGGGACATTCATCGGATCGATGGTTGCGGTCACGGCCCAGCCGGTGAGCTGCATCGTCGGAAGCTCAAGTTTGCCGTCCAGCAGAGGCTTTGTCCCTAAATTGCTGCAAAGCACGACGGCATCGCTGGCAATTTCGCCCTTGTCCGTCCTAACACCGACGACCTTATTGTTCTCATCAAACATCAGGCCGGTGACTTCGGTGTGATACATCATTGTCAGGTTCTTCTGACTGACATTGATGGCCTGAATCTGTTTGGAGCAATAGCTTCCGTTGCCTGAGAGTTCCTGCGGAAGATAAGAGCAGCCGAGGAAAGGATCAGGGACGTTTTCTAAAGAGGGATCAATTCTGGAAGCCTCTTCTCTCGTCAGCCATTCTCCGGGCTTTTCGCTCTCTCCCTTGTGAGCTTCTTCCCACGCCTGTGCATTGGTAAAGACGCGAAGCAGACCGTAGACTTGTTCAAAAGACAGATCTTCCAAACGAGCATGGAATTCGGTTAAACCGACACTGTATCGAGCTAAAGTCATCAACGACTCGTGATTTGCGGCCCAGACATCCGCGCTTCTGGCGTTAGCCAAAGCACGAAGGAATTTCATCTGACTGATGGATACGTCCCAGCCCAAGCGGCGGGTTTTAGCGAAGATGGAGGCCAGGCCTGCTTTACCTTTAAAGGGGGCGCAAAGCATCTGTACGGAAATGGGACCCATGAAGCCGGCCATTCCGAAACTGCATTCCTGATTAGGCGTCGAGGCTTTCTCGATCAATGTAACGTTATGACCGCGCTTTAAAAAATTATGAGCACACGCAATACCCGTGACCCCTGCTCCGACAACAATGATATGCATTGGTTCTCCACCTTATAATGTGCAGATTATTTTAACTTATTTGTATTTTTGCACAAACAGTGAGCTCTAAAAACCTTCTGACTATTGATGAGCTTTCGCAGGTCTCGGGACTCAGTAAGCGAACCATCCGATACTATGTCAACGGCGGCCTTTTGGATCGTCCGTCCGGCGAAACAAAAAATGCCCGTTACGATGCCAGCCATTTAGAACAAATTCGCAACATTAAAGCACTTCGGGAAAAAGGCTACACCCTCGCCCGCATCGTTGAACTCAAACGCCAAACGCATCAGGAAGTCCTCAACCGCCGGGAAATCGGAGAACCGCTTACGGTGATTGAAATTCCTGTTGATCCTGGAATCTCAATTGAATTTCGTCAGGAGATCTGCGGCCTGACGCAGCCGCAAATGATTAAACTTGCGCAAGCATTTTTAGAAGTCATCAAGTCTGAAAAAGACAAAGAAGCTCAGGAAGAAAAAGAATGAAACAAAACAGCTCAAAGCTGATGGAAGACATCAAAAAATTTCTCACCGGAAAAAAGACGGACTATGTTGAAATCGGCGGCCACCGTTTTGCCGAAAATATCAAGGTCGGCCAAAACGCTCTGGTTTTGAACGGAACCGGCGTCCGCACGCAAAGCGATAAGCCGATTTATGCCGTTGCGCTGTATTTGCCGGCGAAAACACATCGTCAAGATACTTCCCGAGCACTATTAGGCGCTCGAAGAGTTCAAATTGTTATTCTCCAACCCTTGAACGCGGAAGATTTCATCTCCTCTATGCGCGAGGCCATCGCAGAAAACAATGATGAGACTTATCAGGACTTCATAGAGAATGAACTTCAGCAGATTGAAGAATTCATGAAGGACCTAACGAACCTTGAACCCGGCGATGTGGCTGATGTGGATTGGCTCCCTTCCCGCGGGACATTCGTTTATTACAACGGCCAGCTGATGGGCAATCCCGTCCGAGGCAAGGCGCTTTATGATGCTGTCCTTTCTATCTGGTTAGGCGATCACGCTTTAGAAGAAGGGCTAAGAGAAGGACTTTTGAGCCTTCCCAAAGAGGAAAAAGAAAATTAAAAGCCGGCAGAGAAAGCAGTTTCCGCCTTCTCTGCTTCCGGACACGACAAAGCCGCCCGAGGGCGGCTTTTGAGTTCACAAGAACCTATTCGAAATTACTTAACGAACTTCGGATGGATCAGGTTCTGTGTATTGAATGTGGCATCCCATTCAGCCTGAGTCATCAGATGCTGTTCGTCAACAACGATCTGATGGAGAGACTTACCGGTTGTGTAGCCTTCCTTAGCGATAGCGGCGCACTTCTGATAACCGAAATGCGGCTTCAGGAGTGTAACGATACCGATGGAGTTCATGACGTAGTCTTTGCAGCGTTCGGTGTTGGCGGTAACGCCTTCAACCAGTTTCTTACGCAGTGTGTCGCAGGCGTTGGTCATAACCTTCATCTGTGTATACAGAGCGTATGTAATAACCGGTTCCATAACGTTCAGTTCGAGCTGGCCGGCAGAAGCAGCAAGCATCACTGTTGTGTCGAGACCGATAGCAAGGAAGCTGGCCTGGTTAGCAACTTCAGCAGCAACCGGATTAACTTTACCTGGCATGATGGAAGAACCCGGCTGGAGCTGAGGAAGATTGATTTCCTTTAGACCGCAGCGAGGACCGGAGGCAAGCAGACGAATGTCGTTGCAGACCTTAGTCATCTTAACTGCCAGACCCTTGATGGCGGAAGACAGAGTCATGTAAGCGCCGCAGTCGCTGGTAGCAGCGATCAGGTCTTCACTGTTCTTGAAGTCGATGCCGGTCAGTTCGGCAAGGTTCTTAACAGCAAGTTCCGGATATCCCGGGGCAGCGGTAACGGTAGTGCCGATAGCGGTAGCGCCGAGGTTGACGATCTTGAGGTGTTCCTGAGCAGCGCGCAGGTTTTCGATTTCGTCATTGATAGTGAAGCCCCAGCCGTGGAATTCCTGTCCCAGAGTCATAGGAACAGCGTCCTGGAGGTGGGTACGGCCCATCTTCAGAGTCTGATCGAATTCTTTAGCCTTGGCATAGAGTGCGTCGCGGAGTTCTTCAGCGGCCTTGATAAGGACGTTGGAGCGGAGGATGCAGCTCAGATGAATAGCGGTCGGGTATGTGTCGTTTGTGGACTGACCGAAGTTAGCATCGTTGTTCGGATTAACGATAGAGTAATCGCCAAGCTTGCCGCCGAGATGTTCGATAGCAAGGTTGGAGATGACTTCGTTGGCATTCATGTTGGTGGAGGTACCGGCACCGCCCTGCAGCCAGTCAGTGATGAACTGGTCGCGATACTTTTCGGTGTTGTCGATGAGCTGGTCGCATGCCCAGATCATTGCATCAGCAACTTCGGGTTTAACAACGCCGAGTTCCTTATTAGCCATCGCAGCTGCTTTCTTAACATAAGCAAAAGCGATGATGAAATAGATTTCCTGGTTGTTCTTTTCTTCAGTGATAAAGAAGTTTTCTTTACCGCGAAGAGACTGAACGCCGTAGTAGGCATTAGCCGGAACTTCTAAGTCGCCAATAAAATCGTGCTCAATACGAGTCATTGTTGCTCCTGTTTTGAATAATGAGAAGTCTCAAAAAACCGCCCTCTTTCGTCAGTCCGAAGACCGTGGTCATACGATTGAGTGGCTGCAGGCAGTATCGTAACAAATTGTTTATTCGCATGGAAATCGGTACTGCTCAAACGGGGACTAAAGTAGCACAGTTCATGAAAATTCTCTAGAAAAATTTTCTTAATTGTCGATAAATCAAGGGTTTTTACCTAGAACTTTCGTTTTAAGTATCATCACTTCACGGCATGTGTTGTTTCATTGTCGCAACAAAATCGAGTAGGGGAAGCTTTCACCTACCCCT
>NZ_GL883685.1 GCF_000205025.1 Parasutterella excrementihominis YIT 11859 | reverse complement strand
CTCAGAACATTGATGAAGGTAATGTGTTTGCCGAAGTGATTGATCACTGCCTGAGCAGAATCAGCCATCAATTCCATGAACGTGTCTTTTACCGGCATAGCGCCGAAGTTAGGTGCCCCGGTCATACTGGCCCCATGCACTTGACGTTTGCCGACTTGACCGGAAGCGCAGCCGATCGCGATATTTTTCATCGAACCGCCGAATCCGCCCATGGCGTGACCTTTAAAGTGAGTCAACACCAACATAGAGTCGTAATCGACGATGCCTTTGCCCATCGCGACTTCTTTGAGATGGAATCCGTCACGAACCGGCAGATTGACATCACCGTGCTCATCCATGATATCGACAGGGCAGAAAGACCAGCCGTTAATTTCAAGGGTCTTTCTATGGTCGGCAGTGTTTTCTCTTCCGCCGCCGTAAAGCGTGTTCGTTTCAACAATCGTGCTGTTAGGAATCGTCTTTTGCAGAGCCTGAACCATGTCGCGCGGGAGAATATTCGGTCCGTGTGGTTCGCCGGTATGCAGCTTGATCGCTACTTTTCCGTAGATTTCTTCGTTGACCAAGTTGTAAAGCTTGATCAATGAGGCAGCATCAATAACGGGAGAAAAATAAACCTTCGCTACAGAGCCTTCAACCTTTTGTCCCGTGACATTCTTAGAGCCGATAACGGGTGTCTTTTGAACTAAAGGAAGTTGTTCGACAGCAGCGGCCGAAGAAACAGCGGACACAGAACCGTCCAAAGCCAATACGGCAGCAGCCGCACCTTTGAGCATTCCTCTTCTAGAGATACGAGACTTTTCCATACGAGTTTCTCCTTCTTATCTAAGCCGATACTTAAATTTTATTGGCTTTTTATAAAAATCCTTTTGCCAATTAATACCGATTTTTTATGGATATTTATAAGAAAATTGAAGCAGTTAACCGTAGATAATTACTTTTGAACTGCTCATTCATGAGGCGATCCGGCCGGCCAATAAAAAATCTCGGAGGACCTTTCGATCGACCGAGATTTTGTTCCGTCAGTAATTACTGACCGGCTATTAATAGCCTAAGGATTTCAGCACTTGAGCGTCATCGCCCCAGCCTTTACGAACACGTACCCAAACTTCGAGGTAAACGTTCTTGCCGAGCATCTTGGAGATGTCTTCACGAGCCAGGCGTGAGATTTCACGCAGTTTGGCGCCCTTCTCACCGATCACAATGCCTTTATGGCTTTCGCGGTTGACTAAAAGGGTTGCGAAGATTCTTGCCTGATCATCGGTTTCTTCCCATTTATCGATCATGACGGCAACGCCGTACGGCAGTTCGTCACCCAACAAACGGAAGGCTTTTTCACGAATAATCTCAGCCGCTAAGAAGCGCGGAGATTTATCGGTGTAGATGTCATCTTCGTAAAGCTTGTCGCCTTCGGGCAGATACTTACGAATCACGTCAAGCAGAACATCCAGCTGACGGGTCTTTTCGGCGCTGACCGGAACCACATCGGCAAATGGAAACTTCTCCATGGCTTCCTTGATCAAAGGAAGCATGGCTTCGCTCTCTTTAACTTCGTCTGTCTTGTTGATCGCCAAAATGACGTTCTTAGCGTCTTTGCTCAGAAGGTTCAGGACAACCTGATCTTCAGGACGCCAGCCGGTGGCTTCAATCACCATTACGACGGCATCAACATCGGACAAACTCGAGCGGACGGACTGATTCATACGAGCCAGAAGTTCGGACGAATGCTTAGTCTGAAATCCCGGTGTATCGACGAACAGGTACTGAGCATTATCAGTGGTCAAAACGCCCATGATTCGATCACGAGTCGTCTGGGGTTTCTTGCTGGTAATACTGACCTTTTCCCCGACCAGCGCGTTGATCAGCGTGCTCTTGCCGACGTTCGGACGGCCGATCACTGCAACATAACCGCTGCGGAAGTCTTCAGATTTTTCAGTCTCTTTATTTTCACTCATAAACTTAGCCTTTCAAATTTCTAATGGCTTCGCTATCCAGAGCTTTCTGAGCTGCATCCTGTTCTGCCTGACGGCGAGATTTGCCCACGCCCGTCAGTGAGATTCCGAGGTCGGGGATATCGACCCGAACTTCAAATTCCTGATCATGAGGCGCACCTCTGATCTCGACGATGTCATAAAGAGGCAATCCGAAGTGCATCCTTTGGAGCACCTCCTGCAGATTCGTCTTGGCGTCCTTACCGAGCGTAGTGGGTGTCAGCTGGCTGAGCATCGGCTCATACAAGCGAATAATCACAGTTTGCGCCTCTTCAAAGCCGCCGTCGGTGAAAACCGCCCCAAAAATGGCCTCAACTGCGTCGGCAATAGTTGACGGACGATGATTTCCGCCGGTGTGTTTTTCACCGGCACCGACCTTAAGGAAATCAGAGATGCCGATTCGCTCGGCAATTTCTGCCAAAGCAGACTGGCGTACTAGGTTGCTTCTGACACGCGATAAAGACCCCTCATCAAAATGTTTATCTTTTAAAAACAAAGCGTTCCCGATTACACAATTGAGGACCGAGTCGCCTAAAAATTCCAAACGTTCGTTGTGTTCCGCACTGAAAGATCGGTGCGTCATAGCGCGGCGCAGAAGCTCTTTGTTCTTGAACGTATAACCGATTCTTTCTTCTAAGACTGTTAAAGGAAGCATAGGAGATCCTTTTAATTGAAGAAACCGATGCGGCTCGGTTTCGAAACGTTCATCCAAACCATGAAGGCTCGACCGACTAAATTCTTTTCAGGTACAAAGCCCCAGTAACGGCTGTCCTCGGAGTTGTCACGGTTATCGCCCATGACAAAGTACTTGTCTTTAGGCACCATGCAGACTAAACCGCCGGGAACATAATCACAGGCCTTCGGATCGGTGTGGGTCGAAAGCGGATAAACACTCGAAGGTGCTCTCGGATTAATGAGCAGATGGTGCTCGGTCTTATCGAGCTTTTCGAGGAACTCTTCTAAAGACTGCATCTTAGCTTCATCGTAGTACTCACCGATTTCTCCGATAGGAACTGGTTTCCCATTGATGGAAAGTTTTTTGTTGATGTATTCGATCTTATCGCCCGGAAGACCGATCACACGTTTGATGTAATCGATGTTTTCATTGGGCGGATAGCGAAACACAACGACATCTCCCCGTTCGGGTTCTCCAATCGGAAGAATTTTAGTGTTGATAACCGGAAGTCTCAGACCATACTGATACTTGTTGACAAGAATCATGTCACCGGTTTCCAATGTCGGCATCATAGAGCCGCTCGGAATTCGGAACGGCTCAAAGAGGAAGGAACGCAGGATAAAAATGAAGAAAATCACCGGGAAGAAGCCGGCTGTATACTCCAGCCACTTAGGACGATCCGTAGAGGCCTGAACAATTGCATTTCTGGTTGCCACAACGGTCTGCTCCCCTCTACGGAGAGAATCGGCATTATCACGATCGAACGCTGTCAATTCGTCCTGCGCAGCGGCGCGGCGTTTTGGTGCCCAAATAAAGACATCCAGTACCCAAAGAACGCCCGTAAAGACGGTTAAAAGAAAAAGGATTAACGAAAAGGTCATTTCAATTTATCCGCTTGAAGGGTTGTTATTTATCGTCTTGCTGAAGGATGGCAAGGAAGGCTTCCTGCGGAATCTCCACGGTACCGACTTGCTTCATTCGTTTCTTACCGGCCTTCTGTTTTTCCAGAAGTTTACGCTTACGTGTAATGTCGCCGCCGTAGCACTTGGCTAGAACGTTTTTACGAAGGGCCTTAACATTTTCACGTGCAATCACATTCACGCCAATCGCCGCCTGAATAGCAACGTCATACATCTGGCGAGGAATAATACTGCGCATCTTAGTCACGATTTCGCGGCCTCGAGCTACTGAGTTAGCCCGGTGAACGATCGAGGACAGGGCGTCAACCTTATCCCCGTTGATGAGAATATCTATCTTGACAACATCTGCGGCACGATACTCTTTGAACTCATAGTCCATCGAGGCATAGCCGCGTGTTAAAGACTTCAGCTTATCGAAGAAGTCGAGCACAATTTCGGCCAACGGCAAATCGTAATGCAGATGAACCTGACGGCCGTGATAGGCAAGGTCAAGCTGAACGCCGCGTTTCTGATTACAGAGCGTCATGACTGGGCCCACATATTCATCCGGCACAAAAATAGTTACAGAATCAATCGGTTCACGAATTTCGGCAATCTTGTCGACAGGAGGCAGCTTGGAAGGATTCTCCACGTGAATCACTTCGCCATTGCGCAGAAGGACTTCATATACGACACTCGGGGCGGTCGTGATCAAATCCATGTTGTATTCGCGCTCAAGTCGCTCTTGGACAATATCCATGTGCAGCAGACCGAGGAAGCCGGCGCGGAACCCGAAACCTAACGCTTGAGAAACTTCCGGCTCAAAATGAAGAGCGGCATCGTTCAGCTGCAGTTTAGTCAGTGCATCACGAAGTGCATCGTACTGGTTGGATTCAACCGGATAAAGACCTGCAAACACCTGGCTCTTTGCTTCTTTAAAACCGGGGAGTGCCTCTTCGGCCGGTTTGGCGGCATTAGTGACGGTATCACCGACGCGGGCGTGCTTCAGTTCTTTAATACCGGCAACAACAAAGCCCACCTGCCCGGCGGAAAGCTCAGGCCTCGTCTGAGATTTCGGCGTAAACACACCGACCTGTTCAACCAGATGGTTGGCACCGGTCGCCATCAGACGGATTTTGTCTTTAGGTTTAATCGTGCCGTTAACCACGCGAACGAGCATAACGACGCCGACATAGTTATCGAACCAGGAATCAATAATCAGCGCTTGAAGCGGAGCGGCAGGATCGCCCTGCGGAGCCGGAATACGCTCAACAACGCGTTCGAGAATCTCATCGATGCCCATGCCGGTTTTCGCAGACGCTTCAATCGCGTCGGTCGCATCAAGACCGATCACATCTTCTATTTCTTCTTTGGCTTCATCCGGATTAGCACTCTGCAGGTCCATCTTATTGAGAACCGGAAGAACTTCTACGCCGAGCTCAATGGCGGTGTAGCAGTTGGCAACGGTCTGAGCCTCAACGCCCTGGGTTGCATCAACGACTAAAAGCGCACCCTCGCAGGCGGACAAGGAGCGGCTGACTTCATAGCTAAAGTCAACGTGTCCCGGAGTATCAATCAAATTTAAAAGATAGGTCTGCCCGTCTTTAGCCTTATAGTTCAGCGTTGCTGTCTGTGCTTTGATCGTAATGCCTCTTTCTTTTTCCAAATCCATAGAGTCCAGAACCTGAGACTCCATTTCGCGCTCGGAAAGACCGCCGCAGCGTTGAATCAAACGATCGGCGAGTGTGGATTTTCCATGATCGATATGCGCGATGATGGAAAAGTTTCTGATCTGCTTCATAGGCTCCTTTGACATCAAACGTTTTGCTGTCAAAACAAAAAACAAAAAGCACTGATATTTTTGTGAGAGTGATCGCAGTCCAAAGACCAGAAGGCGCTCACAGAAATAGTCAAATGCACCAATAAGTTACTTTTTAAATGGGATATTTTAGCTAACTTTATTCGGCCTCCCGACGCAAACTTATTTACGAATTATTGCCGTTTTGCGCAATTTCTCCAGCTCTCCAAATAGAAAAAGACCGCCGAAGCGATCCTTTTCCTAAAGCGAATCATTTGCTTAGACCTGTCCAAAGATCAAAGATCCGTTTGTTCCGCCGAAGCCAAAGGAGTTCTTCATGGCATAGCGGATCGGCATCTCACGAGCAACATTTGCGCAGTAATCCAGATCGCATTCCGGATCCTGATTGAAAATGTTGATCGTGGGAGGAGAAACTTGATTCTTCAGTGCCAAAACCGTAAAGACGGATTCGATGCCGCCGGCGCCGCCCAAGAGGTGTCCGGTCATAGACTTAGTGGAGTTGACCACTAACTTCTTCGCGTCTTCACCGAAAGCCAGTTTGATGGCATTGGTTTCATTGACGTCACCGACAGATGTACTGGTACCGTGAGCGTTCAGATACTGAATATCCGACGGGTTCAGACCGGCCTGACGCATGGCATTCTTCATGCAGCGCATCGGACCTTCGGCACTCGGAGTCGTAATGTGATGAGCATCGGCAGAAAGACCGTAGCCGACGATCTCGGCATAAATCTTGGCGCCGCGTTTCTTGGCATGTTCATAGTCTTCAAGAACCAGAACACCGGATCCTTCGCCCAGCACAAAGCCGTCGCGGTCTTTATCGAACGGACGGGATGCCGTTGTCGGATCGTCGTTTCTGCGGGACAAAGCATGCATATTGTCAAAGCCGCCAACGCCCAGCGGACAAACCGTACTTTCAGCACCGCCGGCAACCATGACATCAGCGTCTCCTCGGCGAATCATCCAAGCTGCTTCACCGATGCTGTGCAAACCGGTCGTGCAGGCTGTGGAATAAGCCAGGGACGGTCCCTGCAGATTGCGCATGATGGAGAGCTGTCCCGAGACCATGTTGGCAATCGCGCCGGGAATCAGGAACGGAGAGATGCGTCGTTCGCCTCTTTCCATATACGACTGATAGTTCTGGCAGATAATCGGCAAGCCGCCGATTCCGCTGCCGATGGCACAACCCGCTCTCTCTGCTCCCTCGCCTTCAAAAGTCAGGCCGCTGTCATCCAGTGCCTGGACAGCTGCAGCAATACCTAATTGAATAAAACGGTCGAAACGGCGAGCTTCTTTTGCCGGAAGATATTTTTCGACTTCAAAATTTTTAACTTCACCGGCAATACGGCTGCCGAAAGAGGATGCATCAAATTGCGTAATAACGCCGATGCCGGACTTGCCGGCAAGGGCGTTATTCCAACTTTCTTCGACCGTGTTGCCGATTGGGCTAACCATGCCCAATCCGGTAACAACCACACGACGCATTCAGGAGCTCCGTTCGGCCTTTAATTAAGCCTTCTTGTGAGCTTCGATGAAATCGATAGCGTCCTGAACGGTCTGGATCTTTTCCTGCTGGTCGTCAGGAATTTCGATGCCGAATGTGTCTTCAAGGGCCATGACCAATTCAACGGTGTCAAGAGAGTCTGCACCGAGGTCGGAGATGAAAGCGCTTTCATTCTTGATATCGGCTTCATTGATGCTGAGCTGTTCAGCGACGACCTTCTTAACCTGTTGTTCAATATTGTCCATTTAAAAACCTCTTTTCTAGAGTGATAAAAAATTATTCATGGCCCCTTCTCGGGCCTAATCTTGGCATTTTATCAGAGCCGCAGTAACGTGAACGGCCGAAAATAGCCGTTGTTACATCCTCATGCCGCCGTTAACTTCAATGACCTGACCGGTGATATAGGCAGCTGCGCTGGAAGCCAGGAACACCACGGCTTCGGCAACATCATCTGCAGAACCTAAGCGTCCGAGCGGAATCTGTGCAAGAAGAGCTTGCTTCTGCGCATCGTTCAGCGCGTCGGTCATATCGGTTGCGATAAATCCGGGCGCAACGCAGTTGACGGTAACACCGCGGGAACCGATTTCTCTGGCGATGGATTTGCTCATAGCGATCGTACCGGCCTTGGCGGCAGCGTAGTTCGCCTGGCCGGCATTGCCCATCATGCCGACGATGGAGGCTATGTTAATGATGCGACCGTGACGGGCTTTCATCATGCCTTTGAGGCAGGCGCGGGAAAGACGGAATCCGCCTGTGAGATTCGTTTCGATCACTTCATCCCACTGAGAATCTTTCATACGCATGGAAAGCGTATCGCGAGTGATGCCGGCGTTGTTCACTAACACGGTAACGGAACCGAAGTCGGCTTCGAGCGCTTTCATGAAAGCGTCGGTACCTTCGCGGGCAGCAATATTTAAAACGCGGCCTTCGCCTTTGCCGCCGAGTTCCTGGATACGAGCGGAAATCTTTGCAGCGCCGGAGTCACTTGTTGCCGTGCCGATCACTGTGGCACCGGCTTTAACGCAGACGTCCAGAATGGCTGCTCCGATACCGCGACTGGCGCCGGTGACTAATACGATTTCGCCGGCGAGTGCGTCAGCTGTAAAAACGGACTGAGTCATGAATCATTTCTCCTGGTTTGCCGCAGCAGCTTCTTCTAAGGCTGCACGGCTGTTTAATGCTTTAGCAGTAATTCCTTTGGTGATGCGCTTGACCATTCCGGACAAAGCTGCTCCGGGACCGACTTCATAAATTTCCATGACGCCGGCCTCTTCCATCTTACGAACTGTATCGGCCCACAGAACCGGAGAGGCAACCTGAGCCGCCAGAACGTCGCGAATGGCGTCGGGTTCTTCGTGGATTTGGACGTCAACGTTATGTAAGACCGGCAGGAAAGGTTTCTGAAGGTCAACGGTTTTCAGCTTTTCTTCCATGGCAAGCGCAGCCGGTTTCATCAAAGAAGAATGGAACGGACCGGAAACATTCAGTTTGATAGCGCGCTTCGCACCGGCAGCCAAACTCTTTTCCATGGCTTCCTGAACAGCTGCAACGGTACCGGCAATCACGACCTGCCCCGGAGTATTGAAGTTAACGGCTTCGACAACGCCATTTGTAGCGCATTCAAGGCAGACGGTCTTCACTTGGTCGTCGGATAAACCGAGGATCGCAGCCATCGTACCTTCACCGACGGGAACCGCGGCCTGCATTTGTTCTGCGCGATAGCGAACCAGCTGCAGAGCATCCGTAAAGTCGAGCGCACCGGCAGCAACCAAAGCAGAGTATTCACCGAGGCTGTGGCCGGCGAGCAGATCCGGCTTGCGACCGCCTTCCTGGAGATAAAAACGATACATAGCAATCGAAGCGCAAACCAAGGCTGGCTGAGTATTGACCGTCAGGCTAAGCTCTTCAGCCGGACCTTCAGCAATCAACTTGAACAAAGCAAAACCTAAAGCCTCATCGGCTTCCTTGAGTGTTTCGCGAACAATCGGCTCGTCGGCTAAGGTTGAGAGCATTCCGACAGCCTGGCTTCCCTGACCGGGAAATACAAAGGCGATTTTTTTATCTTGCATTTTTCTTTTATTGACAATTAGAACTTGAGCAATACGGAGGCCCAGGTAAAACCTCCTCCGACTCCCTGCAGCAGAACGAGATCCCCGCGTTTCAGTCTTCCGGATCTGTGTGCTTTATCCAAAGCAAGCGGAACGCTGGCAGCAGATGTGTTTCCGTGCTGATTGACGGAAATCATCAGGTGTTCCTCATCAATACCGAGTTTTTCGCGAACCATATTCATGATGCGCAAGTTGGCCTGATGAGGAATATAAAGATCCACGTCGTTCGTAGCCAAGTTGGCTTTGGTCAGTACATTGCGAGCGCTTTCCGTCATTTTTTCTACCGCAGCCTTAAAGACCAAGCGGCCGTCCATGCGGATGAACGGATCACCGACGACTTTACCGCCGTCGATATGACTGTCTGCGGCCAGTACATGCACTCCGCGCGTGCCGTCTGCCTTCAGTTCAGAAGCCAAAATACCGGGCTCATCGGATTTTTCCAGAACCACAGCTCCGGCGCCGTCGCCGAACAAAACACAAGTTGTTCTGTCTTTCCAATCCAAAACACGAGACAGAGTCTCTGCACCGATCACCAAGACGCGCTTGGCAGAACCAGCACGAATCATTGAGTCAGCAATCGAAAGTGCATAGGCAAAACCGGAACAAACGGCCTGAATATCAAAGGCACCGGCGCCCGACGCACCGAGAATCGCCTGAACTTGGCAAGCCGTGCTCGGGAAAACGGAATCCGGAGTGGTCGTCGCGACAATAATCAGATCAATTTCGTCAGGAGAAAAACCACCTGCTTCCAAGGCCTGTTTTGCAGCCTCGGAGGCCAAATAAGTGGTGGACTCTTCACCGGAAGCAAGATAGCGCTGTTCGATGCCCGTGCGGGTACGGATCCATTCGTCGCTCGTCTCGACACCGATTTTGGCTAAATCCTGAGCCAACTCTTCATTGCTTACCGCTCTCTTCGGAAGAAAACTTCCGGTGGAGGCGATACGAGAAAAACAATTTTCCGACACTGGGAAATCCTCTAAATAACTATGAGCGACAGATTACTTTAATTAGGACTTGCGAATACAAGCAGAAAACCCGTATTACACACAAATACAAATTTTCCGCAGAAAAACAAAAAGCTCTCCGAAGAGAGCTCTGCAGAATGTCTTTAGACTCGATCGCCGCACCGTCCGTCGTGGGTCTCAGATGAGAGCGATCCGGGTCAGTGAAGACTTATTCCTGGTCGTCAGCCTTAGTAGCGATGACTTTCTTACCACGGTAAAAACCGGTGGCAGAAATGTGATGACGACGGTGAACTTCGCCGGTTGTCGGTTCGACAGCCAGAGGCGGGTTCGTCAGAAAATCGTGAGCACGGTGATTGCCGCGCTTGTTGGTCGATTTCTTATTTTGCTGAACAGCCATGGTAACCCCACGTAAATTAAAATCTAACTTTCAAAATCGAGCGGGCAACAGTTACGCTTCCGCTCCTGGAAAATCAGGCATTCTACACTAACCTTAGACCTTACGCAAACCTTTGAGATCTTTGAGTTTTGCAAAAGGATTCGGCTTCTGAACTTCGTCTTTTGACTCTTCAGGTCCGTCGGTCTGACAGCCTTCTTCGTGAGCCGGAACCAAGGGAAGAGAAAGAATCAGTTCTTCTTCAATCCAGTCGGCAACATTGAGCTTGTCGCTGCCGACGATGACTTCGGTGTCATCATCTTCGTCGATCGGAATCGAATCGGCTTCTTCTTCGCTCTTAGCGAAGCGGAAAGCAACTTCTCTCTCAATCTTGAAATCCATCGGTTTCGTGCAGCGATTGCAAACCAAAGGAACAACGGTCGCGAGTTCCATGACGGCGCCGGGCCATCCCTTTTTAGCCGTCATTCCGCAGATTCGGTATGTCACGGTTCCTTCGGTCGGAAGAATCATGTCTTTTAAGCGCGGAAGATCCGACAATTTTGCCTGCCCTTCGATGACTTTCTTATCTCTGGCCAGGTCATAAGCATTCACATAGTCGGTTTGTTTTAGGTATGCGGACATTGAATTTCTCTCTTTCTGCGATAAGCACTGAACTAGAATAGTCTCTTTCAAGTTTGAGTGCTTTTAGGAACGACCCAATTATGGACAACAAAGCCGCATTAATTTTAGGTTCAAGTTCTCCTTTCCGACGCGAGCTTTTAGAGCGTCTCCAGATCCCTTTCACTACCTGCTCTCCCGACGTCGATGAAACGCCGCTCAAAGGAGAAAGCCCGAAGGATCTCTCACTGCGCCTTTCCGTACTGAAAGCTCAGGCAGTTGCCGCCCAGCATCCGCACTGCGTGGTCATCGGCTGTGATCAGGTCTTGGAATTAAACGGTCGTCCGGTCGGAAAACCCGGCAATTTCGAAAACGCCTTCAAGCAGCTCTCCGAGATGTCCGGTCAGACCGTTACATTCCATTCTGCCATGACCGTCATTGACGCCAAAGGAAATCTGCAGAGCACGGTCGTCCCGACATTTATCCGTATGCGCAATCTGCCTCCCGAAGGCATTCGTGAGTACCTTGAACGCGAGAAGCCTTTCAATTGCGCCGGATCAGCCAAAATTGAAAAACTTGGTATCGCCTTAGTCGCCGAGTGCAAATCCGACGATCCGACCGCCATCATCGGACTGCCGCTGATTGAATTGACGACTATGCTTGCTCAGGCCGGCATTCACGTTCTTCCGGAGCTTAACTGATGAATAAAGGAAAGCTCTTCATGCTGCCGGTCCCTATCGCCGATGGGGTACTGAACGACACACTGCCCGAACACACGATTCAAACGGCTCGTGAACTCAAGTTCTTTTTAGCTGAGAACGCCAAGTCGGCAAGAGCTTTCCTGAAATTCTGCGGCCACCCATCGCCTATAGCCTCGCTTTCTATTGAAGAAATCGGGCATCGTCCGGATTCTGCAAAGGTACGAGGCTGGCTCAAGCCTGCATTGGAAGGAAACGATATCGGCATTGTGAGCGAAGCCGGATGTCCGGGCGTCGCGGATCCAGGCGCACAAATCGCTGCGGAAGCTCATAAGCTTGGTATCCGCGTCGTACCGCTCGTCGGACCGTCTTCTATTCTTTTAGCTTTAATGGCTTCCGGTATGGACGGACAGCATTTCCGTTTCTGCGGCTACCTTCCGATTAAAGAGCCTGCCCGCACCAATGCAATTAAAGATCTTGAAAGAAAGAGCGCTTCTTCGGAAGGAGAAACTCAGCTCTTCATCGAAACACCCTACCGCAACAGCGGCATGCTCGCCGATCTTGTTAAAAACTGCGCGCCTACGACGCTTATTCTCGCGGCCACAGACATCTCCGGGCCGGAAGAGCGCATTCGCACGTTCTCCGCAGCGGATTGGAAAAAACAGGATTTGTCGCTACCGAAGCTCCCGACGGTCTTCGGAATTCTCGGCGCTAAGCGAGCTCGTCGAGCTTAGTTTTGAGCGCTTCCATGGTCCTGACAATGGCGTCGGGCTTATAAGCCTCTAAACGTTCTAACGGCGCAGCACCCCAAGTGACCGCAATTGTGCGGACTCCGGCCGCTTTGCCTAGCTTAATATCGTGCTCAGTGTCGCCGATCATCACAATCTCGTCCATTGTGAGCCCGTTTCTTTCAAGCAGAGTATTCAGCATTAGAGGGTCGGGTTTTGGGAGCGCTTCATCGGCTGTGATGGAATCATCAAAATAATCCCACACATTCATCCGATTAACGATTCTTGAGAGGCCCTTGCGGCTTTTACCGGTTGCAATCGCGGTTTTGATGCCGGCGTCTTGAAGTTCACGCAGAAGTTCCAAAACGCCCGGAAATAACTTCAGAGAAGGATCGCTCTGAAGAAAATAGCGCACGTAAATGTCTTTGTAACGACCGTACTCGCTTTCAGGAAGATCCGGCGCCACGATCGGAATGATGTCCTTGAAGCCTAACCCGATAATGCTCTTCGCCATCTCATAACTGACAGGCGCAATCCCGATTTCTTCATTTGCCAACTGGATGCCGCGGGCAATCGCAGGAACTGAATCAACTAAGGTGCCGTCAAAATCAAAAACGGCCATCTTCAGAGCGTGCATTCTTCTTTTTCCTGATTTAGTAGGTTTGAGGACTGAGCTATTTATTCTGAGCCTTTCTTTGCTCTAAAACCTCAATGAGCTCTACACAATCTTTAGGAAGCGGAGCTTCAATCTCGAGTTCCTCTCCTGTAATCGGATGATGAAAACAAATCTTGCCTGAGTGCAGGAACATCCGTTTGAACGGCACACCCAGCAAACCGTGGGCAACTTCATCATTAAATGCGAAATCGCCGTACTTCTCGTCTCCGACCAGCGGAAAGCCTAACTCTGCTGCATGCACCCTAATCTGATGGGTACGACCGGTGAGAAGATCGACTTCAACTAAAGAAACCGGTCCGAAACGTTCTTTCAATCTAAATATAGAGTGGCTCGGAAGCCCGTTTTCCGGATCAACGCGCACACGACGCTCTCCCGAGGGCGTGACGTACTTAAAAAGTGGAAACTTCGCGTGCTGACGATCGTTCTGCCAATCCCCTTTAACCAACGCCTGGTAGGCCTTGTGCATCTCTCCTTCGCGGATCATTTCGTGGAGTCGCACCAAAGCTTTCCGAGTTTTAGCCAGCACCAATACGCCGGAAGTCCCTCTGTCCAAGCGATGGACGAGTTCCAGGAACGGAAGTTCCGGGCGGCTCGCTCTCATTCGTTCGATTAGACCGTAAGAGATGCCGCTGCCGCCATGGCTTGCCATACCGGCCGGTTTGTCCACGACCATGATGTTTTGATCTTCAAAAAGAATCGGCGGCATTTCCGAGAGCTTCAAGGGAGGTGCCGAATGTTCGGATTCTTTTTCGGTATAGCGGATCGGCGGAATACGAACTTCGTCTCCGCTCTGCAGACGAGTGTCGACATGAGCTCGTCCTTTATTGACTCGGACCTCGCCGGAACGCACTACGCGGTAGATCAAAGATTTCGGCACGCCTTTAAGCTGTGAAAGCAGAAAGTTATCCAGTCTTTGACCGTCATTGCTTTCGTCAACCTTCTTGAAGATAACCTTCGGCTCGGCGGCTTTTCTTTCTTTCGGTTCTTGTGCCGATGTCTTCACCCTTGGTAAGGCAGTCTTTGGCTTTGGGCGCTGAGTGACCTTTCCGGTCGACGCGGAAATGTTTAAGTCTGCTAACAAATCTTTTCCGCTGCGGGTGCGGCTTTTCGCAGAAGTACGACCCTTTTTTGGGTCTGTTCGCTCATTATTTTGGCGAGATTTCATCATTTGTTCTAAAATCCTGTGCGAGAGGTTTGACCGTCAGAACAACTCGGCGCCGCAGGTTTGCGCGTCTGAAATCTGTCGGTTCAACTGTTCTCAATGACCTCCGCCGATTGTAATCTTTTGACGACAAACGGAATGCGATGCGTACCGATTCTAGGGTCTCTCCGCTTGAGCTGACCGATGATGAACGGAACACGCTAAACATCGTTTTTCGCAACGATGCCGGCAGGAGATTTTGTAATGAATGATAGGCGGTGCTCCGATTTTCGAATCGTCGCAGCTCGCCAATGGCCTTCGGGTCATTTGCTGTAAAGAATTTTTATTAACACGGGGCGCAGCATCCGGTTGATGCGCGCACAAATTTTGGAACACATACTGCACTCGTGCAGCAAAAGTATTGGAAAAAAGAGAGTGGCTTACCTCCGCTGTTTCGATCGGCCTGCCTATTCCTGCCTAACGGGAAGGGATAATTGTGCCTGCACTGCGGTCTCCTCTCTCGATTTTATAAAGCCTCCTGCGGACAATTTCCGCGATTCACTCAGGGAGATCCCTTTGCCCGTTCCACTTGTTCCGGAACCTGTTTGATATCTTTTCTCTACGGCACGCCTATGGTCCGCGTCAGTGACTGAGGAGTGCTTGATGAAGCGCATGTTATTTAACGCCACGCATGCTGAGGAGCTGCGTGTCGCTATTGTTGAAGGTCAGAAGCTCATTGATATTGATATCGAGTCTTCCGAACGTCAGCAGAGAAAGTCCAATATCTACAAAGGCGTAATCACCCGTATTGAACCGTCTTTGGAAGCATGTTTCGTCGATTACGGCGAAGAACGCCACGGTTTTCTCCCTTTTAAAGAAATTTCCCGTTCTTACTTCAAAGAAGGTGTTGATGTTCGCACTGCGACCATCAAAGAAGCACTCTCCGAAGGAACCGAGCTCATCGTTCAGGTTGAAAAAGAAGAACGCGGCAACAAGGGTGCGGCACTGACCACTTTCATTTCCTTGGCCGGTCGCTACCTCGTCCTTATGCCGAACAATCCTCGCGGAGGCGGTGTCAGCCGTCGTATCGAAGGCGAAGAACGCGAAGAGCTTCGTGAAAACATGTCCAAGCTCCCGACACCGAAAGGCATGAGCCTCATCGCTCGTACCGCTGGTATCGGCCGTACGGTCGAAGAACTCAAATGGGACTTTGATTACCTTCTCCAGCTCTGGCAGGCCATTGTTGAAGCTGCCACACCGCAGTATGAAGACACCGAAGGCAACTTCGTCACCGCTCCCATCGGTCCTCTCGGCCAGAAATACGAACGCGTGAATCCGGCCCCCTTCCTGATCGTTGAAGAAAGCAATCTCGTGATTCGCGCGATCCGCGACTACTTCCAGCCGGACATCGCTGAAATTCTCGTTGACACCGACGACATCTACGAACAGGCTAAGCAGTTCATGGGCCACGTCATGCCTGACATGATCAACCGTGTCAAGCGCTACACGGACGATGTGCCCCTGTTCTCCCGCTTCCAGATCGAAAATCAGATCGAAACGGCCTACTCCAGAACCGTTCCCCTCCCCTCGGGCGGCTCGATTGTGATCGACCACACTGAAGCTCTGGTTGCCATCGACGTTAACTCCGCCCGCGCCACCGCCGGCGGAGACATCGAAGCCACTGCCTTCCACACCAATGAAGAAGCTGCTGAAGAAGTTGCGCGTCAGATGCGTCTGCGTGACCTCGGCGGCTTGATCGTCATCGACTTCATCGATATGGAAGATCCGGCCCATCAGCGTGCTATCGAACAGCGCATCAAAGAAGCTATTCGTCACGACAGAGCCCGCGTCCAGATCGCCAAGATTTCCCGCTTCGGCTTGTTGGAACTCTCCCGCCAGAGACTTCGTCCGTCTCTGTACGAAGGCAGCCACATCACCTGCCCGCGCTGCAACGGTATCGGCGCTATTCGTGACACCGAATCCAGTGCGATTCAAGTGCTTCGTATTCTCCAGGAAGAAGCGCTCAAAGACGGCACCACTGCTCTTCAGGCCCAGGTTCCGGTCGATGTTGCAACGTACCTGCTGAACGAAAAACGCGACGACATCGCCAAGATCGAACATCGTCACCACATTGAAGTCATCCTGATCCCGAACAAGACGCTCGAAACACCGCACTATCAGATCGAACGCCTTCGCACCGAAGATCAGCTGCTGACAGAAGGTGCTCCGAGCTACAAGCGCGTGGAAGAGCTTGCTCCTGAGCCCGAAGCTCCTTACTCCAGAGCTCAGAACGTCGCGCCTTCTACTAAGCCTCGTCAGATCCCTGTCATCAAAGGCCTGCCCGTCAGAGAAGACGCTCCGAAGCACGTTGAGCCTGCCAAACCTTCCAAAGAACCTGCCAAGAAAGAAAAGAGCTTCTTCCAGAAGATTCTTGCTTTCTTCACCGGAAATTCTGAAGCTGAAGAGAAAGAAGAAGCCAAGAACAATTCCAGCCGCGGCGACAAATCTTCCGTCAGAAAAGAGCGCGGCGAGCGTAAGAATCGTCGTCAGGAAAGAGACGATCAGCGTAAGACACGTACGCCTGTCGCCAAACAGGAAAAAGTTGAGCGCGCGCCCAAACAGCCGCGTCAGGTAAAACCGACCAAGACTGAAGACAGACGCCAGAAAGAGACGGTTGAAAAAGCCAAGAATGTTCCTGCCGTTCGTCCGGCCGCTGTCGAAAAGACAGAAAAGCCTGAAAGAATCGAACGTACTCGCAAGGCTTTGAAGGAAAACAGCGCTTTACAGGATAAAAGAAGTGCTAAGCCCGTTCAGGCTCCGGCAGCTGTTGAAGAAGCAGTAAAACCTGTTGAAAAACAGAACGTTCCGGCACCCGTCGAAGCCGTCCAGGTTCAGCCGCAGGTTGAAAAACCCGTACCGGCTCCCACTCCGGCCCCTGTCGCTGCCGAAACTCCGGCTGTCCAGGCTGAAGAAAAGAAAGCTCCGGCAGATGCCGTTGAAGGAATCATCGTCGAAACTGCCGTCCGTGTAGTGCCGTCCGTTGAATCACAGTCCAACGCCACAGAACAGCGTCCTCGCACTCGCAGAGCACGTCGTCTGCGCAAGGACAGAGGCGACAGAGAACCGCGTGCCTCAAGATCCGTTGTGCCGCCCGCACCTGTCTCTCCGGTCGTTGCCGCCATCGAAGACGTTGTCATGAGTGAACACGCCGTTCCTCAGGTGAACGCGGCTACCATCCGTGCTGACGAACATCTGCCTCGTGTGGAAGCAGACAAGCTGCATCTTACGGAAGAAGCTCCGAAACACGCTCGTCTGAGACGTGAAAGGGCACCCCGCAAACCGGCTGCAGATTTTGTAACCAAAGTCGAAAGCCACGATTCCGAGGTTCAGGCCGTCAGTTCCGCCGCTCCCAAGGCAGAAGTTGTGAAGGAAGCTCCGAAACCTGAGCACGTCCAGACTGAGGCTGTTAAACCCGTTGTGACAGAGAACACTGTCGTAAAACCGGCAGATGTCAAACCTGTCGAAACCAAACAGGTTGAAACGGCCGCTCCGGTCAAAGCTCAGAAGGAAGCAGCTTCCATTGAGAAACCGGTCGATCTGAAACCGATGCTTGAAAAAGCAGGTCTTGAACTCGTCGGAACCACGAAAAAAGACATTCCCGTCAGAGAAGAGGCTCCCAAGCCCAAGCTCGGACGCAAACGCATCAAACGTGTCGTCCAGGAAGACTCTGCTCCGCTTGAACTCGTCCAGACGAAGAAAGAGTAATCCGACACATCGGATGTAATAAAACCGAATCGGTCTTGCGGCCGGTTCGGTTTTTCTTTTGATCGTTAGCTTTGTTTTTCTTTGCGGCGTTCTCTGACGGTCTTACCTCCGATTCCATAGTTTTCCATCGGAATCTCATCAATGATGACAACCATGTTTGAGGTGTTCTTTCCAAGAACATCGCCGACGAGTTTCGTCACGCCTGCGATTAACTCTTTCTTTTGTTCTGACGTGGGGCGTTCTTCATCGCCTGTAACGCAAATTCTAACGAATGGCATAATACAGTTCCTAAGGAAATGATCGTTTCACTGTACAAGCCATGCGAACGAGCGTCAACGTCTTCAAGACGATTCCGACAGGCAATAAAATTAGCGGGCGCCCCGAAGGACTACCCGCTTTTTCGTCAAACGACTCTTAGCTTATTGCTGTGCCTGAGGCTTTGCCGGAACCGCCGGTGCGTTTTCTTCCTCATGTCTTTCGGTGAGCATGAAGTTCAACTCACGCTGCAGCAGCACAATGACCGTATAACGATTGATAATTTCGCGATAGAGCTGAAGGATGGACAAGTACAGTTCAGAACGATGAAGAGGCATCTTATTGACTTCAATTTCCTTCATCAGTTCGAGCTGGAATGCATTGACTTCCTCAAGGTTCGTATTGGATAAGCGAAGAAGCACTTCGTCCGTTGTCGAACCGTTCATCACGTACTCAGACAGAGATTTCTGGAAGTTCGACAATGCGTCAACGGCCTTAAGCAAATTGGTTCGGAGCTGGCCCTTGAAGACCTAGTGGCTGTTAGCCAGATGCTGTTCCATCTGATTGACTGTATTGCGCAAATCCTGAGCAACGTCTTTGACATTTGAGAACGTGCGGTAATAGTAATTACGTGCGTCGTAGTCTTTTCCTGCACCCTGACCATGACTGATCATGAGGTAGTACTGGCTTCGAAGCAGAGAAATGTGATCTAAGAGTTCCTGAGCCTCAAGCTTGTCTTTTTTCACCGCCGAATAGTCTTCCGAGAGGAAGTTCATCGTGGTGTTGGAGAAGATGTCGATCGTCTGCTTCAGGTTACGGTCGATCGCAGCGTTAAAGCGTTTACGCAGCTCTTCTTTGGATAAACCGGCTTCGAAACCTTCCATCGCTTCAACTTTCTTATCTTTACTGAAGAAGTTGGAGCGAACCAGAAGAGCGACGACACAGACACCGCCGATTACCATAAAGATTGGTCCGAACCAGATGCACAGTAGAACGGCAATACCGGCGGCGATGAAGGCTGTGAAAGCCGTCAGGAACCAGCCGCTGATCACCGCCATCACACCGGAAATTCGGTAAACAGCCGTTTCTCTATCCCAGGCGCCGTCTGCTAAAGAGCTGCCCATAGCAACCATAAAAGTGACGTAGGTTGTAGACAGCGGAAGCTTCATGCTGGTCGCAGTCGCAATCAAAATACTGGCGAGCACCAAGTTCACAGAGGCGCGAACCTGGTCAAACGGCAGAGGGACTTCGCCTTTTTTCAAGCGCGGTTTTTCAAAGTGTCTGTCGATGTTATCCAACACAGAACGCGGCAAGATCTGATTGATGATTCGATTGACACCGAGGCCGGAGCGGACCAAAACACGGGCGCCAACAGTAGAGCCAAACTGTTCTTTTTCGCTGCGTTCGCTGGCGGACAAATTGATCGCAGTCTGGACCACACGCTGAGCTTTCGGGCTGAACCAAAGCGTGCAGACCATGATCAAACCGGAAATGATGAGCCAAATCGTCGGAGTAACGACAGACTCCTTAAGAGCGCCCATGTACAGCGTTGTCGGCGTGAGGGCGGGATTCGCAGCTTCCGCTGAAGCGGCGATACCGGCACTTTGCATCGCGGCTAAAGGCACACCCACGAAGTTCACCAAGTCGTTGCCTGCGAACGCAAAGGCTAAGGCGAACGTACCTGCCAAGATAACGATACGAAGTGCATTAAAGTTCCAGAACCAAATCAGGATCTGGAAAACGACAGTAATCGTGAGGAAGAAACTCCACATTAGGGTTTCGGTGTTTGCATCCAGCCACGCGATCAGCGCAGGCGTCATGAAGGAAGCACCCTTTGCACCCTTAACAATCAGGAAGTAGAAAATCGCGGTAAGGCACAGGCCTGAATAAATACCGCCGACGTAACGATAAACTTTCTGATAACGGAACGTGAAGAGGTAACGCATCAGCCACTGAATGATCGTACCGAAGGTAAAGGCAATCACGACGGAAGCCAAAATACCGATGATAATCGACAGGGCCTTTTCGTTGTTAATGTAAGCGCCAAGTCCGATAATGGTTCCGGTCGAAACCCACAGCTTGTATGCCGCAGAAACGACGGAAGCACCAAGGAGCTCGAAAACGATAGATACCGTGGTCGAAGTAGGAAGACCAAGAGAGTTAAAGGTATCTAAGAGAAGAACATCTGTCAGCATCACCGCGAAGAAGATGAGCATGACGTCCCAATAGGTAAAAAGCTGCGGATTAAAAATCCCGCTTCTCGCAATTTCCATCATTCCGCTTGAGAAGGTGCAGCCTAAAAGAACACCCGCGGCGGCAACACCCATAACGATGTTGTATCGGGCACTCTTAGACCCCAATGCAGAACTCAAGAAGTTCACGGCGTCGTTGCTGACACCCACAAACAAGTTGAAGCTTGCCAGGAGCATCAGAAAGACCATCGTGCACGTGAGAAATGTATCCATAGTAGATGGTTATCTTTATAAAAAAACAAAGGGATTCTAGTGGGTGAATATGACGAGTGCGTGACACAAAACTCAGCATTTCCCCTACTTTCCAGACTACATCTTCTTAACAGACTAAATAATGGGTACTATCATGGGCGACATCCCCAATGTAGGCGAGATAAGTAGCCATTTGGGAGGATGAGAAACTTTATGCATTAGTATCAACCTCTACACATTTTTGAGTTAGCATTCTTTTGTTCAAAACTTGTAAGAGCAATTTCTAAAGAGGTTATTGTGAATTTGAAATCTATTACTGCTCAATCAGTCGTTGCTTTGTCCCTTGTGTCCGTCTGCTCAATGAGCCAAGCGGGTTTTCTGGACAACCTGTTCTCGAGCTCAACAAAAGAACCCGTTGCTCTTTCTACGACAACTCAGGAGATCATGAAAAATCATCCCGTTTGGGTGATTGACGGAAAAGATACTTCCGCTTGGTCTGTCGTTGAAGGGAAAAAGCCGCGCCGCGGAGCAGCTCCGCTGCTGCTGAAGCAAGACAGAGGTGACCTTGGTCTGATTCCGGCTCAAACAGATGCCGGCTACATTGCAACCAAAACCGAAAAGATCTCTCTTTCTTATCCGACCAGCGTCGTCTTCGAAAAGAATGGCACCGCTCTCCTTAAGTTCGGTGCAAGCAAGAGCCCCGTCCAAATCGGTATCAAGCTTCGTGCCTTCGACGTCAGCGGATTAAAGATGTCCGAATTCCTGAAAAACCGCAAAGGCGAACCTCTTGCCGAAGCTGAGAAAGTCGGTAATGAAGTTTTCCCGGCCGGATCTATTGCCTACAAGGCCGACACAACCTTCCTGAATGACGAAATGGTCATTCCGGTCAACCAGAACTTCACAAGCGCCTCCACCAGCGACGAACTGCTGAAGAATTTCTCTTCCATTCCGTTCTGCCTCAAACGCGTCTCCGGCCACGCCTACGGCATTATGTTTGATAAAGCCGATCCGAAGGCTGTGAGCGGCACTTTCCGCGTGACTCCGGTTAAGAGAGAAACCATGTTCTGCACCCCGACAGGTGAAGCCCCAGTTGCGACCGGTAAATGGAACGTTGTCAACAACGGCCGCTCTCATGCTTTCGTGCTGACCATGCCGAAGGAAGTCACACCTGCTGAATACGGTATTGAAGAACAGGAAAGCGGCGTCTCCAAGATGGCTTTCGTGGCCCCGGGCAAAGGCGACAAGATTTTCCGTCCGGGCAAATTCTTTGCTAAAGGAACTACTCTGGAAAGCCGTCGTTTCTTCTTCAACACAACAGCTGCCGAAGCTATTCTTAAAGCAGCCAAGTAGTTAGAAAAAATCAGAGTTTTCTGATTTTCAAGCCCGTTTCCTGTCGTGGGAGACGGGTTTTATTTATGCCGCTACTCAGTAAGAAAAAATCCTGAACTCAGTAATGAAATTCAGGATTCTTGTTTTTGAATTTTAGTTTCTACGAGAAGAACTCTCTGTCTTCATCGGGGAACGATTCGACATCTGCCCAGCCTGCTTTGCCGTAGGCATAGCGGAAAATATCCGCTCCCTGCTCACGGATCAAAGCTGTATCGCTTAACGTGCGACGCCAAACTTTCGCTCCTGCCAAGCCCGTCAGCAGTCCGTGCATATGCCGGCAGCAGGCCCGCAGAGAATGATCGTCCGGCTTAATGAAGCGAACATACTCTTCCATGGCGTCGATCACTCGATCGCGCGTCACGGGAGCGTGTTCGTCGTTGTAAAGGCGGGCATCAACATCAGTGAGAAGCCACGGTGTGTAATAAGCGGCTCGACCCAGCATAACGCCGTCCACGTGTTTGAGTTCGGCTTCACATTCGCCTAGATCCTGAAGCGCGCCGTTAATGACAATGATCGCTTCCGGAAAATCTTTCTTAAGCTGATAAACCACTTCTCTGCGAAGCGGCGGGATTTCACGGTTTTCTTTTGGCGACAATCCCTTCAGCCATGCATTACGGGCATGAACAATAAAAACACGAACGCCGGCATTAAATAACGTACCGACAAAGTCACGCACAAAACCGTAATCATTATTGGCATCAATACCGACGCGATGTTTGATGGTGACTGGCAGATGAGTTGCGTCCTGCATGGCTTTAACGCAATCCGCGACCAAGCCGGGTTCGGCCATTAAACAAGCACCGAACGAGCCTTTCTGCACACGTTCGCTCGGACATCCGCAGTTAAGATTAACTTCGTCATATCCCCATTGCTGAGCAAGCTTAGCGCCGTGGGCCAGATCCTTCGGATCGGATCCTCCGAGCTGCAGAGCAACCCGATGCTCCGCTTCGGAAAAATCAAGATGATGGGGAACATCGCCGTGAACCAGCGCTCCGGTCGTCACCATCTCGGTGTAAAGTCGAGCACGATGAGAAAGCAGACGATGAAAGTATCTGCAATGGCGATCTGTCAGATCCAGCATCGGTGCGACACAAAAGCGCCACCCGATCGGGTCGTAAACATTATCTGTCATGAAAGGATTCCGTCAATGTAGTACCAACGGCCGTTTTCTTTTACAAATCGGCTGTTTTCTTTCAAAGTGATCATATTTCCGGCATCGTCTCGTGCTTTCGCAACGAATTTCACACGTGCCGTTGTCTCCGATAAAGGCATGAAGGCCTCAATCTTGAGACTGCGCCAATGGAGCGGCTCAAAATCTAATTCTTTGGGACGGGTGCTCTCGTGCCAGGTTCTGAGAAGATAGTCCTTGTCTTCCTTCACGAAAGCCGTATAGCGAGAACGCATAAGCGCCCTCGCATCGGGTGCGGGGGCGCCGGCAAGAAGCGGCCCGCAGCAGTCTTCATAAGGCTTGCCGCTGCCGCACGGACATTTGAGTTTAGATTCCCGGGCCAACGCGACTGTCTCCGCGTGCAGCACGGCGGCGTTCGAATTCCTTCAGCCAGCGCTTACGGATACGAATGCTCTTCGGTGTGATTTCAGCCAGTTCGTCATCGTTGATGAATTCAACGGCACTTTCCAGTGTCAGCTGAATCGGAGGAACAAGACGAATGGCTTCGTCGGTACCTGAAGCACGAATGTTGGTGAGTTGTTTTCCCTTAATCGGGGTCACGACAATGTCGTTGTCACGAGAGTGAACACCGATCACCATGCCTTCATAAATAGGTTCTCCCGGACCGATGAACAAACGTCCTCTTTCCTGAATCTTCCACAGAGCATAAGCAACGGCGTTGCCGCCGTCCTGGCTGATGATGGCGCCGTTGCGGCGTTCACCCAAGTCTCCGGACTTAACAGGACCGTACTCATCAAACACATGGCTCATGACACCGGTGCCGCGAGTCATCGTGAGAAAGTCGTTCTGGAAGCCGATCAAGCCACGGGCGGGAATGCGGTATTCGAGACGAACACGACCTTTTCCGTCCGGCTGCATGTCCTGAAGGTCGCCCTTTCTGCGGCCGAGCTCTTCCATGACGGGACCTTGATGGTTTTCTTCCACGTCAACGGTCAGCATTTCGAACGGCTCCATCTTGACGCCGTCGACTTCTTTGTAAACGACGCGCGGACGGGAAACAGCTAGTTCATAGCCTTCACGACGCATGTTTTCAATCAAAATCGTCAGGTGCAGTTCACCGCGGCCGGCCACTTCGAAAACGCCTTCGTTGTCGGTCGGTTTCATGCGCATAGCAACATTGCTCTTTAATTCGCGTTCAAGACGTTCGCGAATCTGACGACTGGTGACGAATTTGCCTTCCTTACCAGCCAGAGGGCTGGTGTTGACATGGAAGTTCATCGTCAGAGTCGGTTCGTCAACGTGCAGGAGCGGCAGCGCATCCGGATGGTTCACATCGGTTAAGGTAGTACCGATGCCGATTTCTTCGATACCGTTGATCAGAACGATGTCGCCGGCTTCAGCCTCGTCAACCAGTTTTCTTTCCAAGCCCTGGAACTTCAGAACCTGATTGACCTTGGCGCGCTTCGGTTCGGAATCCGGGCCGTTCATGATCAGAACTTCCTGAAGCGGTTTAATGCGGCCGCGCTTAATACGGCCGATACCGATCTTACCGACGTAGCTGGAGTAGTCCAGAGAGGAAATCTGCATCTGCAGAGGAGCGTCAGGATCGTCGTCACGAACCGGAACTTTTTCCAGAATCGTGTCGAAAATCGCCTTCATGTTTCCGATCTTCTTCAGTTCTTCAACATCATCCGTGAAACCGGCAAACCCGTTCAGAGCAGAAGCGTAGATCACAGGGAAGTCCAGCTGTTCTTCTGTAGCGCCCAGTTTGTCGAACAGATCAAAGGTTTGGTTGATAACCCAGTCAGGACGAGCGCCCGGACGATCAATCTTGTTAATCACAACAATCGGTTTCAGACCTAAAGCCAACGCTTTCTTGGTCACGAAACGAGTCTGCGGCATCGGGCCTTCTACCGCATCCACGAGCAACAGAACGCCGTCAACCATAGACAAAACGCGTTCGACTTCACCGCCGAAGTCCGCATGTCCCGGGGTATCGATGATGTTGATGTGGGTGCCTTCGTATTCGACGGCGCAGTTTTTCGCCAAAATCGTAATGCCGCGCTCGCGTTCGATGTCGTTACTGTCCATCACGCGCTCGGCAACAGCCTGATTGGCACGGAAGGTGCCGGACTGTTTCAGCAGCTGATCCACCAACGTGGTTTTACCATGGTCCACGTGAGCAATAATCGCAATATTTCTAATCGCTCGAGTCATATTAAAAATTATCTATCGTTGTCTACAAACGAAATTAATCGATCCGGCGCCAGGACTCCGTCGGAAGTCAAACGTCCGACGCCGAGTAAAAATTCAGTTTTTTCAGCTGAGATACCGTACACACGCACTTTAGCCTCCTCGATCGAACGCTCGTCCGTGCGTACCTTCATACCGTTCAGAAACTTCTTAGTCGCTTCTTCATCCAGCTTGACGGGCGCAAGACTCTGCAGCAATCGATCCGGAGGAAGCAAAACAGCAATACGCTGCTCCTCAGTCATGCGTTCAAACAGATCCAAATCCACAGCTTCTTCAATGTGGAGATCGGCAATAGCCGTCCTCCGCAGCGTCTTTAAATGGGCGCCGCAGCCTAAGGCTTCGCCTATGTCTTCCCCAAGCGTACGAATATAGGTACCCTTGGAGCAACGCACCAGAAGGGTGACTTCAGGCGGTTGGAAGTCCACAATGTCAAGTGAGGATATTACTACTTTACGGGGCTCTCTCTCGATTTCTTCACCTTTTCTTGCGAATTTATACAAAGGAACTCCGTCCTTTTTCAAGGCTGAATACATCGGAGGTATTTGAACGATCTCTCCTCTGAATCTCTCTAAAACGGCACAGAATTCTTTGAAGGTAAATTTCGGCTCGGCCGAAAAGATGACTTCGCCTTCAGCGTCTCCTGTAGAGGTCTTTTCTCCGAACTTCACCGTCGTTAAATATTCCTTATCGGCGTTGAGTAAATCGGCAGAAAACTTTGTCGCTTCCCCGAAACACAAGGGAAGCAGTCCGCTTGCTAAAGGATCAAGCGTGCCGGTATGGCCGGCTTTTTGTGCATTCAGAAGGCGGCGTGCCTTCTGTAAAGCGCTATTGCTCGACAAACCTACCGGCTTATCGAGCAATAAAACGCCGTCAATTTTTAAACCTTTGCGACGACGACCCAATTATTCACCTTTGACTTTTTCTCCGTCCTCTTCGCGAGCCTGACGGATCAGCTGATCCATTTCAAAGCCGCGTTCGACGCTCTTGTCATAGACAAAATGCAGCTGAGGAACGGTGTGAATCTTCAAAAGCTTGAAGATTCTGGAGTGAAGCATCGGAGCTGCGCTGTTCAAAGCCTCGGTGGCTTCCTCAGGCGTAGAACCGATGGACGTAAAGTAGATCGTCGCATGTGCGTAATCAGGAGTAATTTCGCACCCTGTCAGCGTTACGAGACCAGTCTTCGGGTTGCTTACTTCTTTCTGAATCAGTTCGGCAACGTCACGCTGGATTTGGTCCGCAATACGGTTGGCGCGTCCCGGTTTGGTGGGTTTAATCATTTTTCAACTCCTCAATAAAACCAGCTAAATACAAAGGAGCCCGAAAGCTCCTTTGTGTTCAGGCTATATCAATCTCAGATCGTTCTTGCGACTTCCTCGACCTCAAAGATTTCGAGTTTGTCATCGACCTGAATGTCATCGTTTCCTTTCAGAGAGATGCCGCACTCGGCACCGGCCTTGACTTCCTTAACGTCGTCTTTGAAGCGGCGCAGAGAGTTAATCTCACCTGTCCAGATAATCACATTGTTGCGCAAAAGACGGGCATGAGAGTTGCGTCTGACGACCCCTTCGAGCACCATGCAGCCTGCCACTGCGCCCACTTTGGGGACGCGAATGACCTGACGGATTTCAACGAGACCTACGTGGTTTTCGCGGCGTTCCGGAGCAAGCATGCCGCTCATGGCAGCCTTAACATCATCTACGGCGTCGTAGATGATGTTGTAGTAGCGGATGTCGATGCCGTTGTTTTCAGCCAGTTTTCTAGCCAATGCATCGGCACGGACGTTGAAGCCTAAGACAACAGCATTGGAAGCAATCGCCAAGTTGATATCAGATTCACTGATACCGCCTACGGCTGCGTGAACCACGCTGACCTTAACTTCATCGGTAGAAAGTTTGGTCAAAGCGTGAACCAAAGCTTCCTGAGAGCCTTGAACGTCGGACTTGATAACCAGAGACAGGGTCTTCTGGCCTTCCGGATTCTGACCAAAAAGACCGCCGAGTTTGTCATTGACCTGGCGAGCCAGCTTAACGTCACGGTACTTGCCCTGACGGTAGTTGGCCAATTCACGAGCCTTACGCTCTTCGGAAACGACGATGAGTTCGTCACCGGCCTGCGGAACGTCGGAGAGGCCTTGAATTTCCACCGGGATGGAAGGACCGGCGCTCTGAACCGACTTGCCGTTTTCGTCAACCATGGCGCGAACGCGACCGAAAGTGGCGCCGGCCAAGACGATATCACCACGCTTTAAGGTACCGGCCTGAACCAGGACGGAAGCAACCGCACCCTTACCGCGGTCAAGGCGGGATTCAATCACGACGCCCTTAGCAGGACCTTCTTTCACAGCCTTCAATTCAAGAATTTCGGCCTGCAGAAGAACGTTTTCAAGCAGCTCGTCAATGCCCTGTCCGCTCTTAGCAGACACGCAGACGAACGGCACGTCGCCGCCGTAATCCTCAGGGATGACTTCGTTGGCAACGAGTTCCTGTTTGACACGATCAGGATTAGCTTCTGGTTTATCAATCTTGTTAATGGCAACCACCAGAGGAACGTTGCCGGCCTTCGCGTGAGCAATAGCTTCCTTGGTCTGCGGCATCACGCCGTCGTCGGCTGCAACCACCAAAATAACGATATCGGTTACCTGAGCACCGCGAGCACGCATGGCCGTGAAGGCTTCGTGTCCCGGGGTATCCAAGAAAGTAATAATGCCTCTCGGGGTTTCAACGTGGTAAGCACCGATGTGCTGTGTAATACCGCCGGCTTCGCCTGCGGCAACACGAGTACGTCTGATGTAGTCCAGCAAAGAAGTCTTACCGTGGTCAACGTGACCCATAATCGTCACGACCGGAGGACGAGGTTCCTTCGGATAGTTGGCCAAAGCCTTGGCTTCTTCTTCAGCCAGGAAGGCTTCCGGATCTTCCGGTTTAGCGGCGATCGCACGATGACCCATTTCTTCGACCACAATCATGGCCGTTTCCTGGTCAAGCATCTGGTTGATCGTCACCATCTGGCCGAGCTTCATCATCTGTTTAATGACTTCAATGGCCTTGACGCTCATCTTCATAGCGAGATCAGCGACAGTGATGGTTTCCGGAACTTCAATGTCCTTAACAACGGGTTCCTGAACAGCAGGAGTCTGCGGTCTTCCGCCCTGGCCTTTGTTGTTCTGGTTCTGGTGCTTGTTGCCGCGTTTGTTGCGGCGGTCATTCTTCCAGCCGCTGCTTTCTTCCGAAGAGTTGTCGCCGCCGCGGGTCTTGAGAGTGCGGCGTTTCTGATTTTCGTCGCCCCAGTTGTCTGCGTTCTTAGCGTTGTTCTTCGTACCTTTGTTTTCTTTCTTGACGCTGTTCTTGTGAACCTTCTTCTGTTCCTGCGGTTTTTCTTCCTGAGCCGGTTTCTTAGCGGTCAGAACCTTCTTCGGAGCAGACATCATTTCTCGAATAGCGCGAGCTTCGGCTTCAGCAGCGCGGCGAGCAGCATCTCTGTCGGCTTCAACCTTGACAGCGGCTTCCTTAGCTTCTTTAGCAGCACGAGCAGCGGCCTCGGCTTCTGCCTTAGCTTTCTCTATGCTGCGCTCTGCCTCAGCCTTCTGTCTGCGTGCAGCTTCTTCGGCTTTAGCCTTTTCCTGTTCGGCTTTGAGTTTGGCAGCACGTTCGGCCTCTTCTTTGGCCTTGCGTTCGGCCTCTTCCTTAGCGCGGGCAGCAGCTTCTTCAGCTAAACGACGAGCTTTTTCTTTCTGCTCTTCCATTGCCTTCTTGGCTTCTTCGCGGGCTTTATTAACGACATCCGGGTTCTTCACCAAAACGCGTTTGCGGCGCACTTCCACTTGAACGGCGTGAGAGGAACCTCCTCCGTTCTGAGTGATGACGCTCTTTTCCCGCTTTGTCAGCGTAATTTTGCTGCGGCCTGCATTCGAGCTGCCGCGGGCAACCTGCAGGGATGTTAAGAAACGATCCTTATCAGCTTCGCTTAATTCGTCGGCGGGTGTGCTCTGGGAGAGGCCGGCTTCCTTCAACTGGGAAAGGAGGGTCTCAACCGGCAAATTCAAGTCGGCGGCTAAATCTTTAACAGTGGTTTTTGCCATATTCCTATATTCCCTCCTTTGTATTAGCTCCAGCTTTCGCGAGCCTTTGTGATCAGGGCGGCAGCCTTGTCGTGGTCAATACCCGTCATTTCAACGAGTTCGTCCGTAGACAAATCGGCAAGCTGATCAAGGGTCTTGATGCCGGCAGGCTTCAGTTTATTTGCAATTTCATGAGTCATCCCCGGAAGGTCGACAAGAGATTTGTCGGCCCACTTGAGGAGCTCTTCACGTTCAAGCGCAGAAGTCAGCAATGCCGTTCTGGCTCTAGAACGCAGTTCTTTAACGGTATCTTCATCGAACTGTTCGATGCTAAGCAGTTCTTCTTCCGGCAGATAAGCAACTTCTTCAAGTGTCTCAATGCCGTTTTCAATCAGAACCTGAGCAACTTCCTCATCGATATCGAGGCGGTCGCAGAGTTCCTGGCGACGCGGAGCGATTTCATCTTCACGCTTCTTAGCCGCCTGGTCGTCATCCATCACTTCAATTTCCCAGCCGGTCAGCTCGGAGGCAAGACGCTTGTTGACGCCGTTGCTGCCGATCGCGATCTTGCTGTTGTCAAGGTCAGGGGTCACGACTTCAACCTTGTGTTCGTCTTCATGGACGATGATGGAGGAAATCGTTGCGGGAGACAGCGCGCTCATGACGTATTCGGCAGGCTGATCGGCCCAGCGGATAATGTCGATTCTCTCATTCATCAGTTCGCCGGAAACGGACTGAATACGAGAGCCTTTGACACCGATGCAGCTTCCGATCGGATCAATGCGCTTGTCCTTAACCTGGACGGCAACTTTGGCACGGATGCCGGGATCGCGGGCAATGCCCTTGATCTCAAGCAGGCCTTCGTTGATTTCGGGAACGACCTGACGCATCAGTTCGCCCAAGAATTCATTGCAGGTACGGGACAGGGTGATCTGCTGCTGTCTGGAGGTCGGATCGATTTTCAGAACATAAGCGCGAACACGATCGCCCGGACGGAGGTTTTCCATCGGGATCATCTGATGTCTAGGCAGACGAGCATCAATGCGGCCGATTTCGATAATCGCATCGCTCTTGTCAAAGCGCTTGACTTGGCCGGTGACAACCTTAACGTCCTTGTAGCGTTCAAGGAATTCGTTTAAAAGCTGATTACGCTCGGCTTCTCTTAGGCGCTGAATAATGACCTGTTTTGCGTCTGTCGCAAAACGACGGCCGGTTACGTTGACATCGGGCAGAGGCTTACGAACATAGTCGCCGACATTCATTTCGCCCTGGTCGCTGTAGTCTTCCTTAGCCTCCCACTGAAGAATCTGACGATCCGGCTCCTGAAGGCCCTGTTCGTCAGGAACGACTAACCACTGACGCCAAACTTTCTGGTCGCCGGTTGTCGGGTCGACTTTGACGACGATATCTGCGTCTTCGCCCGGGAACTCAGCCTTTTTAACTGCGCTGGCCAAAGCACTTTCCAATGCAGCCAGAACGACGGACTGATCAACGTTCTTTTCGTGGGCGAGGACTTCCACCATTGTTAATAAATCACGGCTCATTATTTTGCACCTCTGAAATTCAGGTCGGGCACGAGGTTAGCCCGCTCAACATCATTAAAGGGGAAGGTAACGGTCACTGCAGGCGTGTCACTCTTGGCCTTGGTTTTGGCAGCGCGCTGCTTTTCAGCCGGAGTGCGTGCAACACGATTTTCCGAGAGTGTCATCGTGATCGAGGGGTTGTTTTCATCACCTTCAACGGCGTCAAGGGTTCCGTCCAAACGACGGCGCCCGTTTTCGGGAAGACCTTCACCGGTGATCGGAGCAAAAAGTTCGACGTGAACGTTCTGTCCGACGAATTTCACAAAATCACGAGGACGTTTCAACGGACGATCAACACCCGGAGAAGACACTTCAAGACGATCGTAGTCAACGTTCTCAACCGTCATTGCGTTGTTGAGCTGGTTGCTGACTTTTTCGCAGTCGTCCAAAGTAATCCCGCCGTCTTTATCGATCGTGACGCGGATCAAACCGCGCGGGAGTTTTTCCACATCGACGAGCTCGTAACCCAAGCCTTCGACAGTGGCATCGATCATTTCAAATAATTGTGTCGAAACTGCCATTGCAGATTTAACCTCAATACCTAAGTAAAAAAAAATGGGCTTCAAAGCCCATCTCTTAAAAAATTCTTTTTGATAGGTGCTCGACCGACCGAAGGCCTTTCGAGCGCTTTATGACGCATACAACGCGCCTTAAAGCAAAAACTAGCGCAATTGTACATCATGGACAACGCTAATAGACAGATTTTTCGTAACTTTTCAAGACATAACTCTTTCATTTCAGAAAGAAAAAACAGGTGAGGTTTGTTTCCCGCCCGTCGTTTCTCTGAAAAATTTTTCAGCTTTCTGCCGTCAAATTAGCTCTATCTCTTTGGTCTGACTAAAAATTATTTCGGGCCTCGGGTTCCGCGGCTGCGCATCGGACGACTAGACCGGATCGCCGAAGAAGTGTCTCGCTGACCAAACTTTCTGCCCGCTTTGGGAGCAGAGGCCGGGGCGCGGGAAGCTGCAGGACGCGGCGTTCTCTCAGGCGCACGAGGGGCCGGTGCCGTGGACATTCCTTTTTTATAACTGATGGAATCGAGCCACTTTTCCGTTTCTTCCGTGCTCATGCGGCGGGTCTTGCCTCTGGGCAAGTCAGACGGAAGTTCTAGGTTGCCGTATTTCACGCGGATCAGGCGCGAGACGGGTAAGCCGACGGCTTCAAACATGCGGCGAACTTCACGGTTGCGGCCTTCGCTCAGCGTGACGTTGTACCAGCGGTTGAAGCCTTTTCCCCCGCCCTCTTCCAGCGTCGTGAATTTAGCGATGCCGTCGTCGAGTTTGATGCCTTTGAGAAGTTTGTCTTTGGCTTCCGGACTCATCGTTCCCTGAACACGGACCGCATACTCGCGCTCAATCTCATGACGCGGATGCATCAGGAAATTGGCTAAATTTCCGCTATCGGTAAACAAAAGGAGGCCTTCGGTATTGAAGTCAAGCCGTCCGACAGCGATCCAGCGGGCACCGCCGATTCTCGGCAGATGATCAAAAACCGTGGGGCGGCCTTCGGGGTCATCTTTGGAGACGATCTCGCCGGCAGGCTTGTGATAAATCAGAACCTTAGGAACATCATTGTTTTCCAGCGCGGAACGGCGAACGATCCTGCCGTCAAAACGAATCACGTCAGAAGGTGTCACACGCTGGCCGACGTGAGCAGGTTCTCCGTTCACAGAGATGCGGCCTTCTGCGATTCTTTCTTCCATATCACGGCGTGAACCGATGCCGGCATCAGCCAGCACTTTATGCAGCTTTTCATTGGCAAACGGAGCCGTTAATAACTTAGCCACCTGCGGCTTTCTCGCAGGAGAGCGGGGAGCGGATTCCGCGCTTGCAGGAGTGCGTCGGGTATTGACAGACGCTGACGGTCTGAAAGGTGTTTTGCGCCCATTGCGCGAATTTCTTGTGACTGCCATAACTTACTCTTAGAGCCGAAGCCATTGCCTCGGTTTTTCATAGAATCTTTTAATTGCCCAGTTCGATCAAACATGAACCGGCGCTTGTTGGGGCTTTCGAAACTACATGTCGAAAGCCGGACGAAATTCTTTAGGAAGCATCAAAGATGCAGCCCTGCCGGAAGATTGTAAAGAGGCCGTCGCCCCTATAGCCTCCTAACCACCAAATTTGAGTTGCTCTGCTCGACTTGTCAAAGATTTTTCAGCAAATCCTGCAGCTTAGCTTCCTTTGCATCGAGCGCGTCCTGCTCTTCCTTGCGTTTGGCGTTAAAGGTTTCTTCATCCAAATCGTAAAGCGCGGGACCTTTGGCAGCTTTTCGCACCATTTCCAAGACACGTTCGTTTTCAGAGAGATCCTCTTCCGTGGCTCGAATAACCGGCAGCTCAACGTCGGAGATATCGTGAACATCGGCACTCACCGGCGCCGCATCAATCTCCAAGATGCCTTGCTGCTGTTTAAGAACGAGGTAAACCTGGCCTAAAAGCTCCGCGTCCAAAAGGGCGCCGTGGCCTTCTTTGACGCGTCGGGTCGTGTCGATTTCGAGACGCTTACACAATGCATCCAAGCTGTTGTGCATCTGAGGGAATGCGGCTTTGGCAAGCTCCATCGAGTCGATAATGTTGTCCTTGCCGCAAATCTCTTCCATCGAGGGTTTGCCGAGCTTTCTCAACTCCTCATTGAGGAAGCCGATGTCGAACTGAGCATTGTGAATGATGAGTCTGGCGCCCTGAACAAATTCAATGAACTTGTCGGCGATGTCCGCAAACTTCGGCTTACCGACTAAAAATTCATTGGTGATCTTGTGGACGCGGATAACCTCTGCCTCCATCTGGCGTTCCGGATCGATGTACTCATGAAAATTTTTATCGGTTAATCCGTGTTCTCCAAGTTCAACGCAGCCGATTTCAATGATTCGGTCGCCTTCCTTAGCGGCCATGCCAGTGGTTTCGGTATCCAGACAGATCTCTCTCACGTGCTTTCCTTCAAAATTGGTGTCTCGATTCTAATCAATTGAATGCGAAACAGAAAATTCAAAGTTTTCTAAAACCTAAAAATGACGCATTGAACTTTTAGTCCAATGCGTCACTTGTGATGATTTAGATCGATTCAGCGATCAATTCGAAGCTACAACGCTTTCACGGCTCAAATATGAACGAAGTTTTTCTGCGTCGTTGGCGCGAGCGTACTTATTCGGAGAGTCGAGGAAGATGAATGCAACATTCTTTCCGTCGACGTGCGCCTGCATGACCATGCAGTAGCCGGCCGCTGTCGTCAGACCAGTCTTCTGCAGCTCGATGTCCCAATCTTCGTCTTTAATCAGACGGTTCGTGGTGCTGCTGATGACTTCACGCTTGCCGATACGGAAGGAAGCTTCCGGCGTAGTCGAGAGTTCACGGATGAGTGCATATTCGCTCGCGCCTGTGATGAGGTAAGACAGATCCACCGCAGAAGAGCGATTGTCGTTATTCAAACCGATAGAGTCATAGAAGACGGAGTCTTTCATGCCGAGAAGCGCAGCTTTGATGTTCATTTCTTTAATGAACTGTGCTTTTCCGGTCGGATAGGTACGGGCGAGGAAATGAGCCGCACGGTTATCCGAACTCATTAAAGCCAGATGCAAAGCCTGACGGCGGGAGATCTCCATGCCCATGCGAAGCTTGGAGTGAGCGCTCGAAGGAACGAAGTCTTCACGCGTAACAGTGAACTTGTCGTCTAAATTGACGCCGGATTCCACGATCACCAGCGCCGTCATCAGTTTTGTAATAGATGCGATCGGCAGGGGCTGATCGGCATTCTTTTCATACAAAACTTGGTTTGTGTCCATGTCGTAGGCGAGCACGGCCGTCGAGGAGAGTCCCAGCGGATCGCTGGAGCCCTTCAGGCCTATAAGCTGTGCGTAGGAAGGTCCGCGGCTGCGGTAAGTAGCCCAGTCAATCGCCTTTCTCGGACGATAGTTCTTAGAAGAGGCAAATTTGCGGCTGGAGGAACGAGCTGAGGCCCGTTTACGAACAACGCTTTTCACCGCGACCCGTTTGCCGGCAGCTTTTGCCTTAGGAGCCTTAGCCTTCTTCTTTGCCGAAGCAGCAACAACTTTCTTCTTCGCTGTCTTCTCGACAACGGTCTTTTTCACTGCTTTTTTCTTGACGACTTTAACAGCCGCCGGTTTCTTCTGAGCAGCCTCTACGGTAGGAGCGGCAATAAAACTAAACGATAAAAAAGCACAGAGAATCGCTGCCGATAAACGCATTTTTTCCATCCAGAGGAGAAGAGAAGAGGTCATTAATTGGTGAGTATTTGTTATTTTGCGCCAATTCGTTCGGCGAAACCATAAAAAATCGGCCTCACCGCCCAAATTAAACACTTATATAAGGGAAATTACTAATCATTTTTCTAACTTCACTCAATATGTAGTTAGTGCTCACGAAGAATCGCATCCCACATTTTATTCAGACGCTTGACGCTCACCGGCATCGGCGTTCTGAGTTCCTGCGCAAAAAGAGAAACCCTCAGCTCCTGAAGCATATTCCCGAATTCGACCAGTTTGGCATCGTAGACGCCTCTTCTGGCAGACAACTCCCTCTTGTAATTAACCGTAAGCTGACGAATCTCGGCCATACGTTCAGCATCTCTGCCTGGATCGTTTTTCAGACGATCGATACGAACTTGAATGGCCTTCATGTAACGCGGATAGTGACGCAGCTGGCTGAACGGGATCGTGAGCAGGAAATGCGATGGGAACAAGTCGGAGAGCTGAGCCGTAATGTCCTCGCTGACTTCCTTATAGCTCTTGATCGAATTGAGCTTCTGTTGAGCTAAAGCCGCTTCAGAAACAATCGAACTCAAGAGGCGCGCCAGCTCCAGCGTCAGCAATCCGAGCTTTTCCTTCACGTTCGCAATCGTTTCCCTGAACTGCTCTTCATTAACCGGGAGTTCTCCGGTAAAGGCGGCCGTTTCGATCGAGGCATCTATGACGTCTTGCTTGAGTTCCTCAAAGGACGGGAAAGCCTTTCTCAAAGAAACAATGGATGCGCCTTGGATCTGCGTCGTCTGCATCGACTTCAAATTCTTATCCAGATACTTAATCTGTTCCTTCAGTCCCAAACGGATCAAGCGAATCAAACCCCGTCGATGAATACGGGCCGCTTGGTCCGGATCATCAAAAACTTCCAAAGAGCAATATTCACCCTTATCCACTAATGCCGGGTGGCCGATGAGCGAAATGCCCTTCTTCTTAATCTCCATGACATCGGGCAATTCACCGAAGTTCCATTCCGTTATCTCGTCCTGGAGGTCTTCCGCAACTTTGCTGTCCTGGGACGCGATGTTCTGGAACGTCTTGCGGGCTTCAGTGCTCAATTCGCTTCTCAACTGCGGAATACTGCGGGACATGGCAAGCTGTCTGCCGTGTTCGTCAACTACCTTGTAATTCATGCTGAGATGCGGCGGAAGCATCTCAAACTTGAAGTCTGATTTCTGGATATCAATACGGAACTGCTCTCGTGCCTCTTTAATCAAGAGTTCGATGAGATCTCCGTCGGGAACTTCATGACGCTGGGCAAAAGATTTTGCCCAATCGGGCAGCGGCACAAAATGACGGCGCAGACGCTGAGGAAGACTCTTGAGCAGCATCTGAACTTTTTCTTTGACCATGCCGGGCACGAGCCACTCCAAGCGGACCGGATCCAGCTGGTTCAGGGCATAAAGCGGTACGGTCATCGTGACGCCGTCACGCGGAGAACCCGGATCAAAGTTGTAATTCAGCGCCATCGGGATGCCGGCGATCTCAAGCTTCTTCGGGAAGTATTCGATCGTGATGCCGGCTGCGTCATGACGCATCAAGTCGGACTTCTGAAGGAACAAAAGTTTCGGATTCTCCGCTTCCGCCTTTTCTCGCCACTTATCAAAGGTCTGCTGATTGACAACGCCCTGACTGATTTTCTTGTCATAAAACTCGTAAATCATGCTGTCGTCCACCAGCACATCCGGACGACGAGACTTGTGTTCCATCTCGCGGATGTTGTTGATCATGGCGACGTTGTGCTGCCAGAACGGGGCCTGGCTTTCGAGTTCTTCTTCTACCAGAGCTCGGCGAATAAAGATCTCTCTAGAGGTTTTCGGATCCTTGCGGGAAAAATCCACCTTTCGTTCCGTGTACACTGGCAGACCGTACAGGGTGCCCTTTTCTAAGGCGATGACGTTGCCGGCCTTTTTCTCCCAATGAGGATCGCTCCAAGACTTTTTAATCAAGTGCGAGCCGACCTTCTCAATCCACTCAGGCTCGAGATTCGCAAGCGTTCTGGCAAATAGGCGGGTTGTTTCCACGATCTCGGAAGCCATAATCCATTTGCCGCCCTTCTTCGCCAGAGAAGAACCGGGCCACGACCAAAACTTAATGCCCCTGGCGCCTATGTAGGGCGGCGTTTTGTAATCAGCCTGAACGTCTTTCATACCGATATTGCCCAAGAGACCGGACAGGAGTGCTTTATGCAGCTGTTCATAGGTTGCCGGCGCAGTATTTAAACGCCAGCCCATTTCCTGCGTGAGCTCCTTGAGCTGACGGTAAACATCGCGCCACTCGCGAAGCCTCTTTACCGAAAGATAGTTTTGGCGGAACTTCTGCTCCAGCAGTCGATTGCTTTCTTTGTTAGCGATCGCATCCTGCGTCCAGTTCCAAAGCTTAATCAGAGAAAGGAAATCGCTCTTTTCGTCGGCAAATTTTTTGTGTGCCGCGGCCGCTTTATCCTGAGCATCCAAAGGACGTTCACGAGGATCCTGAATACTGATCGCCGAAGCAATAATCAGCACTTCTGCCAAAGCTTGGTTTTCTGCGGCCGCCTGCAGCATGCGGGCAAGACGCGCGTCGAGCGGCAGTCGGGCAAGTTCTTTTCCGACAGGGGTTAATTCGCCTCCGCGTTCTTTTACCGCATTCAATTCGATCAATAGGTCATAGCCGTCGGTAATCGCACGCTGAAGCGGGGCTTGAACAAACGGGAACTCGCGAACATCAGTCAGATGCAGCGACTTCATACGGAGAATCACGGTCGCCAACGAGCTTCTCAGAATTTCCGGATCGGTAAATTCGGGGCGCTTTTCGAAATCTTTCTCATCGTAGAGTCGGATACAAATACCGTTGGCCACACGACCGCATCGGCCGGCACGCTGCTTAGCTGCCGCTTGGCTGATCGGCTCGATCTGCAGCTGTTCCACTTTATTGCGGTAAGAGTAACGCTTCACACGGGCCAACCCGGTATCAACCACATATCGGATGCCGGGAACCGTCAAAGAGGTTTCGGCAATATTGGTGGCAAGCACAATACGGCGACGACCGTCGGTTTTAAAGATACGGTCCTGCTCTTCAATACTTAAGCGGGAAAAGAGCGGAAGGATTTCAACGCCCTTTCTTGCAGCCGGAGACAAGGCTTCGGCTGCTTCTCTAATTTCACGTTCGCCGGGCAGAAAGACCAGAATATCGCCGCTGCCGGCGCCCATAAGTTCATCACATGCGTCGGCAATGGCCTGCATCAGGGTGCGGTCGTCATTTTCTTCTTCGTCTTGGACCGGACGATAGCGAATCTGAACCGGGTAGAGACGACCGGAAACATTGATGCTCGGCACGGGCTTCTTGTTGACGCTCTCAAAGTGCTTGGCAAATCGCTCCGAGTCAATCGTCGCAGACGTAATAATGAGCTTAAGGTCGGGACGCTTCGGCAGGATTTCTCGGAGGTAGCCCAAGAGGAAGTCGATGTTCAAACTGCGCTCATGCGCTTCGTCAATGATGATCGTATCGTAGGCTTTGAGCAGTCTGTCCCGCTGAGTCTCAGCAAGCAGGATGCCGTCCGTCATGAGCTTAATCGTCGCACCGGGCTCTAATTCGTCTTTAAATCGAATCTTGTAGCCGGCGACTTGGCCGACTTCGGCGTCCATTTCTTCGGAAATACGCTTAGCAATAGAAGTCGCGGCAATGCGTCGAGGCTGCGTGTGACCGATCAGACCTTTTTGTCCTCTTCCGACCATCATGGCGATCTTCGGAAGCTGAGTGGTTTTACCGGAACCCGTCTCACCGGAGACGATCACGACTTGGTTGTTTTTAATGGCTTCAGCGATTTCGTCAGCGCGTTCGCTGACAGGAAGGCTTTCCTGGAGTTCGAGTTTCGGGGGAATGTTGCGGAGCACTTCGTTTCCTACCTTCACGAGGGCCCTGGACGGCTTCTTCTCGGAGGCAGCAGGTTTCTTGGACTCGTTTATGTCTTTCTGTTCCTGCGGTGCATTGATCTGATTGCGCAGTACTCTCAAATCCGAAAGCCCTTTTAAAGAAGTTCCTTTGCCTTTAGGTGCCGGACGTTTGGAAGGCTCTGCCGGATTCTTCTTTTGTGCCGAAGCCTTCACTTCTGCAGATTTAGATGCAGCTGATGCTCCAGAAGAGGCTGCCGGAGTTTTCTTCTTTAATGTTAATTTGGTGCGCGGAGGTTCTTGTTTTTGAGAAACCGCCTGCGGCTTCTTCTCTGCTTTTCGTGCTTCGAGTAACTTTGCTTTTAAAACTCTTAAATCGCCTGCCATAGTTCCAGGTTCTTTATCTCTCATTCTAAAGTTCACTAAGGATAGAACTTTTTAGGCTTTTTCTGCTCGAAATTTTCGAAGCTATTTGTTTCTAAACAAAAAAATGCTTCTGCCAACTGTCCCAAATTGAACAAATTTCTTCGAAACCATCGAGACAATGCTCGTTTTCTCCGAGAAAATTACGGTCTCTCAAATATTAAAATTTCAGCAACAACTAATTGAAGCCTTTCTTAATTCAACGGACATGTCAGAAGAAAATAAAGAATCCCCGATTGTTCCGGTTTCAATGGACTCCTGGGTCGAATGGTTCAGAAGCGTCGCACCGCATATTCATTCCATTCGCGGCAAAACGATCGTCATCGATCTCGCCGGAGAAACCATCCTTCAAGAACATTTTTCCAGCTTGATTGCTGACATCAGCATGATCTCAGCCATAGGTGCACGAATCGTCCTAGTTTACGGCGTACGTCCCCAGGTCGAAGAGCTAATGTCATTGAAGGCCATCGAGTCCCAATACGTCAACGGCATTCGGGTGACGACCGCCGATGCGCTTGTGTGCGTCAAAGAAGCCGCCGGCGAAGCGCGCCTGGATATTGAAGCAGCTTTCTCTCAGGGCTTACCGAACACGCCGATGGCTCACAGCCAATGTCGCGTCGTCAGCGGCAACTTCGTGATTGCCCGTCCTTTAGGCATCATCGACGGCGTGGACTTTAAGTTCACCGGCGTCGTTCGCAAAGTTGACAGCGAAGCGATTCATCGAGAACTCGACGGAGGGCGGATCGTTTTAATTTCGCCGCTCGGTTTCTCTCCCACGGGCGAAGCCTTTAATCTGACGAGCGAAGATTTAGCGGCTTCCATTGCCGGTGCGCTAAAAGCCGACAAGCTTATTCTGCTCACCAACGTGGATGGTGTCAGACGCTTTGATGAAGTGGTCACGGAACTTACCGCGGAAGATGCTCGAGAGTTCATTAACGACAAACTCGTCGATGAAGAAGATATCTACAACCTGACGTTTGCCCTGAAAGCGCTTGAACACGGCGTTGAACGCGTTCACATCGTGCCCTACGCAATGGACGGAGGACTTTTGGCTGAGCTCTTTACGCATGACGGCGTGGGAACCATGATGACCATGGAAAATCTGGAGTCCCTGCGTCAGGCAACCTCTGACGACGTCTCTGGTCTGATCAAACTGCTGGAGCCGCTTGAGGCGGACGGAACGTTGGTCAAACGCCCACGCGAAAAACTTGAACGCGACATTTCTCACTTCACGGTTCTTGAACACGACGGTGTGATCTACGGGAGTGCCGCGCTTTATCAGTTCCCGGAGGAAAAACTCGGGGAAATGGCTGCGCTGACGGTCGATGCGGCTTATCAGGGCTTCGGAGACGGAGAGCGTTTGCTTCGCCACATTGAAAACCAGGCTCGCAAGGCCGGATTGAACCGCCTGTTTGTTCTGACCACAAGAACTATGCACTGGTTCTTGAAACGCGGTTTCCGTCCTGCCGGCGTAGACGATTTACCGATTGAAAAGCGGCGTTTGTATAACTGGCAGCGCCGTTCACAAATCTTCATAAAAGATCTTTAGGTCAGCGGCGTCCAATGCTTGTAGACTTGAAAAACAATTTTCAGATAAATGATTAGGAGTACACCAATGGCACACATGGTTAACTGCATAAAACTCGGCCGCGAAGCCGAAGGCCTGGACTACCCGCCTCTTCCCGGCGCCCTGGGCATGAAGATTTACAACAATGTTTCCAAAGAAGCTTGGGAACAGTGGAAGCATCTTCAGACCATGATCGTTAACGAAAACCGTCTTTCCATGGCAGATCCGAGAGCTCGCAAATGGCTGATGGACCAGATCGAAGCTCACTTCTTCGGCGAAGGCGTGGCCCATCCCGAAGGCTATGTCGCGCCGGAAAACAAGACCGAATAACGGTTTTTGATCTCTTCTAGAAAGCTCGAAAGTACAAATTTCGGGCTTTTTTCTTTTCCCTAGCTAAAAATCCGCAAAAGATATTCCAATCATGAGAATTTCCTAGTAAATTTTCCTTGTACCGCCGATTAATTGACAATAATTGTCAGTAACTATTAATAACCTCATAGGAGATTTTTCATGACCCTGAATCGCAGACAACTCTTCCGTCTGGTCGGCGCCGGAGCTGCTCTCTCTTCCCTCGGAACAACTGCCGCTGTCGCTGCTCAGCCGAAGTTTGTCAAACCGACTGCCGAAAAACCCATGCTCTTGTGCTTTAACGAAAACCCGTTGGGCATGAGCGAAAAGGCTAAAGAAGCTGTCGCTAAAGCCGCCATGTACGGCTCTCGTTATCCCTTCGCGCAGGTCATCGCATTCAAAAAGGATTTGGCTAAATTCATGAATGTCAGACCGGATGAAGTACTTCTGACGCACGGTTCTGCAGAAGCCATTCGTGCCACTATTGAAGCTGAAGCCACCAAGAACACGGTTTTGGTTCAGCCTGAACTGACTTACGGCGACGGTGCTGATGTTGCTAAGCGCAACAACATTCCGGTTAAGAACGTCAAGATGGGCCCGAACTGGAGCATTGATCTCGCCGCTCTGCGCAAAGTTGCAACCGCTGAAGCAAAGAAACACCGCGTTCTGGTTTACCTCGTCAACCCGAACAACCCGACTTCCACGATTGCCGACAGCAACGAAATCTTCAACTGGATTAAATCTCAGCCGAAGAACACCTTCTTCATCCTCGACGAAGCCTATGCCGAGTTCGTCAACGATCCTTCCTTCAAGTCCTGCAACGAACTCGTTCGTCAGGGCTTTGACAACCTGGTCGTCCTGAAGACCTTCTCCAAGATCTTCGCTATGGCCGGTATGCGTTTGGGCTACGCCGTCGGCGCCGTGAACGTCATCAACAAGATTCGTGACCATGTCGCCTACGAAGTCATGATGAACCAGACAACGCTGGCTGCTGCTCTAAGCGAACTCAATGACAAGGAATTCTTAAAAGAATCCAAAGAAAGCAATGACGAAGCCCGCGAGATCCTCTACAAGGCTCTGAAGGAACTCAACATTCCTTATCTGCCGAGCCAGACGAACTTCGTTTTCATTGATCTGAAAGCTCCGCTGAAACCCTTCGCAGACAGAATGAAAACCGAACACATTCTCGTCGGCCGTCCCTTCCCGCCTGCCGTTCAGTGGTGCCGTATTTCTCTGGGCACACCCGCTGAAATGCGCTATTTCGTTGAAAAACTCAAAGAATTCCGCCAGAAAGGCTGGGTTTAATCGTCTGACTTAGCGGCTTAATTCAAATCCCGGGCTTCGCAGGAAGCTCGGGATTTTTGTGGCGGTTGCAAGACTGCAGTCCCGTCATTGCTCTCTATTGAACTCTTGTTTGGCAAGGTCAATAAAATTTCTTGCTGCTGAAGAAATCTTCCTAGACGAAGTGATGGCGCAGACTTCCACTGGAACGCCGGTCCAATTAGGAAGTAATCGAGTCAAGGACTTTTCACTCTCTCCTAAAGGTATCGGTAAAAGTGCCGCGCCCAGACCTTCCTTTGCTGCGATTAAAGCCGCCTGCGTCGTGTCAGTTTTGAAAGACCACTTCTTTACCGACACCCTGTATTTTTGTCCCTCCGAACCGGTTAGATTCCAAGACGAAGCATTCCCTTCTTGAAGAATTAATTCGACACTCCTCAATTGCTCGGGCGAAGTTAAAGAAGAGAGTGCCGTCATGACATTCAAATTTGCATAGATTCCGCTGCTGAACACTCCTATCTTGTGTCGCACTCCTGAAAGAGGCATCTCCGTAACCAGGACAAATGCAATATCTGCACCACCTTTGGAGATTTCCTGCGGATCGTTGGTCGTATTCAAAACAATACGAACATCCGGATATTTCTTAAGAAGCACCGTTATCGGTTTCATCAAAAACGTTGAGCCGAACTTGACTGGTGCACTGATCCGGATTGTCCCTTTTGGTTCTTCATTAGATAACTCCTTGATGTTCTGAAGCGTTTCAGTAATAAAACCAAGGTTCGGATCAAGCTGTTCAAATAAGGCCTGACCGGCAGATGAAAGACTCACACATCGTGTGGTTCGGCTAAATAAAGAGACGCCTAATTCCTTCTCTAAATTCTGAATCAGATGGGTAACGCGTGAAGCTGTTAGGTTTGCCGCTCTTGAAGCCGCTGTAAAGCTCCCCAGCTTCGCGACCAACATGAAAACTTCCAGGGCTTGAAGACGATCCATAATTATTTCGAAAATCGAAAAAATAGATTGCTTTTTATTCTATTTATCCGAAATAAAAAATTCAATAACATACCTCCATTCACTCGTATGGAGATTTGTTATGAATCAAATGAAACGCAGAATTTTTTTGAGAGTCGGTTTAGGTTCGGCCGCTGTTCTTGTTGCGCCAAAAACTTTTGCCGCTGAAAAAGCACTGGATCTTTCTTCTAAACAAGTTGCGGCATTATTCAGCGAATTTGCACAAACGAAAAAAATGTCGCCTGAGCTCAAAGCTTGGTTGGATGATCCGGTCATCCAAAAGATCCCTCCTTACAAAGTCTTTGACAATGTGTGGTACGTTGGACTGCGCTGGGTAGCTGCCTACCTGATCAAAACAAATGACGGATACATCCTCATTGATACGCTGCATCCTCCTTTCGTCGGACATCTCATCGACAATCTTGCCTTACTCAATGTTGATCCTTCCGAAATCAAATACGTGCTTATGACACACGGACACTTTGATCATGTCGGCGGCGCAACCACCTTGAAGCCTTTATTCAAGAACGCAAAATTTGCCATGGGCGAAAAAGGCTGGGAAGAATCTTTCGAGCACCTCGGCAAAGGAGCGGGTCCGAAAACCATGATTCCGAAAGAAATGGTTCTCAAAGACGGTGAGACCGTCACGCTCGGGAACACAACTGTGCGCGCCATTGCCACTCCGGGACATACCGAAGGAACCTTCTCCTATGTTTACCCGGTTTATGCAGACGGTAAAAAATACACGGCTGTCACGATCGGCGGAGTCGGTTTGAACGCGATCAAAGATAAATCACAGTTGGAAGAATATATCCGGTCTCTCGATAAATTGTCGAGCAATAAGCTTGATATTTCCGTAAATCTAACTGCCCATCCCTTCAGCACCGGTCAGACAGAACTCATCGAGAAAATCAAAAATAGAAAACTGGGCGAACCTCATCTTTTGGTTTCAAGGTCGGCTTTTCTTCAATATGTTGATGGCCTCAAAGCCGGTGCGGAAAAAATGTTGAACCGCGGAAAATTTAACTAATCCGTGAAGAGTCATTAGGCTTGTCTTCGTCCAACGGAGACAAGCACAAAAAAGCAAAAAAAAAACCGCGGTGAAGGGGTTCCGCGGCCAAATATTCGACGGACAAGGTCGAATGAACACTAGGAAATTCTATGAAACTGCTAACTCCTCATCAGATTCTGCAACTGCAGCCTGATTCTTTTTCTTAGCACCGTAGCGCACTTTCTGAGAGAGGAAGGCAATACCGAAGAGCGCAATACCGACAAGGTAGCCCCACCAGCGCTGTTCATACGGAAGGACGTAGCCGGAAATCAGAGCCGGGAACATCAGAACAACGGTAGCGGCAACAAGAATGAGTCTTTCAAGGATGTTGACTTTATCGATCAGCCAGCCCTGGATGGCGGAGGAAACCGCAACCATACCCAAACCTGTCATCGCAAAAATCATCAGACTTACCGGCAGGGATTCAATACCGATCAGAAGAATGTCGGAGTTGAACAGGAAGAAGACCGGGATGATGGCTGTACGAATATCGTAGAGGAAGCCCTGAACACCGACGGAGATCGGGTTCGCTTTTGCAATTGCGGCACCCGCGTAGGCGGCCAAACCGACAGGAGGTGTGTCGTCGGCCAGGATGCCGAAGTACAGGCAGAACAGATGGGCGGCAATCAGCGGAATCGCAATTTCTTGACCATGCAGTGTCAGACCAGTAGCTAACGTAACGATCACCGGAGCTGTTAGAGAAGCCATGATGATGTAGTTAGCTGTTGTCGGAAGACCCATACCCAGAAGCAGGCTGGCGACGGCGGTAATGAGGATCATCAGGAAGATGTTGCCCATTGAAAGCGCTTCGACAAAGGAAGTGATCTGCTGACCTAAACCAAGGGAGACGCAGCCGACGATGATGCCTGCGGAAGCGGTTGCCAGAGCGACACCGGCCATATTATTTGCACCTGCGGCCATGGAGTTCAGTGTGTTCTTAATTCCGAACTTGAAGGCTGCCCAAAGGTCGGCGTCATGAACTTTAGCAATGGCTACCGGCTGCAGGACCATGATGATAGCGAGCACGATAATGGCGCGGAAGACAGAGAGTTCGGCTGAGTGCATTTCCACCACCAGTTCCCAAATCAGAACGGCAAGCGGAATTAAATAATGAAGACCGTTTTTGAGTTCGACGAAGAACTTCGGCAGTTCTTTCTTAGGAAGTCCCCTCAGCCCCAGCTTACAGGCTTCGATGTGAGTAATCCACAGCAGAGCAATGTAGGAAGCGAAGGCGGGAATGGCAGCAGCCTTTGCCACTTCAACATAAGGGACGTTGACATATTCGGCAATGATGAAGGCGGCAGCACCCATAACCGGAGGAGCTAACTGGCCGTTCACGGAAGAAGCAACTTCAATCGCAGCGGCTTTCGTGGCCGGATAACCGAGACGCTTCATCAGAGGAATCGTGAATGTACCGGTGGTCACGACGTTGGCAATTGAAGAGCCGGAAACCATACCGGAAAGCGCGGAGCTCACAACGGCTGCTTTAGCTGCACCGCCGCGATACTGGCCGAGACCGGAAATCGCCAAACGTGTGAAGAAAGCACCGCCCCCTGCTCTATCGAGCATCGTACCGAACATCACAAAGAGGAACACAACCGTCGCGGACACATGCAGCGGAACACCGTAAATGCCCTGTGTATCCATCGTGATCTGGGAAATGAAGCGGGAAAGTGTTGCACCTTTAAAGGCCACTACGTCCGGCAGGTACGGACCTAAAAAGACGTAGGCGATGAAAGCACCGCAGATGATGGGAAGTGCAGGTCCCAGAACACGGCGAGTCGCTTCCAGCATCAGAACAATCAAAATCACGCCGAAGATCAAGTCGCGACCGATCGGCATGCCGGGACGCTCGGAAATACCGGCGTAATCAATCACGATATATAAGGCTCCGATAACGCCGACGATACCGATCATCCAGTCAACGATCGTCACGCGTTTCATTGCCAGAAGAATTCTGAGGTCCCAGCGAGACTTAAGTTCGGACTTAAGTGTCGGAAGGTTGAGATAAATCAGAGCAAGTGCAAAAGCCAAGTGAAAAGCTTTGACATATAAAGAGTCCAACAGCAGCCACGAAGCGGTGGACATCTGGAAAAAGGCCCAAGCCAATGCAACAATGTACGTCAGTTTGGCCGAGAGCCCGGTCTTATCTTCTTTAAGACCTTTATCTCCGAGCTGCTGAACCTGTTTTTTGTATTCGCCGATTACGTCTTCGGAGGCATTCTTTTTAGGCTGGGGAATGTAGCCCGGGATGCCTGCCTGCGGCAGCAGCATTTCTGTGTTCGATTTGTCCGTCATGTTGACTCCTTTTTACTTCTTAACGAGCCTCTAACGAGGTTCGCAAAGACCCGGAGTCCCGAGTCTTTGCGTCATTTAAAGCTGAATTACTTCACGAGACCTGCTTCTTTGTAGTACTTGAGAGCGCCCGGATGGATCGGGGCGGTCAGGCCCTGAAGCATGCTTTCCGGTGTCAGGTTGGCAAGAGCCGGATGCAGTTTGCGGAACTGATCGAGGTTGGTCATCACTTCCTTAGTAACGGCATAAACAACGTCGTCCGGTGTATCGGCGGAGGTCACTAAAGTGGCGAGCATGCCGACGGTCTTAACCTTGTCCTTAGCGTTGACGGCATCGGGATACTGATCCATCGGGATTTCCGTCATGCTGTAGTAGGGAGCTTCTTTCAGCAAAGAGGCGACTTCGGCTTCGGAGATCGGGACGATACGGACTTTGCGTTTGCCGGCAGTCGCTTCTTTAATGTTGCCGTTCGGATGACCGACGGTGTAGAAGAAGCCGTCAATACGACCGTCCTGCAGAATTCTGGGGGCGTCGGCGGGTTTCAGTTTTTCATCACGGAAATCTTTTCCTGGAACGATGCCGACGGCATTGAAGATGTCGGTGGAGTTAATGCGGTTGCCGGAACCCGGGTCACCGAGGTTAATGGTCTTGCCCTTGACGTCTTTAACGGACTTGATGTTGGCGTCTTCGGCAGCCACGAAAGTCACGGCTTCCGGAGCAAGAGCGAAAACAGCGCGGAGTTTTTTAACGGGTTTGCCTTCCCAAGCACCTTTGCCGTTGTAGGCCATGTACTGTGTATCGGCCTGAGCAATACCGAAGTCCAGATCCTTAGAGTCGATGGCGTTGATGTTGAACTTAGAGCCGCCGGTCGATTCTACGGAAGCACGGACACCGTACTGATCTTTCTTTGCGTTCACGATCTTGGCAATAGCGCCGCCTGTCGGGTAGTAAACACCGGTGATGCCGCCGGTACCGATCGTGACGAATTCTGTTTTAGCGAAAGCAGTAGCACCTGCCATAGCGAAAGAAGCTGCAACTGCAAAGGGGATGAGTTTTTTGACGAACATGAAAGTCTCCGTTTGAGATTTAATTGTGTAACCAGTGCGTTTGCTGCTCAGCTTATGGCTTTCATCGCAGCGGACAAGGTCTCGATTTTTTTACTCGCAAACCCCGGAAAAGCGCTTCGCTTTTCCTGTCACTTTCATAGAAGCAAAAGACGTGCCAACTTTTGTTCAAACAAAACGGCCTGAGAGTCAGTGAAATTGAACCAAAAGAGCTCACAAGAAATGATCGAAACTTATTGATGCGCACTCTTTTGGTGCGTCTGCACCAAATTAGGAGTTTTTCTACTGTGCACGGCCTTTTGTGCAAAGAATTTTCTGCTTGCGAACTTAGAATAGGTGCATTGTTTTTGAGGAGCATTGAATGAGTCAAAAAGAATTTGTAAAACCGGTTGGTTTAGAAACCCCTTATCGCCTCTTTAATTTAGGCGGCACTGCCTTTGTTGAGAGCAAACAAGGCGACGATCTGGATATCATGCCCGCTTCTTGGAACTGCCCGTTGGATTATGACAAGATGACGGTCGTCATTGATTCGACTCACTATTCCCGCAAGCTCATTGAAGCGAGCGAATACATCCTGCTTGCCGTTCCGGGAATGGGAATTCAGAAAGAAATTCTTTATTTAGGTTCCGTAAGCAAGAACGACAATCCCAACAAGATTGCCGACAGCGGTCTGAAATTCTTTACGCTTCCTGACTGCGACTTTCCGCTGCCCGAAGGATGCTCTGCATGGGCAGTCATTAAGCTGATCCGTGAACCGCACAATGAAAAGACTTATGACCTCTTCATGGGCCAAATTGTTAAAGCTTGGGCTGACTCCCGTGTCTTCTCCAACAACCATTGGCACTTAGAAGAAGGTCCGGATGAACTGCGCTCTATGCACTATGTCGCCGGCGGTCACTTCTATGCGATCGGCAAACGCGTCGACGTCACGCTCTAATTACTAAGTTGCTTAGAAAGGGGGATGTTGCAAAAGTCCTGAGAAGGA
>NZ_GL883684.1 GCF_000205025.1 Parasutterella excrementihominis YIT 11859 | reverse complement strand
TTGTCAAACGACAAGTTTAAGTACCCCACAATTTGAACTGACCCCATAAGGTGCAACACTTATTTAAATGAATTGGGGGCTCGATTTAGTCTTTCGATTCTTTTAATTTTAATCAGAGCTGTTATTTTTACAATCATTTCGGGGGTGTCTTTGCCTGGAAGCGTAGCTGGAAGGCAAAGACACCCCAAAAGGCGTTTTTTCAACGACTTTCTGACTGTTAGTCTTGGCCGGCCTCTCTAAACAATTAGATGCCGGCATCAAGATGGACCTTTGTATTGCTCCGGTGACAGGTATCCAAGAGATCTCTGGATTCGTTCGGTGTTATACCATCTTACATAATCAGCGATTATTTCCCGAGCCGTTTCTCGCGTTAAATGAATTCTGTCTCTTGGACTCATTCTCGCTCTTCATATGTCCATAGAAGCTTTCCATGCTTGCATTGTCTAAGCATCTGCCGCTCCGGGAGTAGCTTGGGCGTGTTCCTATGTTCTTCAATGCCTTTATGTAGGTTTCGCTCGTGTAAGTCTCGCCCCTGTCACTGTGGATTACGGAATTCTCGGGAAGCTTGCCGGAATCCGATACCAACTTTTTAAGCGTGTTCAATGCTAATTGAAGTGTTGCTGATGGAGCAGTTTCCCATGCAACGATTTTGTGATTAAACAAGTCTATTACCGTGCTTAAGACGAGCCATCCTTCCACAACCGGAATAAAAGTCATATCAGTAACTAGTTTTTTCATTGGACTCGTGGAGGAGAAGTCCCGATTAAGGATATTTACCAACCTAAATGTCGGATAAAGGTCACATCCGATTTCTACGGACAGACCTTTAACTGATTCTGCGGTTTTTCTTCAAATCCCGGTATTCCCAGCAATGTAAAGAATAACCGGTCACGTTTCGTCTCCCCGCTTCTTTGTGTAACGGTCCCGGCTTCACTTCTTAGACTCGTCAATTCAATGCAGTCGAACCAGTCGATTAAACTTTGCATCGATTGTTTTTTCAGCCATTTGAGCAGGTCGGCGTTCTGATCTTTGTCCTTTTCCACGAGCTTTTTATCGCTGAGGCTCAACTCAAGCTTTTCTTTGAGTTCCTTTATCTTCGCGTGCAGGAAGCACTGATATCCAAGCCCAACAAATTGACAGAACATGCGTCCTTTGAGGATATCTCCGTCCCGGACGCAAGTGCATGTACCGTCCAATCGATTTTTCGTATCTTTAAAGGCTTCTTCAATTTTTTCCCTGAGACGGTACTTTCTCAAAGCCTCGAAGCAGTCTTCGGCTTTGTTAGAGACAAGGGCAAAGTAGCCGTAATCTTTCCTAGCCTGAGCGTAGGCTTCTTCGTTTATCGCAACTTTGAGCTTACCGCCTCTACCGAGCCGGCTGGTATTGAGATACTTTTCTGCCTTCTTCTGTGCTGAATCACAGAGCTCATCCCAAAGACCTTTTTCGATGTCGCTCTTCAAGGACATAAGATCTGTCGCGAGGCGTTTTTCATCCTCTCCAACCCTTTTGCGGTTCAGGTAGAGGTGCAGGTATAACCGCCTTGTTTCACTGAGAGTGTCGCCCTTGGCTGCTTCACCTCTGTTGCGCTGTCTCTGATAAGTAAACTCGGCATCGACGGGAACTGTGATTCCATGGATATTGAAGTCCCAAGGACAGAGGCTAGAAGCTGTTTCCAAGTCGGACTTATTTTTCTGAAGGTGGTGGTTAACCCAAGAAAGATCTGTAGAGGCAGCCGTCAGGAATTTGATGTGTTTGCGCAGCATCTGTCCGATATTGTTCTGGTTGTAATACCTTTTGTCGGTAACGATTTGAGCCTTGGAGATATTTAAGAACGAGAACTGCTTTAGAGCGTTTTCTACGCCGGAGACATCGGCCAAGTTTCCCGGTTCGCGTGCAAAAGCAATGGGCTGATGCGTCGCTAAATCGAACAAGGTAAGAAGCTTAACGGCGTCCAGACCGTCACCGGCCTTGTTAAAACCTTGACGAGTTATGTATCGGGAATAAGAAGAGACGGTTGAAGAGTCAAAGGCAACCGCGTCCTCTTTATGGCAGCGTTTAGCTCTCGCAAGGAAGTAGTTTTGAACGATGTCTTCATTTAATCCGAGATATTCGAACAACTCGTGGTAAACGTCTTTTGAAATCGGACCCAGATAAGGGGTCGGATGGAGGAACTGCCATTTCTGCATTCTCTGCAGTCTGTCACCCTGATTAGCTAACCAAAACTGAGCGATCGTGTCTACCTTTTTAGCGGAGCCCTCGTCCATGCAAGAGAGCAAATCATCTGTAATACCGCTTTGTTCGCCGACCCATCGAAGAAGCGAAGACGATCCAATTCTTGAACGTGTCGAGGGCTGAGGTACCGCATCCTCGGTCTTTTTGCGTTTGGGTCTAGTGGGTACTATTTCTCCGTCGGCTGATCCGGCAGGAATCTTGCCGAGTAGTTTTCGGGAGAGTTCCTTGGTCTTTCTAGTCTCCGAGATGTAAACAGTTTGTCTTTCCCAGACGTAAATATCGCCGTTTTTACGCTTTTGCTTCCAAACAGAGGTGGTAGTTTTTCCGGTTATTGGCTTAGACATGATCAGAAAGCCTTTAAAATATGCTTATAATTATAATACACACATCTTAAAAGTCAAGGAAAAACCTATATTTTTCAATAGGTTTTGAAGAAATATTTAGCTATCTCGCCTCAAGATGTATTTATCGTCCGACTTTTAGGTTCTTTTGTCGGAGCTTTAAATGATTGTCGGAAAGGATATCTGCAAACCTGTCCCGCTCGACATGAAGCTCTTTCGGGAACTGGCGACAGTACATGAACCAAAGCTTCTTTCCGCCAATGTTAGGATCCTTTTGACGGACATCTTCGCAATATTTAACCTAACACCTTTCTCTCGTCCGAAAGCTCCTTCCGTGACTTGTAATAAGCCTGCCTACTAACGCCAAACAATTTACAGAGTGCCGTTACAACACCGTAAGGGCAACCCTGTCTAAGGAGGTCGTCTATTATTTGGCGCCATGTTTTTTTCGTATGGTGATGCCGAACTTCTTTTCCGCGACATTAACCATTGTTTCATAGGCGCAAGCCTTTAACTCAGCTGCACGCAGCTGAGCTTTGAGCTCTTTTATCTGGGCCTCCAATAAAGCGGTCTCACAATTACTATTGCCGGAACTAACTGGTTTCGTTGAATCACCACCGGCTGCAAGATCTTTTGTCTTCGGTTCTGACTTCTGTTTAATACTCTTGTGATTTGGCAAATTGATCCACCTGTAAACTGTCGCCAAAGAAACTTGAACTTGCGCTGCAATTTCTTTTATCGGCATTCCTTGATTGTACAAATCGGCGACAAGTCTTCGTACTTCGACACGTGTAATCAGCGATGCTATTTTTGTTCGATACTGCATCATATGACTCCTTAAGAGTCAACTTTTCCTAGGACAAGACACTGTGTCGATCCTATTTACAAGTATCCTTTTGATTGACATGATTTCACCTTTTTTAAAGACTTTCTTCCTTTGATTCTGCCCTATGTCTAGTAGGGAGCAAAGAGGTTCCATGTCATTAAGAAAACCATAATCACTTTGATTTTTTAATGTAACTGACGCCAATCATCTGTTGAAATTAAGCTTGTTAAGCTACGACAGCCGGCCCCGGAGGATCTGCTGTGCTTGAAAATTTTGTCGGCAAGGGTGGCAATTTATTTAAGTTAAGCAAACCGTAATGGTCAAGAAATATCTTTAACTATTTATTGGATAAGAATTATATTAGTCCAGTGCCATTTAAAGAATCTTGATCCGTAATTCTTCGAACGGCTTTTAAAAGTCGAATTAGAACTCGGAACTTTTATTTAAGCAAATAAATACCCTTTGCAGTTGACATACGGGAACATAAGAACTTTTTCTAGGACGAGGCACCATTAGAGCTGTAACCGTATTGCGTAAGAACTCCTTGTTCAAGCATTCTCCTGACTTCATGAATGCCTTGTGCATTGGGCTCTCTGTGAACGCTAAACTCTTGGCAAACTGACTCGAAAATACGTCAGAATTTCTAATTGAGTACAGCCAGGCACTGTACAAACATATGTTGGAAGAAGGCCTGGTGCTCAAAGGGAAAGAAACCGGCAAACAAAAAAACTTCTTTCTCTTTCTGCAGTGAAAAGCGTGCTGAACAAGACTCGCAGAGCCCGTATCTGCCTAAAAAATTGGCAAAAGGATTTAATATGAATCCTTGGTTGAACCGCATCTTTAAAAGAAAAGTTTAAATTCTTTAATTGTTAAAGAGTCCGATCAGTGAAACTTCATCGATCGGGCATAGCTTACTTCCGCTGGCGCGCTTTAAAATCTAGCGATAAAACGTACATATCTAAAATAAAATATATTAGCAAAGGCCTAAAAATAGACCTTATGGGAGTTATCTTAAAAGGTCAATCAGAATGTGCTTAACTCAAGTGATAACCTGAGAGAGTATTTTTATTTAATTTAATGTTAAACAAGATATCAGAACCAAATTTAATTGATAAATGAATAAAAATAAAAATGTAAAATAAACAAAGAAATGAATTAAACATTGAAAATTTTTCAAGGCCAAGAACGAAAACACTGTTGAGAAAAAAGTAATGAAGTATATAGTACTTCATAGAATTATTGCCAATATAACAAAGTATATCATAAGAATAAGAGAAAACTTTATTGTTTTTCTTAATTTCTTTCCAAATTGAAGTGATAATAATCAAAGAAGAGATTACACCTAAAATTGCCAAAAAGATTCCTAACTTTGAAGTAGAAAAATTTGAAATAAAAAAAAGAGAAATAACACAGAATATTACAGAGAAGGGCAACACAATAATTTTGTTGATATTATTCATCTGAACAAGCCTAGTCCAAAGATCTTTGAATAAGTAGCCGGATATAAAATATAAGTAGTAAAAAGAAATATCAGCAAATGAGACAAAAGATGCTCTAAATTTTGGCGGAATTATTGAATCTATGTAGGGAGAAACACAAATGAATATTACAGCGAAGAATATTAGAATGATTCTCTTTTTTAAAAAATAAGTTAAGAAGTAGAAAACGAATAGAAAATATAGATACCAAACTAAGGGTGCAAATCCCCAAAACTTTGGCATAATATATTCCCAGTAAATTTTGTGAGTAAACGGATTTGGAGCATTGATGAAAAAAAGAATCAGAGACCAGATTATATAAGGGTACAATATACGTGAAATTTTTTTTTCAAAAAAAATTGTTTTTTATCTTGCAGAAATATCCAGATATAAAAAATAGAAGAGCCATTCTTACAGGATAAAGTATAGAAATTAGAAATAAGAATGGCTTAAGCAAAAATAGTTGATTTTGGGTTTGATAATCGTAGAGATGATAGAAGTTAATCCAATGAGAGAGGACTACTAAGAGAATAGCCCCCCCCCCTAAGCACATCAAATTGATCTAATCTTGTCTTCATTTATTTTATTAAAAAATAGATAGAAAATTTAGCTAATTCTAATAATTCTATTAATTTTAAATTTTTTATTGTCTTTTGGTTTAAACACCATTTGTATGAAGTTTTGAATGCCTCCCATAGAAGATTAATATTCTGGTATCTTTTTGCTAGAGAAAACCTGCTCTTGCAGAGTAAAAGCGCAAAGTTCTTCTTCTGAGATAAGGAGGAGGTATAAATCACATAATTATATAAGTAAGCAGGGTAAAAACCAACTATTGGCTTTTTTATTGAAATTAGGTAGTTAAATTCCTCATCTTCACCAGAACAATTTGTGTAAGAAAACTTTGTTTCACCAATAATACTTTTCTTATAAAGCTTGTTACAACTGTAACCGCCGCACTGCAAATTTAAGGCCTTAGCATCGGGAAGTGAAAAGATAGATGATGCAAAAAGGTCATCTGTTTTGTTTGTTGTGAAACTGGATGGAACACAATCAAAAGAAACTTTTCCATTCTGAAAGTAGCGAACTCCTGCGACTGCTATGTCACAACCATTTTCAAGCAAAGAAACAAGATCACTGAAGAAAGATTGATCGATTGTGTCATCCGCGTCAATAAAACTAATATAAGAACCTTTAGAAAGATTTAAGCCTAAATTTCTAGCTGAAGATACTCCGCCATTCTCCTTTCGAATGTATTGAAACCTTTTGTCAATTTTCTGAATGTTTTTACAAATAATCGGTGTTTCATCAAGGGATCCATCATCTATAAGCAAGACTTCAAGATTCTTATAAGATTGATCTTTTATAGAAGTTAGTGTTTTTAAAAGAGTGGAGGAAGAGTTATAAATTGGTACAATGACTGAGATGAGAGACGAGTTCATTTTTTATAATATATCTGTAACCAAGAGTATTAGGTTTTGGTTTTGGCAAGTAGGTAAGTTTATGAAAACAAATAGGGTCTAACTGATCAAGCGGGAAGTTAAGATCATAAAAATATTTCTGCAAAACATGAGGAGAAATGTCTTCAGTGTGTACCCAAGCTATTAATGCTTCTGGTATTTCCTCTATTATTATTTCGAATAAGATTTGAAACATGAAATAATCAGGGGGGTAATCATTTTCCTTCCAATACGTTGTTAAGGAATCATATAGAATCTTCCAAAGCGGATAGTTTTTAGTTGACCATAAGATGCTGTTTAGCAAACGGACTTCATGCAAAGGATTCCAAGAAAAATAGTTATGATTGTAATTAATCCAGTCTTTATAGTTTCTTGGTTTGAGATCTCTATAAAAAGAAAAAAACAGAGGCAACGTAGAAAAGTATTTAAATTTTTTTGTTAATAATACGGTTGCGTCAATCCACAATCCTCCATATTGTTGAAGCAAAGCAACTCTAATAATATCTGAAAAAAAAGTTAGGTTAAACGCATTATCATCGCGGGACAACTTATCAAAGAGGAACCCAGGAAGATCTAAATAATTATGTATATTATGTAGATTCAGGATTACGTGGTTCCAGTCAGGTGCAAATTTCTTAACGGAAGTTATGGATAAATCTACAATGTACGGAACTTCATCATTTCGGTTGTCCCAAAATTGAAAAACCGTCTTGTTTATATTCTGCCCAGCAGGCGCAGAAGTATTAAAATTTGAATCGACATAATTTTTCAAAAGCAATTTTGCTTTTTGCTGTCGATAAATTGTTTTTATGATTTTTTTCTCTATCATTTTATTTGATTGAATTTCTAGATATTAAATTATAGATCCTTCTCCTTAGACTTTTAATAAAATGTTTACGTAGGGATAAGCTACATGCAGGTCCCTCTCCGTTTCTTTCGATAATAAAATTACAATTCTTAACGTCTAAAAAATATGAATTCAATTCATTTGATGGAATCCTTTTTAAGAATTCTTGCATTAAATAGAATAATTTAAATCTTTCTTTTTGGGGAGTGTCATATTCCGCAGCTCTGAGAAAATCTATTAATAATCGTTTTCTTTCTAAAATTGTTAATTGTGGACAATCATCCAAAATCCTTTTCAAAACTTCAATTCTTTGAATAGAGTGCCCCTCTTTTTTTAAAAAAGTATTGCTCATTATGGAATTATTTCGTCTTACATATACATAAAACGGAATATCTGAAAAATATACGCTATCTATATTTTTCATATACAGCCAATACCAGTAATTGTCTTCATATAGTAGGCCCTCTGGAAATGAAAGATTTAATTTCTTAAGAAATTTAGTCTTATATATTTTGCTCCATGCTACAACAGGAACTGAAAATAAATCTATCTGAGATACTTTTTTTAATCCTTTATATTTTAAGGAGAAGTACTCATCATCAAAATTTTTAAAGTTATCAAAAGCTTCATATTTAAGTTTTGGAGGACAAATTACGATGTCCCAATCTTTTTGAAGCTCTGGTGTAATTTTCAAAAGACCATCTGAAAGAATGTAATCATCGGAGTCCAAAAACAATACATAATCTCCGCTTACTTTTTCCAAACCGGCATTTCTAGCCGAAGATAAGCCTCCGTTTTGCTTATTTATAACTGTTAAGTTCTCAAATTTATTTAATTTTAAAAAGTTATCTATTAAATCTGCAGTACTATCCTTACTTCCATCATTAACTAGAATAATTTCAAATTCATTAGAAGATGAAAATGGTAGTAGGGAGTGAAGACATCTTTCAATATAATTTTCTGCGTTGTAAGCGGCTATTATTAAGGAAATCTTCATGCTTATTCCTTGAAATATGATGCACAAACTTTTTCAGGTCTGTCATCCATTTTGATTTTTCCATGTTCCAACCATATGGCCCTAGTGCAACACTTTTCAATTAACCTTCGCGAATGAGAAGCAATGAAAAGGATATTACTTTTCTCTATTAAAGAAGTTAGTCTTTTTTCAGCTTTAGCCTGAAATGATTCATCCCCGACAGAAAGCCATTCGTCCATAAGAAGAATATCAGGTTGGATCATTGTTGAGACAGCGAAGGCTAATCTCATGTGCATACCGGACGAATATGTTCTTACTGGCATATGTACAAAGTCTCCCAACTCTGAAAATTCGATGATGTTATTGAGTTCCTGTGTCACATAGTCTTTGTCAATACCTAATAATGCAGCTCGGAGATAAATATTTTCAATTCCAGTAGCCTCAGTATCGATTCCTAGAGAAATATCAATTAAAGAACCAATTTTGCCTTTTATTATTGCTGAACCAGTGGTAGGGTAATACACTTTTCCAAGAACTCTGAGAAGAGTACTTTTTCCCGCTCCGTTATGGCCAACGAGCCCAATTCGCTCATTGGCGCCAACATGAAACGTAACCCCTTCAAGTGTTTGCACAAACGTCTTACCTTTTACGTCAGTGCCAATCCGTCCACCTGTGGCCATTCCCATCATAGTTTTTTTTAGAGATCTATTTTGTGAATTAAAAATAGGTATGGCCACGCCAACGTCATGGAGATCTACAAATGTCATGTCTACAACCAATAAGGAACATTTTTTCTATATTTATTAAAAACTGCCAAAGTTATTGTCCATCCAAGGAAACAAATTACCAAGGCGCAAAACCAATTAGTAGATGTAGCATAAATATTTAATATAGGGCATCTAACGAGTTGCATGAAATGATAAAAAGGATTTATGTTTAATATGAAACTTCCTGCTCGTTTAATTATCTGTTCAGGCATCCAAATAATAGGGGTCACATAAAAAAACACTTGTAAAAAACTATTTACGATTTGTGTCATATCCCTGAATCTTGCACAAATAATTCCTAGTAACAGAGATATCCATAATAAATTTAATAATAGGAGAAGGAAACCAGGAATAACCAAAACTGCTTCCCAAGAAACGCCACGATGCAGAATTAAAAGAAGTATGGGAATTATAATCAGGTTGTGGAGGAAGATGTAAACATTTCTGATAACCATCCTAAGGACGTGCGTGAAAAGAGGCAATGGGAGTTGTTTAATGATGGCTTCAGCGGAAGGAAAAACTGTCGTGGCTTCAATGATAGTGGAAGATATTAAATTCCATACTATCAATCCTGTTGCAATGAATGGTAAAAAATCATTCATTGGCGTCCTGAACAAGTTGCCAAATATCAGACCGATACAAGCAACCATTACGGCCGTTGAAATTGTTATCCAGAATGGTCCAAGTGACGACCTTCTATATCTTTGTGTAATATCAACCTTGGCTAAATACAGAGGTAGGTTTAAGTTTCGGACGGCCAAAAGCACATCAGAAATGCCCATTTTATTCAAATTCATTTTTTAAAAATTCTTTTCAATCGGAAAACAATACGTTTTGTCAAGTTTAAACGATCTAGTATCAAGTCTACCTGAGCTTTTAAAAACTCTAAATCTTTTTCAAGCTTTGCGTTTTTGATTTCTAAAAAATTCAACTGTGAAGAATTATGCTCCTCTACCAAGGTTCGTAGTTGAAGTAAAATTTCATTGTTGGAAGCAAATGCAGAATTAAATTTGGCTATCTCGTTCTTGAGAGATTTGTCGTACTCTTTATCATATTTCCAAAGAATATGCCTTAGTATATCCTCATGATAAATAGTTACGGGATCGATGGCTTCGTTAAAACCTTTATTGATTAAAATTTGTTTTTTGTCGTTTTTTGCAAAAATCAAAGTATTCTGAAGATACCAAGGTTCGACGAGAGCTCTTCCTTGTATAAGGTTAGGGCGAATTATGTCAAAACATGAAAATCCCTCTTGCCTAAAAAATTTTGTCCAATAACTCAAACGTTGACAATTAATATGATTTTCGCCGTCTTGAAACGGGACGGCTGCAGAAAATAATAAGAGGTCTGAGTAAGTTGAATATCGTTTGGCAACTTTTATTGCTTTTTCTTCTGAGACATGTTCTAAGCATTCTAAACAAATGGCTAGGTCAAATTTTTTTTTGCAACTAGGGAGCTCTTCTTCAAAGTCTAAAATTAAAATTTTATTTCTTGGTATGAGCAATAAATCATCAGGTAACGAGTTGGCATCGAAACCTAGTATTTCCTCAATTCCTTCATCTTCACAAATTTTGAGCCAGGTGCCAATTCCACAACCAAAATCCACCACTGACCTTACGGGGAATAAGTTAAGAATAAATTTGAGTATAAAAGTTGCTGATGTTAATGATCCTTCTTTTTGACACTCATAAAATCTTTTATCGTAACGTTCTGAATTTTTCATAAATAAAATTTAAGAAAATATTTAACTTAAAGAAAAAATAAAGAGAAAAAAATCGGTTTGGGAGATAAAGGCAATTAACTAATAAAAAACGAAGCATATAACTAGAATTGCGCGGGAGGATAAGAGGATAATTTTTAATAGCTGATTTTAAATTAGAAAACGCTGTTTTTAATGCTTTTAGTCGGTTTTCATTGTTTTGCTCCATCGTCAGGTACTTTAAGACACAATGCGATAGGGTAATAAAGAATCCAGTTGCTGTTTCGCTTTTAAAACTAGAAAAAAGGAAGAGTTTCCAACGTGATTCTAGATGATAGAAAGGAAAGTCATCTCTTGAAACGAGGGAACCTTTCCTGATTCTGTAGTAATAAAGAGGATCAGGAACAAATGAAATATTTGTGCTTAGCCTTTCAAGAATTTGAAATAAGATTTCTTCATCTTCTGCACCTTCCGTATGATTTAAAAATAAAAACGGTTTAAGATTGGCCCTGAAGATCTTGTTCCACATGTAGCCGCCGCAAGCTCCTGTTTGTTTTTCCAGAGAAAGGATAATCGAAATCATTTCTTTCCTTGAAAATTCCTTTGAATGAGAAGCACCTTGAAAGGACATTTGATCGGCCAATGGATTCCAAATAATATAATTTGAAAAAGCCATATCGCAATTAGAAGTTAAAACAGATCTGTACAGTTTTTCAACAAATAAGGGAGAGACGGCATCGTCACTGTCCACAAACATTATGAAGTCGCCATGGGCTCTTTGTAATCCAAAGTTTCTTGCGCTACAAAGCCCTCCGTTACTCTTCGTGAACAAAATGAAACGGTTATCTGCTTTGCAAAATGCAGTACATATTTCTTCAGATTCGTCAGTCGAGCCATCGTTAATTAGAAGTACTTCAATGTCAGAGAAAGTTTGGAACTTGAGGGATGTTAAACAAGTTTCGAGGTAACGGGCCGTATTGTATACAGGTACAATAATAGAAATCTTCGCCATTAGCTTTATTTAGTACACGAGACCAAACATTTTACTCTACAATGAATCCCTTTAAGGAACATTTTATGAATTTAGCTTAGTAATAACGAAAAGTTAAAGTTATTTAAGAGAATAGAACGGTTTGAAAGAGATTTTTATATCTTATGAATAATAAGAATATCTTATATTCAATTATCATAGCTTCATGGAATGCTGAAGACACAATCGTAGACGCAGTTTTGAGTGTAACTTGCCAACTAAAAGAGAACTATGAGGTTATAGTCGTTGACGACTGTTCGACAGATAATACTTATCAGAGGTTAAGAATTAGTTTCCAATTTAATCCGAATGTAAAAATATATAAAAACATTAAAAATATGGGGCCATCTGCTTCAAGGAATTTCGGAATACTACGATCTAGAGGCGAATACATTGGTTTTTTGGATGCTGATGACACTTATGCAGATGGGCTTTTTGATATAGTATCTCAAACCATAGCGAAAAATGAACCTGAGGTAATAAAGTTCGGGTTAAAGGAAATATACAATAAATTTGAGAAGTCTGTAAGTTCTTTATCTTTCTTTTCAGATAAAAGGAAAGAAATCTGCCGGAAGTCAATTGAACTTGAAGGATTGCCTTTGTTTGGATACTCTACCAACGGTTTCTACAATGCATCGGTCTTGAAACAAAACCAATTCTTGTTTGATCCTAAACTGCGTTTTGCTGAGGATTTTTTCTTTAATTATGATGTATTTAAAAAGGTAGAAAAATTTGAATTCATAGATTTTTTAGGATATAGCTATAACAAAAAATCTAATAATTCTTTGTCTCAGAAAAAAGTAGAGAATTATGGGTTATTGTACAAAAACAAAATCTCCCTTTTGTGCGACTGGGCAAGAAGAAATGACTGCTTCTCTGAATGTCAAGGGGATTTATTTTTTTTGTTAACAAAAACGATTTATTCGTCTACTGTAAGAGAAATTCAAGAAGGAAGAATATTTAAAACGTATAAAAATATAATGATGTTCTTCGAAACTAAAGAGTTCGAAAGTCTAATTCCTAATTCGCCAATTAAAGGCATAAGAAGGATAGTTTATTTTCCTATTCTCATTAAATCACCAATTCTTATTGTTTTGTTCTCTTTAATAATATCAATTGTTATTAAAATTAATCCAGTTGTATTAAAGGCATTAAATAAGTAAAAAGATTTTTATTCTTCTATTTTCTTATTGATTTTTTATTTATGATGATAAATAAGAGTTTCATTTTTCATTTCCTATAAGACCGTTTGAGATTAATTGATTACGTGTCACCGACAGACCTGCGGTGCGGCTATCACCGCCTACACTCCATTGCACAAGATCAGCTCGGGATTGACCTGAACGGCGGCAAAGAAGCCGTAGTCTTTATTTCTAAAACACGGCGAATCAGCAAGATTATCACTTCAGATAATCGGGGAACCCTGCTTCTGACCAAAACACTTTATCACGGCCGATTCAAAGAATTGTTGATTCGACTCGGAGAGCAGGCAAAATGCGCCTTGACGCTGCCGGAGCTGGAGCGATTTTTAAACGGAGAGAGCATCTATTACAAAGCACTGTCATTCTGGCAAGGCTGTTTAAAGTTAATAACGCCGCATTGATTTTTAAAGAAATTGATACGGCGTTTTATTATGACTATCGCTTTAAATTATATTGAAATTCAAATAAATAGTTTAAATTTAATAGTTAGTAAGCTATGATTTACCTAATATATGACCTGTGGGTTTAATAATAATGAAAGACCTCAATTCACTCTCTAAGGAAGAACTGATCAAGCTGCTCAATCAAAAAGAAGAAGAGATTAAGGCTGCCGAGGTGCGTGCTGAGAAAGAACACGTTATTGCAGAGCAAGCTCAGAAAGTTGCCGAAATCAAAGAGCAGTCACATTTGAAATTTGCGCACGGCGTAATCTTTATGGCTAAAATCTCAAGGAAGTTAATGGAAACTATCTTGCACAAGTCGAAGACTTCCTGAAAAGTGATTTCTCTCAATTAAACCGTGAACGACAAGATTTTTCGAGCGTTCGCACCTGTGAGAACACCGTTCGCGCGCGTGCGAGAATTCATCCTGAGCTATGCCGATGACGAGGAGTCCAGAAAAGCAATTAGAGTCCTCTACGACATGATTGCCCACAGCTTAAAAACGATCGCTGCAGCATCCGGACAGATTGCGGGCTTCTTTGCTCACGGCAATGAGACAATCCGGAGAAACATCCGAGAAAGCTTACGAGAATGCGACCTGTTCTCTTGAAGAGCTAAAGAAAGTCCGCTCCTTTAACAACAACATTAAAGGTGTTGCTAAATTTAGCACTGCCATCTCGAAGGCGGCAGAGGCGCTTAGCTCAACGACAAATTTAACAGTCGAATCTCAGCAAAAGATCTCTTCCATTGTGCGTGCCGCTACGCCGACTGCAGATCAAGTAAAACAAACTCATCGTGGACGCGTCAACAATAACAAGCCGGAAAAGTCCAGGCCGAACTTATCAAGTATCTGGATCAAATGATGCTGGAGGCAAGCAAAGGCCTCGTTACACAGAGAGGCACTACTTGGGTGAAAACAAGGAATGTACCGGCTGCAAAACCATGTGTTTACTACCTGAACGCAAGGGAGGACTTTGCAACTTTCTTAGGCAGCTGCGAAATCCCGCCCTGCACGAATAAGGTTGAAAGAGCCATCCGGGGAGTTACGATCCTTCGTAAAAACAGCCTGCATAAACACTCGGCAAATTATATGGAAGCCATGTGCATGGCTCTGTCCATCGACGCAACCCTGAGGGAAAACGGAATTGAAAAAATACAGCTAGGCACTATTTAAACATATGACAGCTAAGGGGCTCTTTCAGGCATGGAAGGAAACCGGTCAGAGGAAAAACAAATTCTCTATCCGTCCCCCGGAAAAGTTAGATGAGACAGATAAGAAGACCAATAAATATCTTCCGGAAAAACTTGCAGAAGACTTCGATATGCGGCCCAGGCTAGTCTTTATCTTCCAACGGGAAGTTCAAAATAAATAGTCTCAGAAAATAATAGAAACTCCGGTCCTCTTAAGAGGACCGGAGCATTGGGGCTATATCGTAGGTACAATAATTAAAAATAAGCTAAAAGACAGGTACTAGAGGTGTTGATCTTTAGTGAAAAAAACGCCGGCTACCCGAATAAATTGTCTCCACCCATGGAAAAAGTCGGAAGTAAAACAATTTTTCAATCAGAACGCTTGAAAAGTTTGCCGTAGCTCCAGAGTATTCCTGTTGCATTACCTGTAGAACAAATTATTTTTTGCCACTATATTATTAGAAAAGATAATTGTTTGTTTTAATAGTTTCAGTTTATTTTTTTTTAATCTATCTTTTAATAATTTTTAGAAAGAATTTCTCTATGCTCAATAATGGAATAGAAAAGAACAATGAAATTATAAATGTAAATAGTATCGCAAGCGGAATGTTGATAAAGCTAAAGTGTGAAAGATCAATGTGTTTGACAACAAAAGAAAGACAAAGAATATGAATAAGATAAATCCAGTAAGTGTACTGAGCAACCCATCCAAATATGCGGGGATAGTAATTAAGACTAATTAGAGAAACAAAAAGCGAAACACTTTGTATGAAAACCAAGAAGTTATTACTGGAGAAAAAGATCTCTATGGGTCGTCCTTGTTTTATGGATAGAATGTAAGTTCCCAAGGCAATTATGGAACTAGATAAAATGTAAATAAAGAAAGGCACAAACCTCGCTATTCTATGGGAAACTAACTTATACAATATTTGAAGATTGAATCCTTCAAAAGGCTGATCAAGTTGTATCTTGCTTTCAAGGACAACCCTCAACAGACCTCCAAGAATTACATAACCTAACCATCCTTGAAAATAATAGAGATTAAAAACGCTAAAGGGGTTAGTATTAATGTTAAATAAAGATTGAAAACTCGCGTAAAGAATAAAAGTCAAGAACCATATAAATAAGTAGTAGTTGATCAATTTATACTCTTTACATAGAAAAAGTACTTTTACAATTGGGATAAATATATATATACCGATTATTGTGTAAATATACCATAGGTGAAAATCTAGATCACCTTGAACAAAAGCTCTTCTAATAAGTTCGGTAATGGTGTAGTCTTTAAAACAACCATAGATAAAGACTAACATAACGAATGGGAGGAAAATTCGAAGAAATCTTTTTGATATAAATTGAGATAAAGTCTCTTGCTTACCGCAAAGAAGAAAGTACCCCGTAAGCATGAAGAAGAGGGGAACTGCACAACGGGAAAAACTATCTATTATTAATGAAGCCTTCCATCCGCCATTATATTGACTAAAGGGCCATGCAGAGGCGTGTATGGCTATCACCAAAATGGCTGCGACGCATCTCAAGATATCTGGTCCAGGCATTCTTCCGCTTTGTTGTTGCATAAAATTAATTCACACTTATTCAGGGTTCGAAACAGAGGCGATTTTATCTAAACTTTTATCGAGAAAGAAGTACATTCTGTACATTGCCACTTTCTAGTGTTTAAGATTTTGTCCCCAAAATTTTGCTCACCGTGCTCCAATTAGAAGTAATCGTCAAATTAAAATTGGTCAGAATAAGTGTATCTGAGACCTTTTACCTTAAACTTTTCAATCGAATATAACTTGCTATGTGCTGATTTATTAGAAATATTTGGTTGATAGGCGTTAGGAGGATTTTTTTGGAAAGTCGAGAGTCCTAAATAGTTTAGTTATTATTACCAGAATATTACTCTCGCAAATTGACACTATAGCGATAAGAATTGGGAAATGTAATCTCTATTAAAGAAGTTATTTATGAAATATTTATTAGTAGGTGCAGGAATTGCAAATCTTACATTGGGAAAAAGCCTAGCGGAAGGCGCCATCAGTGTTGTCATTATTGACCGAAAAGATCATATCGGAGGAAACTGCTTCGATTATTTCGATGAAAACTCCATCGACATTCATGCCCATGGCACCCACATCTTTCATACTGATGACGCCGAGGTCTGGAGATTCCTTTCTCAGTTTACACACTGGTATCCATACCAGCATAAAGTGAAGGCATTAGTGGACGGCCAACTCGTTCCCGTTCCTTTTAACTTCAATTCAATTGAGCAGCTGTTCCCTAAAGAAATGGCAGAACGGGTGATTACGGCTCTTTTGTCTGAATTTCAATTCAACAAAAAAGTTCCGATCCTCAAACTTCGAGAGAGCAAAAATCCGGATCTTCGGTTCCTGGCCGAATACGTTTACGAAAAAATCTTTCTCCACTACACAGAAAAGCAATGGGACGTTCGGCCGGAAGATTTAGATCCTTTAGTGACGGGTAGGGTTCCGGTTTTCGTCGGGAGGGATAATCGTTACTTCCAAGCAAAGTATCAAGGTATTCCGTTAGAAGGCTATACCCGTATGTTCGAGAAGATGGTTGATCATCCTAATATCGAAGTACGCTTAAATACCGAATTCGATAAAAGCATGTTGGATGAATACGACCACTGTTTCTTCTCTGGCGCTATCGATGAATTCTTCGACTATAAATTTGGTCAGTTACCGTATCGCAGTTTGAGATTTGATTTCTTGACCTTCAATCGGCCTTATTTCCAATCTAACTCCATTGTTAATTATCCTAATAACTACGACTTCACAAGAATCGGAGAATATAAGTACTTTTTAGATACTCAATCTCAGAATACAGTTGTCTCTTATGAGTATCCGGAAGTTTTTGTCTTAGGCAAGAACGAAAGATACTACCCGATCATCAACGAAAAAAATAAGCGCTTATACGAAAAATACTTCGAAGAAGCTAAGAACAATAAGAAAGTTACTTTCTTAGGTAGACTCGGCGACTACAAATACTACGACATGGATCAAGCCGTTGCACGTGCTTTGGAATTGGCAAAAACTTTTTGCAAGACAAACACTAACTAGAAGAAAAATAGGAGAGGGAAGGAAGGACGACTGTACGTTCCTTCTCTCTTAATTTTTATTTCGTTTTGTAGCGCTAAGGGTTTTCTTGTTATCGGTCCCTTTTAAATTCCAACGGAGTGAGCCCAAGTTCTCAATACTCTCTTCTAAGCATCCCTTAATAATTTTATTGAATTCTTTAGAACAGCTCTTCCATTGAAATGCAAGCGTTTAAAAGTTATCGCTCGCCCTAATTGTTGGTGTCATAACGATCAGAAGAATTAAGTTAAATAAGCTATTCGTTCTTATTAAGTCAAGTCCTTAAAAAATCCGTCCTTCAATTTCCAGATGGCTGGCTATGCAGGTTTTGCCGCATACTTTTAATTCCTCCGCTTAAACAGCATCGCTTGATGCACCGATATTCCCTTGGTTCTAAAGAGTTGGTTGGCCACTTACGTATTCAAAAATAATGATTTTCCCCACAGTCAACTGTCAGACTGCAAGTTCAAGTACCCTACACAAAGTACTGCAGATACAAAACAGAGTTTATGAAGAATCTCGAACCTCTCAAGCACCTTGACGTAATCAAGTAATCGAATTTAAAACAAGTATGACAATGAAGTCTTTAATCCTTATACCCTTTATCCGAGACTCTTTTGAGAATTATCAAAAGAGCGCCTGCGGCATCACTCTGGATATCGGGCGGCAAAGAATTAATCAGAAGGAGCTCCTTTCTCTTATTGACTTTGTCAAAGAGAAAAAAATGATCGAATCCTTTAACGAAATGCGTAAAGGAAAGATCGTTAACGCCAGCGAGCATCGCTCTGCTCCCGAGTTTGACAGTGGATTCTAGCTTTAT
>NZ_GL883683.1 GCF_000205025.1 Parasutterella excrementihominis YIT 11859 | reverse complement strand
ATAATGAAGATCTAGAAGCGCAAAATTTCAGGCCGCTCTCCTCAGTAGCAACAAATCAAAACTAAAAAATTCAATACATTAACTTTAGTCTTACAATACCCGCCATATTGTCTTAAATGTCTCAAAAGACGAAACAAAACCATTGAGACTCAACCCTAACTTAAGAAGAAAAGAATTATGTCTTTTACGATCAAGCTAGCCGGGACCCCTTATGAATTCCAGGCTGAAGCCTCCGAAACTATCCTACAAGCCGGAGATAAAGCCGGTTTTCTGCTGCCGAGTGCCTGCCGCAGCGGAGCCTGTGGGGCCTGTAAAGCTCAAGTCCTTTCCGGCACCGTGGCACTAGGCCCGCATGAGCCGTTTGCGCTGACTGAAGCTGACCAAAAGCTCGGACTAACTCTGCTTTGCAGTGCCAAGGCAACATCCGACTGCGAAATTAAAGTCCGAGACGTCAAACTCGCTCAAAAGAAACCCGAAGGCGTTCAAGCTGAAATCGTTGAAAAAACGCTGCTTGATCCGTCCATCATGCGCTTAGTTTTGAAGCGTGCTGACGGCGCCCTCTTTGAATTCAAGGCCGGCCAGACCTATGCCGTAGAACTCCCCGGCAATCAGAAGCGCTATTACTCCGTGGCCAGCTCTCAGAACCAGAAAGAGACCGTCGAATTCCTGATTCGTAAAGTCACGAACGGCATGTTCACCGGCATGCTCTTCTCCGACATGATTCGCGTCGGCGACAAGATGCGCCTCAAAGGACCGGAAGGCACCAGCACTTTCCAGACACCGAAAGGCCGTAAAGCCGTCTTCCTAGCTACCGGAACCGGCATTGCTTCCGTCAAGAGCATCGTTTCTACACTGGTAGAGAACAACGACCTCGAAGGCCGTGAGCTCTTCATTTATTGGGGTGTTCGCACTTCTCAGGAACTCGTGGTCGGAGAAATCTTCGAAGAATGGGCTGCCGCTCATCCGCAGATTCATTACACCGGAGTGGTTTCTCGCGAAGACACCTGGCCCGGCGCCAAAGGTCACGTTCAGACATTTGCCGCTGCCGACAACGGCGATATGACCGACATGGATGCTTACCTCTGCGGCAGCAACTCCATGATTAAAGCCGCAGTGAACTATTTAACAGCTCGCTGCGGCCTTCGTGAAGATCACATCTTCATGGACAACTTCGGTTTCTAATCTTTCCGACGGCAGGCCCAAATCCAAAGGCCTGCCCCGATAATAATCATCGGAAGCGAAAGCCATTGGCCTCTGGAAAGATCCAAGGCCTGTAAGCCAAGATAGCTGTCAGGCTCGCGGAAGAATTCCACGACAAAACGAGCCAGCCCGTAACCGAATAAGAAGAGACCCGAGACTGCACCTGGGGGTCTCTTTTTTATTGAGTAAATCCAAACAACGAGGAACAGCACCAGTCCTTCCAATGTTGCTTCGTAGAGCTGAGAAGGATGACGCGGAACGCCGTCCCCGGCCTGCGGAAAAATCATGCTCCAGGGCAAGTCCGCGGAAGCAACTCTTCCCCAGAGTTCACCATTAATGAAGTTTCCGAGTCGGCCGAAGAAAAATCCCAACGGCACGAGCGGAGCGACGAAATCACCGACGGTAAGAAGAGATTTCTTGTTTCTCCACGCAAAATAAAAGAGCGCAAGGATGACGCCGATAAACCCGCCGTGCGCACTCATTCCGCCCTGCCAGACAGAGAAGATTTCAAGCGGATGGCTCAGATAGTATTCAGGCTGATAAAGCAGCACAAAGCCCAAGCGGCCGCCGACGATCACGCCGACCATACCGACAAAGAGTAAATCTTCAAGATTTGCCTTGGTGATTCCTCTCCATTCCTGGCGGCAGCGGTAAAGGCCCAAAAGGTAGAAAAGCGTAAAACCGATCAAATACATCAGTCCGTACCAGTGCACGGCTAAAGGCCCGACCTGAACGGCAATCGGATCAAACTGAGGATGTACCAGCATTACTTAGGCCTCGTATTCCGAACGAAGGTTTTCGACGTAGCCTTCTACGTCTTCCAAGATTTCCAGACCGTGCTCATCAGCACCTGCTCGGACTTCTTCAAGCTCTTCGTAGAACTGAGTAAACGTTCTGGCTCCTCCTAAACCTTTGACAAGCTTGTTGTACTTGTGGAGACGCCAAAGTCTTTCCGTTTCCGGAGTGAGTGCATACTCAGGATAGTTGCGGCCCATGAAATACAGCGTAAGTTCGGCTAGGTCTTCTCGATCAAACTCAAGTCGATCGAAAGCATCTGCCATCTCTTCAGGGGGCAAGGCCCTAAAGGTCGCCATCTTGCGAGCGTCCGAGTTACTGGGGAAGCCCCCGCTGTAAAGTGCTTCTTCCGGAATGTCTTTGGCGTGCTCTTCGGCCTTTCTATCTGCCAGCGCCATAAAGAGCGACAGAAGTTCGGAAAGGCGATCTGCGGAAGCAAGAATCTTCGAAGCGTTTTCTGAGTAATAAGCGGCCGGGTGCTCAAATAAGCCTTGTCCGTTCTTAGTGATCCATACCGACATGCCTTTCATGAGGAAGGGCTGTTTTTTGGTCTTAATGCGCACGAACGGCAGCGGTTTAATGCCCTGCTCTTTTTGCTCGCGCGTCACGAAAGATCTTTCCTTCATGTCTTTTTCTGTAATAGCCCACATTTCGTTCGGATCGGCAGAAAGATCCCAGCAAATCCATTCGTTTCGAACAGAGGGGTTCTCAAACAGCGGCATCACCGGTCTTAAGCCTCTGCGGTGATGAAGACTGTAGCGATCGACATATAGAAGCGGTCGCTTTTCGTTCAGAAGCTCGACAATCTTGTCGGACTTGCTGATCGAGAGTGCGTACTCCCAAAGACGGGGATTCTTGCTTGCAATCAGTTTGGCAAGCTGCAAGGTGGCAAAGGCATCCGAGCTTGCATCGTGCGCATGGCGATGAGGCAGATTGTTTGCCGGAGTCAGGCGATCCAATTTGAAACAAACGGTGCCGTCTTCTTTTGTGGGCCAATTCAAAATTTGAGGTGCCACAGCATAAACGGCAATCACTAAGAGAAAAACGTCGAATCGTCCACGCCCTTCTCCATACTCGGTGTCGTATGCCGGCAGCAGATTACGCCAGAACATGAAGCGCGTCATCTCATCGTCGTAATTGCGATTGTTGTAGCCGATTGTGATCGTGCCGGGTTTGCCCATTTCATCACGAATGACTTTGGCGAAATCAGCTTCGGCCAGCGCGTTTTCTTCATCCATGAGCGACATCGGCGTAATACCCGTCACCAGAGAAGATCCCGGGGACGGGATGTAGTCGTCTGCAAGCTGGGCATAAAGCACCATACTTTGTCCGATGATATTGAAGTTGGTATCGGTTCGAAACGATCCGTACTGCACAGGGCGGTCTTTGCGCGCTTCTGTTCCGAATGTTTCGTAGTCGTACCAAAGGTAACTTGTTGAATTGTTGACAGTATCGGTCATGGACTTTTCGCAAAATTAGGTAGGCCAATATTACAAGAAACCGCCGTTAACCAACACGTTCGCGGATGCTGAAAGCGTAAAAAGACGAAAGCCGGCGTTTCCGCCGGCTCATGCCCTAAATCTTACTCAGATTACATCGCCAAATAGGCTTGTCTGATCATGTAAAGGCAGACGAAGCACAGCAGGCAGGCAAAGATCTTCTTGAGCGGTTTTGTGTCGATAGAGTGAGCGACTTTTGCTCCGAGCGGTGCAAACAGCACACTGGTAATCGCAACGGAGAACAAGGCAGGAATACAAATGTAGCCCAGGTCAATCGGCCAGGGAGGCAGACCCGATACGTTCCAACCGCTGATGATGTAGCCGATGGTGCCGAAGAGCGCGATAGGGAAACCGAAAGCAGCACTGGTTGCCACGGCATTCTGCATTTTGACGTTGCACCAAATCATCCAAGGTACAGAGATAAAGCCGCCCCCTGCGCCGACTAAGGCCGCAAGAATACCGATTGCGATGCCCATGAAAAACTTACCGATCGTTCCCGGCAAGTTGCGGTCCGGACGCGGAGATTTGTTCAAAAACATCTTGAACGCGGAGAACCCGACGAAAGCCGCAAAAATCAAAGACAGCCAGAATGTCGGCAACCAGCCTGCGATCTGTGCACCGACAACCGCACCGACCAAAATGCCGGGAGCTACGGAAGCCACGACATTCCACAAAACAGCACCGCGTTTATGGTGTGCTCTGACGGAAGAAAGAGAAGTAAAAGCGATGGTTGCCAGCGATGTTGCAATGGCAACATGAACGATATGTTCATGGGGAATCAAACTCGACGGGATCAGCATAATCAGGAACGGTGTAATGATCATGCCGCCGCCGATACCCAAAAGGCCTGCCATAAATCCCGTAAAGCAGCCTAATAAAGCCATAAGGCCGATTGTTGTGAGTGCCACTTAATCCTCTTGTATGGTTTGAGAATTTGAAAATTTGAATAGGAAAAATCTTAGCGCTTATCTTCGTTTTTTAACGGCTTTTCGCTGGAAGTGGCGTAAATACTAGGTTTGCGAAATAAGATGCGGCTGAAGCGCTTTCCACTCGTCCTCATTCACAGGCGTGATCGACAGGCGGTTGCCCTTCTGAAGAACCCGCATTCCTTCACAACCCGGAATCGTTCTTAATTCAGCGATAGAAACGAGTTTGACTTTATGAAGAATATGCACATCGACTTGAACCCAGCGGGGCTTCGCCTGAGTACTCTTCGCGTCGAAATATTCTGAAGTTTCATCAAACTGCGTCGGATCCGGATAAGGTTCGGAGGCAATTTCACCAATACCGACGATGCCAGGCTGAGCACACGAAGAGTGGTAGAAAAGGACCGGATCTCCGATCTTGCAAAGATCGCGCATGAAATTGCGGGCCTGGTAATTACGCACGCCGAACCAACCAACCTTGCAGTCCTTCATGCCGAGGACATCGTCAACGGAAACTTCGCTTGGCTCCGACTTCATCAGCCATGCATAGTGCTCAAAACCTGCCATAATTTGTTTACCTCTATTTACTGAGAAGCTCCTTATATCATGTCTTCAGACTCAGTCCAACTTTGTTTGTCCCGCAAGACCGGAGAAATGCTTCACAGGCTCCGTGCCAACCGTCCTCTCGTTCACTGCATTACCAATGAAGTCGTGCAGGAATTTACGGCTAATGTTCTGCTTGCCGCAGGAGCCTCCCCCGCGATGGTTGTGGGCGAAGGCGAAGCCGAATATTTCGCCGGCATCGCCTCTGCACTCTCCGTAAACGTGGGAACCCCCTACGAAGCCCGCATCGAAACCATGAAGAAGGCCATTCGCGGAGCTCTTGCCGCAGGAAAACCATGGGTACTCGATCCTGTTGCAGCCGGCGGCATTCCCTGGCGCGACAAAGTCATTTTTGAACTCTTAGAAATGCAGCCGACGGCTGTCCGAGGCAACGCTTCCGAGATCCGCTTTTTAGCCGGAGTAGGTACGGGCGGGAAAGGCGTGGATAGTTTGGATGACTCTTCTTCTGCCATTGAAGCCGCTAAAACCTTAGCTCGAAAGTACAAAACATTTGTTGTCGTGACCGGATTGAAGGACTACGCAACAGACGGTGAACGCGTGCTTTGCGCCGTCGGGGGCAGTGAAATGATGACGTTGGTCGTCGGAACCGGCTGCTCACTTTCCGCACTGCTCGCCGCCTTCCTCGGGGGAGCTGAACGCTCGCTTGAAGCATGCATTGCATGCTGTGACTACGTAAACTACGCCAACGATACCGCTTCCACTCGCTCAAGCGGTCCGGGATCCTTCCATTTTCAATATTTGGATGCCCTCTATCAAATCCGTCCTGAGGACTTCAGAAAATGAAATCCGGCAAGAAATTGGATCTTTCTCTTTACCTTGTCCTGGATGCCAACCTTTGCAAAACGCCTGAAGGAATGGCTGAGACAGCAAGAAAGGCCGTAGAAGGCGGATGTACCGTTGTGCAACTTCGCGCGCCGGAGTGGAAAAAGAAAAAACAGCTTCGAGCTGCCTTTCTTCTCAAAGAGCTCCTCAAAGACACGGATGTGCTTTTCATTGTGGATGATCACATTGATATCGCTTTGCTCAGCGGTGCCGACGGTGTTCACGTCGGACAGGAAGACATCGATCCTAAGTACGTCAGACAGTTTTTAGGTCCTGATGCAGTGATCGGTTTATCTGTCGGCAGTATTAAAGAATTAAACACGATCGGACCTGATGTGGATTACATCGGAATCGGCCCGGTGTTCTCTACCAAAACGAAGGTCGATGCGGGCGCAGCTGTTGGCTTAGGCCTGCTTGAGTATATTTCTAAAGAAGCGGGGCTCCCAAACGTTGCCATCGGCGGCATCAATCAAAGCAATGCCGCAGACTGCATTCGTCACGGAGCCGACGGAGTCGCAGTCGTTTCAGCAATTTGCGGCGCGGAAGATCCGAAAGCTGCCGCAGCTGCCATCAAGAAAGCCGTTAACGACGCGCTTTCGATTTAGATTTTTCGGCCGTGCTCGCGGATTCGGGTGCGGCCTTTCTATTTGTCCATTTCATCAGCCCGAAGAGCGCGAGCAGGATCACAAGCCAAGCACCGATAAACATAAACACCATCTGCGTGCTGGCTTTTCTTGACTGGCCCTGAACAAATAAACCGTAGCTCTGTTTTGCCTCTTCCAATGAGGAAGCACAGATAAGGGGATTCTTAGCCGGTTCAAATACTTCTTTCGTCACGGTTTGGGGCGTCTTGCCGTCGCCGGTGACGCCGATCTTGGAGCAGTAGCCCGCCAGACTCTTATGGCCCGCCTTCTCGACATAAGTCCAGTCCGCCTGCGCTAATTTTTCTCCTCTGGAAAACGCAAAGGTCGTGTCCCAGATGCAATAGAAAGCGCAAATTAAAAGCGTTACCAGAAACCAAAGCTGCCAGCGGATTTTCATACGGATCAGATTCAAACGGAAAAGAAGTGTTACTTGCTCATAACGGCTGCACAAGTCTAAGTCAAACCGTTCTTCTATGTACTATGCCGACAACATACGAAACAATTTCGGAGCAAAACAATGAACTTAAAAATGAAGCACCTGATGACCGCTTTGATCGCCTCTGCTGCCGTCGGACAAGCCGTCCATGCACAGGAAGCATCGTCCGCAGTCGCACAAGACACCAAGCAAGTTGAGCAAGCCGCTGGCGGTATGGCAAACAAAGTCGCAGGCTGGCTCGATAAGTTATCCGATTCCGTCAGAACGCTCGGCGAAAAAAGCGAAGAGTGGTCTAAAGACGCTGCTACGTACAAAGACCAGCTCAAAGAGCAGTGGCCTTCTATCAAAGAGCAGTTCAATCAGAAACTCAGCGAAGGCATGGAGAAAGGTCAGCAATCCAAAGAAGCTGTTTCAAAATGGCTGGATGACACTTTCTCTCAGGAGCGCATCAACAAAGCCGAAGAGTGGATGACCAACTTCAAAAACGGCGTAACGGATAACGTTGTCGACCCGTTGGTACCTTACCTTTTGGCCATGCGTTATCCCAATCCGATGGACGAATGGAACCAGGGCTATCGTCGTGAATATCCGGTCTCCATTAAAGGCATGGATCGTCCGCTTCAGGTCACATTGCCGCTCTCTTGGAATCTTTCTCAGAACCTGCAGCTCGGTCAGAATGAATTCATGAGCTGGCGCAGTGAATCCGGCACCGGCCAATATGTGGTCGCTTTAATTGAAACTCCGACCGGAGCAACCGTTGACAGCATTGTTGCGGGCCTTCAGAAAGCTCGTCCCGACGCCGTAACAGAAAAACTCCCGAATTCTCAGATCGTTCGCGTTTACTTCCCTGCTAAAACCGATGCAGAGAATGCCGTTTATTACTACGCCGTTCCGACAGGAGATCAGGTCTTCACAGTCTGCGGAGAAGTCTTGCGCAGCAAGGATGAAAAGACCGAAGCTCTGAATCAAAGACTTCAGGCAGAAAGCAATTTCTTTAACGCCGTGGCGTCCAATATCTTTGTGAAACCTGCGTCTTAATCAGAACGTATTTTTCTTCGAAAGCCTGAGACAAACCTCGGGCTTTTTCTTTTTTCTTTGCCGAATTTTCCTGGTTTTGTTCTCGTTGGAAGGACTTGCCTCGAATTAAAATGATGCCATTCCGAAATTCTCAATTCCTCACATACACACTCCTTCCTTCAGCGGGAATCAGTGTTCAGGAGAAAACATGGCTGAAATTGTTACGACGTCCATTAAGTCTCTTCCGCTTGTCTATCGCGGCAAAGTCCGTGACAGCTACGCTGTCGGCGATGACAAACTTCTTATTGTCGCTTCCGACCGTATCTCTGCTTTTGACGTCATCCTCGGCGATCCGATCCCCAAGAAAGGCAAAATTCTGACGGCTTTGACGGACTTCTGGTTCAAAGAACTCGACGGAATCGTCCCGAATCATCTGACGGGCACTGATCCCGAATCCGTAGTTGCTCCCGAAGAACGCGATCAGGTTAAGGGACGCGCCGTCGTTGCCAAACGCCTGAAACCGATTCTCGTCGAATGCGTAGCCCGCGGCTACCTCTCCGGCAGCGCCTGGAAGGAATATCAGACCACCGGCCAGATCTGCGGCGTCAAACTCCCCGCCGGTCTGAAACAGAGCGAAAAGCTGCCTGAACCGATCTTCACACCGGCCGGAAAAGCTGAAGCCGGCCATCACGACGAAAACATCACTTATGAAGATGTCGTCAAACAGTACGGCGAAGACACCGCTTCCAAGCTCCGTGACTACACACTGGCTCTTTACAAGAAAGCCGCTGAATATGCCGCCTCCAAGGGCATCATCATCGCCGACACCAAGTTTGAATTCGGTCTGGACGACAACGGCACAGTCGTTTTAATGGACGAAATCCTGACTCCGGACAGCTCCCGCTTCTGGCCTGCCGACGAATATAAAGTCGGTCAGTCGGAACCGAGCTTTGATAAACAATTCATCCGTGACTGGCTTGAAAGCCAGCCCTGGAACAAGAAAGCTCCGGCGCCCAAGATCCCGCAGGATGTGTTGGATAAGACCAGCAGCAAATACGAAGAAGCTCTGATCCGTCTGACAGGCAAAGGCGTTACCGCCTAAAATTTCCCTAACGAAACACAGAACGCGCCGCTTGCGGCGCGTTTCGATTAACAGAAATCCAACAGGAATCTCAAGATGCAAGAAAATAAACCGGTTGTCGCCATTTTGATGGGATCCAATTCTGACTGGGACGTCATGAAAAACGCTGCTGAAATGCTCCAGTCTTTTGATGTTCCGTTCGAGGCCAAAGTCGTCTCCGCACACAGAATGCCGGACGAAATGTTCGAATACGCCGAAACTGCCCGCGACCGCGGCATCCGTGTGATTATTGCCGGCGCCGGCGGTGCTGCTCACCTTCCCGGCATGCTCGCTGCTAAGACAACGCTGCCCGTCTGCGGTGTTCCCGTCCCGAGCCGCTACCTGAAGGGCCAGGATTCTCTGTATTCCATCGTTCAGATGCCTAAAGGCGTCCCGGTCGCAACTTTTGCCATCGGAGAGGCCGGCGCTGCTAACGCTGCACTTTATGCCGTCCAGATTTTGGGTACGACGGATGCCGTTTTGGCAGATAAGCTTGCGGCTTTCCGCAAAGCTCAGAACGAAAAAGCCCGCAACATGACTCTTCCGCTTTAACAGATACATGATGAAAGACACACCGATTCTTCCCGGCAGCTGGCTCGGACTCATGGGGGGCGGTCAATTAGGCCGCATGTTTGCTCAAGCCGCCGCTACGATGGGCTACCGCGTCTGCGTATTGGAGCCTGATAAAAACGCCCCGGCCGCCATTGTTGCCGAAAAGCACATCTGTGCTCCCTATACGGACGAAGCTGCACTGACCGAACTCGCCTCGCTCTGCAAGACCGTCACGACCGAGTTTGAAAACGTTCCTGCTGCCGCTCTGGAGTTCTTAGCATCTAAGGGCGTCGAAACATGCCCTGCTGCTAACGCTGTTCGTATCACGCAGGACCGATTCGATGAAAAGTCTTTCATCAAGTCTGCCGGCGCTCCCGTTGCCCCTCATTTGCTGATCGAATCCGACGAGGATCTCAAGAAGGCTTCTGCTCCCTATTTCCCCGCCATCTTAAAAACCGCCCGTTTGGGCTATGACGGCAAAGGCCAGATTACGGTGAATGACCGCCGCGAACTGGCAATGGCTTTTGAGAAGCTCGGTAAAGTTCGCTGTGTTTTAGAAAAGCGCCTGCCGCTCTTTAAAGAAGTCTCTGTCATCGCCGCCCGCAACAGCAAGGGTGAAGTGGCCGTTTTTCCGGTGTCTGAAAACTACCACCGCAACGGAATTCTGGCGGTTTCCGTCATGCCGGCTCGTTTAGACGAAGAGATCACCAACCGCGCCCGTGAAATCGCTTCCAAAATCATTGAGAAGCTCGATTATGTCGGCGTGCTCTGCACAGAACTCTTTGTACTTTCCGACGGACGTCTGGTCGTTAACGAATTGGCTCCGAGACCGCACAACTCCGGTCACGCCACGATCGATGCCTGCATCTGCAGCCAGTACGAACAGCAGGTTCGCGCCATGGCCAATCTGCCGCTCGGCGATACGACTCAGGTTTCTAAGTCCGTCATGCTCAACCTACTCGGAGATCTTTGGTTCGATGAAAACGAAAACGTCCGTGAACCGGATTGGAGCCAAGTACTGGACATCCCGGGTCTCAAATTGCATCTTTACGGTAAGAAGCAGCCGAGGCATGCACGTAAAATGGGCCACATCACTTGTTTAGCCGCCACGGAAGAGGAAGCGATGTTTAAAGCCCAAATGGCGGCCCGCATTTTAGGTCTCGAACTTCCCGAATAACGTTATGCATTCTGATCTTGAGAAGGCCGTCAAAATTCTCGAAGCCGGCGGCTTGGTTGCTATTCCCACTGAAACGGTATACGGCTTAGCCGCCGACGCAGAGAACGAAGCGGCGGTTAAATCGATTTACGCCGCTAAAAACCGCCCGGCCACGCATCCGCTGATTGTGCATGTTGCCTCAGCAGAAGCTCTGCCCTACTGGGCCCGAGAGATTCCGGAAGATGCCAAAAAGCTGACTGAGGCGTTTTGGCCCGGTCCTCTGACGATCGTTTTAAAACGCTCCGCACACGCCAAAGACTTTGTGACCGGCGGACAGGACACGGTTGCGCTTCGCTGTCCGTCGCATCCTTTGGTTCACGAACTTTTAAAGCGTTTTGACGCGGGCAAAGGCCGCGGCTTAGCCGCACCGAGCGCCAACACCTTCGGCAAGATCAGTCCGACAACCGCTCAGCATGTGCGTGATGACCTCGGGGAGAAGCCCGACGGCAAAACCGACTTCATCCTTGACGGCGGAGAATGCACCGTCGGCATTGAATCGACGATTCTTGACCTCACGGGCGAAACACCGCGCATCCTTCGCGAAGGCGACGTCAGCGGCGAAATGATCTCTAAAGTGATCGGCAAACCCGTTGAACACGGTGCGGTTGGCGCTTCTCCGCGCGTCTCCGGCTCAATGAAGAGCCACTACGCGCCTGAGCACGTTTTAAAGATTGTCTCGGCAGACGACCTGCCGGGTGAGACACAGTTCTTAGCCCGTCACTTCAAAACCTTCTCTTTGATTGCGCCTGAAAAGATCGCGAAACGCTTCAGCACGGTCGCAGAAAAAGTTCGCGGCTACAAAGACGCCAAGGAACTCCAGGTCAACCTTTACAAGTGGCTGCACGAACTCGACCGTGACGGCGGGGATGTTATCTTTGCTGTCGAGCCGGAATTAACCGATTCTTCAGCCGGTGTTCTGGATCGACTGACCCGCGCTGCCGCTGAAAGACCCAACAAGGAAAGCAAATGAGCGATACACCCGCAGATCTCGTCCGCTTATCTAAGCGCATGAGCGAACTCGGTTTATGTTCACGACGAGAAGCCGATGAGTGGATCTCCAAAGGCTGGGTTAAAGTTGACGGTCAAGTCGTTAGCGAACTCGGCAGCAAAGTGCGCCCTGACCAAAAGATCACGATTGACCGGAAGGCTCAAGATCAGCAGAACGAGCGTGTGACCATTATTCTCAACAAGCCGCTCGGCTATGTCTCCGGACAGGCTGAGGACGGTCATGAACCGGCACGCATTTTGATTACGCCGAGAAACCGCTGGATCGATGATCCTTCTCCTCGCCGCTTTAATCCTTCTCAGTTAAAGAGCCTGGTTCCTGCCGGTCGTCTGGACATCAACTCCACCGGCCTTCTGGTTCTGACTCAGGACGGACGCATTGCCAAAACCATCATCGGTGAGAACAGCTCCGTCGAAAAAGAATACATCGTGCGTGTTGCGATGACCGACGGCCGCTCCAACAGCGAATTTCCTCCGGCGAAGCTTGCGCTTTTAAATCACGGGTTGGAACTGGACGGTAAGCCTTTGGAGAAGGCCGAAGTTTCCTGGCTCAACGAAGACCAATTAAAATTCGTCCTTCGTGAAGGCCGAAATCGTCAGATTCGCCGAATGTGTGATCTTGTCGGTCTGAAAGTCCTCGCACTTAAACGGGTCCGTGTCGGCAATGTCCGCCTCGGCAAGCTTCCGGTCGGTAAGTGGAGATATTTGGAAGACGGCGAAAGTTTTACCGGTCCCGCCCCTAAAAGAGCCTCTTCCAGCAGACCGGCTGCCGGTGCGCCGCGTCGCCCGAAAACCTTTAAACCTCGTAAACCGAACTTTAGAAAAACTCGAGACGAATGACGCCGAGTCGCTTTAACCTCAGCCCCGAGTGGGGCCTTGTGATGGTGACGGCCCTTTGGGGTTCTTCTTTTATTCTTTTGTCCCTGAGTCTTAAAGGACTCTCGCCGGGGCTGCTTGTTGCTTTACGTTTCGGAGGCGGTGCCGTTCTAATGGCGTGCCTCTTGAGATCGGCCCTTTTCAAACTCAAAAAAGTCGATTGGATTGCTGGCTGCGCCACGGGAACGTGTATTTTTCTGGGTTACTTCCTGCAGACGGTGGGCCTGCAGACGATTACGAGTTCGATTTCGGCCTTTCTGACGGCGCTTTACGTGCCGTTTGTACCGCTTTTCCAATGGATTATCTTTAGAAAACGCCCGACGCCCATTATTGCCGGAGGCATTTTATTTGCCTTCCTCGGCATGCTCCTCATCTTAGATCCCACCAAAATCTCTTTTAACGGGAACATCGGAGAGTGGCTGACGATTGCCAGTGCGGCTGCCTGCGCGATGGAAATCTTGGTTCTCGGGCGCTTCGCCAACTCTTGTGATCCGAAAGCTTTTTGCTTTACTCAGTTGGTTACCGTCACGTTTTGGAGCACGCTCTACTGCATTGTCTTTGAAGACGTTCGCTTTGATCCTACGCCCGTGACTTATGTCTGTATGGCCATTTTGATCGGCATGATTGTCTTTAATCAGGTTATGATGTGCTGGGCGCAGAAATTCGTCTCGCCGACACGTGCCGTTCTCATCTATACCCTTGAGCCTGTATTTGCCGGCATCATCGGTTACGCGATCGGAGAGCCGTTTACGAAGGGCGCGGTCGTCGGTGCCGTCATGGTGGTGCTGAGTATCCTCATCAGTTCCTGGCTGCCCGGCTACCTCAAGAACCGAGGCCACATCTCTAAGGAGGCGGTCCGTGAGTAACGCTCCCATCGGAATGTTTGATTCGGGGCTCGGCGGCCTGTCCGTCATGCACGCTGTTCGAGACGCCCTCCCCGGCGAAGACATCATTTATTACGGTGATTGTCTCTACGCACCGTACGGCGACAGAAACTCCGAGTACATAAAAGAACGGTGTCTCGCGATCGGACGCTTTCTGATTTCCAAAGGCGCTAAAGCGATCGTAGTTTCCTGCAATACCGCCACGGCAGAAGGCGTTAACACGATGCGGGATACGTTTGATATTCCGATCATCGGCATCGAGCCGGCAATCAAACCGGCAGCGGCGGCGACAAAGACCGGCGTAGTCGGCGTGATCGCCACGACCCGCACCATCACCAGCGAACGCTACCTGAGACTCGTTCGTGAATTTGCCGGAACCAAGGTCAAGGTCGTTTCGGTTCCGTGCCCGGGTCTCATGGAATGCGTCGAAAGCGGTGACTGGGACTCCTTCAAGACCCAAAAGCTAATCGAAAAGTATCTGCACCCGATCAAGCGTGCAGGTGCTGATAAGCTCGTCCTCGGCTGCACGCATTATCCGTTCCTGTCTAACGTGTTGAAGCGTGAACTCGGCAGCGGAACCGAACTCATCGATCCAAGCGCAGCAGTTGCCAGAGAACTTAAACACCAGCTCTCCAAACGCGGCTTACTTTCGGACGGTGCAAAAGGCAAAGAAGTGTTTTATATCAGCGGAGATGCGGAGAAGCATCGCGCTGTCATCGAGCGTCTTTGGAACTCAGAAGAAGCACTTGATCTGCGTTCTGACCCTCCCGCAACGAAAGCAACTCTCTCTTGAGCCTTTTCGACCTTCAAATCATCCAATTTGAGCGAATTTAGACGCTGTCATTACGCCGGACTGCCATACTTTCAAGCAATTAAAGAAAGTACTTGGATTCAACTCAAATGCACGACTCTGTTCTTGAACGTGTTACGTTACGCCGCTCCCTCGGAGCAAAATACCTCACCACACCTGCCCCCTCTAAAGAAGACTATGCTGAAGCCCTCACATGGGCCATTGCAGCGCCTGATCACTGCCATCTGAGCCCTGCTCGTTTCGTGGTCATTGAAGAGCGTCAGAAATTTGCCGACTTTTTTGAAGCCGGCGCTCTGGCCGACGGAGCTGATCAAGAAGGCGCCCAGCGCGCCCGCAGCAAAGCTTTAAAGGCTCCGGCTATGGTCGCTGTGGTCGCCAAAATCGATGAACACAACGAAAGAGTTCCTACCCACGAGCAGTGGATGACCGTCGGCGCTGCTACCTCTAATTTCCTTGCCGCTCTTGAGCTCAAAGGCTTTGCAGGTAAAATCGTGAGCGGCTCGTCCACGCACTACCGCGACGCCGTCGATGCCCTTTGCAAGAAGGGCGAAGTCATCGCCTGCTGGATTATGCTCGGCACGGCAAAACCGGATGCCCCGGGCGCCGAAGTCCGTTCTATTTACGACGAACTGTTAACCTATTTTTCTTAAGAAGCAAACATTAAGAGGCCGTCATGAAACGCTTTTTCCTTATTCTTCTCGGCATGTTCATGTCCGCAACTATGCTGACCGGATGCGGATACAACGAGATCCAGACGCTTGATGAGTCGACCAAGGCAGCTTGGAGCGAAGTTTTAAATCAGTATCAGCGCCGCAACGACCTTATTCCGAACGTGGTTAATTCCGTTAAAGGCGAAGCCGATTTCGAGAAATCCACGCTCACGCAGGTGATCAATGCCCGCGCTAAGGCTACTTCCATTCAGGCAACCCCTGAGCTGATGGAAAATCCTGAAGCCTTCCAGAAATTCACACAGGCCCAGGGCGAATTAAGCAGCGCGCTGTCCCGCCTGCTTGTCACTGTCGAACGCTACCCTGACTTGAAAGCCAACAAAGCCTTCCAGGACCTGCGTGTACAGCTTGAAGGCTGTGAAAACCGCATCGCGATTGCACGCAACCGCTACATTAAATCCGTTCAGCAGTACAACACGTACATCCGTCAATTCCCGCAGATGGTCTGGGTTTGGATCCTCGGATACAAACCTAAAGCTCAGTACGCGGTAGCCGACGAAGCTGCCATTACGACACCTCCTACGGTAGATTTCAATGGTTCAGCAGCTACAGCTCCGGCCAAACCTTAATCGTTTCGGCCTTCTCATCGGTGCGTTCTTCTTTTGGCTGAGCGCGCTTTTCTGCACGGTATCGGCGGCTGACCTGCTTCCGATACCGGAAGTGGCTTATGTCACCGATACTGCACACCTTCTGACGGCCGAACAAAAACGTTCGCTTGAAGCCAAACTTGCGGGATTTGAGGAGAAGTACGGTTCTCAGATCGCCGTTATCATCGTTCCTTCCACGAACGGAGAGCCGATCGAAGACTACGCACATCGCGTCGGTGACAACTGGAAGCTGGGCCGAAAGGATGTCGGAGACGGTCTTCTCCTGATCGTTGCCGTCAATGACCACAGAATCCGTATTGATGTGATGAGAGCGCTCGAAGGAGCCATTCCGGATGTGGCTGCGTCCCGCATTATCACGGACGTGATGGCGCCGAACTTCCGTCAGAACAACTACTACCAAGGCATCAGTCAGGCCTTGGACAAAGTGTTTACGCTGATTGAAGATGCCAAACTTCCGGCGCCGCAGAAGAAACGTTCGGAAGCCAATATTCTTTACGATCCGGCCGAAGCTCTGTGGGACGAACCTTGGGTGGCTGTGCTCTTCATAGGATTTGTCATCACGATGATGCTGCGTGAGCTCATGGGTCGCAAGTCAGCCCCTCTTGCAGGTTTAGCCGTGGGCGGTTTAGCGGCGTTTATTATGCAGTCGCTGTTTGCAGGTATTGTGATCGCTCTGGTCGTAGTCGTGATTGCCATGTGTATTCCGACCGCCGTTCTTGAGGCCGGCGCCCGACGGACCGCCAAGATGTACGGAACCGACCGCCGTTACCGCGGTAAACGCGGGGGCGGAGACGACGGATTCGGAGGCTTCGGCGGATTTGGCGGGGGCGGCTTCGGAGGAGGCGGTTTCGGCGGCGGTATGGGTGGCGGAGCCGGATCTGGCGGAGGCGGTGACGCAGCCGGCGGAGGCGCAAGCGGAGGCTGGTAAAAAATGTCTATCGGAAGAATTCTTAAACATTGGGTAATGTCGCCCGTCCCCGTCACTCTGGCATTTCCTCAGTCCTCTTTGGATGCAGTGACGAAATGCATTGAAGAGTGCGAGCAGCAGACGAGCGCTGAGTTCCGACTCATCATCGAACGCAGTATTCCTTCTAAAGGGCTTCGAGAGAACATCACGGACGCTCAAAGAGCCAAGGAGCTCTTCGGGCGCTACGGTGTCTGGGACACGGAAGACAATAACGGTGTGCTGATTTATTTAAACCTTTCGGACCGTGCCATCGAAATTTATTTAGACCGAGGTGCAGCACGAGAGGTGAGGCAAACCCAGCTGGATGACATCGTCAAACAGATGGAAATCGCTTTTGCTGATAAGAAGTTCGAGGAAGGTGTTTGTCAGGCCTTCAGATCACTGGCCGCGATTTTGTCTAAGCCTTTCCCGAACAAACCCGTTCAGGATCCGGTGCCCAACACACCTGTCGTACTATAACTTTTTACTTTCTTGAAGGCCGCCCGAGTTTTTCTCCGGCGGCTTTTCTTTTGCCGGCCGGTCCTTCTCACGGAAACCAAGGCTAAGCCGTTAAAAATTAGAACAATCCATCCATGAGCCAACATAAAAATGCTCATTCCAAGTTGCTAAAATGTTGACTCCTTTTTATTTCTCTATGAATTTCATCGTCATGGAACTGTCTGCTCTTACCGCAATCTCTCCCCTCGACGGCCGCTACGGACGCCAAACTGCCGAACTCCGCGACATCTTTTCCGAATTTGCACTGATGCGTGCTCGTGTCACGGTTGAAGTTGAATGGCTCATCGCCCTTTCCGAATTCAACCTGCCCGAACTTAAAGATCTTTCCGAAGAAGACAAACTTTATCTTCGCGGATTAGTCAGCAGCTTCTCCGTTACCGACTGCCAGGCGATCAAAGACATCGAAAAAACCACCAACCATGACGTTAAAGCCGTTGAGTACTGGATCAAGAGCAAGATGACCGTCAATGAACATCTGGCTGCCGCCAGCGAATTCGTTCATTTCGGCTGCACCTCTGAAGACATCAACAACACTTCTCACGCTTTGATGCTTTCTTCCGGCCGTCAGCTCATCTGTTCTCACCTTCAGATGATCATCGACAAGCTCAAGGGTTTTGCTCATGAATGGGCCGGCGTTTCCATGCTGTCCCGCACACACGGCCAGCATGCTTCTCCGACAACCGTCGGTAAAGAAATGGCCAACGTAGCCGCACGTCTCGAGTTTGCCGTCCAGGCCATCGAAAAAGTTAAGCTGCTCGCCAAGATGAACGGTGCCGTCGGCAACTACAATGCCCACACGATCGCTTATCCGGACAAAGACTGGCCTGCTTTCGCACGCAATGTCGTGGAAAACCGTCTGCACCTGACATTCAATCCTTACACGATTCAGATCGAACCGCATGACTACATGGCAGAACTCTTCAATGCCATTACTCGTGCCAACACGATCCTGATCGACTTGGACCGCGATATCTGGGGCTACATCTCCCTGAACTACTTCAAGCAGCAGCTCAAAGAAGGCGAAGTCGGTTCTTCCACAATGCCGCATAAGGTCAACCCGATTGACTTCGAAAACTCCGAAGGCAACCTCGGCATGGCTGACGCCTTCTTTACCTTCCTTGCTCAGAAACTCCCGATTTCCCGCTGGCAGCGCGACCTGACCGACTCTACCGTCCTCAGAAACCTGGGCGTTGCTTTCGGCTACAGCATTGTCGGTTACACCTCTCTGGAACGCGGCATGAACAAGCTCCGTCTGAACGAAGAGGCCATTGCCGCTGACCTAGATCAGTCGTGGGAAGTTTTGGCGGAGGCCATTCAGACCGTGATGCGCCGTTACGGTGTTCCTCATCCGTACGAACAGCTCAAAGCCCTTACCCGCGGTAAAGGCATCAGCCCTGAAACCATCCACGAGTTCGTTGCAACGCTGGACATTCCTGAAGATGCCAAAGCCTCTCTGCAGAAACTCACCCCCGCCACTTATATCGGTTTAGCTGAAACCCTGGCCAAGGAAATCTAAGTTTTCCTCTTGTGAAAACGCCGGCTGTTCTTCTTGAGCAGCCGGCGTTTTTATTTATCGAAAAATTTTTTGAAAAACGATACTTAGAGAATAAAGTTCGTGAACAGTATCGTGCACCAAATGATTGCGCAGATCGTCAGAGCTAATAAAACGGCCGCGCTTCCTAAGTCTTTGGCTTTGCCTGACAGAGGATGAATTTCTCCGCCGAAACGATCCACCACTGCTTCGATCGCAGAATTCAGAATCTCAACGATAAGAACGATGAAAAGTCCCAAGATCAGCAGAAGTTTCTCAACAGTTGTCACCGGAAGAAGAACCGCGACAGGCAGCATGACGCAAGCCAAAATCGCCTCTTGGCGGAAAGCCTCTTCTGTCTGCCAAGCCCCCCGGAAGCCCTGAGCTGAATACTTGGCTGCATTCATCAGGCGGCGTAATCCGGTCTTGCCTTTGAGTTCGGAGGCGTCTTTCGGCTGGTGTTTTTCCATGTTGTTTTCTTCTCATTGATCGTGCCTGAAATCTTAGCAAGGATACAGGCACCAAATCGAGTAGGGGAAGCTTTCACCTACCCCT
>NZ_GL883682.1 GCF_000205025.1 Parasutterella excrementihominis YIT 11859 | reverse complement strand
AGGTGGTATGGAATCCTTGTCATTTATGACGAGGAGGATGTCAAGTACGAAGTCTTGGTGGGAGACGTCAATGACGATCTTATCTTTCGGGGCGTCAAAGACATAATGAACACCAATCAGAGCTTCAACGTCGCCGAGATTGGGTCCTACGTGTCCTCCTATTGTGGAGGTGTAGTTAATGATGGCGGCTCTCATCTGTTTAGCGAGATCTTTGAGGTCGTCAATAGTGAGTGGCTTAATGTCCTGTGGTGAGTGAATATCAATGAGTTTCATTTAAGTTCTCCTCAAAAAATAAAGCTACCCTGGTGAAGATAGATTTTTGGGGACATAAGCGAAAAAAAAACGGACTCAAAAAGGACACCGCAATAGTGTTGAGTTGTTACTGTGTGATACGAGATGGAGGAATGGGCAAAATGCCCGGAAAATCGGGCAAAGAAGCATTTTCTTGGGGCAAAAGGGGTCGATTGGGTTGGCTTCGGAGGAAGCTCTTGCAGGAAACAGAAATGGAAAAGCTAGAAACTCTAAAAGACCTTTCCCGAAGCGTCCCGATTTTTTCAAAATAGATATTTCAAACCGACTTTAATTTGAAAATCTGTTTTAAGGTGGCGGCCTGATTCCCGATTGATTTGAGCGAAGGCTTTGAGGCGATCCTTCAACAGACTCTCCGCGCCGATGCCATAGTAAACACGAGTTCCTATGGAGCGGTCTTTAAATGAGAATTCATTCATTTGGATAGATGTCCTTCCTAAGAAATCGTGTCTGACACCACCTCTTAAATAGACTTGTCCGGACAGTTTTCCTTCTTTGCTGCGGAAGTTTTTTCCTAAATCAATTCCCAGGCGCCCGTTCAAACTATCGGTTGATTTAACGCGGACCTTCATATCGTTGCTGAAGTGAAAAGAGGCGCCATTTGCGCGGAAGTAACTCAGTTGTACTTGAGGATCGATAAACCATGAGCCCAATTTCGAAGTTTGGGTGAACTCGAGACGGTGACCGATTTCAACAGATAAACCCAAACCGTAGTTGTGATAATCGGCTGTTGAGATACTTTCATCAATATTTTTGGCGCTTAGTTTGTTGTGGTAGCGATTTACGGATAAGACCGAGTCAATATATTGTCCTTTGTCTCCGAGCCACGCAGCATAAAATTTAGCTCCGACGGATTCCACACGAGAATGATTGCCGGGAGCGTCGTCAACATGAATATTTCCCCTCGTTAACAGGAGGTTGGCGCCTAGGACCCAGCCGGAGCTGAACTTCCGGTCGGCCCCGATCGTAAAGGCGGAATATTTAAACGTACTGTTGGCCGAGTAGTGCGACTCAAACCGGCTCTTATCGTATCGGTACAGAATATAGGAACCGTCTTCGGCACCTTCACGAACTTCTCCCACTCGGCTTCTTAGATCATCTAAGGATCCCAAGAATTGAATGATTTGGTTGCCGGAGGCTGCGCTAGCTAAAGTCAGTTTGGCAGCAGGAGACAATCCGATGGGTTTTTCGGCCGAGTCATCAAGCTCAGGCGGGTTTGTCGGATCAAACGGCAGTTCCGGCAGATCCGGTTTAGGAATAACCTCATCAGGAGGTTCGGACGGATCTGTCGGAGTCTCAGGGTTATCGGGCAAGACCGGTTTGAGCGATTGGGTCCCCAATATTGCCCAGACCCTGGAGTCTCCTTTTTTGAACGGGTAAAGCCCTAATTTATACATATAAGGGCCGGCGTCTATGATTCCGTCATTGGCTAAGGAAAAAGTGGCTTTATCCAGGCTGTTCGGAGAGTCATCATTGACTGCAATATGGTAAAGATAGCCGGTGTTAGCGAGCGAAACGCCGGAGGATCCTAAGAGGAAGGCATGCTTGCCTTCGCTGCTTTTGGAGATATTTAGGGATCCTGTCGAACCCGCTGTAAGGTAAAAGACAGCACCGTTTCCTTTAAGAGTCTCAGTTTCCATTTGAGAAGGATGACCTTGCTGTCCCAGCTGGATATAACTCGAGGGTTCAACATTTACAAGGGACAAATTGCTGTCCTCGGGGACAAACCAATAGGAATCTCGATGCATCGTTACTCGACTGCCGCCTCCCTCGTGGGTATCGACGGCAGCAGAAAGGGTAGAGTGTTCTCCTAAGTCAATGGTTAGGCCGGAAGTGGAGCCGACCGAAACAGGCTCATGAACTACCATGTGCCCATCGCTGTCAACACGGAAGCGAGCGTGAGAGCCCAAGTTTCCGAGAAATAATTTCTCAATTTCAATTTGACGAGACCGGATGTCGGCCTGAGCATCGCGAATGAGATTTAAATGTCCCTGAAAGACGGCGGTTTGAGCCGAGGTTAAATTGAGACTGCTGTTGGCTTCAACGTCGACCTCCTTGGTGAAGAAGACATTTTTCGTCAGAACTCCTGATTGCGGGTCGCGCCCGATGTTAAGAGAGCTGGGATGGTCGGTTCCGAGAATAATCTGGCCGATTTGAACTTTTCTATCAATCAAAATATCGGGAGCATCCAGATCCATCTCGCAGCTAAGCAGCTGAATTGTGGAGATCGTTCCTGCGCTTCGTTCGTTAGGAGATAAGAAATAAATCCCAGATGAAGCTGACATTTTCAGCAGGCGAGAGTACGTAGCCGAAATTCCGCCGAAAAGTATTACTTGTCTTGCCTGCATTGTGGCCGAGGCATTCTCGGAAAGCGCGACGGAAAGATCGTCATAGTAGGAAGAGTTGTCCGGGTTTCTTGGCGTCATGAGGATAATGCGATCTCCGGCGCCGAGATTGGCAGTCTGATCCGGTCCGACGCTCAGAGCGTAACCAAATCCTTTTTCGGCCACGGGAACGGGTGTAACGATAAGATCGCGTCCGGCAGAGATATTGACGTTTTGACTTTCGACCGAAAGCCCCGGGAAAAGGAACTGGTGATTCGCGGGATTGCGGAGCGATCTGAAATAGCCTGCGTTAATGGAGTTGACCGCAATGGTACCGTTTTCGGAGACATTCCATGCGACCGGAGCGGCATTGCTGTGGAAAATAAAATTTCCTGTCTTTCGTCCTTCTTCAAATGCCGCGTTGATTTGGCCCTCGAGACCGGGGAAAAACTGCTGCCAGTTTCCGATAAGAGTGTCCGTATTTTGTGCGATTCCCTGATGCAGTGCATCGAATTGACCTGCAGCGGTCAACATTGGGATGGCAAAAAATAGTGCAATGGCAGCTGCGGCACGCCGAAAATAAAAGCAATTCTTTATTTTCATTGAAATAACTCGTATCTTTCCGCTGAAAAAGCTTTTAACTGCAGTAAGCTAATTGCTTTTCTAAGGGGTATTTATCCTGTAATCTAATAAAAAAATGCTCTATGAGCACACAGAAAATAAAATAATTAAACTGTTTTTTATGGTATACGCCTAGAGCGAAAAGTGACGTAATACACTCTCAAAGCGGGAGAAAGGATAGGGGGGGGTTAATTTACTTATAGTTTGGCAAAATTTAGAAGATATTAGGGGTTAACTTTGTAGCAAAGATGATTTCGCTGAAAATACCCCTATGACGTCTATCCTTGTTTAGAGAGGATATCCTCCAACTTAAAGAGGTGAGGCAACGGAAATTACCTGGCTAAACCGTGAGGGTCGAAGTACAGATCGACTCATATTGAGAATGGTTTTCTGATTGGATACAGAGATAAATAGGAAACTATTTTGAGAACTTGAGAAAAATGTAAAAATAGAAAAACGGCCGTATGGCAGGCCGTTTTTTGGTGTGCTCGGCATGAGCATTC
>NZ_GL883681.1 GCF_000205025.1 Parasutterella excrementihominis YIT 11859 | reverse complement strand
AAAATCGGAGACGCTGTTCTATTACCGTCCTCGAAGGACTCCGTGGTGAATTTACACGGGACACAGTACTTGCTCCGACTTGCTGAGGAAAGTCTACCAAAAGGGGAAAGTCAGGGCAAACTTTGGATGCTTTATACGGGAGTTCGGTGCCGGTTCTGGCTTATGGTAAAACAAAAATTCCTTGTTGACGACGAGCCCTCGGCATCGGCGATCATTAAAGAAGAACAGATTTTCTCCTACGTTGTTAACGCGGAAAGAGGGTCTTCGATTTGAAGTCTGGAAAGATTTGAGAGATACAGCGAAGAAAGTCAGAAAAACAAAATCGGAGACGCTGCGCTATTACCGTCCTCGAAGGACTCCGTGAAAGGTTTACACGGGTCACAGTACTTGCTCCGATTTGTTGCGAAAAGTCTACCAAAAGGGAAATCTCAGGGCAAACTTTGGGTGCTTGGTACGGGAGTTTTGTGCTGCTTCCCGCTTATGACAAAACAAAAGGACCCAGTGTCTTACCAAGGGGCTTCGGGTCTAATTCCCACCTGCCGCGGTCCGCAAACGCTACAAAGGCGTCGGCCAATGACAAAACACTGAATCCTTCAGTTAGGTCAATTATAAAGCGAGCTCAGAAAGAAGAAGTTCTCTGATTTTCTCCGCATCTTGAAGCGCGAGCCTTAGAAGGCCGGACCATGTGTCGGGAGCGTCAAGATCAACATCTCCGACTCGCTTGGAAACCGTCAAGTTCTTGTCTCGCGTTACTTCCAGATCGCTGTCACCGAGCGCCTGCTTCCACTTATCGATATTCTTCGAGATCCTTTCAATGGCTTCTCGATCCTTCACATAAGCGCACACCCAAAGCTCTTTCTTCTGGGAAGAGACGGAAAAGTAGACGTGGCCCTTGCTGCTTCCGATACGAAGATCAAAGTGCTGGCGGGACGACGGTCTTCCCCAGGTAAAGAGTCGACGATATTCATCGCCGGATGAAAGAACGTCACAGAAAGCCGACCAAAAGTTCTTACGGAAGAATCCTGCAGCAGATTCCAATCGCTCTTCTTTTTGCTCTTTGCCCCATTGGTTGGGTTTTTCAATGATGTTGAACTTCGGTGCGATCTTAGAGTCGCCGATCCGCCAAAGTTCGATTTCAATTAAGAAGAGATCAACGGACTGATCCAGATGAGAGTTCAGCCATTCGATGGCCTTCGCGTGTTCCTCACGAGCACGCTTCACAATCCATATGATGCATCCGGCTTCTTTTCCGGCTGCGTACGTAATGATTTGGCCAAGATGCTTGTGGTTGGACTCTTCAAGCTGATTCTCGATGATGACCGTCTTTCCGTATTCCAGCTCTTTAGCAAAAATATCTGCCCGGAAATCTCCGACCCTCTCTTCCGTACCGATTCGCTCCAGATCCATCCCCACAGCCTCCCCGAGAAGATTGAGGTTCTCTTCTTGGGAGAGCCATTTCGTGAAATCGGCGGTTTCGTTCTTCCAAATGGTTCGGAGATTGTCGATTTTTTCGAGTTTTCCGAGGAGGCCTGAGTAGGACTGGGACATTTTTCGGTTCTGAGAGAGTTCGGAGAATGGTTCCGAGGTTATTTCAGTTTTTGGATTTCGAGCATTAGCTTTTCGAATTTCTCAACAATGCGCCTTTGTTCTCCGAGTGGAGGTAACGGAACGAGATAAGACTTTAACTTACTAGAGTCTATTGTGGGAAGAGCAGTGCCCTTTGAAATTTCTCTAAAGTCTATAGAGGAGAGAAGTAGGAAAGCATAGCTCTCATCTAAGTAATTCTTGTTGGGATAAAACCCGCCTGTGTTTAAATCAACAATGGAGTCACGAACTAAAAACCTTCTCTTATTCGTGAAAACGGCCCCGCCATTTTTGGGAAAGATAATGGATCCTGCTTTGAAAATTTTTTTAGGGGTCGTTTTTAAGTAGTGCTCGGTATGGCGCATGTATTTTTGGTTTTCAGAGGAGTTCATATCCGAAATTTTGAAATATGGAATGTTTCCTGAACTGGTCAACTCGTCTGCTTTTGGCGTTTTCCCCGAAAATAAAGTTCCAAGACTCTCTAATCGTACCCACTTCCATTTTTCCGGAATCTCAAAAGGAACCTCCTCTGGAGCATCTCCAATTTGCTCAACCTCAAGCTCTTCATCGAGCTGTGGAACAAGTTTTCCGCTTATAGAGGATTGGAGCAGTTGTTTTTCAAGAGAGGCACCCAGCTGGGAAACCTCATCTATTGATTTTTGAATGGTATCGATTTTGGCAAAAAGACTTTCTAGTTTTTCAACTATGCGTTTTTGCTCGTCAAGGGGAGGTAGCGCCACAAGGGCATTTTTGGCAGTAGCAGTTCCGACCCTAGGCATTTTTACGCCATAGGACTGAGAGACAGCGTACTGAACGAAGTACTGTGACTTGAGAAAAAAACTCAAGTACGAACCCGATAAGGTATTTTCTTTTGGTTTTAGCGGAATTATTTCTGTAGTACAGACTCCGTCTTCATCCGCAACTAGCACTTTGTTTAGGTAGGGACGAAGTCGGCTATACAAAACGTCGCCTTTATTGAATAAATATTTTGCACCCTGATTCTTAATAATCTTGTTTTTTTGCAGCAGACGACCTGTATCTTTTTCAATATCTTCCAAGTTAAGCAACCAAGTATCTCTGTCAAAACTACAGGCTTCGATGCGCTCACATTTTCCATAAGGAGCGATATCGTCTAATCTCACCCACTTCCATTTTTTAGGGATCTCAAAAGGATTTTCTTTTGGGGCTTTGCCAATTTGTTCTACTTCGTTCTCTCCATCGATTTGTGGAACTAGCTTCCCTCGTATCGCTAGATCTAATAGCCGGCTTTTAAGAGCGTTTAAAGCTTGCATTCGACAAGCTCCTTTTGTAGTTCCGTCACTGCGTCGGAGATATTTTGCTTTTTCTCGGTAAGCAGCTTAAGAAGCTCAGGAATTTTCATTTCTTCAAGAGCATCGCTATCATTTTTTATCCATGAGAGATCTAGGTTCGTTCCCTCTCTCTCCAGAATCTCTTCAATAGAAAACTTTCTCCACCTTCCGTTTGGATTCGTGTCCTTGTTGTATGTCTCTTCTCTCTTGTTTCGATCTTCAGAACTAAAGCAAGAAACAAAATCATCTAAGTCCTCACGTTTCAGAGGATTAGTGGCAAGAGTGTGTTTGATCCCAGAGCGGTAGTCATAAACCCAAAGCTCTTTTGTTTTTCCCTTTTTCTCGAAAAACAAGACATTCGTCTGAACACCATTTGCATAAAAGATACCGGTTGGGAGGCGAAGGATCGTATGGAGGTTGAAGTCCGTGAGAAGTTTTTTTCTTACCTCTTCTCCGCTCGATTCAAACAGCACATTATCCGGAAGAACAACACCGGCTCGACCTCCGGATTTGAGCAGCGACATGATGTGCTGCAAGAAGTTGATCTGATTATTCTTCGTCTCTTTGATAAAGTCGCTGCGATGAATCTCAACTGATCCGGCAGCCCTGGCTCCGAACGGAGGATTGGCAAGAACAATGTCGTACTTTTTATCCGGCTCTTTGATAAGCGAGTCCTGACAAACGATGGGGGAGGAATTCAGACCGACTCCATGAAGATAAAGATTCATGGAACCAAGTGTCACGACGAGCGGTGTGATGTCATAGCCTTTCAAAGAGCTGTTTCTCAACTTGATATTGAGATCCGTATCCATACTCTGGCCTTTCATGTAGTTGAAAGCCGAAAGTAGGAAGCCTGCCGTACCGCAGGCAGGGTCAATAACCGTCTCACCAATTTTCGGAGAGATCACATCCACAATGGCATCGATGAGAGGTCTCGGTGTGAAGTACTGTCCGGCCCCGCTCTTTTTATCTTGTCCGTTCTTCTGAAGAATGGCTTCATAAAGGGCGCCTTTCACGTCGCCTTTCAGAATGAGCCACTGCTCTTGGTCAATGAAGGAAATCAGTTTGCTGAGGTAAACAGGACTTTCGATTTTGTTTTGGGCTTTGGTAAAAATTGTTCCAATCAGGCCTTCCTGTTTGGATAAGGTTCGGAGAATTCTTTCGTAGAGGGAAAGCTGATCTTCACCAGTTTCTTTCCTAAGATTTTCCCAGCGCAGTCCTTCCGGGATCTTAGATTCCTCATCCATGAGATCGACATTTTCCTGGTCCATTTTTAAGAACAGGAGGTATGTGAGCTGCGTAATGTAATCGGTAAAGCCAATGCCGGCACCTGCCATGACATCAGCAAGCTTCCACACCTTTTTTACAAGGGATGTTTCTGTAACTTCCATTTCTAAGCGGTCTTAAGAATAAATTCGTTAAGAGAAAAAATTTGTTCGTTGGCAGCTTTAGCATTTCCCAATTCTCGGACAAGGTCCGTAGCGAGATCTGGAATTGCCTCTTTGAGCGTCTTAAAGCTGCATCCTCCGTTCTGGGCGATATAAAGAGCGATTTTTTTGAAGAGTTCTCTCTGAGCGGGCGTCATCGGAAGATCTCTTTGTTTTTGTCCGCACCAAAGTTCAAAACGCTGTGCGTAATTTGAAGTCAGAGGAACAAGCCGCTTGATCATACCGTAGGCAAAGCGGACAAGTTGGATAAGTTCGGTGATTTCCTCTTTGGTTGTCTTGGCAACTTCGGTATCGTCGTCTTGAACGAGGGCATAGTCGTTCCAAAGACGCGAAATACCGAATCCTTCTAAACCTGCAGAGAGCTTGGACTTGAGGTCCTGAAGAACGGCATGCGAGAGCTTTCCGTCCTCCGAGTTGTAGATGTAACGCAGCGCTTCGATATCGTCTTTGTGCAAACGGACATATGACTCAAAAGCTTCCGTCGATTTTTTCGCGTCTTCGATAGAAAATCCGGAAGAAATAACCTCATCTTTCTGGTCGACAAGATCCTTGATAAAGCCTCTGGCGATGCCCAAGAGAATACGACGAGCTTTCTTGTTTTCAAGCAGAACCCTGACTAAATCCATTCTCTCGGTATTGTCATTCGATGGGGAGATAAATGGCGGAAGTTTTCCTGAGTCCAATGCATTCATGATCTTTTCCGCAAAATCTTCCAGCGTAATCGGGAAGACTTTGTAGAGTTCGACCAGATCTTCCGGATCGCAGCGTTTTCGGATCGCGAGCAGCTTCACTGCCAAAAGACTCAAGTTCTCATCGCTGACGTACCCGAGGGATAGCCATTCCAGGAGGATCTTCAATGTTGGATTAAGTGTTTTTCCTCCGCCTGCTCCATCGCCGGAGGAAAGTGAAGCAACGTGTTTTTCACTTTCCGTTACGCCAACAGCGTCGATAAGGTAATAGAGCTCTTTGCCATGCGCGTTCGGCGTTACTTCTCTAAGCTGCTCATCGCTGATGGTTCTAACGCCCCGGCCTTTCATCTGCGTGTAGAGCGTTTCAGAATGAACGTCGCTTAGGAACATAAGAACTTCAAGCGGCTTAACGTCGGTTCCGGTTGCGATGAGCGTGACCGTCACGGCAATTCTGAAATCAACATCTCGTTTAAACGATTGAATTCTTTCAGCACAGTCGTCGACGGAGTACGTGATTTTCTGGACGAATCGATCATCCTCGCGTCCGAAAACCTCTTTTGCGACTTCAACAATCAGGCTCGCATGAATGTCGCTCTCTGCGAAGATCAGCGTCTTTGGAAGATAGTCAAAATTCGGTTCTCGGTCCGGATACATCTTTGTGTAAACAGAATCTTTGTACTCCTGCAGAACCTTTCGAATTTGGTCACGGACAACAACGCTTCGGTTTAAGTCCGTCTTTTTGTATTCCTTTTCCTCTGATGCCGTCTGATTCGAGACTTCCTTGGTTTCCACGTTGATGGAGTTTACGTGTTCGCCCTTTTTAACCGTTCCACCGTTTTCTCCGATCTTTGTTTTGATTCGAAGTATTCTTCCCGGAACATTGACTCCGTCCAAGATGGACTGCTCTAGCGTGTAGTTGGCAACCTGATTTTTATCAAAGAAAGCTAAGGTTTCCGGAATCGGGGTGGCCGTCATCCCAATCTTCCGAGCTGACGAAAAGTAATCCAGCACCTTCTTCCAGTCGCTGTAGATCGAACGGTGGCACTCATCAATGATGATGAGGTCGAAGTAGTCCGGAGGAAGCATTGCATTTTTCGGAACTTCGACAACTTCGCCTTCTTTGTGTCCCATGCCGGAGTCTTCGTTTTCTTCGCTGACCTCTTCCGGCTGGCCTGTAAGCTGTGCATAAAGACGCTGGATAGTGCTGATAACAACTTTCCCGGCTTTCTCTTTGGACTTCAAGCTCTTTGCATCTTCCGCCTTGTCCTCGGCATTTTGACGGCCAAGTTTCTCGACCGCGAAAATTTCTGAAAAGTTTTTCCCGGTCTGCGTCAGATTAAAGGATTGAAACTCTTGCTTTGCACCTGTTCCCAGGTTATTCCGGTCAACCAAAAACAAGATTCTTCGAGCTTTCGTAAATGAAAGCATTCGGTAGCAAATTGTGCAGGCCGTGAATGTTTTTCCGGCTCCCGTTGCCAATACGATCAGCGCTTTTTCTTTTCCTTCTTTGAAGGACTTCTCAAGATTCTTGATCGCGTGGTACTGGCAGTCGCGAAGGCGCTTGGGAGAAAGATATGGAAGGCCGTCAAAGTAACCGGGAAGATTTAGCTTCTCAACAATGTCTTTTGGCCGATGGAATGTTTCAATCTGCTCGTATTCTGAATTCGGTACGTGGAAATCCCGGAAAGCGATTTCTTTGCCGTTAGAAACGTAGACAAGCTTTAAGGGTTTCTCAAAAGCAGGGAACCATTTTAGAAGTCGGGTTGTGTAGCCTTCTGCCTGTTGAATGAGGTGCGGGTCGTCTAGAGGAATATCAGACTTCTTCGCCTCTACGACGGCAACAGCCTTGCCGCCAAGCATGAGGATGTAGTCGGCTTCTTTATTTCCGGTCATCAGAACTTCACGAATCGCTGCGGCTTCCAGATCCGGCGTGTATTCACTGCGATCTACTACTTTCCAGCCGGCTTCCTCAAGCTCGCGATCGATCCACACTCTCGCTTTTTGCTCGGGAAGCAGTTCTTTCTTCGGCGTTGTTAAAGCACGACTTTGACTTTGGTCAGAGGATGTATTTTCCGAAACATCTTCCGAAATTTTCCTTTTTGAATCCATATCTAACCCGCAGATATTCGCTACGTTTTGAGAACAATACTAAATTGTGTTTAGATTGTGGTCTAGGCTCTCTTTGAGTTCTCAAAATTACTAGTGTTTTACTAGTAATTTATTGAGTCACACTTTACTAGTAAAACACTAGTAATAGGCCTCAAAATCCCTGTCGTTATTGGTTCCTAGATTTTCTTTGATTGAGCATTGATCCTCATGATTCTGCTCACTTCATCAAAAGATATCTTGTACTTTTCAGCGAAGACCGACCAAGTTTTCAGCCCTTTATCCGGACGGAGACTCCAAGTATTTATAGAAATTATCTCTGTTCACCGTATGGAAGAGAGCATCCGGATACGCTTCTCTAAACGACGGAGGAACTTTCGCTTTCGGTTGAGATAATTTGATTTCGAATGCTTCTATGTTGTCATCCGTCACTTCGATTAAGTCGATCTCGTTTGCGTTTTTCGTTCTCCAAAAATAATGCTGCGTAAACCGACTGTCGTAAGAACACTTCTTTATGCGTTCCATGACGAAGTAATTCTCGAACAGTGCGCCTTGCTCTTCCGGAGGTCTCGCGCCGAACGGAGTAAAACGACGAAGGATTGCGTTACGAAGTCCGAGATCGCAGAAATAGATTTTTTTGGATTTTTTTAACTCGTTGGCGAGATTCTTTGCGTAGGACGGAAGAATTTTGATGATGAAGCTCTGCTCTAAGAGCGTTAAGTAATTCTCGATGGCTGTAGAGCTCAAACCGCACTCTCTTCCAAGCGAAGAGACCGTGATCAGATTCCCGATGTTATGAGCTAGGAGGTAGACCAAATTATCAAAAGCCCTATGATCTCTAATTCCGGAGAGAGAATAGATGTCTTTGAAGGCTGTGGAGATAGCGTAGGAAACAAGATCCTCTTTCGCTTGTTCAGGATCGTCAATAACAAAAGGAAAAGAGCCGTATACGAGTCTGTCCGAGAGACTTCGTATTTCATCAATCCAAGAGGAACTATCCGCTAATTCCTGAGCAGAAAAAGGCCATAACTGGTACGCTCGAAAGCGGCCTGCAGCCGATTCAAAAGTTCCTCCGGCAAGGTCAAGAGAACTCGACCCGGTAACGATTAACTGGCAATCCGTCTTTAAGTCTACGAATCGCTTGATGAGCAAACCGATAGAGGGAATTCTCTGAGCTTCATCAATCACGATGAATTCATAGTTTGCGATAAGAGTCCGAAGTTCGTTTGCAGACGGCAGCGAAGTAAGAATTCTTACGTCATCGGGACTGTCTCCCGTATACCAGGCCGTTCGATAGTTTTTGAAAAGGTGTTCCAGAAGCGTAGTTTTTCCGACTTGGCGCATTCCGAACAGCTCGACAGCTTTATTTTTTGGGACTCTCAAAATGCTTGAAGAGATCCGTCTTGGAATGAAAGTCATGCTTTTTTCACTTATAAATGAGAATAGTCTAAACTTTTTTCATTTATAAGTGAAAAAAGTTTATTAATGTTCTATTTTGAGCTTTAAGCGTTAGAGAGTTATCCGCCTTTTTCGTTTCTCTGTTTTTTTGTTTCCTCATCGATTTCATTGACCGAAATTCCATGTTTTTCCGCTAGGTACTCCAACACTTTTAGTTTTCGGTTATTGGACTTGAGCTGAGATTTCAGAATTCGAACATTGGCTTCCAGCGTCTTAATTTTCTTCGCTTGGTAGTCTCTGGTAGCGCGTTCTTTTAGCTGACTGCGTTGCAATTTTTTAACCAGGCGAACAAACGGGATCAGCGCGCAGCAGATCGCCGCGATCGTGATAGTCAGGTGAGAGACCGGAATAGATTTATCGAGTAACGAGAAAAACTGCTTGATTTCGATAATTGGGCGACGCACCTCCGGATGAAGGAACGAATACAAAACAACAGCAACGAAGAGCGCAACTAAAGCAGCAACGCAATACTTCATAAAGGATCGCTCACCGTATCGGCTCGGTTCCTTTGTGTACCGGTTAATTACGTTCGCAGCCAGCACGCAGACATCGATCAGCAGCAGCCAAATCAGTAAAAGATCGAGGTAAAACTGGAATGAATCGCCCATCGTTCCCCCTAATATTTTTCTTCTCGATTTTACTAGTAAATTACTAGTAAAATGATGGCCATAACTTTTGCTATACCTACTATAGTCACTAACAAATTACTAGTGTTTCACTAGTAAAAAATCCGGAGGATTTATGGCGGCACCACGAATCATCGCTGTCTGCAATACAAAAGGCGGCACAGGAAAAACAACGGTTGCACTGCAGCTCGCAATTGCCCGCGCCCGTCAGGGTAAAAAGGTTTGGTTTGTCGACGGAGACCGGCAGCAGACAGGTGCTCTTGCTTTGTCTTTAAGACTTGAACAAAAAGGCAAAAAGGAAGTTCCCTTTGCGACTTACTCGGATGGAAAATCCCTTCAATTTAACGTCAGAAAATTAAGTGACCAGTTCGATACTGTGATCATCGACGTAGGCGGCTTTGATGCGACAACGATGCGTGCTGCCATGATGCTTTGCGATCTTTTGCTGATCCCCTTCCAGCCCCGCAGTTTTGATAGCTGGGCTCTCCCGAAAATGCACACTTTGTTAGAGGAAGTTCAGAGTATGCGAGGCGAATTCCCTGCATACGCCCTCTTAAACAGCGCCGACCCGAATAGCGTCGACAACAAAGAAGCGGAAGAAGCGCTTCAGGACTACCCGACCATGAAGTTCCTGAACTGCCCGCTGGGCAGAAGAAAAGCTTTTGCAACCTCTTCCGGATACGGTCTGGGCGTTGATGAGCTGAAGACGAGAGATCCTAAAGCAGTGAAAGAGGTCAAAGATCTTGTTAAAGCTGTATTCGGGGACGAAGAAGAAGAGGCCAACGCGAAGGAGCAGTAAGACATGTCTATCGCAAAGTTACCCAAGGTTGCTTCGCAGTTCGAGGAGCAGCTCAAGCCGAAGCCTGAGAAGAAAGCCGTTGATTTCAACTCAAAGGAAGTTCAGGACTTCATCGAATCCGCCCCGGACGGCGCCAAGCGCAAGTACAAACTCAAAGGGAAAAAGGTCGTTATTACACTAACGATGAATCCGGACGATCTGGACCGTGTGAATGAAGTTGCAGCAGACCTGGGAATGACTCGTGCAGCACTTTTGAACATGTGGATTCAGCAGCAACTCAAGAAAGGCGCTGTACCTAGGGAAAACGATAATATTTACTAGTAAATTACTAGTAAAAGACTAGTAAAACACTAGTAAATTACTAGTAAAAGACTAGTAAATTACTAGTAAATTGTAACAAAAATGGCCCCTTGAGACAACAGGGGTTATTTTGTAAATACCTGTTGTTTTGAGGAAATTGTAAGGAAATCGCGCAAATTAAAGTAGAATTGCCCATAAGGAAAAAGGACCGGAAACTTGGAACTTTCCGGTCCTTTTTGAATTTTTAACGCGAAAGGGCGGCAACCCTTGCGCATGCTTGGAAAGCTTGGCTTTCCAACTGGAACTGGTCAGATTGGAAACCTGACCAACAGAGTCAAGAATGTATTATACCGAATTTAGTTCGGCCGTTGGGCCGCGGAAAGTCGAAACCGACTTGCTCTTCCCGAAAGAAGAGATTTCTTTCCTGCAGCAAAACTGCAAGAAGGACGCTTATTTCGCGCTTCTGAGCGCCAGATCTGATACCGCTCAAAAAAAGCAGTTTTGCTTTCCCGTTGAGAAGATGGATTGGGTCATCGATCATCTCGACGTTAAAGCAGATACTTGGATTTCTCAATCAACGTTTTTTGTGCCGTCACGCCGGATTGTGTGCCTTTCCGGTATTAGTTCCCTGTTTCTTGACCTTGATTACTACAAAACCGATTGGGGAAAAAACAAGACTCCGGAAGAGGCTGCAAACCACTTCGTTCGGATCTGCCAAGAGGTCGGAATCCCAATTCCAAGCCTAATTGTCTTTAGCGGCCGAGGCCTTCAGATTAAGTGGCTTCTTTCCTACAACATCCCGCGTGCTGCCCTTCCCAGATGGAATCTCGCGCAGCAGAAGATTTGCAGGCGACTGGCACCCTACGGAGCGGATGCCAATGCCTTAGACGCAGCCCGAGTCCTGCGCGTCCTGCACACGACGAATACGCGGTCCGGACGTTTGGTCAGAGCAGTCTTTGTGAATTCTGATATAGACGGTCCCGTTCGGTATAACTTTGAAGACCTCTGCAACGCGCTATTTGAGTTCAGGAGAGACGAACTCATCTCGAGTGATACGATCCTTGAGGAATTTTCAAAACGCGCTCAAAAGCCCATTTTAAAAGGATTAGAGGCATTCAACCTGAACACGCTCAATTTTGCTCGGGCCGATGATCTTCTGAATATCATCCAAGCCCGCGGAGGGATTGCTGCAGGAAATCGCATGAACTGGCTTCTCTATACGGCTTCGTTTCTTGCGCTCTCTCATCAGCTGACACCGTTGAACTTCTATCACGAAGTACGAAAGATCGCTTTCATGATCGACCCGGGATTTAGATACTCCAACAGTGAGTTTTCTACACTGTACGCAAAAATAAAGGCTTATACGAACGGCGAAACGGTCATGTTTAACGGTCGTGAATATCCGGCGATTTATACTCCCAAAAATGAAACGATCATTGAAAAACTCGGTATCACGGAAGAAGAGATTCGCAGCAACAAAACCATCGTCGATACAGCTACGCGTCGAAAGAAGGACGCCGAACGATCAATGAAGCGCCGCAGAGCGCAAGGGACGGTTTCTAGGGAAGAGTATGACAAGCAGCGCTCAGAACAGAAGCGCTTCAATCTTGAGGCGATCGCAAGATTGAAAAAAGAAGGCTTGAGCATCCGGGCCATTGCAGAACAGCTGAAGCTCAACGAACGTGTAGTGCGCAGATATGCAAAGGAAATTACCCCCTGACCTGGTGCGTCTCCTTATCTAGTGGCGAAGCCGGAGTCTTTTTTTCTAAAAAAGAGATGTGTGGATGGTTGCTGAAATCGGAAACAACTCAGCGAACGTTCTGCACAGAGTTTTCCTGCGTCAGCGGAAAAAACTCTTGTGTTGAACGTGAGTGTTTTGAGTTGTTCTGATTTCAGCAGGGATGCAGACTTCTGCACAGAGTTTTCCTGCGTTAGCGGAGAAAACTCTTGTGTTGAAGTCGTATCGGCCTTTTCTTCGTTTGCCGGAGCTAAAAGATTTTTGTATTGCTTGAAATCGGAAACAACTCGGCGAGCGTTCTGCACAGAGTTTTCCTGCGTAGCGGAGAAAACTCTTGTGTTGAACGTGAGCGTCTTTGAGTTGTTCTGATTTCAAGACAGTGGTTGTTTCTTGTTTTGTTATTCGTTTGTTTTAACTGTGAATTAACTACGTTATTTTCTTTTTGGTTCTTTTTCTTTTGAAGAAAATAAGTTTGTTTTTACTAGTAAAACACTAGTAAAAACTTAGCAAGCAACGGATGGAACTGGTGCATCTCCTTATCTGTCAGTTAAGTACGCTGTACAAAAACTTTTGCCGAGAGCGCTTCGAAATTTAAAAGAAAAAACGCTCTTTCAAAAGAGCGGGGAATATCTCATAGTTGATTTCTTTACTAGAAAAAAAAATAATTAGCAAACTAAAAAGCGGACCTGGTGCGTCTCCTTATCTATTAATTAGGAAATCTCTGTAAATAGTTCTGCAGATCGAATAAGAGTTATTCCATCAACAAGGAAAAACAATAACGGGGAATTTCTCATAGTTGATTATTTTTACTAGTAAAAATTAGCGGTCAAAAACTATCTTTAGAGTAACTTAGAAGTGTCCCCTGAGGTATGACGGTATCTGTGCAGAAATTTTGCGATCGTTTTCAGGAAGCGCATTCCTTCTCCGTTTTGAAGTGGGTGCCTTGCTTAAAGTTTTAGAGTTTTATCCATCCGGAGATTCTTTTGAAACTCTCTCCAGACAATCGAGCTGGCTTTCACTTGTCCGGTTTATTCATTTTTCGGGAAAGGGTTTGAGGTTTGTTTTGGAGTTCCCGCAATCGTCGAGATAAAACCAAAGCAAAACGGCTAAGGATTCGCACTCCTCAGCCGCTTTAAGGATCAGATAAACGGAAAGAAATAAACCTGATTCCGCCAGTATACAAAAGGGTGGAAAACTATGACGGTTAAAAAAAGAATGATATTTTTACTAGTGTTTTACTAGTAAAAATAGATGATGTAGACGCTAGGAAGTCTTATCTAAGCCAGTTTTAAAGAGAAACGGGGCGCGCCAAAGACGCTCCCCGTTCTCCGCCCTCGGAATCCCGTACCTGAGGTTGAAGGCCCAAGTACGGATACAAATGCGCGCCTTTCAATATTTAGCTCTCGATCGTCTGGTCCCTCATAAGAGGGAGTAATCACTACGCACAGTCCAAGGACTGACTCTAGAGTCAAGGTCAATCTAGCTGAAGGAAGAGGTAATCGTCAATACGTTATTATTTTTTTGCTGGGACGAGGTATGTCGGGCGACTGACCCTTCTAAAAACAAAGAAAATTATCCTCTGAAATGGTCCGTGGCCTTACCTAAAACAGATGCTTGTTGAGCCGGATAAAAATATCTCCGGCAACTGCCTAGAAATTCAGGGTGAGACGGTATCTCAGCCAAGAACAGGGCTGAAGGAAGTTTCTTGTAGTTGTTGATTTTTACTAGTAAAACACTAGTAAATCAGGGATGGTGTAGGCCCCGGATACAGAGTATGAACCCCCTGTATCCGGTATTATTCGCGCGCCTTCCAACCTTAGCTCTCGAGCTTCCGGCCCGCACAATGGCGGGGAGCTCACTACGCGAGGCTCAGACTGTACAGTCAAGATAAATTTAGCAGTCGAAATTGAAGATAGTCAATGAGTTAAGAAGCTTCTTGACCTCAAAAATTTGAAGTTAGAATAAACGGGGAATTTCTCATAGTTATGAGTTTTACTAGATCTGAATAACAGGGGAACCATGATCGGCGCAATCATCGGCGACATTGCCGGAAGCACATACGAATTCAACAACACGTCGGACTACAACTTTCCAATGTTTGCTCATGGATCGAGTTTCACTGACGACACGGTTTGTACGATTGCGGTAGCTGACGCAATCCTAAGCTGCACTGATTATCAAACCTCTCTGCGGACGTGGTGCCGAAAATATCCCTATCCAATGGGTGGATACGGTGAGTATTTTTTCAACTGGTTTAAGCGTCGAGATCCTCGTCCTTACAATAGTTTCGGCAATGGCTCGGCCATGAGAGTAAGTCCGATCGGGTGGCTGTTCGGTTGTGAAAACGAAGTAAGAAAACAAGCGGAGTTATCTGCAGCCATTACGCATAATCATCCGGAAGGTATTAAAGGAGCAGTTGCTGCCGCGACAGCTATTTTTAGGATGCGGACAGAAAAAATTAAATCTCCCTCAATCTTTGAACAGGTTGCAAAAGAGTTCTATGGCTCGGACGCTTTTTTGAATTTACCTAGAAGAGGCGTTTTCGACGGAAGTTGCCAGAGCTGCGTTCCTTTAGCCTTGCATTTAGCCTCTCTCGCCACTAGTTTTGAGGATGCGGTTCGCCTTGCCGTCTCATATGGCGGGGACTCTGACACTATGGGCGCAATCGTAGGCTCCCTGGCAGAGGCGCAATACGAAATACCTCTGGGAATGACCAGCCGCGCAAAATCTTACTTGTCAAAAGATATGCTTGAAGTGGTTGAGCAGTTCGAGAAATCCAAGAAATAGGAAGCTCGGAAATAAAACCTGCTTTTTGACAGTGCTGCAACCACTTTTCTTTTCGAGAATTAGAAATTCGGCCTCAGTGAGAATCGGTCAACTAAGCGTAAAAGACCACTGAAACTTATCACTGAAGCCGTTGATTAGCGAAGCTTTTCAAGAGTTTCTTTTCTCTTCTGATCTTGTTGATCTTTAAGGTTTTTCCTCAGTGCATCAAACTCATGAAAATAATCGCGTAACAGAGTTTCTTTTAAAGACTCTAATTGTTTCTGTCCGTCTTCTGTTGAATACCAAGAATCCGGCAATTTGGCCGCGGCCCCCTTCAATCTCTCTAAGCATGCTAATTGCTGATTAACAAGATCCTGAAATAGCCTCGTCTCCGAAAGAACTTCAGATTGGATAGAAACTTCCTCCGTTTTTTCGGAAACTACAATATTTGGAATGTCGAGCCAATTTGGGCCATATCTTTTAGCGACAGCGTTGTATAGCCACGTGCTTACGTTCGTTATTCTCGGCTTACTCTTTATCCCGTTCGGGCCTCCGGGAAAAGGAACGACTGCAACCAAGGTCTCGTCAGTCCAGTATGCAAAGCAATTGGGATGGCTCTTGGATTCAAAATCCGGATTAAAAGGATCGTCAAAATTAAACGCTAAGGATGGAGTCCTGCTTTCAACGTCCCATAAATCAAGGAAGGTATCCAGAGACTGTTTTCCAAAGCAAATGATCAACTTTGGTTTACGAAGTTTGCGTTCATTCGAATAAATTTTCGATCGATGCTTTACAACAAATTTTATGTATTCATCAAAATTTTTAAGTCCTGTCCATTCGCTAAGCAGGATAGGATTGCGTTCGTCTTTAGTTGTGCGAACTTTGTATTCATTCCACTTCTTTCCTGACACTCTCCGGTTTTCAAACGAAATAGGAAACGCATTCAGGATTAAAGCCAGACCATTAACGCCTACGATTCCCAGCTCTTCCCAAGGTTCCCAATCCTGGTCGTAAGAGGCTTCCGTCTCAGGCTCTGTGCAGTTGTACAACTCGCATAGAATCTTCATCGTATTTCGACAAAACGGACTGCCTGATGCCCAAAAATTATCGATAAAGTCTTGCAAGGAAGTTGTTTGAATATCCTCAAGACCATAAGGTTCCAACTCGCTTTCTAGAATTGGAATTTTCGAGTCGTAACCTCCTCCCCATTCCAAACCGCACATCCAAACCGGGCTCCGAACGTTTCCTATCGTCGATCCGTAAAATGACTCGACAAGCTTTGTGAAGTTTTCGCTCATTACATTCTCCTAGATAACACTCATTTTTTGAATACTGTAAACGCCACTGAAGACACCTGGAATGATTTGAACCAAGGCTTCTCTTGGCGAAAAGAAACCGCCCATTGGATGTCTTTTCCGCCCTTAAGCAATTTCCCTAATATTTTTTACTAGCGTTTTACTAGTAAATCTTATGCTCACTCGCATGTATGGAAGCACGCCGCAGCTTCAAGAAAATCGAAACTTCGACGGGGAAAAACTCATATTTACTTTTACTAGTGTTTTACTAGTAAAAATATCCTGTTCCACTAAGGCAAGAATAAGAAAGCAGTTATCCAAAGACGTGATTGTTCAGAAAAAGCCGGAGAACCATAATGGAGCCGTATGAGCACACAAGTTTTCGTTCTTGAATTGCCAATTAAGGACAGCGATGATGTGGTTCGATTCCTAAACCGGAAATTTGACTTCGCCTTGTCCTTATACAACGCCACCCTGCATACCGCGCTCGGTCGTTTAGAGCGAATGCGTAATTCTCGGGAGTGGCGGGAGGCAATACTGTTGCCAAAGGGAAAAGAACGCTCTAGAAAACTCGCTGAAATCAGGTTCTCTTTCGGTCTTACGGAATTCAGCCTTGGCAAGATAGCCAACGGCCACAGGAATGGAGCCAAGCGGTTTGTCCGAAAAACAGATCCCGGCGCAAAAAGAGTGAAAAACGAATGCATTCTAGGCGTAGAAGTTGCTGAAGCAATTGGCTCTCGTGTCTGGAGATCCGTCGAAAGATACCTCTTTGGAAAAGGAGGACGTCCAAGATTTAAATCCCGGGGGCGCGGACTGCATTCCTTGGAAAATAAGTCGAATCATGCCAATATTATTTGGCATCCGAAAGAAAAGGCATTTGCCTGGAATCGACGCAGAATACCGGTCGAAATATCTTCTAGCGAATACCTTAGGGAAGCGCTTTCAGATCCTGCGGACCCTTCTAAACCCCGTAAATTTAAGTATTGCCGGGTTTGCCGAAGACGCATCCGAGGCCGTAGGCGCTATTTTTTGCAGCTCATCTTAGAAGGACATCCTCCCGTCCGCTACATACCGGGTCCGAAAGAGAAGTGGGTTGGTATCGATCCCGGTCCGGCAAAAATAGCTTGTGTATCTGAGGACGGTGTTTTCTTGATCCCGTCATCTCCCGCAAGTTTGAACGATCATTCGATCGAAAAAAGACGTCTTGCCCAGCTGATGCACAGGTCGCTGAAAGCTACGAATCCGGATAACTTTGAAGCGTCGGGAGCAATCAAGAAAGGTGCTGTTTGGAACTGCTCTAATCGTTTCAAAAAGCTCGTAAATCAACGCAATGAGATTTTTAGGATTGAGACTGCCGCCAGAAAGACAGATCACAGGCGCATCGCCAACATAATTATTCAAATGGGCGGAACGATTAAATGCGAAAAAAACAGCTATCAAAGTTTTCAGGAAAATTTCGGTAAGAGTGTAAGAAAGCATGGGACAGGAGATTTAATTCAGTGTTTGCGCCGTAAGGCTGAAAGTGCCGACAATGCAGATTTCATTGAATTAAACGCCTATCGCTGCCGACTTTCACAGTTCAATCATGTTGACGGGTCCTACATAAAGAAAACGCTCAAGCAGCGCTGGACCCGGATCAGTAATACCGTTGTTCAGCGAGATGCGTACAGTGCCTTTTTAGCAATGTGCGTTATCGAAAATAGGCATGATCCGCGGCTTCTTCGTGAGAAGTGGCCGAGTGTGGAAACGCTCTTAAGGCGTGCCGGACTTGCCCGTGACTACAATCCTGCGAAAGATTTCGACTTGTCGAGATCTGCGATTGAGCCCGTATTCGCTGCGGCTTTTCGTCAGAGCGGGATGCACGCCAGAATCATTTGTGCTTTCGGCGACAGCCGCTCAGAAAATGTTTTAGGACATCCTCGGCGGACAAACCGAAAGCAGATCAAATGAATAGACTCTTCTCTGTTAAGTCTTATCGAGAGAAGGGGAGTTTCGAGGTATCTGTTGGCGTAGTTTTGCGTTGCAATAAAAGGCTCTAAGGAAGGAGGTAGTTTTTTGCTTCCCTGACTTTCTCCGTTGAGATTTTTACTAGTGTTTTACTAGTAAAAGTCATATTCATTCGCACGTATGAAAATCCGTCTCTGCTCTAAGAGCCATTTTTTTCAACATATTTAAATCGGGTTCATTAACATCTCTCTCCCAATTCGATAGTGCCTGCCGGGTAACATTCAATTCCCCGGCTAGTTCTTCCTGTGTCATTCCCAATTGTGTTCGCAGATGACGTATTTGCTTTCCTGTTGTAATATTCGTCTGTTCCTGGTTCAAAATAGTTTCTCCTCTCTGATACTGATTTTATCAATGATATTTCGCAATAGCCAGCAATGAACGCTTGCATTGCGCAAGACGTTACATTATCTTCTGAAACATATAGCGCACCTTGTCCAGGCGGCTGTTTGGACGGCGGGGCTGGATGACTGGCTTGCCGACAGCGGCCTGATACCCTTTCAGTTCTGTAAGGCATACGCTCTGCCCGTTGGTGTAAAAGGCCAGATCAGTACGGTATGCCTGTATACAGCGGGCGGGAATCTCGCCAGTAAAGACAACTTCATCCTTTTTTACCTGGACCGTTTCGATGGTGGCACAGTATTTCGGTGCATCATGATAAGCCCTGGAAAGATATTCCCGGGGCGCATAGAGGGTGAAGGAGAGATAAGGTTCCAGCAGTTGCGTCCCTGATTCCTTCAATGCCTGTTCCAATACAATCGGGGCCAATGAGCGGAAGTCCGCCGGCGTGCTGACCGGACTGTAATAAAGCCCGTATTCAAAGCAAATCTTACAGTCCGTTACGTTCCAGCCGAACAAGCCCTGCTCCAGCCCGTAACGGATACCATCCCTGACAGCGTTTTGAAAACTCTGGTTCAAGTATCCCAGCGAAACCCGGCTCTCGTGTTGTACACCGGAGCCAAGCGGGAGTGGTGTAACAGACAGTCCGATGGATGCCCAAAACGGGTTGGGCGGCACCTCGATATGGATGGTGTGGCTGGCTGCTTTGAGCGGCCGCTCCATATAAATGACGGTGGGTTCCTTTACCACTGTTTCAAGCTTGTATTTTTCCGACAGCAAAGCGGAAACAACCTCCAACTGCACCCGGCCCAAAAAAGAAAGAATGATCTCATGGGTGATGGAATCCACCTCGCAGCGCAAAAGCGGGTCAGTATCCGCAAGTTGCGTAAGAGCGTCCAGCAGCCGTTCTCTTTGCGCTGCCGTTTTCGGCGCAATCGACGTCCGCAGCATGGGGAGGGGGTCCTCACGCCACCTTTTACGAGGGAGCCGGGTTGGGTCCCCTAATACATCGTTTAACCTCACGCTGTCGCTGGGAAGGATAACAATTTCACCCGGATAAGCGGTGTCTGTCCGAACAATTTCCCCTTTGGATGGAATACGCATCTCTGTGATTTTCAGCTTTTCTCTCCCGGCCAGGGCCACCGTATCCCGCAGGCGCAGCGTTCCGCTGTATAGCCGTAGATAGACACGCCGCTGGCCGCAATCTGTATACTCCACCTTGAAAACGCTGCCGCATAGGGCGGCGCTCCCCTGTTCCCCAATCGGTTGGAACAGCCCTGTCACCGCATCCATCAACGGTTGAATGCCAAGGCCCTTTTTGGCGCTGCCATAATAGACCGGGAACAGGGAGGCGTCTTGAACCCGCCGCTGTTCCTCCCGCACAAGTTTTTCCCGGCTGATTGGTTCTCCTGCGATATACTTTTCCAATAATTTATCGTTATTTTCGATGACCGCATCCCATGCTTCTATGTCGGTATTTTCCTCCAGGACTATTTCCGGGGACAGCGACACCGTCTGCTTGATGATAATATCGGCGGAGAGCTTATCCCGAACAGACTGAACCACGCTCTGCAAATCAACGCCAGCCTGGTCGATCTTGTTGATAAAGATAACGGTGGGAATGTTCATTTTCCGCAGGGCATGGAACAGAATACGGGTCTGGGCCTGCACGCCATCTTTAGCGGAGATCACCAAGATGGCCCCATCTAAAACAGCCAAAGAGCGGTACACCTCCGCCAAAAAATCCATGTGGCCGGGCGTATCCACAATGTTGACTTTACATCTGTGCCACTGGAAGGAAGTGACTGCCGCTTGAATGGTAATCCCACGCTGCCGCTCCAAAAACATGGTGTCCGTCCTCGTTGTCCCTTTTTCGACGCTCCCCGGTTCTGAAATGGCTCCGCTGGCATATAGCAGGCTCTCCGTCAAGGTCGTCTTTCCAGCGTCTACATGGGCAAGAATTCCAATATTGATTATTTTCATGTGATTGTCCTCCCTTTACTGCCCCGAAGGGCATAAAAATCCCCAGCAGTAAAATACTTTTACCACTGGGGATGATAATTTGCGGACATACACATATACAGCATACACCTGTTTGTGAGTGCTGTTTTTGGGGATATGTCAAAATTGATAAGGCAAAAGTATTCTTAAATTGGGTACAAAAAACTAAGCCCCTACAAAAGGGACTATCATAATCCTTTGTTCCCACTATTTGATTATAGTTTTATTTAAGAATACCTTGCCGCATATTTTTTACTCCTTTTCTGGAATTGAATTATTATATCACATCAGTTTTAGGAAAACAAGTATCTAAAAGAAATTTTTCTTCCCCTTATATGTAACAATCATACCGGCTTCCTAACGTTCAGAATGGTTTCTACTGTCTGCTGCGGTGTTTGGTTGGAATTGTCCAGCCAAAAGCCGATCCGTGGTGTTGTCTGCATTTTACTAAATACAAATTCAATGTATACAGAAAGAAATATATAAGGAGTGGGAGGGATTCCGCCGTAGTCGGCATTGTAGGAAAATCGAAATTTAGACGGGGAAAAACTCATATTTAAAATTCGTCCCCGAAAATCAGAAAGAAAAACCAAAGCTGCGAAGCATCTTCTGTACGTTTTTGTTCGCAAGCACTTCCGGCTTTTTCAACTGCGGAGCCAGCCAGTCGATTGCAATTTGATTGGTGTAGAAAGTGCGGAAGACACTTACCGGCAAAATATTTTCATTTCGAAGGACCTGCATGACCATATCGCAGTCCCGGGCAATCGCTTCTGAAGCGAAGTACCTGGCCTGTTTGTCCGTAATTTTGATGACCGGATGTGGGTCAGCCTTTTCCAGCGCTTTTAACGCGATTAGGCGAGGCTTATCTTCGAGAATGAATTTGATCGCAACAACTTTGCGTCCGGCCTTAATCTCCTCGAAACGCACGTTGAACACGGTATTTTGGCTGTTGTTGATCTGTTTGATTGATGACTTAATGGCGAACCTCTTGAAGTCTCCGTAGAGCTTGAGACGGTCCCCAATTTCAAGGATGCTTCTCAGTTCTTGGACATCAATTTTCATCCAGCGCGTATCTCTGTACTGGCACAGCATTGTATAAAGAATTGCGGCGTATGCCGTTAGGCCTCGTATCTCCTGCAGTTTCAGCAACGTAAAACCTTTCCGGAAGTCGTGCAGGAAGGGTAGGAGCTTTTGAGAAAGCGTGACAACAACCTCTCCGCTTCCTTTTACATACCCGATATCTTGTACCCAGCGGATTTTTCGTTCGATGAGCGCGTTATCAGAAGCATCTTTTTCAGTAAAGACAATGTAGCGATCAAACAGAGTCTCGACCGCTTGCCTCAAGTCTGCGTACGCGGTTGAAGGATCTGAACCTAAGGAGATAAGTTCTTGAGCAGAGACCCGGCACTCAAGGCACCGGTCCTTTACCTGGAAGTTCTTAGCGATGGCGACAAAAAGAATACGCAATTCGCTGGTCGTGAGGCGTCGTGCAGCTCTATTAACCTCATTCCCGTACTTTACAATTAGCTCTCCCATGGTCGTACGCCTTAGTTATTAATTATGAGCTCATTATACAGACTCATAATTCACGGGGAAAAACTCATACTTACACGGGGAATTTCTCATACTTTACGGGGAAAAACTCATATTTAACGGGGAATTTCTCATATTAAGTTGCGTAGAAGCCTTGATCACCAAGGACTTTGGGATGTCTACAATTAATACAAATAAGACAAGTAAAACAAAACGACATTCGCCGAAACGATCCGATTGCTAAGAACTTAGCTCATCATCTGACGTTTTTTTTTTCGATTGATTTTTTGTTTTTTAGTAACGGGGAAAAACTCATATTAGAGATTTTTACTAGTGCTTTACTAGTAAAAATTACCAGATTGCAAATGTCTACACGCCTCTTCGCAGTTTTTTAGGATTACATGTACAGAGAATAGAAGGGAGCGGTGGTTGCAAGAATAGCTCTGTTTAGGGGATCACCCATGGGAAAGTCCCATATAACGATTTGTTAATATAGTAATTACTACAAGAATAAAACATCCCAAGACGTTTAAACACAAGGAAAATAAATGCAATCGCTTGGACCCAGACCTTATCCGAGAGAGGACACTGCCACTACTCGCGACTCTGATGACTATTTAGAAAAAAACGGACTCGGCACTCGTGAAACAGCCAGCCCCGGTGAACTAAGTCCAACCGGAAGCGTTAATGAGCTGCTAAAACAAGTAGCAACTGATAATAATGTTAGCAGCGATGAACTCATAGCTTTTTTAGGAAGTAAGAAAGAGCTCTGGGGCGGCGAAAACTTTGCACTACTGCTAGCTAAAAAACTCTATTCCCTTAACCAACGAGAAATCGAGCTTTCAAACAAAATAAAAACAGCCAAAGAGACTTTCGATAAAAGGATTCTTGACTCTCAAACCGAACTCAATAAAAAACTAGTGGAACTGGGGGATGCGCTTTCCCCCATTAAAAAAAGCCAAGAAGAAGCAACCAAAGACTTTGAGAGTTTTAAGACTTCCACTGAAGAAAAACTATCAAGGTTTGAAATCGGTATAAGTTCGGCTCACACAAAGGAAGTAATCCTGAGAAGAGAAACTTTCGAAAAAATTGATCAATTAAACGTAGACCTTACCGAGAACTCTGTCAACCTTAGAAATAGCATAAATTACATCGAAGAAAAGGCCGATAAATCTCTAGAAAAAGTCGAGGAGCAGAGGAATAACTGCGACGCCCTCCGAGGTTCTCTTAGAAAAATGAGAGAAGAGTGTATAGATGACATCGACCGATTAAAAAACTCGGTTACTTTGTACGAGCAAAGTCTCTCGGCAGACAAGCCGGGAATTACAGAGGAGGATAGAGAAACCTTCGGAGAAGAAATGTGCGACTTTGTTTTAAGAGCAACAGCTCGCATTCAAGGCATCGACTCTTTAAAAAGCTCCCTTCAAAAAGAGCTTGATACCCTAAAACTCCAGGCACGGGAGCATGCTCGATATATTTCCTCGTTGGAAAATGCTAACGAGAAGCTTGAAACGACAATAAAGTCGCTCCGAGCCCAAATTTCCGCACTTCAAAAAGAACTGATTAAACCGAAGGGCGTAGAAGATAAAGTCAATGCAGATGTTAAAAAAGAGAAATCTTCCAGTGTTTGGATAGCTCTTTTCTTTTGTGTTTTAGCGGTTTTCATTTTTATCGGTCTTAGGCTTCAAGAGGAACCTCCGCAACAAACAAGACCATTACCCGATCCTGCAAGAATACAGGTTTCGGCAAAAGAAGCCGCTCAAAGTAAAATAATTAGTACGTTTAACCTCCCGGTTAATTTTGATGGAGGATTGAGTTGGTACCGTTCGTATTTCTCTGATTACGACGATAAACAAATTATCAATTACTTAAAATACCAACAGCTTAATAAAAGGCAAATATCCTCCAAAAGGCTCAATAAAAAACAAAAAGATTTAATAACGTATTTCTGCGAAGCTCCTCACTTTGAAGCACTGCTCACAAAAGGCTACCGCTTCCAGTGTGTCCTTGAAGATATGGAAAAGAAGATACTGCGCAGTTTTCCAATAACAAAACAAGATTGCCAATAATTCCGCTCTTCGCTATTCCCTTTCTGGGTAGTCATCGAGTTCATTTTTCTTTAATCACGTTTGGTGACTGTCTTTACACCTGTTGTGGTCATTTTATGCCGTCGCGTACCAAGCAAGGAAAAGTTAATACTTCATTGTTTTTACTAGTAAAAATTCACTATACGGTATTGAACGTGGGATTTGTTGTATCAAGTTCGATGAGTTAATTTTTAATGGGCGTTGAGGGTCACGAGAAGTCAAGCCTATTCCTGTGTGAGGATCCTGACATTAGACTAATAGGAAGTTGCGTTAAGAGGACAATCTTTAATAATGCACCCCCAAGAAGAGAGATTCGAACATATAAAAGATGAACTGGAAAAGGCAGGGATAGATTTTGATGAATATAGATACGAAGAAGGGGCTCTAGAGATTTTTTCAAGCTATTCGAGTTTAAAGAAGCTAGCTCCGTGGTGTTTGAGTAGAATACATATTGAATATGAGAGAATCATCTTCAGAGATGAGGAGTGCATCCAATTCTTTAGGGAGCAAAGAGCCGAAGAACTGAGGGGACACAGTTCCGTAAATTCAACAGAAAAAATACAACTTGTTGATAGTCGCACAAAGTTTATTCAGCAGCTATCTTATCCGCCGTCTCTTTTCCTGCTTATTGCGATATTGAAGAGATATTCAATTCCGTATGTGGATAATACGTCTAGAGGCGGCGCATTTTGGATTGATGGTGACTTAGATTCTCTCAAGTGGCTAATTGACGGTTTAACTTCTATTGGATTTTCTTGTAGATTTATAGCCAAGAGAAGGAAGAAAAACCTTCCTAAACTTTGGATTACGTGGCCGTAACTTTTCTATTTACTTAAGCCTTGGAAACGACTAGTCCGCGGTCTCTTCATCTTAAATTATTCACTTTTGCGTAAGGCTCATGTCTCATAAAGTTTCTTTATCCTTTTCTTTAAGAGAAAATGGAATATATTTTTACTAGTGTTTTACTAGTAAAAAAGTTGTAGATCAGTATCTCTTAGGTCTCAACAGAAAGTGGTATCTTGTTGAGAATGAAGAAGATCCTTCTTATACGACTACTCTGATGAGGTCGGTCCCTGATAAGCATAGATTTTGTCCCCAGCAGCGAGAGCCACGGAAGCCAGCTTTAAAAAACGAGAAGGAAAAGCTTTAAAAAGCGAGGAAATCTTATGTCAGGTTATTATTTCAGCACTATCGAAAAGCGGAAGAAGACAGCCTTAACGAATATTTCCATCGGTCAGGTGTGGTTTCTCTCAGAAGAACGTTGTGCATGGGGAAACTACATTCGTTATACGCCCAGAGTTCATTATGTATCACAAGCTGCAGCAATCGGAGATGCCGAGCGGAAACGTGATGCAGGAGCTTCTTGGACCATTTGGGCAGCCGCGGTGTTAGTTGCAGAGTTTCAGTCAACAGAGGTGCCAGGAAAAAAACTATACCTAATAGCCCGTCCAACGAATGACATACATTACCTTTGGCCCCTCGAATTAAAAATACTTGATGGCAAACTCATTAAACCTAAAACATATTATTTTGACGAAGAGTCGGTACAGCTAAGCAATTGCAACTATGAAGAACTTCTATCGTTTTTGTCTAAGGAATCTCTGCACAAAAGGTGGGTGATATGCTATAATTAGCACACTACCGAAAAGTGTGACTATGAAGATTAAAGCCCCCACATTCGCTGATTTATTTGCAGAAACCTCACCGCAGCTGGGCGGTGCCAGAAGAACAAAGTTCCTGGAGACTTTAGACCGCATCATTCCTTGGCAGGGCTTGAAATCTTTGATAGGCCCTTATTACAGTGAAGGCAAACGCGGCGCTCAGCCTTATCCTCTGGAACTCATGATCCGCATTCGTTTCCTTCAGCTGGTTTATAACCTTTCTGATCCCATGTGTAAGGAGACGCTTCACGACTCGTTCGCATGCCGCCGCTTTGTCGGTCTGACGATGGATTCAAAATGTCCCGATGAGACCACGATCCTACGTTTCCGTCATCTCCTTGAGAAAAACGTTCTGGACAAACAAGTCTTTGATTTGTTCAAGCAGCAGCTTACCGCCAGGGGGCTTCTGTTCAGCAAGGGCACGATTGTTGACGGCTCTTTTATTGAAGCACCGAGTTCGACGAAAAACGCTGACAAAAAGCGAGATCCTGAAATGCGTTCAGCGAAGAAAGGCAGCAACTGGCACTTCGGAATGAAGATGCACATTGGTGTGGATAAAGCCACCGGAATCATCCACACGGTGGTAACGACCCCCGCTAATGTTCACGATGTGACAAAAGCGGACGAATTACGCCGCCCCGATGACTGGGAAGTAATCGGCGATTCCGGATATCTCGGTATGGAAAAGCGTGAGAGTGCAGATCCTGAACGAGTAACTTATACGGCTGCGAAACGCTACGGCCAGAGAAAGAAGCTCTCCGCAGAGAGAGTTGCCGACGAAAAGGTGCTGAGTTCAATTAGATGTAAGGTCGAACACGCCTTTCATCGAATTAAAGTTCAGTTCGGATATAGGAAAGTACGATATAGAGGACTGGCCAAAAATACGGCGCGCTTAACAATGCTGGCCTCGATTGCCAACATGTTCATCGGAAATTGCTTCGAAAATCGAACTAAGGTGAGCTTCGTCTAGGATAACTGTATCTATTGGGGAGGAAATTGATTGATTAGGCCCCAATCAACTCCTCCTGAATGGAAAATTTCGGCCAGATCCTTTGAAAATTAAGTCTCTAAAGGCCATTGGGAAGAATCAAGCATTTTACAGAGCTTCCCTAACATTCTTCCTGAAGACAATACCTTCTTTTCCAAGGAGACCCCTTTTCTCATAGGAGAAGAATATTCCGCGTTGGAGGATTCGTTGAGTTGTAATCTGTTTATTAAATCCACTTCTCATGGCGGAGATTATCGGCTTGGCTGGTACAGGGATAATGACCGACTGAGAACTCCTAACCCTTTAGCAAACCTCATGTTTTTTATGTAACTCCCTGCGATTAGGTTCCACATTCTCACCCCCTTTCTCGTTGGAAAGTTGGTGGTGCTTCCCCCTTTTCGCGGGGCAATACTGCCTTTTGAAAAAAACGCCGAAGATTTTCGGATTTTTTTCAAAAAATTTTTTGAGCAGCAAAATACGCCTGTCCGAAAAGCCCGGACAGGCGTATAGGTATTGTAAGTAGTATTTAGATGATTAGACAGTTCATATTCAAGGGTGGAGAGGTTCCCGACGGTGGTCGGGCTTTTTTTGATAAGTCAATGACCGTCGGATTTTGTCGATAGGGTATGTGCTTCATGGCGGCTACCTCCTTTAGCCGCCGCTTTTAACAGTGATACCGCGTCATTTCATCAGAAAATAAAAAGAAACGGCGGCTTTGATTTTTCAAAGCTGCTGCGGAAATCAAAGAACGACAAGCAACAGTTCTGATTTTGCTCCAATATGGTTATTGGGGGCACAAATTAAAATCAAAAAAGAGCCGATAACAGCAGTATTTCAAACTGCATATTATCGGCTCTGCGTCTGTGCGTCTGGCTCTTTTAATTAAATTATTTTTGTTGTTTTTTGGCTTTATTATATGTATTAGCTAATTGTCCACAAGCTGCTTTAATCTCTCTACCATGAGAAACTCTCATGGTAACTTCAAGTCCTGTTTGCTCTAATTGATGTTTGAACGCAACCATTTCTTGTTTTTGTGGTGCTCTAATTTTTGAATTACTCGTCGGGTTGTATTGCAGCACGTTAATCATAACATTTTTGCCCTTAAACCATTTTGCAAGTTGCCTTATATCTGAGGAACGGTCATTTATACCTGGTAAAAGTAAATACGCAAATACCACTTTTCGATTATGCCTTTGTGAATAGGACAATGCTTGCTTAACAACATCTTCAATAGCGTACTTGTGCATATGAGGAATGATACAGTTTCTCGCAGCCTGTGTTGCTGCATGTAAAGATATTGTCAACTGAATTTTTAGATGTTCTTCGCGCAATTTTTTTAATTGCTTAACTGGACCAACTGTTGATACGGTAATGCCGTCGGTTGGAAAGTTAAGTCCATTTCTATCTCGAAGAATATGGATTGCTGCAATCAAGTTGTCGTAATTGAATAAAGGTTCTCCCATTCCCATAAAAACGATACGATTTACTTTTTGACGTATCAATATGACCTGCTGCACAATTTCAGACGGTGTTAGATTACGAACAAAACCATTGCGTCCGGACTCACAAAAAATACAGCCAACAGGACAACCAACTTGCGTACTTACGCAAACAGTCCCACCATCTCGCCGTTTAATAAAAACCGTTTCGATATACCTGTTGTCTTTCAATTCATAAACATACTTTTCAGTATCGCTACTTTTATAGACTTTTTTTGTTGATATTGATAGATTTTTTTTTGTGAAATGGCTGTTTATATAATTCCGTATATAAGGCTCTTGCTTTATCCTCTCCAATTACTTCCGACATTTCTTTGTAAGTAAATCCGTATGGGTCATTCAATATTTCCGTAGGTGTACTTTTAGGTAAGTGTTTCATTTAATATCCTTCCTTTTCAAAATTAAAAAGTTTGTTTTTCAGAGTTTTTGATTATGATTTCTAATTTTTCAACATCAACGATATGTGTTTAATTAAAGGTTTCTCAATTATTTGTACTAT
>NZ_GL883680.1 GCF_000205025.1 Parasutterella excrementihominis YIT 11859 | reverse complement strand
AACAATGTGATGCAGACCAAATTCTGCGGAGGTTATTACTTCGGAGAGATCGCCGGTAAAAGAAGAAAGTTATTTGAAGCTCTCGGGGTTCCTGTGCCTGACGCTGAGCCCGAAAAGGAACAGGATTACGAAGACGAAGAAGAAACAGATTTCTAGAGAGGTCGCCCTTAGTTCAGAGGTCGGCCTCTGCTAGATACCCTAACTTCTGCAATATTTCAGTATTTCAGTCAGGCGTAATTATCTGAAAATCCAAATAAAAATGGCGTTCATTGACTATCAATGAACACCATTTCCCACATTAAGTGGGGTACGAGATGGGGCTCGAACCCACGACAACAGGAATCACAATCCTGGACTCTACCAACTGAGCTACTCGTACCACTAAAAACTTGGCCTGCCCGACAGGATTCGAACCTGTGACCCTCGGCTTAGAAGGCCGATGCTCTATCCAACTGAGCTACGGGCAGAAATTTCTACCTGCGGACAAACCTAAATTCTGGTCGGGGTGGAGAGATTCGAACTCCCGACATCCTGCTCCCAAAGCAGGCGCGCTACCAGACTACGCTACACCCCGTTAATCAAGGAAACGTGAATATAGCACAATTCCAAAATGCTTGCTTTGAAAGCTTCCGAATAAATTTACGTCGGACCGGAATCGTGATTCTACTCAACTTTAGGAAAAATTTCCACCGCATCCGACTGCTTTTTTGCTGGTCTCACTTCCAAAGATCGTCGAATCCCATCAATTCCTAGTCCGCACTGTGAGATTCGTTCTTAAGCCGACAACCTCATCAGACCATCAGACGCCTATGACCGGTGAGCTTTCCGGCACCGTGCCTGAAAGAAGGTCTTTGCTGTTGATCGGGGGCGCTAACCGAGCTTTAGAAATAATGATCTTGAAAGTCGAACCCTTCCCGAGTTCAGACTCGATCTGGAGCTGAGCCTGGTGACGGAACAAAACATGCTTCACGATGGCAAGTCCGAGGCCGGTTCCACCTGTCTCTCTGGATCGCGATTTATCCACGCGATAAAAACGCTCGGTCACACGTGGAATATGCTCCGGTGCGATACCGATCCCGTTGTCCTTAACCGACAAAATCCCGTGATCGTCTTTCACTTCCCAAGAAAGCTCAATCTTGCCGTCCTTCGGTGTGTAGCGAACAGCATTTGTCACGAGATTGGTAACTGCGCTTCGCATATCCTTAAAGTCGCCGAGAATCCCTTCCGATGCTACTTTAGCAATCTTGATTTCATGCGCGCCGCCCGAAATCATGCGTCCTTCGGCAGCTGCCTCTTCCAAAATTTCATCGACATCGATGAGCTCGCGTGATGCCGGCGCCGCATCCTGCTCCAATCGAGACAGAGCCAGGAGGTCATCCACCAGTGCGCGCATCCTCTCCGCCTGCTCCAGCATCATTTCCCAGTGCAGACGATCCTCTTCATTAAGGTTCGGATTTTCTGTTGCCAGTTCCAAAAAACCTTGAATTACTGTCAGCGGTGTCCGCAGTTCGTGAGAAACGTTTCCGACGAAATCTCGTCGGAAGTCGTCAATTCGTTTGGATTCGGTTATGTCTCGCGTCACGACGACTGTGTATTTTTTACCGGCAGAAATCACGCGAACTTCTAAAACTCGTCCGTCGGGCAGATCGATAAGCTGACGAGCTTTCCAGCGTTCAGACTGAATGTGCTGAATAAATTCCGGATTCGTAAACACATCCGTCAGCTTCTTACCGACGTCCTTTTCGGGATCCAGCGAAAGATCTCGTTCTGCGATGCGGTTCATCCATTGAATCACCAAGTCCTTTCTCAAGAGCACGACACCATCAGGAAGCGCACTGAGCGTCTGACGGAACCGGAGCTCTTTCTCTTCAAACTTGGTATGGTTTTTATCAGTCATGTTTCAGTCTTTTTACTAGTTTCTTATGTCCCAGGCTTGTCAAGTGAAAGTTTTTGTCCAGTGCGAATGGCTGCTTCCATATTCTTATTCGACACTTTTTTGCCAACCGAAGAGTTCGATTTCGAATCCTTTTAGGGCGATTCATACTGGAGTTAACCAGTTGAGTTACGAACATTATCAGGTCTTTCCGAACCTTTCTGGACAACAGTAATAACACATGTGCGCCAACTTTTTCCAGACAAATCTTTCCTCGACCTCTTAAACTTAAATAACTAAGAGGGGTTCTGATATTTTACTTGTGCATTTCATCCGCTTGTATTTTGGATTTTCGGTTATCGACGATGCAGATAGCTGCTGTGTTCTTATTCGGCCCACTTTCCCGCACCATAAGTTCATTGAGCGGCGGCCAAGATGAAGCGTCTTTCAAACTTCTCTCCTTTCTTAGCCATAATCCATAATTGTCTGGCAAGCTTATTTGCAACGGCAATAATGACCACCTTTTTTGGCTTTCTCGCTAAGATTGAAGAAACCCAGTCGGATTTGTGCTTGCTCCTACAGATGGCATGAGCACATTGAACTAGAAGAGTTCTGACCTCATTGTTACATTCATATTTCTTGGGAATGTGAGTAACAAAGTTTTTACCGCCGCTTCCGGAGCTTTTTGGAGCCAAACCTATATACGCGGCAAATTCTCTTCCGTTCTTAAAAACTTCCGGATTACAAAGCAAAACCAACATTGTCGCTGCCGTTATCGGTCCAACTCCCGGCGCAGATTGGAATAGGTCGTAGTGCTTGAGAGTCTTTGCGATGGACTCAATATTCGTTTCCAATTCTTTGATTTTTGCCATCGCCTCTTTAACTTTTGGGAAAAGAGCATTCAGCTCAGAAACTATAAATGGGCTTACGTCAGCTCGTTCCTTTAACTCAACAATTAAGGATCCGGCCTTTGCTAAGAATGCATTTACGCTTTTCCCCATAATCAACCCGTACTCAGACAAGATGCCTCTGATGTGGTTAATTTTTCGACTTTTTCTCTTTGGCGCTTCGTTCTCATCGTTTGCAGCAGCGCCAGGTCACGGATCGCTGAAGATTTGACCGGTACCTCACGCACGTCCATCACGAGAGCTGTATAGATACCGCGTGCATCGTTTTTGTCATTCTTCAGTCCAGTTACGTACGGCTTTACCAACTTTGGCGGCATAAAACGAACCGTGTGGCCAAGACTTTGCAACTCATGTGCCCAATGTTGTGAGCCACCGCAGGCTTCCATTCCGATCAGAGCGGGTGGAGTGTTTCTAAATTCATTTAGAAAATCGGCTCGTTTAACAGCTTTATTAGAAACAACGCCGTCGGAAGTAACTCTGTAGACTTGCATTACAGACTTTGCAATGTCGATACCACAAACAGATGAAAATTGAATATTATTAGTCATGAGGGGCTCCTTTTTAAGTTGTGGAAAACTTTATTGTGGCACTTAAGATGCCGTTGAGATTCGAAAGAATCGCTTTGGAGCCCCTCACTTCTACGTTTGGCGGCTAATCAGTTGTTAAAGATCTCGCTAGCATCCGCCGCACCAATTGAATGAAACTACTATTTTGAAAGCTGTCCCCGCTGCCCTTAACTTGGCGAAGATCGTGGTGCTATCTAGACGCCTGGGACATTATCGTTCACTAGTAATTTTTCATTTGATAGGAGCCGGCGCCGACCTATTTGGTCGGCGGGACTTTGAGTTTCTGGAGGTGTCTAACCTCGACTGAGTCTTGCCTCGGAGTCGATTCCTTTAGGCCTTTAAATTCGAAGCTCGATATCCGACGCCCCGAACTGTCTCGATAAAATCAGCCGCGGCTGTTCCGGCCAACTGTTTGCGCAGGCGAAGCATGTGAACGTCAACCGTTCTTTCGTCAATGTCCGCACCGACGCCCCATACTTTGTCGATGAGCTGGGCGCGTGAATAAACACGCCCCGGATGCTTGGCAAAAACCTGAAGAAATTTAAATTCCACAGCCGACAGACGCAGCGGTTTGCCGTTAACGCGTGCTTCGTACCGCTCGGCATCAATCTCAAGCGGCCCGACACGCAGCGTATCAGGAAGCGCATCTCCGCCTTTGCGGCGGATGACGGCACGAATTCTTGCGACCAACTCTCTCGGAGAGAAGGGTTTGGTCACATAGTCATCCGCTCCCGCTTCTAAACCTCGAACCCTGTCGTCCTCTTGTCCGCGCGCAGTCAGCATAATGACTGGCAGACTCTCGTTGCTGTGATAGCTCCGAAGTTCGCGCAGCCAATCAAGGCCGGCGCAGTCCGGAAGCATCCAGTCCAAAAGAATGATGTCCGGTTTGGCCGCTTCAAGATTTTTCTTTGCTTCGGCGACGTTCGCTGCCTTGCGGACTTCCATTCCGGAAGTCCGGCAGGTATAAGAAATTAACTCCAAAATTGACGGCTCATCTTCTACGATCAGAACGGATGTCGTCATCATCTCTCCTTAAGCTTCGAGCGGAATGAGTTCGGCTAATGCCTGAGCGTGCTTTTTCGCTTCACCGATATCTTCGCATTCCACCATAACACGGACCAACGGTTCCGTCCCCGAAGCGCGCACTAAAACTCTGCCTTTTCCTTCCAGCTCTTTCGAAACAGCCTTGATTGCGTCAAGCAGTGCCTGGTCTTCGTTCCAAACGTAACCGGCTTTATATCTGCGGTTAATCAAAACCTGCGGCGTCAGAGCAACTTCAGAAAGAACGGATTCGAGCGTAGAGCGGTTGCGAGCGAGCACAGACAGAACTTGGAGACTAGAAACAATACCGTCACCGGTGGTCTGCTTATCCAAAATAATGAGGTGGCCAGAGCCTTCTCCGCCTAAATCAATGCCTTCTTTAAGCATGATTTCTAAAACATAACGGTCTCCGACCTTAGCGCGGTGGAACGGAACGCCGAGCGTCTTGAACTGCTTTTCAATCGCAAAGTTCGTCATGAGTGTACCGACGACACCTTTCAGTTCGCCGCGGTTCAAACGATCCTTAGCAATGAGATAAAGCAACTGATCGCCGTTGTAGACCTGATGGCGGTCAGCCATGATCAGACGGTCGGCATCTCCGTCCAGCGCAATACCGATATCGCAGCCGGCCTTCTGAACGCGATCCGGAAGCGTTTCCGTATGGGTTGCGCCGACACCTTCATTAATATTGAATCCGTCAGGTGTATTACCTCCGCAAACGACGGTCGCACCGAGTTCATGATAGACATCCGGCGCAATGTGGTAGGCAGCGCCGTTGGCGCAGTCCACATAAATCTTGAAGCCCTTCAAATCCAGATCTGACGGGAAAGTGCTCTTGCAGAATTCGACATAGCGGCCTGCCGCGTCATCAAGACGGCGAGCTTTTCCGAGACGAGCGCTGTCTACACAGCTGAAACCGCGGTCCATTTCTTTTTCAATCTGCAGTTCCATTTCATCAGGCAGCTTGGTGCCTTTGTCCGAGAAAAACTTAATGCCGTTGTCATAGAAGGGATTATGAGAGGCGGAGATGACAACACCGGCACTCAGTCTCTGTGCTCTTGTGAGATAGGCAACAGCCGGTGTCGGAAGCGGACCGCCGAGCATCACGTCTACGCCGGCGCTTAAGAATCCGGCCTGAAGGGCGGCTTCCAACATGTAACCCGAGACGCGGGTATCTTTTCCAATAAAAACTCCGACCTCCCCGTCGGTTGTCTGCTGCTTAAGAATACGGCCGGCAGCCTGTGCCAAAAGCATGGCAAATTCTGGCGTAATCGGAGTTTGTCCGACTCTGCCTCTAACTCCGTCCGTTCCAAAATATTTTCGACTCATTTCAAATCCTTGTAGTGAACCATCGCCTTGTATATTGTGAGCGCTTCTTTCATTTGCTTAACGTCGTGAACTCGTACAATCGACGCGCCTCTTTCGACAGCGAGCAAATGCGCCGTCACCGAAGAAATCAGACGTTCTTCGGCTTTCGTAATTCCGGTAACAGCTCCGAGCGAAGACTTTCGGCTCATGCCGTACAAAAACGGATAGCCTAATGATAAAAAATCTTCTGTCTTTGCAAGCAGTTCAAAGTTCTGTGACACCGTCTTCCCGAATCCGAATCCCGGATCCAAGACGATTTTTTCCGCTGAAACTCCGAGATCCGTCAACGCCCGAGCTCTCTCAGCCAGAAAGCTCTTCACCTCAGACAGCAAATCCGTGTAAACGGGATTCTTCTGCATTGTGCGCGGTTCCCCCTGCATGTGCATCAGACACACGCCGCATCCGCTCTTCTCTGCAGCTTCTAATGCGCCGTCACGACGAAGCGCATAAACATCATTAATAATCTGTGCGCCGACCTGAGCTGCCGCAGTCATCACTTCCGGTTTACTGGTATCCACCGAAACCACTAGGCCGCGTGCGCTCAGTGCCTCAATCACAGGGATCACACGTTCCAACTCAGAGTGAACGCTTACTTCTTCCGCTCCCGGGCGAGTTGATTCTCCGCCGATATCTAAAATATCAGCGCCCTCCTCTGCCAGCTGAAGACCATGTTCTATCGCTTGTGCAGAGGAATAATATTTACCGCCGTCACTGAATGAATCAGGAGTGACGTTGACGATGCCCATGATTTTTGGAGAGGACAGATCGATGCTCCGATCGCGGCACTGCCAAAACTTCTGAACCATCTCAGCTCTCCAGCGCTTCTTTCAGACATTCTGCAAAGGGCTTTTCACCTTTGCGGTAGTTCACGAGAACACCGGCGGCGTCATAGTAAAAATGCATTCCTCCCAAAGGAGAAGCCAGCCACATCTCTTCCATAGCTTCCTGACGGTTAATCACAACGACTTTGCCATCCTCAAGTGTCAGAGTCAGGACATTGCCTTCACGATCAAAATCCACATCGGGATATTGGTCATCAACTAATTGCTCAATATCGTTGAAGGTTTTCTCCGATAACTCGATAAAATCTCTTTTTGTCATGGTAGATTTGTCAATTATGCTGAAACGTTCCCTCATTTTATTCTTTCCGTGCCTTCTCTTAACAGGCTGCGGAATCAAAGGTCCTCTGTACCTGCCGCCTAACCCGAATGATTCGTACCTCTCTCGAATCGGACAGCAAATCAACGAAATGACAGGAGAAGACACGGTCGGTGCCGCTCCCGCTGATGCCGCTCAAAAGGCACAGGATGAAGCTTTACCAGCAGAAGGAACTGACAAAAATCCGGGAGACGCAACTGAGCAGCTGCCCGACAGCGTCACAAGTCCTCTGCGCTCTGCGCCGAATAATCCGATGTCGACGGCTTACTAACACATATTCATGGGGTCAAGACAAAGATGAATCTCTCTCTTCCTAATGACCGAGAGTTCGCCTGGAAGGACGGTACTCTTTGGTGCGAAAACGTCCCGTTAAAAGATCTCGCGGCCCGCTTCGGAACTCCTTTATACGTTTATTCCAAACAAGCCATCGTCAATGCTTTTCAGAGCTATCAAAAGCCTCTGGAGCCCTATAAGCATTTGATGTGCTTTGCCGTTAAAGCAAATTCGAATCTTTCCATCATTCGACTTCTCGGGAAACTGGGTGCCGGATTCGATATCGTCTCCGAGGGAGAACTGCGCCGAATTCAAGCCGCCGGATGCGATACGAGCAAAGTGATTTTTTCGGGTGTCGCCAAGACTTATCATGAAATCGAAGCCGCGCTCGACGCCGATATCAAATGCTTCAATATTGAATCTCCGGCCGAATTAGATCGAGTCATTGCCGTTGCTCAAAAGAAAGGTAAGAAGGCTCGTGTTTCTTTCCGCGTCAATCCGGATGTGGACGCTAAGACGCACCCCTACATTTCTACCGGTCTCAAGAAAAACAAATTCGGTATCGCCTACGATCAGGCTGTCGAGCTTTATTTAAAAGCCTCCCGCAGTCCTGAACTTGAGGTCGTGGGCATTGACTGCCACATCGGTTCTCAGATTACGGATACCGCGCCTTTTGTGGATGCCTGCGAAAAGCTTTGCACCCTTCTCGACAAGCTTCGCCTGAACGGGATTGATCTTCAGCATATCGATTTCGGGGGCGGCCTGGGCATTCAGTACAGTAACGAAGCAGTTCCAAGTCCGACGGTCCTTGTGGCCGCCTTACGCAGGGTCCTAGTCAAACGAGGTTACGGCGATAAAGAAATGATCTTTGAAGCCGGCCGCTCTTTGGTCGGAAACAGCGGAGCTCTGTTGATGACTGTACAGTACATGAAACAGGGCGAGCTGAAAAACTTCTGCATAGTTGACTGCGGCATGAATGATATGATCCGACCTACGCTTTACCAGGCATGGATGCAAATCGTTCCGGTCACACCCAAAAAGGAAGAAAAAGAAACTTATTGCTACGTCGTCGGTCCTGTCTGTGAAACCGGCGATTGGCTTGGAAAAGACCGTCTGCTGAATGTTCAGGAGGGAGACCTCATGGCACTATTAAGCGCAGGAGCCTACGGGATGTCTATGGCCTCCAACTACAATTCACGCTGTCTGCCGGCCGAGGTCTTAGTCGACGGAAACAGGGCTGCCCTTATTCGTAAGCGGCAGTGTGCCGAAGAACTTTTCTCTGATGAAATTCTCGTCACCGACACTCAGCTTGGCTCAGACGGCCTCACTGATCAATAGCACGATTCTCTTAACCATAGGCTTCTGCTCAGGACAGAAGCCTATTTTCTTCTGATACCGTCATGGTCAAATGACTGAGGAAGCCGAGAATAACGCGGAGCTGAAGAAAAAGTAATCGTGCACGATTTTCTGTTCACTGAACGAATCTACATCTCGCAACCTGCCGATGGTACAAAAGCTCACACGGACTTGAGGACCAACCCAGCTCATGACGTCCGAAAATACAACGCACGACTACAGTATGATAGGTTTGAAGTACAGCTTCTAACACTAGAGCTTACTTTCTCAACATTAACTAAGTGAGGCGAAGACTCTTCCTTTCTCCGTCAACTGTTCTACGAGGCGCCCCCGAGGGATCCTTCTGAGGACAGTTGACGAAAAGAGTAAGTCTTGTGCAGAGGCTTCTTGCCTGCAGATCTCACAACTTGATAAATACGCTTGCTTTTCTTTACCTATTTAAGTTAGTCCTTCGCCTTTATTCTTGCTTTCCGTGGGAGAATGTGTCGTTAAAAACTGCCTGACTGAGACTTTTCCGATGCATATTGAAAACGAAGTTAAACTTGACTTTAAAGACGTTCTCATTCGTCCGAAACGTTCAACGCTTTCGAGCCGCTCCAATGTCGATTTAATCCGACCTTTTACACTGCGCAACAGCAGAGTTGAATACTCCGGCGTCCCTATCATTGCTGCCAACATGGACACCACCGGAACCTTTGAAATGGCTGAGGCCCTGGGAAAATACGATCTTTCCGTGGCGCTCCACAAACATTACTCTGAGGACGAGTATGTCACCTATTTCAATGGTCTCAAACGCAAGTCCACTGCCTTCTATTCCATGGGCATCACGGACAACGATTTGAAGAAATTCAAAGCAGTCATGGAACGTGCGCCAGGGGCTATCGAGTACCTCTGTATCGACGTCGCCAACGGCTACACGGAGATTTTCGTCGATTTCGTCTCCAAAATCAGAGAAGAATTCCCGCACCTTGCCATCATGGCCGGCAACGTCGTCACCGGCGACATGACGGAAGAATTGATCCTGGCGGGCGCTGATATCGTTAAAGTCGGCATCGGCCCGGGTTCGGTTTGCACCACTCGCAAGATGACCGGCGTCGGTTATCCCCAGCTCTCCGCCATCATTGAATGCGCAGACGCAGCTCACGGTCTGGGAGGCCTCATCTGCTCCGACGGCGGCTGCACTCGTCCGGGAGATATCGCCAAAGCCTTCGGCGGCGGCGCAGACTTCGTGATGCTCGGCGGCATGCTCGCCGGCCACAATGAAAGCGGCGGTGAGGTCATCGAAAAAGACGGAAAGGTCTACCGTTCTTTCTACGGAATGAGCAGCAAATCCGCTATGGACAAATATTCCGGCGGAGTTGCTAAATATCGTGCAGCAGAAGGAAAGACGGTCTACCTTGAAGACCGCGGTCCCGTTGCAGACACCGTTCAGGAAATCCTCGGCGGCGTCCGCTCGGCCTGCACATATGTCGGTGCCCGTCGACTGAAAGAACTCACGAAACGCACGACTTTCGTCCGTGTTACTCAGCAGTTAAACGAGGTCTTCGGTAAGTCGTAATCAATAGGCTTTTCCTCACGGCCGCCCTTGTGGCGGCCTTTTTTGTGCCTGAATTGACAACATTTTCTTCTATCTCCGTACAACTTACATAGAATGGTTTGATCAGTTTATTTTGGAGGGGGAGGAAACAATGAACCACTCTGTCACGCACAAAGACGCAGCTGGGCCTCAAAAAATTGACGGTCAAAATGCCGTAATCGTTGAAAAAAAATCAGAAGAACTCGAAGATTCCAAGTTTGACCTTGGCGGTTACGAAAATCCGTATCAGTATCTAAAACAATTCCTCCGAACAACGGACGAGACAGCCGCCGATAAAGTCGCTGATGCCGTCATGGGAAGTCTCACGGGGCAAGGCCAGGAGAAACTCCTGAAATCCCTCATTGAACATGCCTGCTGCAGTTTTGATAAAAAGATCTCTGCAACAGCTGACATGAACGCCCTAAGAAAGGATTTGAAGCCAGGCGAATATCCCTACGTCAACGGTTACAACCGAGATCTATACAACAAGCAGCTTCGCAGTCTGCAGATTGAACTTCTGAAACTGCAGTCATGGATTCAAAAGAAAGGCAAAAAACTTGTCATTATTTTTGAAGGACGTGATGCAGCCGGCAAAGGCGGAACCATCCAGCGCTTTACCGAGCATCTGAATCCAAGAGGCGCCAGAATCGCCGCGCTTCCAAAGCCCACGGCCACAGAAGAAGGGCAATGGTACTTCCAGCGCTACGTCGCTCACCTTCCCTCTGCCGGTGAAATGGTCTTCTTTGATCGTTCCTGGTACAACCGAGCAGTCGTCGAACCGGTCATGGGCTTCTGCACAAAGGAGCAGTACGAAACGTTCATGAAAGAAGTGCCTTCTTTTGAACGCAATCTGCTCTCAGAAGACATTATTCTCTTTAAGTTCTGGCTGAACGTGACTCGCGGAGAACAAAAACGCCGCTTCAGACAGCGCCGCAGAGATCCGCTGAAACAGTGGAAACTCTCTCCGGTCGATCTGGCTTCTCTGAATAAATGGGATGACTACACCAAACACATCAACCAAATGTTCTTTGCTACCGATACCGTAGATGCGCCTTGGACCGTTGTGGAAAGCGACGATAAGATGAGAGCGCGTTTGAACGCTATTCGCTTTGTGCTCTCCAGCCTGCCTTACACAGACAAAAACGAAAAGAAGATCGGCGAACTCGACCCCCGCATCGTTTTCCGTGCTGCGGCAGTAACCGGAACTCTCACTAAAAAAGATAAGGACGGTAAAAAATAACTGAAGAGGACCGCTTGGCCGACAAGCGGTCTTCTTTGCGTTAATCTACGCAGATTATTTATGAGGTCACTTATGAGCGCCCTTTTTGATTCAGCACGATTTGTTATGTCCGTCTCAGAGCTTATGGGGCTGCCTGAGACTGAACTCCCTGAAATTGCATTCGCCGGAAGGTCTAACGCCGGAAAGTCGACAACAATTAACGTTCTTTGCCGCCAGTCCCGCTTGGCGTTTTCTTCTAAGACACCCGGAAGAACGCAGCTTTTGAATTTTTTCGAACTCTCGCTTAAAGGAGAAATACCGAGACAAAGGATTCCCGAATGCTTCCTCGTCGACCTTCCGGGCTACGGTTATGCAAAAGCCGCTCCCGAAACGCGTAAGAACTGGGCAGGCCTCGTCGGCGGCTACGTCCAGCAAAGACCTCAGCTGATGGGTATGGTTTTGGTGATGGACGCCAGAAGACCCTTCATGCCTGCAGACGAATTCCTATTGGATTTCCTCTCCGTCAGACCCGATCTCAAGCTTCATCTCCTGCTGAATAAAGCCGACCAGCTCAAGACCATGGAAAAACGTCAGGTCTTAAACGCCGTTAAAGATCGAGCTCTGACGATGGGCAACCATGTAAGCGTCCAGCTTTTCTCAGGCCTTAAGAAAGAAGGCGTTGAGCAACTTCAGAACGTGCTTTGTACATGGCTGAACTTACCCTTAGGTAGCTAAAATTTAATTTTTGTTTCACGATTGAGCTCTATGATTATCCATAGAGCTTTTTCTTTACTTACAAACGTAGAATCGAAATGCAGACATTAGGCAAATTCCCTTCCGTTCGCATGCGCAGAATGCGTCATGATGAATTCTCCCGCCGTTTAATGCGCGAAAGCCGCGTTAGCGTCGACGATCTGATCTACCCTGTGTTCGTCATCGAAGGCAACAACAAACGCGTCCAGGTGCCTTCTATGCCCGGCGTAGAGCGTCTTTCTTTAGACCTCCTGCTCAAGCAGGCAGAAGAATGCGTCAAACTCGGCATTCCGGTCATGGCTCTCTTCCCGTCTATCGACGCTTCCTTAAAAACACCCGACGGCAGAGAAGCAGCCAATCCCGACGGTTTAATCCCTCGCGTGGTGCGTTCTTTGAAAGAACACTTCCCGGAACTCGGGGTGATGTGCGATGTCGCACTCGATCCCTACACAACACACGGTCAGGACGGCCTTATTGACGAAACCGGCTTCATCCTTAACGACGAAACCATCGAAATGCTTGTGAAGCAGATGCTTGCTCAGGCTCAGGCCGGAGCAGACATCGTTGCGCCTTCCGACATGATGGACGGTCGTATCGGCATCATCCGTGACGCTCTCGAAGCCCACGGTCTGATCTACACAAAGATCATGGCCTATTCCGCTAAATACGCCTCCTGCTACTACGGTCCTTTCAGAGATGCTGTCGGTTCTGCCTCGAACCTCGGAAAGAGCAACAAGGCCGTTTACCAGCAGGATCCGGGCAATACCAACGAAGCCCTGTGGGAAGTCGGTTTAGATCTGGCTGAAGGCGCCGATATGGTCATGGTCAAGCCCGGCATGCCGTACTTGGATGTCCTCTGGCGCGTTAAACAGGAATTCCAGGCCCCGACCTTCGCTTATCAGGTCAGCGGCGAATACTCCATGCTTATGGCCGCTTTCCAGAACGGCTGGCTCGACGAGAAAAAGACAATCATGGAAACCATGCTCTGCTTCAAGAGAGCCGGTGCAGACGGTGTCTTAACTTACTTCGCACCTCAGGTTGCCCGCTGGCTTAACGAAGAAGGCCGCAAATAATGCAGCCGCTGCGCTTTGAGAAAGAGCGCAGATAGTACAAAGCCTCTGATTCGATTGAGATTCAGAGGCTTGATTTTTGTGACAGGAAAACGTTTTGAATAGTCTGCCGGCGAACGCGCAAAACTTCGCGATCCTGCTAAAAGTCTTTCGAAGGATCAAATTCCGCCATGAATTGGCGAATTTTTCGGCCGTCGCGCTTGGTAGGACGTCCGTGATAATCGCTTCCGGGCATCGGCATAAGTCGGCTGTTTTCTTTGATACGAGTACGCGCCTCTAAGCTTTCAGGCGTTTCTTCATAGAGTGTTTGGGCCACGGTCGCACTTCCGCGTTTGGAGGAAAGAGCTTTGACAACAACGACGAAGCGCTCCTCGCCGCGAATGATTTCAAGTTGATCACCGACCCTGATATCTTTGCTCGCTTTCAGCCTGACGCCGTTCATGCGAACACGGCCGAGCTCGATATTGTCCTGAGACAAAGTTCGCGTTTTAAAAAATCGCGCTGCCCAAAGCCACTTATCCAGCCGTACTGAAGTCGATTCCTCTGCCGCCGGTTTAATCTGCGTATTCTTCATCAAATTTAGGCGCGGAGCCCCCTGCCTTCAGGCAGGG
>NZ_GL883679.1 GCF_000205025.1 Parasutterella excrementihominis YIT 11859 | reverse complement strand
TGCTTTCGACAGACTTTTGCAACAGCCCCTTTGAGTTAATCAGTTTTTGAGCGCTTCACACTGCGAATCTTTCTCTTTAGGTTTGGCGCCAATCTTTCAAGAGCGTCGATGGTATTGAATACGGAAACCTTTCCTTTTAGAGAAAGAGAGCGGAATTTCTGAAGAAGCAGATCTTCTTCTAATCCGGGAATATGCCTCTCCTCCGTGATGATGTAAAGAACATCAAAGCCAATGGAAGACAAACGAGGCATACGGTAAATTCCGGGATCAGCTAACCCTTCCTCAAATCGAATATAAGCGTCAATAGGAATTCCGAGGAGCTGGGCAATTTGAATCTCGCTGTAGCCCAGCCGCTCTCGTTCCTCTTTGAGGCGATTGCCGATTTCCTGTCTTTGTTTAGTGCTCGTGAGGGCCATATTAAACGTTGAATAAGAAGTTCATGATGTCGCCATCCTGAACAACGTAATCCTTACCTTCTACGCGGAGTTTTCCGGCTTCTTTGGCGCCTGCCTCACCTTTGTACTGTACGAAATCATCGTAACTGATGGTTTGAGCGCGGATGAAACCTCTTTCGAAGTCCGTGTGAATGACGCCTGCAGCCTGCGGTGCTAAATCGCCTTTATGGATCGTCCAAGCTCTTACTTCTTTAACGCCGGCAGTGAAGTATGTCTCCAGTCCGAGAAGCTGATAAGCGGCTCGTATGACACGATTCAGACCAGGCTCGTGCATACCGATATCTTCAAGGAAAATTTGTTTTTCTTCATCCGGAAGATCGGAAATTTCTGCCTCAATCTTGGCGCATACAGCAACCACAGGAGCTTTTTCCTCTACACCGACTGCTTTAACTTCTTCAAGAAGGGCATTATTCTCAAAGCCGTCCTCTTCTACATTGGCAACATACATGACCGGTTTCATCGTCAAGAGACACAGCTGCTTGATGACAGCTTTCTCGTCTTTAGAGAGGTCCACGCTTCTTGCCGGTTTTCCTTCATTGAGGGCAGGACGAATCTTTTCTAAAACAGTGACGAGTTTCAGAGCCTCTTTGTCACCGCCGGAACGAGCCTGCTTAGTGTATTTATTCAGCTGCTTATCCACAGAAGCAAGGTCAGCTAAGGCAAGCTCCATGTTGATTACAGAGATGTCTTCGAGAGGGGCGACGTGGCCTGCGACGTGGACGATATTATCGTCATTGAAACAGCGAACGATGTGAGCAATAGCATCGCATTCACGAATATTGGCCAGGAACTGGTTTCCGAGGCCTTCGCCTTTGCTTGCACCTGCAACTAAACCTGCAATGTCTACGAATTCGACCGTTGCCGGGACAATTCTTTGCGGAGAAACAATTTCAGCTAACTTTGCTAAACGAGGGTCAGGTACTTCAACAATACCGACATTAGGCTCAATCGTGCAGAAAGGATAATTCTCTGCCGCAATTCCAGCTTTTGTTAACGCGTTGAATAATGTGGACTTACCAACGTTAGGTAAGCCTACGATTCCGCATTTCAAACCCATCTTTATTCCTTTACAGTTTTGAGCCACGCATCAAGTTCTGACTCATTAATGACTTTAACGCCGTTTTTAAGCAGTAAATCGGAAGTGATTCCGTTTCCGTTAATTAAGCAACCGGAAAACGTTCCGTCGTAGATTTTTCCAAATCCGCAAGACGGACTTTTAGACTTTAAAACAGCAAGTTGGATGCCGTAATTCTTGCAGATATTCAGAGCCTCGTGGGCTCCTTTTAAGAAAAAAGTTGAAAGAACCTGTCCGCTTTGCGTTAAGACTTCGCGATCTCTTGAAATTTCAGCCGGTTGGCGGGGACAAGGGAGACCGCCCAAAACTTCCGGGCAGACTCCGACGAGATTAAATTTTTCTTCAAGGGCTATAAGCTGCTCTTTTGGCAAAGGTTTTGAAGTTTTGTCGTAACGTACCTTGCAGCCCAAAAGGCAGCTACTTACGAGGATCGTTTTTTTCATTAAGAATTGACATAGCACGGGAAAAATCTCCCTCAACAATTTCATCTATGCAGCTCAAGGCCTTTTTGATTGCTGAAGAGATAAGTTCCTGATCTTCTTTCGGGGGACGAGATAAAACATAGTCAGCAACAGGAATTTGAAGCTGCCTGTCCCGCGGGTGGCCGATACCGATTCTTAGACGAACAAAGTCGGAGCTGCCGAGGCAGGAAACAATACTTTTGAGACCGTTGTGTCCTGCAGAGCCTCCGCCGATTTTTAATCTGGCCGTTCCCGGGAGGAGATCAAGCTCGTCATGCGCGACAAGGATTTCCGAAGGAGTTATTTTGTAAAAAGCGCTGACAGCCGCAACTGCTTTCCCTGATAAATTCATCAGGGTGGAGGGTTTTAGAAGGATGACTTCCACCCCTCCGATCCTAGCCTTTGCAACATCACCAAAAAATTTCCGATCCGCCTGAAATCGTGCCCCGTACTCATTAGCAACTTCATCAACAAAATGAAATCCTGCATTATGTCTTGTGCCTTTATAGGCGTCTCCGATATTCCCCAGCCCGACAATCAGACGGATACTTGTATTGCTCATTTGTATGCTTTCTTGTTCCCTTTGCCTTTGCGTGAAGGTTTCTCAGAATCTTTTCCTTCCTTTTTACTCGGATAGGATTTCGGAGAGCCTTCCCGGTCGTATCTTACTACGCACTGGCGTCCTTTGATGAAGGCATCCCTCAGAGCGTAAATAACATCCTGAGCGACATTCTCATCAACTTCAACAAGCGAGAATCTGTCTGCAATATCAATTGAACCGATCAACTTAGAAGGTATTCCGGCTTCATTAGCGATCGCGCCGACAAGGTCCTGAGGACGGACTCCGGCATCACGACCGGCTCCGATGAAAAGACGCACCATACCTTGAGAGAGCTCGCGTGGACCTCTCTCTTTGCGCGTACGTTCGCCTCTTTCACCTCTGTCGCGTCGGTCTTCTCGAGGCGCTTTCTTCCAAGAAAGATCATCAGGAAGTTCGATTTCGGATACATCCTTCCAATTTGCTTCATTCGCAAATTTCACGGCTGCAGCGGCCACGTCGAGGATATCAAATTCGTCTGCGAGGTTTTCAACGACAGAGCGATACTTGCCTAAGTCGGACTCATTAACCAGAATTTCGTGGATGGAACTTCTTGTAAGATCCAGTCTCTTTGCGTGTACGTCGGTAGCAGTCGGAACGGACAGTAAAGTAATTTTTCTCTTTGTTAAGCGTTCAATGTTCTTGAGCAAACGGCTTTCGCGAGGTTCCAAAATCGTAATCGCAGTGCCTTCTCTTCCTGCGCGTCCGGTTCTACCGATACGGTGGACGTAAGTTTCAGCAGAAGACGGAATGCCGAAATTAATAACATGAGTCAGGTGATCAATGTCAATTCCTCGTGCAGCGACGTCGGTTGCGACGATAACGTCAACCTGTTCTGCTCTTGCGCGTTTCATCACGCGGTCGCGCTGTGCCTGGTCTAAGCCGCCATGGAGAGGCTCAACGCTGTAGCCTCTGCCGCGGAGGGATTCAGCAAGCTCATCGACTTCGTTTCGTGTACGTGCGAAAACAATGGCAAGTCGAGGACTTTCAATATCCAAAATTCTGCCCAATGCAGCGGTTTTGTGATTTCGTCCGACGATGTAGGCAGACTGTTTAACCTTCGGCTGTTCTCCTTCCGGAACTTTTTCTTTCGGAATGAGGATATGGAAGGCATCATGCAAATGGTTTTCGGCAATCTTTGCGATTTTCGGCGGCAAGGTGGCTGAGAAAAGTGCGGTCTGACGTTTTTCCGGAAGAGCTGCAAAGATCGCTTCCAGATCTTCCGCAAATCCCATATCCAGCATTTCGTCGGCTTCGTCCAGCACGACCGCTTTAATTTCAGTCAGGTTAAGTGTTCCTCGCCGGATATGGTCAAGAGCTCTGCCAGGTGTTGCTACAACGATCTGAACACCTCTGGAAAGAGCTTTGATTTGGCGAGAGTAATCTTGTCCGCCGTACACCGGCAAAACGTAAACGCCTGAGCTTCTGGCAAAGCTATTGATAGCTTCTGAAACTTGAATACAAAGTTCTCGGGTAGGTGTGAGAATCAGCACCTGAGGTTTTCCGGGTTCGGTATCCAAACAGTAGCGTTGAATCAGCGGAAGAGAAAAGGCAGCCGTTTTTCCTGTACCTGTGGCAGCCTGACCCAGAACATCTCTTCCTTCTAAAAGGACCGGGATGGCTTTCGTCTGAATGGGTGTCGGTTCTTCAAAACCTAAAGAAGAAAGGGAATTAACAAGCTTTTCTGAGAGCCCTAACTCTAAAAAAGGATTGGCGGACAATTATTTACTCCGAACTTGCGCATTATTAAGTGATTGCACATTATGGATAAAAAAATACGCCGCAGATCTCTGCGGCGTACATTTTGAGCAACCTAAAGCTTATTAAATTAAGCCTTTTCTGCGCCTTCCTCAGCGGATTTTTCTGCTGTAGCAGGAACGGCGTCAGCCGGAACGGCAGGAGCTTCGTCAGCGATGCTTTCTTCAGCAACGACAACAGCGGAAGCAACTGTCGGATCTTCCTCAGGCTTCAGGACAGGTGTGACACCTTCCGGAAGAACGAGGTCGGAAACGTGAACAGGTTTATCAACAGTAAGGCCGGAAAGATCGACTGTGATGAATTCAGGCAACTGATCAGGCAAGCAGGAAACCAGAAGCTCTGTGAGAGCGTGGTTAACGTTAGTCTTATCAATTGTAATAGCCGGAGATTTTTCTTCACCGACGAAATGCAGAGGCACATTCATGCGGATCTGTTCATCGGCGGAAATACGCTGGAAATCGATGTGCAGAACCTGTGGTTTGTACGGATGCATTTGGAAAGAACGAAGCAGGACACGTTCGGACTTGCCATCAAGAACCATTTCAAGAATGGAAGCATGGAATTTTTCCTTGCGGAGAGCGTGGAAAATTTCGTTGTGATCAAGTTCGATAGGGGTAGCAGCAACCTTACCACCGTAGACGATGCCAGGAAGCTTTTCCGCACGGCGAAGGCGGCGGCTCGCACCCGTACCTTGCGCTTTACGTGTGACAGCAGTGAATTTCATTTAAATAAACTCCAAAAATAGAACTGTCAGCCGCGACCAGCCGACAGTGGGGTACCTATTCGGCAAACAAGCTGCTTACCGAGGACTCGCAAGCAATGCGAGAAATTGTTTCGCCCAGAAGAGAAGAGCAGGACAACTGTCTGATCTTCGGGCAGTCAAGTGCATCTTGACGAAGCGGAATTGTATCAGTAACAACCACTTCATCGAGAGCAGAATTTGTAATTTTTTCTACGGCGTTGCCGGAGAAAACAGGGTGCGTTGCGTAGGCAAGCACTCTCTTGGCGCCGCGGGCCTTAAGGGCATCTGCAGCATGGCAAAGTGTTCCTGCTGTATCAACGATGTCATCGACGATTACGCAGGTGCGTCCTTCGATTTCTCCGATGATATTCATAACTTCGGAAACGTTAGCTCTGGGGCGGCGTTTGTCGATAATGGCGAGATCGCATTCCATGCGCTTAGCGACGGCACGGGCGCGAACAACGCCGCCGACGTCAGGAGATACAACAACCAGATCGGAATAGTTATGCTTCCACAAATCACCTAAAAGGATTGGGCTGGCATAAATATTGTCGACAGGAACATCAAAGAAACCTTGGATCTGGTCAGCATGAAGGTCCATTGTCAGAACGCGGTCGATACCGGCAGCCTGAAGCATATTGGCAACAACCTTCGCACTGATGGCTACACGAGTAGAGCGAGGACGTCTGTCCTGACGTGCATAGCCATAGTAGGGAATAACTGCAGTAATACGAGCAGCAGAGGCTCTCCGAAGCGCGTCAACCATAATGACCAATTCCATCAAATTGTCATTTGTCGGCTGGCAGGTTGGTTGGATGATGAAAACATCGCGGCCGCGAACATTTTCATTTAATTCGACTTGAACTTCTCCGTCAGAGAAGCGGCTGACCGTTGCACGGCCAAGAGGAATATTAAGGTGTTGAACTACAGCTTGTGCTAATTTCGGGTTAGCGTTGCCTGAAAAGACCATCAGGCTGTCTGGAACCATTTGGACCATGATTGTGCTCGATCAACTGAGTGAAAAAACGCAAAAATAAAAGACGAGAAGCTCGTCCGAAAATTGGCAGGGGAGGAAGGAGTCGAACCTTCGCGTGCCGGGATCAAAACCCGGTGCCTTAACCACTTGGCTACTCCCCTACGTACAGCAGACTTAAATCACGCCCAATCATAAAGCGGGTGAAACTTAAGACTCCTGAATGCCCATTGTCTCCAACCTATGGGTAGATTAGAAATCAAACGCACTTCAGCGCCCGATTTTACCGCGTAAAACACTGCTGAACCTGAGCCGGTCATTCGGGCTTTTCCTAACTGTTTCAAACAGTCGATCGCCTCTTTCACTGAAGGGCAGATATCTGCCGCCACAGGTTCGAGATCGTTATGCCCGAAATCTATCGGCAGGCGAAGCAAAGCCGCGCTAGAGGAATTCGTAATTCTGATGGAATCCGTGTCCCTTGTCAAATTGGGGCTTTTGAATACATCCGCCGTGGGCACACTCGCGCCGGGGAAAACTACCGCCCCCTCGAAATCGTCAGTAACGACGGGAGTCAGCACCTCTCCGACACCTTGGGCAAAGGCAGTTTGACCGAAGATAAAAAAGGGAACGTCGGCCCCAAGCGTTACCGCCAGATTTAAAAGTTCGTTACGCTTTTTATTGATATCCCACAGTCTGTTCAGTGCAATCAGACAGGTGGCTGCGTCGGAGGAACCTCCGCCCATACCGGCTCCGTCAGGAATGTTCTTTCGGACCGTGATCCGGACCCCACGGTGCGGAGCGAATTGCTGCATAAGCTTTGCCGCTCTGCAGCAGAGATCTTTTCCCAAAGCCCAGCTAATGTCGCCTTCGCGAATGATTTTAGGCTCATCGAGAACTTCGAAATCAAGGTAATCGCACAAGTCGATCATGCTGAAGACAGACTCCAGCAGGTGCATACCATCTGGTTTTCTGCCGATGACATGCAGAAACAAATTAAGTTTAGCCGGGGCCGGCAGATTCAGGCAGCATTTCACGGTTGTTTCCTCGGCAGAATTGTCAGCGTTACTTGAGAATCCGTCGAGGGCACGTAGCCTTCGGCTCGGATGCGAAGGACTCCCTCCTTGTCTTCGGATCTAACCTTCCAGTCATGAGAATTCAGGTCGCCGGTGTTCTTTTCGTTTTTAACCCATGCCAGGAAACGATCGAGACTTAAAGGGATTCCGATGATCTGGTTCACCAAGACAGCAGAATTCGGGGCCTTATAAGTTTCATTGTCAGAATTAATCAATACGCATTCGTTCGGAGTTTCTTCTATGGAGGCAATTTTGGCTCCGAAAGGTCCGTTAATGTTCAGGACTTTTTTCTCTGGCAGAACGATCAGCCGAAAAGACCCGCTGTGCCTGTCGACTGAGGTTCCGGATTTAGAGGCAACAGAGAACCGTCCTGTCCATACCTCCGCGTTTTGCGGAACGAGGGTCGTGCAGGAACACAGCAAAAGTAAGCAGAGAAGCGCTAAGAAATTAATTTTGCGCATTTGGCATCTTTAAGCGTTTTTTCAATGCGCTCAGCTCTGCAGCATCGGGCCAAAGCTTCTCGGCTTCTTTCAGAACATCGGCGGCCTTGCGTTTATTGCCTTGTGTCCAATAAACCTCAGCAAGGTGCAGGTAGATATCAAGTTCTTTCTGAAGCTTCAGCGCATCGTTCAGATATTCAATCGCTTTGATATATTTTTTCTGCTTAAAGGCCAGCCAGCCTTTGGAATCCAAAATGTAGGGATTCCTCGGATCGAGCTGATAAGCCTGATTGATATATCGCTCGGCTTCTTTGATGCGTTTGGTCTGCTCTAAGAGCGTGTACCCAAGCGAGTTATATGCATTGGCGAAGCCCGGATCGATTTCTATCGCCTTCTTTAAATGGAACTCTGCCGTCTTAATATCATCCAAGCGCTCAGCAAGCATGGCCGCTTCGTAATGAAGCGCCTTGGAGTAAGGCATGGAGATCAGGGAAGCATTCAGTGCATCGAAGGCAGTTTTTTCTCCTTTGGTTTCCAGAAGGATTCGCGCTTTAAACAATGCGGCTTCTTCCACGATAGCCGGTTCCTGATCTTCTTTTATCGTGTCAAGCGCCTTCAGGGCATCATCCCACTTGGACTCGCGGGAGTAAATATTTGCTGTTTGGAGCGCAGCGGCGGCCGTTAATTTCCCTTTGACTTTAGATGCGTAATCCAGAGCTTTCGGGAGCTCTTTTTCATCTGCAGCGATATCACTCAGCAAAAGATACGCGCGAGAGAGATTTTCATCGTCGGGATTATTTTTCAGGCGCTCCACGACAGATTCGAGAATCGTTTTTGCTTTCTTGACTTCAGAAATTTGAACATAGCTGATGGCAAGCGCGATCAGATAACGGTCGTCATCTCTATATTCTTTTTCTAAGACATTCAGAGCATCGAAATTTTTGGTCTGGAAGAGCAGCTGAGAATAGGCATCACGGATGCGGACGGCCTTTGGGTTTTTCTTGAGGTAGCGGGCCAGGATCTGCTCAGCTTCTTTTGGATTTGTCCGAAGCAGTGCGCTTCCGTAGGTTAAGACCGTCTCTTCGTTTTCAACGGTCCTGAAGGCGTTCTTGGAATATTTTTCTGCGGCTGAGACATTCCCGTTTAAGGCCTCCAGTCGGGCTAATCCGAGCTGAGTTTGATAAAGCTTGGAATACTTAGCGGTAACCGTTCGGAAGAAAGACAGAGCCTTAGCCTTGTCTTTCATTAAGGCCAGCTGGGTCTGGAGTTTAATAATTTCAGCGCCTTTGTCTTTGGACTTAGCCAAAAAACTCGCTGCCGTACCGGAGACCTTATCCAGTTGGTTGGAAACAATGCCGCTCGCGATAAAAGCTTCCTGAGCTTTTGGGTTGTCTGGCGAGAGCTTGATCCACTCGGAAACTGCTTTCTGAAATTCTTTCGGAGCGTTTGAGGCAAGTGCGATTTGAGCTGCGCGCTCGGCTATTCTCGGATCACCGGTTTCTTCAGCTAACGTAAGGTAGGTTTGGTAAGCCGCACCGGCCTGACCTCTCTGAAGCGCAATTTCGCTGGCGATCAGCTGAAAAAGGATTCGGCTCGTCAGCTTGACCTCGGGGATCGACGGATCAGAGGCAGCACCCTCGCTCTCTTTGACGGCAGCTTCTTCTGTCGTATTTTTTGCAGAAGCGGAAACCGGAGGTGTTGCTGCGGAATGTTCTGCGGCAATCGTTCGGCTCCCGGCCAGGGGAACGCCAAGCGCGACAAACAACGCCGAAACGAGAATAAATTTCAATTTGCCGGACACGCCAAACACCATTTTCCATAAAGAAGTTATCGATTCGGGAAGTGTAGCCTAAACAAATGAAGGCTAGCTTTTCCGCCGCAGCTTTGTTCCCAAAAAGCAAAGAACCCGCCTCTGCTGAGCGGCGGGTTCCGAACGGTCAAGGGAAAAGAGCTTAGGAAGCGCTGCGCTTCGGAAGCAGAGGTTTAGTCTCGCCTTCCAAACCGACGAGCGAAAGAACCGTCATGAGCGCCAACTGCGGACCGAGGTAAGAGTCAGTCGAGTCATACCATTCCGTCAGGCTGTGGTTGTGTCCTTCGGATCCGCCTCCGCCGATCGTGGTTGCGGGAATGCCTAAGCTAAGCGGAACATTTTGATCGGTGCTAGCGCAGTCATAGGAGCGCAGCTCAATGCCGACAGCTTTCATTGCGCCGCGTGCAGCCAAAAGAACCGGACTGGAGTCAGGCTGATCTCCGGCAGGACGATGTCCGATCGGATCGATAATGACCTTAATCTTATTTTCCTCAGCTGCGTTCCAGTGTTTGTTTTCTTCTTCGCAAGCTTCCGTCAAAAGAGGAAGAACCTGATCAACAATTTTGTTCAGCTCATCATTGTTGATGGAGCGCGTGTCAATTTCCATCGTGGCTTTTGCCGCGATGGAGTTAACGGTAGAGCCGCCGACAACGGTACCGACAGTAAAAGTTGTTTTCGGTGTTTCAGGCACATTGAGGTCGGCAATTTTTGCAATGGCGCGGCCTAATGCGTGCGTGGCACTGGGAATGCCGAATGTAGCCCAGCTGTGTCCTCCGGGTCCTTCATAGGTGACGCGGAAACGGCGGGAGCCGGTAGAACCGTGAAGAAGCTGTGCCACACAGGCAGAGTCCACGGAAATAAAACCGTCGATATGTTCCTCTTTAGAAGAGAACAAATATTTTCCGCCGCGCAGGTCACCGTTGCCTTCTTCTCCCACGCTTCCGATGAAGAGCAAATCTCCTTCGGTTCGGATATTGGAATTCTGAAGGGTACGCAGTACTTCCAACACAACAGCTAAGCCGCGGGCGTCATCCGAGATTCCGGGCGCGTAGTACTTCGTACCTTCCTGTCGGACTTTTACGTTTGTTCCGGCAGGGAAGACGGTATCGAGATGGGCGCCTAAAACTAAACGCGGGCCGTTTCCTTTGCCCGGACGAATGCCGATAACGTTGCCTTCCTTATCAATGCGGACATTGGTCAGACCCAGTTCACGGAGTCTCTCTGCGAAGTAAGCGGCTCTGACTTCTTCATGGAAAGGAGGAGCTTCGATCTCTGTCAGGGCGATCTGGTCGGCCATGGTGAGCTGCTCTTCTTCTTTAATTTGTTTCAGGGCATCTTTAACGACGGGATTGTTTTCCAGGATTTTGAAAGTTTCATTAACACTTTCGGGAAGAGGTGGCAGAACCGGGGCTTCTTTTGGCAATGGACCGGACATGTAAGCTCCTAAAAATAAAGAAACGAGCTTTTGATAATAGCTGTAAGTGGGTGATTTAACAAGAAATATCGAGTTACAAAATCTTCTATCTATTTCTAAATGTTAATTATTTGAAAAATATAGAGAAATTAACGAAAACAGGGAGGGGAGGAGCTAAGCGAACCCAAAATGAATTTTTAAGGTTGCGAAACCCTCTCAATTACTCTATCTTGCAGTAACAAACTTTTTTAAAGGAGTAATACTCATGTCTTTAGTAGGCACCCAGCTTCAGTCTTTCAGCGTCGAGGCCTTCCAAGGCTTCGAATTCAAAAAAATCACAGACGCAGACCTGAAAGGCAAGTGGTCCGTGGTTTTCTTCTACCCGGCTGACTTCACGTTCGTCTGCCCGACCGAGCTTGAGGATCTGGCTGATAACTATGCAGAGTTCAAGAAGATTGGCTGTGAAATTTATTCCGTTTCCACCGATACACACTTCACACACAAGGCCTGGCACGATTCTTCCGAGGCCATCAAGAAAGTCGAATTCCCGATGCTCGGCGATCCGACAGGCCAGATGACCCGCAACTTCGGCGTTATGATCGAAAGCGCCGGTCTTGCTCAGCGCGGTACATTCGTGATCAACCCCGAGGGCCGTATCGTTATCTGCGAAATTCATGACGAAGGCATCGGCCGCGACGCCAAAGAACTTCTCCGTAAGGTTCAGGCTGCCCAGTTCGTCGAAGCAAATCCCGGAATGGTTTGCCCGGCTAAATGGAAACCCGGTCAGAAGACTCTGAAGCCCTCCATTGATTTGGTCGGCAAGATCTAATTCTGAAATTATTCGGAATTGAATGAAGAAGGGGCCGCATTGCGGCCCCTTCGGTATTTTTAAAACTTTTATTGGACGGAGGCAACGCTCGTATCTTTGTCCAGCTGGGCCGCGATGGCCTTGCACACCTCTCCGTCCTTCCAAGCCCAAGCTCGGTATAAGAACTGACGGTATTCTTTTTCTTCCGGTGACGGTTCGGGCTGAGTTTCGTCCAAATTCTGCGAATACGTAAAGCTCAGTGCGTAGCCTTCGGAAGCTTCTTCCAAAACGATCCTTAACTGTGATTCCGCACCGGCGGCTGTCGCGTCAATCGTCGTTGTGATGGATTTTTCCGGATCTAGTTCATGGTGTTCAACGATGGTTTGACCGCCGTTTTGACCGGAAAGTTTGATTTCCAGGTCGATCTTCTCCTTTTCTCCGACTGTTTCACTCTTTAACGGCTTGCTGTCGAGGAAGAAGTCCAGGTATTCGTGTCGGTTCAGATAGGCCGTCTTGAGGGCATCCCAAACCTGTTTACGGGTTACGCCTGTCAGTTCGGGATCGATATCGCTCAAAGCGATGCTGTGTTGAAAAACCTCTTTTAAAGCCATGGCGTTAATGTTCCTTTTTTGCTGAGAGCGCGGCTTGTTCTTTGCTGCGCTGAATACGTTTTTCCAGCCAGATGCTGTACCGAGACATGATCAGGCTGAATACGAAGTAAATGATGGCAATAAACAGATAGCCTTCTAAGAAGAAATTGCGCCAATTGGGATCGCCCAAAGCAAGACGCAGACTGCCGGTCAAGTCGTACATGGAGACGATGGTCACTAAGGATGTATCCATAAACGTCGAGAGCAGATTATTCACAAACGCCGGGATGACGGTGACCAATGCCTGCGGGAGGATCACCGAAGTGTAGATTTGATATTTTGAAAGACCCAGTGACGCGGCTGCCTCATATTGTCCTTTAGGAATCGTCTGGAGACCGCCTCGAATGGTCTCTGCCATGTAAGCCGTTTGGAAAAGGACGATACCGATCACAATTCTCCAAAACGCATCGATCCTAAAACCGGGCGGGAGAATCAGCGGGAAGATGAAGGAGGCAACAAATAAAACGGTAATTAAGGGGACACCGCGCACGAGTTCAATGTAACCGATGCAAAGCATCCGGATAGCGGACATTTTGGAGCGCCGTCCGAGAGCGAGAAGGATACCCAGCGGAGTGGACGCCGTCATACCGAAAAGCGTCAGAATAATTGTCAGCGGCAGACCGCCCCAGTAGTCCGGATCAATTTTTGAAAGGCCGAAACAGCCGCCCAGCATCAGCACGAAAAAGGCGCCGAGGGCAAGAATCCAGCCGGCCGTCAGGATTTTGCAGCCGGTGCGGTTCCAAAGCTGAGGGAAAGCCGAGATGACGAGCATCAAGATAACACCGCCGGTTGCTGCTGCGGCTCTCCATTGTTCGTCGTAAGGGAAGCGGCCGAATAAGATTAAGCGCCATTTCTCCGCGACGAAGCCCCAGCAGGCCCCGTCATGATTGTTCATGCATGCTTTAAAGTCAGCTCTGAAAATGGCGTCCGCAACACCCCATTTCCAGGCATACCAGCCTGCCGCTCCGATAAGGAGGAACAAACCGATCGTCACAACGGACGCAACCGGAGAGTAGAAAAACGATCTCCAGAGGTTGGCGGGGAAAGCATTTTGAGGCTGTTTCATCGGCTTCCCCTAATAACAATTCTGTTGATGCTGTTCATCACGACAGAGATCACCAAGTTTAAGAACAGATAAACAGACATGATGATGACGATGACTTCCAGCGCCTGGCCGTTGAGGTTGATGGTCGAGTTGCCGATGGAAACCAAATCCGGATAGCCTACGACGACAGCTAAAGAAGAGTTTTTCGTGAGGTTCATGTATTGGCTTGCCAAGGGAGGGATGGCAAGCTTCAGAGCCTGCGGAAAAATGACGTAGCTGATAGCTTCCAAGCGCGTCATTCCGAGCGCCTCAGCGGCATGCCACTGTCCTCTCGGCACGGCTAATACACCTGCTCGGATAATTTCGGCGATAGACGAAGAGGTAAAGAATGTCAGTCCGATCCAAAGCGCTAAAAATTCCGGCGAGAGGGAGGCGCCTCCTTCGATTGCGAATCCCTGCAGTTCCGGTTTGGACCATCCGCCGAAGATCCCGAAGCACAGCCAGGCAGCACCTCCGACAACAAGCGCTGTCGAAAGCGAGAAAACCGTCGAAATTAAACCTGTGTAAATCTTGAGGAAAAGCGGTCGGGTTAAGAAGAAAGCTAAGCCAGCCGCGACAAAGGACCAGGTGCAAGCCGTGCTGTTCGAAGCCGGTACGGCAAATTGGAGCCCTGCCTTGGAAAGCAGACCCCATGATCCGAAATTCACCGCCTCCATGGAGTCGGGGAGAAGCTCGGTAATGATTAAGTAGATGAGCAGCAGCTGAACAATCAATGGAATGTTGCGATAAAACTCGACGTGGGCCGCGCCCAGAAACTTCAAAAGAGGATGTTTGGACAGCCTCATTAAGCCGATGATGACGCCGAGCACTGTCGCCGTAATGATGGATACGACGGAAACCTTAATGGTATTGAGCAGCCCGACAAGAAAGGCTTTGAAATAAGCTTCCGTAGAACTAAAGGAGATGAGAGACTCACCTATTTCAAAACCTGCCTGTTCATGAAGAAAGGCGAAACCGGAATGGATATTTCTAGCCGCGAGATTGGCAGAAATATTAAAGATGAAGCTGCCGAAAATGATGGTGAGGACAACAAGAATGGCCGACTGCCAAATAAATGCCTTGCGCTTTCTGCTCGCTTCTCTTCTGTGCCAAGCGGCGTCACCGTGCGGGTGATTCATTATCTGTACTAACTGGTTTTTAATACTGCGGAATTGCGGCAGGAATCTCGAGATTCAGTGCCGCAATCAAATATAAATCAAAAACGGAATCGATTAACGGACGGGAGGCGCGTAGAGGATGCCGCCGTTGGTCCACTGGTTATTGATTCCGCGGGGAAGTGCCAGCGGAGTCTTAGGCCCTAAGTTTCTTTCAAAACTTTCACCGTAGTTACCGACCTGTTTAACGATGCGGTAAGACCAATCTTTATCCAGGCCGAGGAGTTTGCCCATATCTTCGCCAGAGCCGAGGAGGCGTTTCACGTTCGGATCGGTCGAAGTCTTGCGGAGCTCATCTGCATTAGCCTGAGTGATGCCTTTTTCTTCTGCTTCGATGAATGCATTCAGCACCCAGCGGGCGATCTGGAACCATTCGTTATCGCCGCGGCGGACTGAAGGTCCGAGCGGTTCTTTAGAAATGACTTCAGGCAGGATGACGTAATCATCCGGATTAGCTGCTTTTGTTCTTGCACCGGCCAGGTCACTCATATCGGTTGTGTAGACCTGACATCTGCCGGAGAGGAAAGCGCCCTGAGTGGCTTCCGTGGTGTCGAAAAGAACGGCTTTGTACTTCATGCCGTGAGACTTGAAGTAGTCGGCGACGCTGGGCTCGCTGCTGGTTCCGGATTGGACACAGATAGTGGCGCCGTTGAGCTGCTTAGCGGATTTTACGTTTAATTTTTTAGGAACTAAGAAGCCTTGACCATCGTAATAGTTGGTTCCCACAAAGACAGCGCCCAAAGAAGCATCACGGGTCAGATTCCAGGTTGTATTTCTGGCAAGCACATCGACTTCACCGGCCTGAAGAGCGGAGAAACGCTGCGGGGAGTTCAGAGGAACGAATTTAACTTTATTGGCGTCGCCCAGAACTGCTGCGGCCAATGCACGGCAGTAATCGACGTCCAAGCCCGTCCAATTGCCTTTGCTGTCCGCATTAGAGAAGCCGGGTGCAGCGGTGTTGACGCCGCATACGACAACATCGTTTGCCTTAACTTTGTCTAAGACCGGACCTGCGAAAGCAGGGGCGGCAAGAGAGAGGGATACGGCCGATAAGGCGCCGGCCAGAATGGTTTGATTCATTTGAGATTCTCCGGTTGGAAAGATGATTAATTTTTAACACATTGAAACCCGCTTCAACCGTCTTTGAGGGAAAACTTGTGGGTACCGCATTTCATCTCAGCGGAATTATCGAATAGATACCCATTTTTAGACGGTCGGGAGATTAATTCGCGTTAAAAGGTACACACTGAGACGATCACACAAGGGACTTGTTATGGAATACAAGGATTACTACAAAATTTTAGGCGTGGATCGCTCGGCTTCGGAAGCCGATATTAAAAAGGCTTTCCGGAAACTGGCACATAAATATCACCCGGATGTCTCCAAAGAAAAGGATGCTGAAGCCAAGTTCAAGGATGTGAACGAGGCCTACCAAACCCTGTCCGATCCGGAAAAGAAGGCCGCTTATGACCAACTCGGCCAGCGCAGAGAAGGCAGCAGCTTTGAACCGCCACCCGGATGGGGCGGTTTCGGAGGCGGTGCTTCCCACGGCTTTGAAGGCTTTGATTTTGGCGGCGGCGGATTCGATTTTGCTGATTTGTTCTCTCATATGGGAGGCGGAGCCCGTGCCGCACGTCCGCAGGCTGGTGAGGATCTGAACGCAGAAGTTCAAATTACTCCTGAGCAGGCCTTTAACGGAACGACCGTAAGCATTTCTCTGCGCGAGCCTGAAGAAACGACTGACGGTCGGGTACGCCATGTCACTAAGACCTTAGAAATTAAGGTTCCGGCTGGCACGATCGACGGACAGAAGATGAGAGTGACAGGCAAGGGCGGTCCGGGCTACAACGGCGGTTCGAACGGGAACCTGTACATCACCATCAACATCATTGAAGAGGGCCGCTTTAAGGTTGAAGGAAGAGACGTCTATCAGACGGTTCCTCTGGCCGACTTTGAGGCTGTTTTAGGCGCTGAGGTCGTTGTGCCGACGCTCTCCGGCGGAAAGATTTCCGTCAAGATTCCGGCTGGCGCCAAGGCAGGACAGAAGATTCGTATCGGCGGCAAGGGCTTCCCGAACAAGAAAGGACCGGCAGGCGACATGTATTTGCTGATCTCGATCGTTGTTCCGCCTGCTCCTTCTGACGAGGTGAAAGAGCTCTATCAGAAGATAGCCGAAGCCTCGAAATTCAACCCGAGAGAAAACCTGTAGGAGATAAACGATGAGTCAGATGATTGTTACAGAAGTGCAGACCACGTTCAGTCCCGAAGAACTGCAGGAAGTAAGCGGGCTGCCCGCCGAGATTTTTAATGAGATTAAAGATCTGGGCGCGTTAGATGAATTTTTAGACCACGGCCGATATGTCTCCCGCAGTTTTTTGGTGATTCGTAAGGCAGCCAGACTGCGCAGAACCTTTGATCTCCAGAGTGACGCATTGGCGCTATTGATCCATTACATGGCCGAAGCCGATGCGCTCAAGGATCAAATCAGACATTACCAGCTTGGGAACATCAATCCTTACTTGTAAGAGAAATCGCTGAATCTTCTTATGTTTGGACGTTCCTTTTGGTAGGCTTATACGGGAAAGGAAAGAACAAACATGGATTTATCTTTAAAACTTCTATCTATCTTCGCTCTGATCGTGGCGGCCGCCTACTTCGCCATATCGGAAATCTCTCTAGCCGGTTCTCGCCGAGTCAGACTGACTCAAATGGCCGAGAACGGTGATAAGCGCGCTCAGGAAGTCATCAATCTGCAGGAAAAACCGGGACCGTTTTTCTCTGTTATTCAAATCGGCATTAATGCGGTCGCCATTCTAGGCGGTATCGTCGGTGAAGCCGCTTTCACAGATGTGTTTGCCGGTCTGTTCAAATGGTTTGTTCCCGCACAGTATCTAGAGACAACGTCGTTTTTGTGCTCATTCCTCCTGATCACGATGTTGTTCATTATCTTTGCCGATCTCTTGCCGAAACGCATAGGTCTGACGAATCCGGAGAAAATTTCCGTACGCCTGATCGGTTCAATGCAGGTGCTCATCAAAGTTTTGAAACCGTTCGTTTGGCTTCTGACGGTTATTTCCAATGCGCTCATGAAGCTCTTTGGTCTTCCGACTCAAAACAAAAACAAAATTACCAGTGAAGATATCGTCGCGACGGTAGACGCGGGAGCGGCTGCCGGCCTGATCGCGCCGAGCGAACAGGCTGCGATTGAAAACGTGATGGACTTGGAAAGCCGCTTGGTGCCGAGCGCGATGACTGCACGTGAATATGTTGTGTACTTCACGCTCGATGAGAGCTATGAAAGTATCGCAAAGAAGATTGCTTCCAGCCCCCACAATAAATTCCCCGTATGCGACCGGGATATTGACCACGTCATAGGCTATGTGGATTCCAAAGATATCCTTCGCAGAGTGATTGAAGGGAAGACTTTTTCTCTCAAAGATCAAAACTGCATTTCCTCTCTTCCCGCCGTCCCTGATTCGCTGACATTATCCGAAGTCCTCGATCTCTTTAAAACCCAGCGCTCCGACTTTGCGGTGGTGCTGAATGAATACGCTTTGACCGTCGGTGTGATTACCTTGAACGACATTATGAGCACCGTCATGGGCGAATTCGTTCTGACGCCGGACGAGGCCCAGATTGTTCAGCGTTCTGACGGCTCTTGGCTGATCGACGGCGCAACGCCGATCGACGATGTTGAGCGAGTTTTCGATTTCGGTCAACTGCCGGAAGACGAAACCTATGAAACCTTGGCCGGCTTCATGATGTATATGCTTCGTAAGATTCCGAAGTTAACGGACCACATCGAATACGGCGGATATCGCTTTGAGGTCATCGACGTAGAGCGTCACAGGATTGACCAGATCTTGGTGACCAAGATCGGCTCGAAGGACGAGGATAAGAAACCCGAGCCCTCGGAACAGTCTACGGAACCGGGAAAAGAGGCCCCAGCGTCTGAGGACGAACAGGATAAATAAAATGAAATCGGGAGGCTGATCCTCCCAATTTCACTTAACAAAACTTCTTCAAACAGTCTTAGGCTTCGGCTTTCCTGACAGTCTTGGAAGCGGATTTTCTAGCGCCGGCAGCCGCCTTCTTATCGCCGGTCTTTTCCTCAAATTTAAATCCGATCTTGCCTTTGCTGTCCGTGACCAAATAAGCTGAGAATTTTCGCTTGGTTCGGTTGGAGACAAAGTCGTGAAGAAGATCCGTCGATCCGGTGGAAAGAAGCTTGCTCATCTCTTCGCGGCTGATCGGCTGCTGCAGAATGACCTTCGAGCTGCGGAAAGTGCACTTTTTCTTAGCGTTCGGGTCGATATGGTCTTCGCAAACATAGGCATTTTCCGTTTCGTAGACGTTCTTGCCGCAAACAGGGCATTTTCCTACGGGTTCGGTTTTGCGAAGTTCTTCCACGTCGACGGTCTCGCGTTCCGGTTTTTCCCCGAAATCGAAGTCGATCTTGTAGTCGGGCGCCGGTCCGAGCTTCAGTACGGCTGAGAACGGACGTCCCATTTTGCTGATAAAGCCTTCCAGCGGGCCGATCTGCCCTTTTGTAAGCAGCTCATCCACTTCTTCCGGTGCAAAAGTTCTGCCGCCCGGATGTTTGGGAATGCTGTAGTCGCATGAGGTGCACGCAAAGCGTCGGTAGTTTTCGACAATCTTCCCGCCGCACTTCGGACAGGGCGCCTTCAGGGTGGCCGGATTGCTCAGAGGAACCGTGTCGGCACCGTAGCTTTTTGCCCGATCCACAATACTGCAGGTGAGCTCGCCGATTTCTTTCATAAAGTCCTTGCGGGAAAGCTGTCCTTTTTCGATCTGGGACAATTTGTATTCCCACTCACCGGTGAGTTCAGCCTCGGAAAGCGTCTCGATGTTCAACCCTTTGAGGAGCGTAAGAAGCTGGGAAGCTTTAGCCGTCGGGATCAGCTCGCGTCCTTCACGAATCAAGTAGCTCTGAGCGATAAGTCCTTCGATAATGGCCGCGCGTGTAGCCGGGGTTCCGATGCCTTTCTCGGACATTGCATCACGCAGTTCTGCTTCTTCCACGGTCTTTCCGGCGTTTTCCATTGCGCTCAGCAATGAAGCTTCCGTGTAACGGGCAGGCGGTTTAGTTGCGAGTCCCAGAGCATCCGATTTGACGGTGAGCGGGGTTTCACCCTTGGCAACAGGAACTAATTCACTGCCGGAATCCTCGCTTGTGCGGCCGTAAACTTCCAGCCAGCCGGGATGCTGCATCACTTTTCCTTCGCTCACGAAGTGATAGTCCTCGACCACTGTTGTGCGCGTCGTATTGAGGAACTGAGCCGGCGGATAAAAAACAGCGATAAAGCGTTTCGTCACCAAGTCGTAAATTTTCTGTTCTACCTCCGACAAAACGCTTTTGGGTTCCTGGCCGGTCGGAATAATGGCGAAGTGATCACTGATCTTGGCATTATTGAAGATCTTTTTAGTGAACACGACGTAGTTATCCTTCAGGGCCTTTTGTGCGAACTTGCCGAGGGAGGATGTCTGAGCGACGACGCTCAAAATCTCTTTAACCGTCGGAAGGTAATCTTCCGGCAGTGCGCGGGCATCCGTACGAGGATAAGTCAGCAGTTTGTGCTTTTCGTAGAGTGCCTGGGCAATCGACAGCGTTGTCTTGGCAGAGAAGCCGAAGCGTGAGTTGGCTTCGCGCTGAAGTGTCGTCAAATCATACAAGGCAGGGCAGGAAGAAGTTGAAGGTTTGGACGTCTCGGTGGCTGTGCCCTTTTTGCCTCTGACCGCATCGGCAATTTTCTGCGCATCCTCCGCAGCCCAAAGTCTTTCCGCTTTTAAGTCCGGATCCGAGCTCTTTTTAAAGTCGGGATCAAAATATTTGCCTTCGTATACGCCGGCATCAACTTTGAAGTCGGCGTGCACTTCCCAGTAATTACGGGGAGCAAAACTTCTGATCTTTTCTTCGCGGTTAACCACGAGGGCTAGCGTCGGTGTCTGAACTCTGCCGACGGTCGTCAGGAAAAAGCCTCCGTCCTTACTATTAAAAGCCGTCATAGCGCGGGTACCGTTGATGCCTACCAGCCAGTCGGCCTCCGAGCGGCTCTTGGCAGCGTCTGCCAAAGGCTGCATCTGTGCGTCCGTGCGCAGATGTTTGAAGGCATCGAGGATTGCGCCCTTTGTCATGGACTGCAGCCACAGACGGTAGATCGGTTTCTTATTTTTTGTCGCTTCCATGATGTAGCGGAAGATCAGCTCACCCTCGCGTCCCGCATCACAAGCGTTTATGACTTTATCGACCTCTTTACTCTTAAGGAGTTTTTTGAGTCCGTTTAGCTTAGTTTCAGACTTTTTAATCGGGGCGAGATCAAAGTGAGAGGGGATGACAGGGAGATTAGCGAAGCTCCATTTGCCTCTTTTTACTTCGTATTCTGCCGGTTCCTTGAGCTCAAGCAGGTGACCTACTGCGGAAGCAACAATATAAGAATCCCCCTCGTAGTGGTCTCCGACTTTCTTTAAGCCGCCGATAGCCCGTGCGATGTCTCCTGCAACTGACGGTTTTTCGGCAATGACAAGTGTTTTGCCCATTTTTAATCCAATAATTATGTACTTATGTCTTTTTCTAAATTAGCACTTTTTCAAAGAAGCGGTTATTTCTTTTCCGTTAATCAACATGTAACAGGTGTTTTAGTGTGTATATAAGTAGTTATAAGTAATTGCCGTGGCGAGTATTATTAAAGGTTTACTGACAATAAAGTGATTTTTGGAGCATAACGTTGGCTTTACTTCCGATTCTTAAATATCCTGATCCGCGTCTTGCCACGAAGGCAGCCGTGGTGACGGAGTTTGACGACAAACTCAAGCAGCTTGCCGCCGATATGGCCGAAACTATGTACAAAGCTCCCGGTGTAGGTCTTGCTGCGACACAGGTTGACCGACATATTCGTTTAATTGTGATCGATATCACCGAAGAGAAAAACGATCTTAAAGTTTTAGTCAATCCGGAGCTGGTTGAGTCCAGTGAGGAGACTAAGCCTTGGGAAGAGGGCTGCTTATCTCTGCCCGGCATTTACGACAAGGTCACTCGCCCGGCAAAAGTAAAGGTTAAGGCTCAGGATCTCGAAGGCAACTTTTTTGAATTGGAATGCGACGGGCTGCTGGCTGTCTGTGTTCAGCACGAAATGGATCATTTGGAAGGGACGGTCTTCGTAGACCACCTGAGCATGCTTAAGAAACAGCGCATTCGTCACAAGATTCGTAAGATGCGTCTGGAAGAAGAACGAGCTGCCAAGGAAGAAGCCTGATCTAGGCTTCCGCCTGCCAAACGTGAGAGGCGATCGCTCTAGTAATTGTCTCGAAGTGAATCGGCGGCAAATCGTGTCCCATGCGCGGCAAGGCCAGAAACTCAGATTTCGGGATGAGGTCGGCCACTTCCTTCCCCGCTGCGAGCGGAAGAAGAGGATCGTCCTCTCCGTGAATAACTAATGTCGGCGCGGTGATACGAGCGATATCACTTGAGCGGTCCCCGCTCGCAAGAATTGCCAGCAGCTGTCGTTCTCCGGCAGTTTGATCAATTTCATAGCGGCTCATCTCGTGGAGTAGCTCATGTTTTTCCTGAGCGGTGTATTCGTAGCTCGGGCTTTTCAGAGTCATAAATACTCTTTCCAGATGCTTCTCTCTCCCTTCTTCGGTGGAGAGATCGCTCGAGTGCATCAAGATTGAATAAATTGCGCGCAGTTTTCCAAAGCCCGTTCTCGGGTTGCCTGAGGCCGACATAATAGAAGTAAGGGACGCGACTCGGGAGGGCCGGATCGATGCAAGGGTCTGACCGATCATTCCTCCCATCGAGGCTCCTACGACATGCGCTCTTTGGAGCTTTAATTCATCCAGCAGCTGCACTAAGTCGAGGGCCATATCTTCGAGGAGATAGGGTGCTTGGACCGGCAGGCGAAGAAGAGTTCTTCCGATGGCAGCAGGAACGGAGATAGACGTTTTCAGATGAGAAAAGTGCTCGGATAAGCCTGCATCTCGGTTATCCACGGTGATGACGCGAAGGCTTTTTTCCAAGAGCATGGAAATAAAGCTCCGAGGCCAGCCCGCTGCCGGCATTCCCAGACCCATGATTAAGAGGACGGCCGGAAGCTGTTTATCGCCGAATACCTCGTAGTGAAAGCGTCCCGTTTTTAAGTGAGCAAAAGGCATGAGCAAACCACCGAAAATAGTCAGCTTTGATTATGAAACAATCGGCTCCGTCATTACAATTTCAATTCTGATTCGGGTTAAGAGGACAAGATGAGAGTTATTTTTGCAGGAACGCCGGAGTTTGCGGCTAAAGCTTTAGAAGCATTAATTCAGAGTGAACATGAAGTAGTGATGGTTTTATCTCAGCCGGACCGACCCGCAGGGCGCGGCCGCAAGCTGAAAGAAAGTGCCGTGAAGTCGCTGGCCAAGCAGCATAATATTCCGGTTTACACCCCGCTTTCCCTCAGAGTCGAAAAAGGCGGTGAAGAAACCGCCGAAGTCCTGACAAAGATGCAGGAGGCGAAAGCGGACGTTCTTGTGGTGGCTGCTTACGGCCTTATCGTTCCTCAGTTTGTTCTTGATATTCCCTCGGGCGTTCTGCCTCAGAAGTTCCCGACGTTAAAGGCTGTAAATATTCACGGCAGTCTTCTGCCGGAGTGGCGAGGCGCTGCACCGATTGCGCGAGCCATTGAGCGCGGAGACAAGGAAACGGGCATTACATTGATGCAGATGGATGCGGGGCTTGATACTGGTCCGATGCTGATGAAACGTTCCGTTGAAATTACGCCTGAGGATACGGCCGGCGATCTTACCGAGACGCTTTCTCGCCTCGGAGCCGAGATGCTGATCGAGTATTTGCGGAATCCTGAAGCCTATCCTCCGATTTCTCAGCCCGAAGGCGCAACCTACGCCTCTAAACTCTCCAAGGCAGAAGGCAAGATCGACTGGACGGCGTCCGCCGATAAGATCGCTGATAAGGTGAGAGCCTTTAACCCGGTTCCGGGCTGTTTCTGCGCCTGCGGTGACGAAGTACTTAAGATTTGGATGGCTTTTGCCGAGCCGGGAAAGAAAACCGGCGAGACCCCGGGCACGGTTATTGAAAGCAGCGCGAAAGGAATTTTGGTTGCCTGCGGTGACAGTACCGTTTTGCGTATTACTCGTCTGCAGAGACCCGGCGGAAAGCAGCTGGATGTTCGAGACTTTATTGCCGGTCACGCCTTTTCCAAAGGAGAAGTTCTTAAATGAGTTCTGCTGCCTTAGCTGTCACTCTTACACAGACGATACCGCTTTGGATCGGAGTCAAAAAAGGTCTCTCGATAGAGAAGGTGCTTGAAGGACTGCCGAAAGATTCTGAAAACAGAAGCGCCTGCCAAAGCGTTCTGTATACGGCCGTACGTCAAAGGGCTCTTCTGCAAAAGCTCTCTTCGGATCTTATCTCGCGTGCGCCTGCAGATGATGTATTGGCGCTCATTGAGCTTGCTCTCGGTCTTTTGAGCGAGGGAAAAGAAAAGCCCTTTACCGTAGTTAATGAAGCGGTGGCAGCAGCGAAGCATTCCCGCAAAATGGTGAAGGCGGCCAATTTCGTCAATGCAATATTGAGACGATTCGGTCGTGAAAAGACCGAACTTTTAGTGAAGGCCGAAAAGCAGCCGACGGTTCGTTTCAACGCACCCGATTGGTGGATTCGCCGCTACGAAGCGGTGTTTGGTGAGCAAACGCCTGAAATTTTTGCGCTCCAGCAAAAGCATCCGCCGATGACGCTTCGCGTTAATACTGGAAAAACTTCTGTAGAAGAAGCTCAGGCCAAGCTGGAAAAAGCCGGGATCCCCGCAGAGCGGGTAGGCAAGTTTGGTTTGATTCTTCTGTCTCCGAGGCCGGTGAAAGACGTTCCCGGTTTTCTTGAAGGAGAGGTCTCGGTGCAGGATGCCGGAAGCCAGTTGGCAGCCGAACTTCTCGACGCCAAGGAAGGAATGCGTGTCTTAGACGCCTGCGCGGCACCCGGAGGAAAGACGGCTCACAGCTTGGAGCTGGCCGACGTGGATATGACTGCGCTTGAAATTGATCCCAAGCGTGCCTCCCGAATCACCGAAAATCTTGACCGACTGGGCCTAAAGGCAAAAGTAACGGTGGCTGACGCAGGCGATCCTAAAAAATGGTGGGACGGCCGTCCTTTTGAGAGGATTCTGCTGGATGCCCCTTGTACGGCTTCAGGTATTGTGAGAAGACACCCGGACATCCCCTGGTCGAGAAAGCCCGAAGATATTGCCAAACTTGCGCGGACTCAGGGGAAGCTTCTGGAAACCATGTGGCCCCTCTTGGCAAATAATGGCAGAATTCTATATGCCGTCTGCTCGGTTTTCCCTGAGGAGGGACCCCGCGGAATCGAAGCATTTTGCGCTCGCCATCCCGATGCCAAGCTGATTCCGATCGGTCCGGAGGGCGAAAACCTTTTATCGCTTTCCCCCGCTGAGGGGCCTGAGACTCCGGGCTCTGTTTGGCCCGCTACGCATGACGGATTCTTTTACGCTTTACTTGAGAAGATTTGATGTCCCTGAAGAAACTGCTTGCGATCACTCTCCTGGCCATGAGCACGAGTCTCAGTGCTTTGGCCTCGGACGTCGTCGTGCCCGTCGATCCTGTCATTGAAGGGCAGGAGGTGCCGGCAAAGGGTCTGTATTTCAGCAGCAGTTTTGAATTTGAGCTCAGCTCTGAGGTTGAGGATGTTCTCCAGCGCGGGATCACACTTTATTTTGTGATTGAAGTGGAAGTGGAGAAGAAACGCTGGTATTGGTTTGATCGGTCGATTTGCGGCATCAAGGAGACCATTCGCCTGAGTTTTAATCCTCTGACGCGCAGTTATCGCGTCGCGATCGGAGGAATGACGCAGAGTTTTTCCTCTCTTGAGGGCGCCCTGAGATTTATTAAAACAATTAATAATCTTTACGTCGGTTCCTACCGAAATCTCAACCCGGAAGATTATGAGGCGCGGGCTCGTTTTTATTTAGATACCTCCAAACTTCCTCGCCCCTTCCAAGTCACGCTGAAAAAGGACGACGGCTGGAATTTGAATTCGGGATGGTTTGACGCCGAAATTAAGGGCGCCGGGGAGAAATAAATGTCCAAGTACTTCCGGCTTGGGCTGATCGCCGTGATCGGTGTGAGCTGCGTACTGCTCTTTCTTCTGGTTTTGGCCAGTCAGAACAGCACATTTTTTGAAAAGTACTACACACTGCTTCTTTGGCTCAACACCATCATCGCGCTGGTATTTCTCGGCCTCGTCTGCGTTCTCTTATATCGGCTCTACCGCAGGGCTCAAAAGAAAAAGTACGGCGTAAAAATCCTCTCTAAATTTGCACTGGCTCTCGGGCTAACCGGTGTCGTGCCCGGAATTTTGATTTTTGCGACTTCCGTGCAGTTTCTTCATACTTCCGTCGAGTCCTGGTTCGACGTCCGAGTCGAACGCGCACTGGACTCCGGCCTAACCCTGGGCAGAGAAGTCGTGGAGAACTTTCAGAGTTCTCTGCGGCAAAAAGCCCGCACTATTGCCAACGAAATCTCCGAGACACCGCCGGCCAATTGGATGACGGTGCTGGATGCAGCGCGGGAACGACAGGGCCTGCAGGAAGCCGTGCTGGTTAACTCCGCAGGTAATTTCATTACGGTCAGCGCGAGCTCATTCAGAAGTCTCGTTCCCAGCGTGCCGACAAATCGTGTTCTTCAAACCGTGCGGACGCGCGGCTTTTGGCAGCAAATCGACGACGAGGTCGGCGGTATGCAGAAGGCTCGGGTCATCGTACCTGTACCTTCGGTTGAGAGCATTGCCTCCTTTGCCTATCGAACCGAACAGCCGGACTACCTAAAGGGCCGCTCTTCTGTCCTACAGGCGGCAGGTTCGGAAACCGTCTTCTTGGAAGTCGTGGATAACGTTCCTCCCTCTCTGTCTACCAATGCCGAGACGCTGATGAACGGGTATCGGGATTATCAGGAAATGGTATTAGCCCGTGCGGGTCTGAATAATATTTATCTGATTTCTCTGACCCTCGTTCTGCTTCTTTCCATGTTCGGTGCGATTGCCCTTTCGGTGATTATGGCCAACCGTATCAGCCAGCCGCTGATGATGCTCCTGGAAGGAACCAGAAAGGTTGCAGAAGGCAAATATGACCTTATTCCCGAAGTTAAGGCCGATGACGAAGTCGGAGAACTGGCGCGCTCTTTTAACCGCATGACAGAGCAGCTGGCGCAGACGCAGGCCGACTTGGTGCGCCGCGGGGCGGAACTTGAACAGGCCAAGAGTTATTTGGAGCGCATTTTGGCAAAGATGTCTTCGGGCGTTATTGTGCTTAATAACGATAAGAAGATTATTTCTGCGAACTCCAGCGCCTCCAGAATTCTAGGTATTCCGCTGACTGATCGTTTGGGGTCGGAATTTGCACAGGCGATTCCGGGGTTTGCCTCGGAGGTCGTCGAAAAACTTATGGCGCAAACAGATGAACGCAACGATATCACGCTTCAGTGCGAGTATCAGCGTCCAGAGAACGCGGTAACGAAACAGAATCTCTTTGCGAGAGCTACACGCCTTCCGATTGGTGACGCTCAGGGATATTTGATTGTTTTTGATGATGTGACCGCGCTTGTGTCCGCACAGCGAACCGAAGCGTGGGGCGAGGTAGCGCGCCGTTTGGCCCATGAAATCAAGAATCCGCTGACGCCGATTCAATTGGCCGCAGAGCGTGTCGAGATGAAAATCGGCGCCAAACTCGAGGGTCGTGACAAGGAGATCCTCGAGCGCGCGACAAAGACGATCGTCAATCAGGTTACGGCCATGAAGCAGATGGTCAATGATTTCCGTCTCTATGCCAAGATCGGTGCCCCGCACTATGACAAGCTTGATCTGAAAGCGTTTGTTGAAGAGGTTGTGAAGTTTTACCAGGCAGCAGGTGTTCATATCGATTTATTCCTTCAGCCGGGAATTCCTCCGATTGAAGCGGATCAGAATCAGCTTCGTCAGGTCTTCCACAATCTTTTGTCGAATTCGATGGAGGCGGTACCGGATAAAGACAAACTGGTGGTCAGCATTCGGGCTTCTGTCGTGACGGACGAGGCGGGCGATGTCGAAGGCGTGGAACTGGATGTTTCCGACAACGGTCCGGGCTTTACCGATCAAATTCTTGAGCATGCGTTCGAGCCCTACGTCACGACGAAGTCCTCGGGAACGGGCCTGGGTCTTGCGACAATTAAAAAAATTGCTGAGGAGCACGGCGCGATGGCTGCTGCTGAAAACCGCAAAGATGCGGATGGAAATGTCTGCGGCGCAAGGCTTATCTTCGTTTTTCACCGTCTTTGGCACGAACAAAGCCGACCGAATTGATTTGGTTCGGTAAAATGAAAAGAATTGTTTTATTACAAATAGAAAAACATGGCAGTAATTTTGGTTGTTGACGACGAAATCGGAATTCGGGAACTTCTTTCTGAAATCCTTTCCGATGAGGGCTACGGAGTTCTTTTGGCAGAGAATGCAAGTGCGGCAAGATCTGCAATGACACAGCACCCGGATTTGGTTCTGCTTGATATTTGGATGCCGGACAATGACGGTGTCTCTCTTCTTAAGGAGTGGAATGCGACCGGCCAGCTTAATGTTCCGGTGATTATGATGAGCGGCCACGCTACGCTGGATACGGCTGTAGAGGCAACGAAATTCGGCGCTGTAGATTTTCTGGAAAAGCCGATTGCTCTGTCCCGACTGATCAGCTCGGTGAAAGAGGCGCTGGCTAAAAGCCCTAAAGAACCCAAGATCGGAGCTGCTGCTCGTCCGCAATACACCCGAGCCGAACCGGCACCGATCCGCACCGGCGTCCAGGCGCCTATTCCGGCAGCTCCTGCCCCGGTTCAGTCGCAGGACAAATCGGGCAGTGCGCCAGTTTCCAAGCTTCTTGATCAGGTGGATTTTTGCGCCCCGCTCAGAGAGGCAAGAGACCAATTCGAACGCATTTATTTCTTGAACCTCTTAAAACGCGAAAATAATAGTATTACGCGGGTGGCCAGTTTCGCAGGACTGGAGAGAACGCATCTGTATCGCAAGCTAAAGCAGTTAGGAATCGAAGTCGGCAAGATCGGCAAAGCAAAAGAGTAATCCTTTGCTTTGAGTAATTAAGGAGGAGAAATGCGGATTCTGATCATCGGAGCGGGAAAAGTCGGCTCCTCCGTCGCCGGCAATCTGGTGTCCGAGTCCAACGACATCACGATCGTGGACACCAATAAGGCTAAGATTGCCGAAATTCAAAGTAATTATGACTTACAGGGCATTGTCGGAGACGCGACTTCTCCTTCTGTTCTCGCAGACGCCGGCGCCGTAGACGCCGACATGATCATTGCGGTCACCGCAAATGATGAAACTAATCTGGCTGTAACGCTGATTGCCGAACAGCTTTTCAACGTTCCGTCCCGCATTGCCCGAGTCCGCAATGATGAGCTCAGAGAGTATCCGGCGCTTCTGTCGACCTCCGGTTTCCGTGCCACTTCGGTTATTTGGCCGGAGGAAGCAATTACTAACTACATTGTTCAGCTGATTACGTATCCTGAGGCGCTTCAGGTTATTGAGTTCTCCGACGGCGACGTCGTGCTGATGTCGGTAAAGATCGTGAGTTCCTCAAAAATGTGCGGACGTCCTGTTAGTGCACTTCAGGACGAACTGCCGAGGGTCAAGGTTCAAATCGTTTCCATTTATCGTCAGAAGTACCGGCTGGATGATATCGACGGGAAGACGGTTCTTGAGGCCGGAGACGAAATTTTCTTCCTTACAACGAAAGCCTGTGCGCATGCCGTCGTGAAGACCTTCCGAGTAAAGACGCGTCGCTCCGACCGAGTCATGATCGTGGGCGGCGGCAGTCTGGGACTGCAGCTCGCAAAAGCTCTGGATCAGGTCGAAACGGTTTCGGGAGACGCCTATAACGTCAAGATCATTGAGTCCGACCTTTCCCGCTGCCAGTTCTTATCTCAGAATCTTTCCAGCTCCGTTCTCGTACTGCACGGAGATATGACGGACGAAAGCTTGTTCGTCGATGAAGGTATTGCCAACACGGATCTTTTTGTCGCGGTCAGCAATGACGATGAAGACAACATCATGAGCTGTCTCTTAGCCAAGAAACTCGGCGCTCATCGTGCGATTACGCTGATTAACCGTACCGACTATATTGACTTGGTTGAGGGAACGAGCATTGATATTGCGTTCTCACCCACGGAAGCAACGCTCTCGGACCTGTTGCGTCATATTCGTCAGGGCGACGTACTGTCGGCTCATACGCTTCGCAGAGGAGGCGCTGAGGTGATGGAAATCGTTGCGCACGGCTCGGCAAAAAACTCGAAGGTCATCGGCCGGACCGTCGATAAGATCGCGATGCCTCAGGGCACGGCGATCGGCTGCATTCTGCGAACCGTCAGCGGTGTTCAGGAAGTATTTATGGCCAACGAAGTGCCTGAGGTGCTCGACGGGGACCAAGTGATTGTCTTTATGGGCAACAAGCGCCAAATTTCCGAAGTGGAAAAACTTTTCGCTCCTTCCGTAGGGTTCTTCTAAGATGCAGCTGCTGCCGCCCGTCCTTCGTTTAATGCTGCTCCCCGTACTTAACGTTCTGGGACCGATCATCATCGGCTTTTCTCTGTCGATGCTGATTCCGCTGGCATTGTCGTTATGGAAGAAGGACGGGGCCTCTGCAGGTTTTGAAATCGCGTTTTGCATTACTTTTTTCACCGGGCTGCTGATGTGGCTTCTGACGCGGCGCTATAAGCGAGAGCTGATTCCTCGAGACGGCTTTCTTCTGGTGACCATGGCTTGGGTCCTTCTGGCGCTGGCTGCGACTATTCCTCTTTATGTCAATATCGAAGGGATCTCATTTGTCCACGCATTTTTTGAGGCAACCTCGGGTATCACAACCACCTGCGGCACGATTCTCTCCGGATTAGACCGCCTGCCGCTCAGCGTGAACTTTTGGCGGTGCTTCCTCGCTTGGATGGGCGGTATCGGAATTCTGGTGATGGCGGTAGCCGTGCTTCCTCTGTTGGGTGTCGGCGGCTCGCAGATTTTCCGAGCGGAAAGCTCAGGCCCGATGAAAGAAGGCCGTCTCACGCCCCGAATTGCAGATACCGCCAAAGCTTTCTACAACATTTATTTGGCGATTTCCGTGGCATGCGCCGTCTGCTATCACTTTGCAGGAATGGACTGGGACGACGCCATTATGCACACCTTTACCACGGTGTCTCTGGGCGGCTACTCCAGCCACGATGCCGGCTTTGCCTATTGGCCGGGAAGAGCCGTGGACTGGGTCTGTGTGGTTTTCTTATTGATCGGAGGCATCAACTTCTCGATGCACTTTATTGCCTGGAGAAAACTGTCCCTGAAGGTTTACCTGAAAGACGTCGAAACGTGCGGCTGGATCGGAACAGCGGCACTTATTTCGATTTTTGCGTCCTTCATGCTGGTCTATTCGAAGACGTATACGAATGTCTACGACGCGATTTATTACGGTGTGACAAATACGGTTTTCGTGATCAGTACCGGCGGCTTTGCCAACACCAATTACGGAGAATGGCCGCTTGTTGTTCAGCTCATGATTTTATTCGGGTCTTGTTTTGCAACCTGCGCAGGGTCCACGGGCGGCGGCTTCAAGATGATCCGAGCGATTGCCTTGGTTAAGCAGGGCAACTTGGAATTTAAGCGCATTCTTCACCCGCGTATGGTTCGGCCTCTGATCATCGGAAACAAGGTCATTGATAAGCAGATTATCTTTTCAGTGATGGCGTTCTTAATGCTCTATACCGTGATTGCTCTGATCAGCACGATCGTCTTTCTGCTTTCCGGACTGGACGGCCTTACTTCGTTCTCCGCAGCGCTGGCCTGTCTGAATAATCTGGGACCGGCCTTGGGGAGCCTCGGACCATCTTATAACTTTACGTCGCTGTCTGACTTCCAAGTTTTATTCTGCTGCTTCCTAATGGTTATCGGCCGTCTGGAGCTGTTTACCGTCCTCGTTCTCTTTACCCGCGGATTCTGGAGAGCCTAAACATCAAGAAGGGGCCGGGCAAACAAAAAGGACGGTGCTGCGCCGTCCTTTTCTGACTTTATAGGTAAAGAGCCGGGGTCTTAAACGCCCCACACAACAGGGGTGTCGTCCTTTAAGCTCAGTTCAAACATTTCCAGCAGCGGATAAGCTCGCTGAGTGAAATAAACAGGCTGTTCGATCGAGGGCTTCTTTTCCTCATCTAAATCCTTGCCCTCTTTGAAGAGTTTATCTTCACGTTCCCGGACTGCCTTTAAGTATTCCTTTTCTTTTTCCATCTCAGTTTTCAGTGCTGCGATAGCGGCAGGCAGTTCTTCCGGAGTGAGAACACCGCGGATGCCTAAAGGCTTTCCGATGACTTTGAAGATCTTTTCGGCCGTTTCACGGAACATATAAATTTCGCCTGCAGCATTGCTCTTAAATGTAACGATCGCCATGGTGACCTCAATGAGTGAAAGAAATATTCTAGATGGAATGCGGTTTTGAGGAAACCCGGGCGGCTTTAAATGGGCTTCCGCAGGGCATCGGCCCATATAAAATGTCGTTATCGTTTAGAGGAAGATGGAAGAATGGAGAAATTGCCCAAAGGAATCATCCTGGCGGCCCACAAGCCGATTGCAAGTGCCATGCTCAAAGCCGCAACTCAGATCATGGGACCGATTGATCACTGCGCAGCGGCGGACATTGATTCCGACGCCAAAGAGAGCGACCAGTTCGAACACTTAAAGAAAGTGTGGGATTCGGTTCAAACGGAGGAGATGATTATTCTTTTGGATATCGAAGGCGCAACGCCCTGCAATGTTCTTAAGAAGTACACCAGCGGCAAACGCTGCATGCTTGTGTCTCCGCTGAGCTTCCCCCTGTTCTTCAAAATGCTTACCTATCGTTCGCTGAGTTTCGAAGAACTTCGAGCCAAGGCGCAGGAAATCCGTCCCGTTATCTGTATTCCAGGAGAGTGCACCAGTGAAAACCATTGAAGTAGAAGTTATTAATCGTCTGGGACTTCACGCCCGTCCGGCAGCCAAACTCACACAGAAAGCGAATGAGTTTCTGAGTGAAATCAAAATTGATAAAGACGGGCGCGTTGTGAATGGGAAGTCGATTATGGGTGTCATGCTTTTGGCTGCTTCTAAAGGCACGGTCTTAAAGATTAGCGCGGACGGAACTGATGAAGAATCAGCCCTGCAGCAGTTGAAAGAGCTTTTTGACACTAAGTTCGGAGAACAGGACTAAGCATGAGTGAAAAGCTTGTGTCTCAACGGCAGGAGCTGAGAGGCGTTGGCGTCTCCAGCGGCATCGGTTTCGGACACGCCAGGGTAATGCAGACTTCCTCTCTGCAGGCACCTCGCTATTCGGTGACAGCCGAAGATGTTGATAAAGAGATTGGACGTCTCAGGAAGTCAGTGAGCTCGGTCAGCAGAGAGCTCGATCAAATGATTCGCCGCTCTCCGAAAAAGGCGCCGAAAGAAGTTAAAACGTTCCTTGAAGTCTTCAAGCTTTTGGTCAACGATTCGACGATGTTTGATGACGTATCGGATCGGATCCAGACCCAGCAGATCAATGTCGAATGGGCGCTTCAAAAGCATCTAGAAGATATGCTGAAACTCTTTGACAGCCTGACAGATGCCTACTTGGCTGAACGCAGCGACGACATCGTGCACGTGATCCGCAGACTTCAGGAGGAGCTGACCGGAGAGCGCCGCAAAATCCAAGAGAAAGTGCGCAACGCCCAATCGGAAGTGATTTTGGTGACGAATGATCTTTCGATTGCTGATGTTATTTGGCTCACTGAATATGAAGAACTGGATTTGGTCGGAATCGTCACGGAAAAGGGCGGCCCGACCTCTCATACGGCGCTTCTGTCGCAGACACTTTTTATTCCTGCTGTCGTAGGTGTGGCTGGAGCACTTTCCGTTATTAAAAATAACGACCGCATTTTTGTGGATTCCAATAGCGGCCAGATCATCTGCAATCCCACGGCCTCTGAAATCAAAGAGATTGAGCGAAACGTCAAAGCTCAGGAAAAGAAGTATTCGCAGCTGTATCGAGCCCGCAGGCGCGTGGCAGAAACGAAAGATAAGTTCCGAGTGACTCTGAAGGCCAATGTGGCCATGGTTTCAGGATTAGATGAGATCCTGCATTTAGGGGCCCAAGGAGTCGGTCTCTTCCGCAGCGAATATTTGTTCATGGGCCGCGACAACCTTCCCGAGGAACGGGAGCAGATGGAAAGCTATCGAGAGCTGATTGATACTATGGCGGGACGCCCTGTGACGATTCGCACGATTGACGTCGGCGGAGACAAGCTGCTCAGTGCCGAAGCAAGAAAGCGCAACTATTTCTCGAGTGCAGAAAAAGAAGATAATCCTGCGCTGGGCCTGAGAGCGATTCGTTTTACCTTGGCTAATCCGAATCTTTTCATCACGCAGATCCGGGCGATTTTGCGAGCCGCATCCGGTGCGGATGTCCGGATTATGCTGCCGATGATATCGAGCCTTCAGGAAATCCGAGAAGCAAAGCGATATATCGAGCTTGCAAAAACTCAGCTTCGGGAGGAAAAGCTCGAGTTTAATGAGTTCGTGCCGGTGGGCATCATGATTGAGCTTCCTGCTGCCGTGATCTGTGCAGAAGAGCTTCTGGCAGAGGCGGATTTTGCTTCTCTCGGTACTAATGATCTGATTCAATACACACTGGGTGTCGACCGCGGGAATCCATCTGTGGCTCCGCTGTATGACGAATGCCATCCGGCAGTACTGAGGTTAATTCGTGCTGCAGTCAAGGCGGCTCAGAAGCAGAATAAACCGATTTCGATCTGCGGCGAGATGGGCGGACGTCGAGAGATGGTGCCGTTTTTCCTCGGACTCGGCATTAACGAGCTCTCTATGGTGCCGATGCAGATACCGATCGTCAAGGAAATGATAAGGTCCCTGAAACGGAGCTCTTGTCAGAGGCTCACATTGAAGCTTGTAAAATCCCGAGACAGTGGGGAAGTCCGCAAGCTGTTGGAACAATTTACAGAAAAAGGAGTAGAGGAAAATGTCGGATAAGTCGAATGCCGTCACCGATGACGAATTTGTCGAGGCGGATGAGTTATTAGCTTCTATTCCCGTAGAAGCGGAGGCAATGGATTTAGCCGAAGCCGACGGTTTTATGACGGCGGTACAGCTGCTTCCTAAAACACCGGAGACCAAAGACTGGCTGCCGCATATTTTGTCGACTATTGGAGCGAAAGATGCCGGCACCGGAAGTGCGGCGAGCGACAAACGACTCAGAGCACTGCTTCTCAAACGTTTCCATCAGATCGGAGATCAGCTGACGCAGGCCGTACCTCTGGATCCGGTTTATTTTGAAGCAGAGGACGAAAAAGGTCGTCCTTTGACCGGTAAAGCTGCGATCGAAGCGCTTGAGCCTTTCGCATTGGGTTTCCTGGAGGCCGCGCAGACCTGGCCCGGCATCTTGGATACCAATTCGCGTGCTGTAGCCCGTTCGCTCCACGGTGTTTTACGTCATCTTCCCGAAGAAGCATTGGGTGACTTCGCTCAGGTCAAGACCATCCTCGATAAAGAGGCTCCATTGGAAGACCTGCCCTCGGCCTTATCCGATATGGTCAGCTGCCTGGCGGAAATCGCTCATGAAACCAAAGGCTACGACTTGCCGGAATTGAATGAACCGGAAGAGGGGGAAGAAAAGGCCTAATTTTTATCCGGGGCCCGGTGCCGCGAAAGATAACCGATGATCGGGATCAAAACGAGAACCGGGACGCCGAGCGCGGCCGTTAGGATAAAGAAGTTTGAATACCCTAAGCTTTCTACCAGCACGCCTGAGAAGCCTGCAAGGAATTTCGGCAGGATCAGCATGATGGAGGAGAACACCGCATACTGTGTTGCGGAATACTGTACGTTCGTGAGCCCTGATAGGTAGGCGATAAAAGCGGCGCTTGCGAGACCGCCGGAGAGGTTGTCTGCACTGACGGTGAATACCAGGAATGGCAGGCTATGACCGATGCCTGCCAGCGCTGAGAACAGCAGGTTCGTGCCGGCAGAGAGCAGCGCTCCGATAAAGAGCGTTTTCAGAATGCCGATTTTTAGCACCACGATGCCGCCGATGAAGGTTCCGACCAAGGTCATCACGACGCCGAAGATCTTAGAGACGGCGGCAACTTCCTCCTTGGTAAAGCCCATATCACGATAGAAAGGGTTACTCATCACACCCATCACAACGTCACTGATCCGGTACGTTGCGATCAGGAGTAGGATGGCAAGGGCGTGCCAGCGATACCGGTAGAAGAAGTCTGCAATCGGCCGAACGCAGACAAATCCGAACCAGCCGATAACCTTAGCGATAGGACGAGGAAGTGAAGGGTGGCGGAGGATAAAGGCGTGAACGTGGTGACGCATTTCCTCCAGGTGACGCAGTTTGGATTTCTCATCGGAAGCGTTCGGCGGCGGTGAGAGCAAAGTGGTTGCTAGACCAACGCTAATTGAAGCGGCCATGATGAGGTAGGCCCAGGTCCAGCCGGTTTGATCGTAGGCGCCGGAGGGAGCCGATTGGAAAAAGGCTGCCAGAGCAAAAGCGCCGGCGCCGGCCCAAATCATTGCAAGCCGATATCCGGTTTGATAAGTTGCCGCTAACGCGCCTTGAAGATCGGCAGAAGCGCTTTCGATGCGGTAAGCGTCCAGAGAAATGTCCTGGGTTGCCGAGCAGAATGCCGTGAGCAGCGCAAAGACGACGATCTGAGGCATATGCGTCTGCGGATTAGAGAAGGCCATGCCGGCGAGCGAAATAATCAGCATCACCTGAGAGAGAGCGAGCCACGCGCGACGCTGACCTAAATGCTCGGATAACCAGGGCAGTTTGACGTTGTCGACCAAAGGGGCCCACAGCCATTTACAGCCGTAGACCAATCCGACCCACGAGAGGAAGCCGATCGTCTTGAGATCAATACCCGCTTCCCGCAGCCAAAAGCCGAGCGTGCCCAGCACCAAGAGCAAAGGCAGTCCCGCAGAGAAGCCCAGAAAGAACATTCTGAGACAAACGGGCTTGAGGTAAATCTTGAAGTCCGAAAATCGACTCCGCAGCTTTGAAGAACGAATCATCCGATAATTTCCTGAGCAGATTTGCCCCAGGTCCATTCCCCCGGTTTTAAGTCTTCCGGCAGAGAGAGGTTTCCGAAACGAATTCGTTCCAGTGCGACGACCCGATTAGATACGGCAGCCATCATGCGCTTGACCTGGTGATACTTGCCTTGCGTAATGCCGAGATCAATGACGAGTTCGGAGACTTTGTCACAGCTGACGGCTTTGACGATATCCGGCGAGTCTGCAAGCTGCACGCCTTTGAGGAGCTGAGCGATCTGCTTTTCTGTGACCGGATGTTTAAGCGTGACCCGATAGATTTTGGTGACGTGTTTTTTCGGGTGCGTAAGTCGATGAATCAGCTTTCCGTCATCCGTCAATAAAAGCAGTCCCGTGGTGTCTTCGTCGAGACGGCCCACCGGCTGGACTTTTCTGACGCGCAAAGGCGGAGGCAGCAGCGAGAGCACGCTCGGATGATGGATAGGCTTCAGGGAGCATTCGTAGTGCTCGGGTTTGTTCAGCAGGATGATGGCTTTTTCAAAGAAAGGCCATTGGACTCCGTCGACCTCAAAGGTCAGGTCTTCCGTCGGGATATCCTCATCCGGATCGGTCACTGCAGTGCCGTTAACACGAAATCGGCCTTGAACGATAAGTCCCGTGCATTCGTGACGGGTTCCGAACCCCTGTGAGAAAAGTATTTGTTCAGCAATCATTGCAAATTAAAGTCATAGACGACGGTAAGCGGGGCGTGATCAGAGAAGCGCTCGTCCCGATAGATATCGGTTTCTTTCGCGGTGGAAGCAATCGCCGGTGTTGAAAACTGATAGTCGATTCTCCACCCGACATTATTTATCCTGGCGCGTCCTCGGTTGCTCCACCATGTGAAGCGATCCGGCCGCGGGTCCAGGCGCCGGAAGACATCCTGCCAGCCTTCACGAAGCCGATCCGTGATCCACTGACGCTCTTCCGGAAGGAAGCCGGAATTCTTCAAATTGCCTTTCCAGTTTTTAATATCAATTTCTTTGTGTGCGATGTTGAAGTCACCGCATAAGACAACGTCCCGACCGTCACGAAGCAGCTCATCTAAGCGGCCTTTGATGACATCAAGAAAGCGGAATTTGGCCTGCTGACGTTCTTCAGAGGAGCTTCCAGAAGGAAAGTAAATAGAGACGACGATTAAATTGTTAAAGCGGGCTTCAACATATCGTCCTTCACGGTCAAATTCTTCGTTGCCGAATCCGATAATGACTTCGTCCGGTTTTTTCCGGGTAAGGATCGCGCAGCCGGAATAGCCTTTCTTTTCAGCGCAGTGGACGTAACGATAAAAAGTACCGTCCAAATTAATCTCGTCCGGCACTTCGTCCGGCTGAGCTTTTAATTCCTGGATGCAGACGATGTCGGCATCCTGTTTTGCCAGCCAGAGATGAAAGCCTTTATTGACAGCACTGCGGATGCCGTTGGTATTGATGGTGATGATCTTAAGCACTTGCCGGTCCGTTTTTTCAGAATGTCTAATCTTACCGCGGCCAGGAGAAATGTCGGCTTCCAAGGACCGTACTCTGAGGAAAAGAATTTCGAACCGATTGTTTTTGCGCAATACGCCTCGTTAGAATATCCGCCACTTAAGTCTTAATTTCTCGGTGACTTCGTTATGTCCAGCATTCAGCATAAATTTATTGAGTTTTGTATTGAATCTAAAGTATTAAGGTTCGGAGAATTTAAAACTAAGGCCGGCCGCCTGTCGCCCTATTTCTTCAATGCGGGTTTATTTAATACCGGTGCCATGCTCTCAAAACTTGCGGACTTTTACGCCCGCACTTTGATCAAGGCCATGGAAGAAGGGCGTATCGAGTGCGACATGATCTTCGGACCGGCATATAAAGGCATTACCTTGGCCGCTGCAGTTGCCATGAGAATGGCTGAACTCGGATACGATCTTCCTTTTGCTTATAACCGTAAGGAAGTCAAGGATCACGGCGAAGGCGGAAATACCGTCGGAGCCCCGATTAAAGGTCACGTCGTGATCATCGATGATGTGATCTCTGCCGGTACGTCGGTCGGAGAATCCGTCAAAATCATTGAAGCCTGCGGTGCTCATCCTTCGGGCGTTCTTTTAGCGCTGGATCGCATGGAATGTGCGGGAACAGCAGAAAAAGTAGCCGACCGCTCCGCTGTAGAAGATGTTAAGGCGCGCTATGCCATGCCGGTGGTTGCAATCGCAGATCTTTCCGACCTGATGTCCTTCCTCAAAGAAACCAAAGATCCCGAACTTTCCGCCTATCAAGAAGCGATTTCCGAATATCGCCGTAAATACGGCAGCAAATAACCAAAAACAAACAGGACGGGGATGCCGTCCTGTTTGTCAATGACCCAAAGGTTTACTGAGCCAGTTTCGCTCTCAGGATTTCGTTAACCTGAGCGGGATTGGCTTTTCCTTTGGTGGCTCTCATAGTTTGACCGACCAAAGCATTGAAGGCTTTTTCCTTGCCGGACTTGAATTCGGCAACCATCTTCGGATTAGCAGCCAGAACTGCGTCAATAGCGGCCTCAATGGCACCGGTGTCCGAAATCTGCTTCAAGCCGAGTGTTTCGATAAGGGCGTCGACATTGTCGCCTTTCTTTTCCCAAATCGCAGAGAAGACCGTACGAGCGCCCTTCTGGTTGAGCGTGCCGTCGCTCATGCGATTAAGGATCTGACCGACTTGTTCGGCAGAGACCGGGCTTTCTTCAATGGTGAGCTCGGCGGCGTTGAGCTTAGCTAAAACTTCACCGCGAATCCAGTTGGCAACGGCCTTCTTATCCTTCACATTCGCAGCGGCCGTCTCGAAATAGACGGTGAGCGGACGGTGTGACGTAAGCTGAATCGCGTCGGCTTCGTTGATACCGTATTCCTGGATCAGACGGTTCAGGGCAGCGCCGGGCAGTTCCGGCATTGTGGCTCTGACTTCATCGATCCATTCATCCGAGATTTCCAGCGGCTGAAGATCGGGATCCGGGAAGTAGCGATAATCCATGGAATCTTCCTTGGTTCTCATTTCTCGGGTCTCATCATTGTCCGGGTCGTAGAGGCGAGTTGCCTGAACGACTTTGCCGCCCTCAGAAATCAGTTCAATCTGTCTGCGGACTTCGTAGTCAATCGCGGCCTGCAGGAATTTAAAACTGTTGAGGTTTTTAATTTCGCAGCGGGTTCCGAATTCTTTCTGTCCTTTGGGGCGTACGGATACGTTGGCGTCGCATCTGAAGTTGCCTTTCTGCATGTCGCCGTCGCTCACACCGATCCAAGTCACCAACTCATGCAAAGCGCGGGCGTAGGCCACAGCTTCGGCCGAGCTGCGCATTTCCGGTTCACTGACGATTTCGAGAAGCGGGGTGCCGGCGCGGTTCAAGTCGATGCCTGTCTTTCCGTGAACGATGCCATGAACGCTCTTACCCGCATCTTCTTCCAAGTGTGCGCGTGTCAGGTGAACGGTTTTTGCGTAGGTTGTGCCGTCGGGATTTTCTACCTGGATTGTCAGTTCGCCGCCGATAACGACGGGATGTTCAAACTGGCTGATCTGATAAGCCTTCGGAAGGTCAGGGTAGAAATAGTGTTTGCGGTCAAAAACCGACCGGTTGGCGACTTTAGCGTTAATGGCCAAGCCGAAGCGGATCGCCTTTTCGACGGCCTCACGGTTGAGCACCGGAAGGCAGCCCGGGAGGGCAAGGTCGATCGGGCATGCATGAGTGTTCGGCTCTGCGCCGAAGGCTGCAGACGCTCCGGAAAAGATTTTAGATTTAGTGGACAGCTGGACGTGTGTTTCCAGTCCGATAACAACTTCCCATTCCATTTTGTAATCCTTTCTTAATATCCGGCAGGAACAGCCTTATGCCAATCGGTGACGTTCTGATAGGCGTGGGCAGTGCGGAGCAGACGAGCTTCTTTGCATTTCGGGGCAATCAGCTGGAGACCGAACGGAAGGTTATCCGGGCTCATACCGCAGGGAACGCTCATGCTCGGAAGGCCGGCCAGCGAACCGGGGACGGTGTAAAGGTCGCTCAGGTAAAGAGAAAGCGGATCGCTCTTGTCGTCGAAGCGGAAAGCAGCATCGGTAGAGACCGGGGCGGCAATCACGTCGCAGTTTTCTGCAAAGATGTGATCGAATTCTTCGGCGATCAAACGGCGGACCTGCTGAGCCTTAATGTAGTAAGCGTCGTAGTAGCCGTGAGAAAGAACGTAAGTACCGATAAGAATGCGGCGCTTGGGTTCCGGGCCGAAACCTTCGTCACGGCTCTTCTTAATCATGTCGAGCAGGTCAGTGTAGTTCTGAGCGCGGTGACCGTAGCGAACACCGTCGAAACGTCCGAGGTTGGAGCTGGCTTCCGCCGGTGCAATGATGTAGTAGACAGGAACGCCGAGGTCGGCTTTTTCCAATTTGATATCCACCAAAACAGCACCCAGATCTTCATATACCTTCAATGCGGCATAGATGGAGTCTCTAAGGGCCGGAGCAGCTTTATCAATCCAAGCGCGAGGCACACCGATACGCAGCCCCTTGACGCCGTCGTTCAGGCCGATCGTCAGGTCTTCAGGCGGCAGCTCGATGCTCGTGGAGTCGCGCTTATCAAAGCCGATCATCTGAGAAAGAACTAAAGCGCAGTCTTCTGCCGTTTGGGCGATAACGCCGGCGGTATCCAAGCTGGAGGCAAATGCAATCATGCCCCAGCGGCTGGGACGGCCGTACGTGGGCTTAATACCGGTGACGCCGCAGAAGGCTGCAGGCTGACGGATCGATCCGCCCGTGTCGGTAGCGGTCGCTGCCGGTGTGAGTCGCGCGGCAACGCAGGAAGCGGAACCGCCGGAAGAGCCGCCTGGAACGACATGTTCGTTCCAGGGATTGAATGTCTTTCCATAGGCGCTGTTGGCCGTAGTTGAGCCCATTGCGAATTCGTCGCAATTGGTTTTGCCGAGGCAGACGAGGCCGGCTTCCTGAATACGTTCAACCACGGTAGCATCAAACGGGCTCATGTAATTTTCGAGCATTTTGCTCGCGGCGGTGCTCGCCCAGTTGCGTGTGACAAAAATATCTTTGTGTGCAATGGGAACGCCGGTCAGCGGAGAAGCGGTGCCTTCGGCGATTTTACGGTCGGCGGCTTCCGCTTCTTTCAGAGTAACTTCCGGACGGACGTCCAGGAATGCATTTAAGGATTTTTTGTCCTCGATTTTGTCGAGATAAGCCTGAGCGATTTCTTTTGCAGAGACTTCTTTTTTAGAAAGAAGAGCGCTCAACTCTGCCACGGAGGCATGTGTAAGTTCTTTCATGTTATTCGATGACTTTCGGTACTAAGAATAAACCGTCCATTTCGTCGGGAGCGTTCTGCATATTTTCCTCTCGGCGATTGTGCTCGGTGACATCATCGGGGCGAAGTCTCTGAACACCACCGAAAGGGTGCGGCATGGGAGCGACACCGGTTGTGTCGACAGACTGAATCTGCTCGACCATGGAAAGAATGTCATTAAGCTCGCCCATGAGCTTTTTAGCACTCTCTTCAGACAAATCGATACGTGCGAGATCGGAGATGCGTCGCACGTCATTGATAGTAAGTGACATGGATTTCCTGCAAAAGTGGATGCCCCGAAAAGTCTTGTTTCTGCAAGTAACAAGAAACTCTTTCCCGGACTCTAAAATACCTTTTTTAGTCTATCATTTACGTTTGCCTTACGTGTTACTAAAAGCAGTAAAGGCAGTTACGAAATATGTGCCAAAGAGAGGCTGCAAGGGGAATTTGATGTTCGGCAGTATTAGAAATTATTTTTCTAACGATTTAGCAATTGACTTGGGTACGGCAAACACTCTCATTTATTGCCGTGGCAAGGGAATGGTTCTTAACGAACCGAGCGTAGTTGCAGTGCGCACCGATAAAAGCAATTCGGGCAAGCTCGACGTTCGCGCAGTGGGTCAGGAAGCTAAAAACATGCTCGGACGCGTTCCCGGAAATATTGATGCCATCCGCCCGATGAAGGACGGTGTGATTGCCAATTTCACCGTTACCGAGCAGATGCTCAAAAGTTTCATTAAGAAAGTGCATACCCCGAGCATTTTCACTCCGCGCCCCCGTATTGTGATTTGTGTTCCCTACGGTTCCACGCAGGTTGAACGCCGCGCTATTAAAGAAAGCGCAGAAGCAGCCGGCGCAAAACAGGTTTATCTGATTGAAGAGCCGATGGCCGCAGCCCTCGGCGCCGGACTTCCCGTCAGCGAAGCCGCAGGCTCGATGGTCATTGACATCGGCGGCGGTACGACCGAAGTCGGCGTGATTTCTTTAGGCGGTATTGTTTACGCCTGCAGCGTACGCGTGGGCGGCGACAAATTTGACCAGGCCATCATCGACTACATTCGCCGCAACTACGGTATGCAGATCGGTGAACCGACGGCTGAAAGAATCAAAAAAGAAATTGGTTCCGCTTTCGTTTCCAGCGAAGTCAGAGAATTTGAAGTTAAGGGCCGCAACTTGGCCGAAGGTGTGCCTCGTTCCTTCACGATTTCCAGCAACGAAGTGCTTGAAGCTCTGACAGAGCCTTTGAATCAGGTTGTGGGCGCTGTTAAAAAAGCACTGGAACAGACACCTCCGGAACTCGGTGCCGATATTGCCGTTCGCGGTCTGATGCTGACCGGCGGCGGTGCGCTGCTGAAAGACTTGGATCGCCTCCTGATGGAAGAAACAGGACTGCCGGTCGTCGTTGCCGACGATCCTCTGAGCTGTGTTGTCCGCGGCTGCGGCATTGCACTTGAAGGCATCGGTAAGATCGAAGATTCTATTTTCTGCTTCGGTTAATCCAACCGATCAAAAGGTATGGTCGGGCCGTCAAAACACCTGAAATTTAATGCGCCCCGCGCTTCTTCGTTCACGAGCTTCGGTTTCTTTGTCGCGATCTCGGTGTTGATGATGGTTGTCGACCATCAAATGCAGGTGATGGAGCCGGTGCGCTCCGGTTTTGCCTGGGTTTCAGACTGGATTCACAACGGCGTTGCCTCTCCTGCGCGCGGCGTCGATTTTGCAGACAGCTACCTGCGTTCCAAATCTTCCCTAATCGCCCAAAACGAAGAGCTGAAGAAGCGTCTTGCCGAAAGCGAGATGCAGCGCTACCGCATGAGCACCTTGAGCGAAGAGAATCGCGTTTTGAAAGAGATGCTCCAGCAAAAAACGCTGTACACGGCTAAAACAGGAATGTTTGAAGTTCGCCGCGCGCTTTCTGACGGCTTTACTCAGCGCTATCAAATTGACGGCGGATCCAACGACGGTCTTGAGGTCGGGATGCCTGTCGTCACAGAAGCCGGTTTGGCCGGTCAGCTCATTCATGTGGCTCCCAACTCCAGTCAAGTCCAGCTGATCCAGGATAAAAATCAGGAAGTTCCGGTCCTCTTCACGACTTCGCACGTTCGCGGGATTGTCCGCGGCAGCGGGGACGGAACGACGCTTCAGAGCCGCGATCTTCCGTTCTCCGACAAAATTAAGGTTGGCGAAAAGGTGGTTACGTCCGGTCTTGACGGCATCTATCCCAAAGGGATTCCGGTAGGCGTCGTGACAAAAGTAGAACCGGGCGACTCCGGCAGTTACATTGATGTGACCGTTTCTTCTCCCAAATCTATCGGCACGAGCGAATACGTTCTTGTCCTCTACGTGGATACGAAGGTCGAATTGCCGGATCTGGATGAAGAGGAAGAGAATGCCGGCGACGGTCAGGTTAGAAGGAAGCCCAAGCGATGAGTGAGTTCTCTAAGGGTTTTAAAAGTCGCCGCCCGAACAAATCTTTCTATGACCCCGCTTTTGCATCAGGCTGGTGGGTATACGGCACCTTGATTCTTTCTTGGTGCCTGGATCTGCTTCCGCTGTCGCATTTACCGTATTTTCCGAGCTTTTTGGTTCTGACTCTGGTTTTCTGGACGATCCATCAGCCGCAGCGCATCTATTACTGGCTGGCATTTCTTTTCGGTCTGCTGACCGACGCAGATACAGGAGCAGTGTTCGGACAGCATGCGCTTACCTACTGCATGGTAGTTTTCTTTACGGAATTGATGAGCGTGCGCCTGAGCTGGTTAAGCAGCATTGCGCAGTCCATCTCCTTGATTCCTATTTTCTATATTCCCGCGATTCTTCTGACGATTGAAGCGTTCTGCTTTGGAAACGGTTTCGGGCCATGGTCTGTTTTTGCTCAAGGTTTGCTGAGTGTCGTATTTTGGCCGGCGTGGTGCTGGCTCCTCGCGCGCCGATGGGTTCCTAATTACGGGGCTTAATGCGCACTATGGAACGACGCAATCTCGAGCTGGAGCAAAAATTTAGAAAGCAGTTCACGCGCAGATGCTGGTTTTTTCTGTTCGTGACGATCCTGCTTTATTTAATTCTCGCCAGCCGCTTTGCCTATTTGCAGATTTTCCAGTACGACGAGCTTGTGACGAAGGCCGAGGCCAACCGCAAGACGGAGACGGCCCATCCTCCGCGCCGCGGCATCATCATGGATAAAAACGGGGAAGTTTTAGCCACGAATGATCCGATTTACACCTTGGAAATCACGCCGGCCAAGACGCCTAACTTTAACCAAACAATTAAAGAGCTCCAGAAGGTTATCTCTATTTCTAAGGGAGATATCCGCAGATTCAACCGCCTTAAGGACGAGCTGCCGCGCCTGAGTCCGGTTCCGGTTAAAAGCGGTCTGACCGACGAAGAAGTTGCGAGGTTTACCGCTCAGTCTTGGCGCTTCCCGGGTGTTGAGGTGCGATCTCGCATGCATCGCTTTTATCCTGCAGGAAAGGATGCGGCACATGTCGTCGGCTACATCGGACGAATCTCTCAGCGAGATCAGACAAGACTTGAAGAGAGCGGCCGAGGAAACGATTACACGGGGACACTCAATATCGGCAAAACGGGTATTGAGCTTTCGTACGAAGACGTACTGCACGGCAAGCCCGGATTCGAGCAAATCGAGGTACGCGCTTCCGGCCGCCCGATCCGATCTTTATCGATGACGCAGCCCCAAAGCGGCAACAACCTTGTGCTGACGCTGGACATGGGACTGCAGCGCGAGATCATGAAAGAGCTCGGCGATCGGCGCGGTACGGTGATTGCGATTGAACCGGCTACCGGAGACGTTCTGGCATTTGTTTCAAACCCGAGCTTCGATCCGAACCTTTTTGTCGACGGCATTGACCAGGAAACTTGGGACAGTCTTAATCAGGACGAAGACAAGCCGCTCATGAACCGTGCGCTTCGCGGAACGTATCCGATCGGATCGACGTTCAAGCCTTTCATGGCCTTGGCGGCGCTGGAAATGAAAGTTCGTGATCCCAAACGCGTGATTAACGACAACGGTCATTTCCAGCTCGGAAACCACGTGTTCCGAGACTCCACCCGGGGCCGCGGATATGGTCCGGTCGACATGCATCGGTCGATCGTTGTTTCTTCTGACGTGTATTACTACTCGCTGGCCCAGGACATGGGCATTGACCGAATCCATGATTTCATGAAGCCTTTCGGATTCGGGCAGATCACGGGCATCGACTTAGTCGGCGAGGCTCGAGGCATTCTCCCGTCCCGAGAATGGAAACAAAGACGGTTTAAGCAGCGCTGGGCGCAGGGAGACACGATTTCCATCGGTATCGGACAGGGCTATAACGCATTTACGATTCTCCAGCTTGCGCACGCCGTGGCTACTCTGGCCAATGACGGCATCGTGATGAAGCCTCATCTGGTCAAGAAGATTATTAATTCAAAGACCGGCGAAGAAGAGATCGTGGCGAAGGATCCGGTCGATGTGATCCCTCTGAAGAAAGAAAACGTGAACTTTATTAAGCGGGCCATGCAGGATGTGACTCAAAAGGGAACCGGCAGAGCAATTTTTGCAGGCGCTCCCTATACAGTCGGCGGCAAGACGGGAACTGCTCAGGTGCTCGGCATTAAGCAGGGCGAAACGTACAACAAAAACAAAATTAAAGAGCGCCATCGCGACCACTCCTTGTTTATTGCCTTTGCTCCGGTTGATAAGCCTAAGATTGCGCTCGCGATTATGGTTGAGAACGGAGGCTTCGGTGCAGCAGCTGCGGCACCGCTGGCGCGGAAAGTTTTGGATTACTACTTGATCGAACAGAATAAGAATAAAGGCGTTACTGAGGAGGCCGGAAAAGAAAAGAGTCAGCAGACCAAGGCTCGCAGCACGGCAGCAGTCAAAAAAGCGGTAAAGCCGGCAGATAAACCTCAGGCTGCCGCCTCGGGTACGGTAAAAGGGAATAAAGAATGAACGCACATACACGTGAACCTTTCCACATCCGTATCCTCAAAGGATTGCTCGGGATCATCTGGTCGATTGACTGGCCTTTAATGGTGATCGTACTGATCCTGAGTGCGTGGGGTTTTGTGGCACTTTATTCGGCCGGCTACAGTTTCCCTTGGCGAATTGACGGTCAAATCCGCAATCTTGCAGCTGCAGGGGCAGCGATGATGCTTTTTGCGACGATGCCGCTCAAATGGACAAGAAACCTAGCTGTACCGGCGTATATCGTCGGGTTGGTGCTTTTGGTCGCTACGCTGCTTTTCGGGGTCAATACGAAGGGCGCGACCCGGTGGCTTGATATCGGCGTGATCCGAATCCAGCCGTCCGAGATTATGAAGCTGGCGACTCCTCTGCTGATTGCATGGTATTTCCAGATCCGGCTGACCGCCCAGGAAGGTGTGCTCAAATGGTGGGACTATTTGGTGGCCTTTGTGATGCTGGCGCTCCCCGTCGCCTTAATTTTGAAGCAGCCGGACTTAGGTACTTCTATTCTGGTGCTGGCTTCCGGATTCGCAGTGATTTTCTTTGCCGGCTTAAGCTGGAAATTCTTGCTGCTGTTGATTTCCGGCGTTCTGGTCGCTTTGCCGATTGTTTGGAATTCGCTTTACGACTACCAGCGTCAGCGCGTGCTCACGCTTTTGGACCCGAGCTCCGATCCGCTCGGCGCCGGGTTCCACACTTTGCAGGCGATCATTGCCATCGGTTCCGGCGGAATGACCGGGAAAGGCTGGATGAACGGTACCCAAGCGCATTTGGATTTCATTCCCGAGAGAACGAGTGACTTCTTATTTGCTGTTTTTTCCGAGGAATTCGGATTTTTCGGAGACATCTGTCTCTTAGGCCTTTACACTCTTTTGATTATGAGAGCGCTGTACATCGCGTCCGTGGCCAACACCGTTTTTGAACGTCTCTTGGCTTGCGCGATTGCAACGATCTTCCTCATTTATTCCTTCGTGAATATGGGAATGGTGAGCGGTATTCTCCCGGTTGTGGGGGTTCCGCTGCCATTCATGAGTTACGGCGGAACGGCATTGCTGATTCTCGGAATCTGCTGCGGACTGCTGATGAAAATCTCAGCACAGCGGCGCATCAAAGTTTCTTTGTACGGCGACGATTACCGTTCTTAATTGAATTAAAAACAACTTAGAGATCTTATGAATGTAAGAATCCTCGGGGTGTGCGCAGCGGCCGTGTGTGTACTGCTTGCAAGCGGCTGCGGAACGCAGAAAAACAGCGGTAAATACTACGATCGAGACGGTCCTCCCAAAGAATGGGAGACCTTCGGGATGAGTCGTGCAGATGCCGTGCCTAAAGTTGAAAAACCGATCGCTTCGACCAACCGACCGTATACGGTAATGGGAAAGCGGTATGTGCCCATGACCGGAGATAAACCGCTGACTCAGGTCGGTTACGGCTCTTGGTACGGAAAACAGTTCCACGGCAAAAAGACTTCCACGGGCGAAATCTACAACATGTACGAAATGTCCGCGGCACACACGACGATGGAGCTTCCGAGTTACGCACGAGTAACTAATCTAGAAAACGGAAAGTCCGTGATTGTGCGCGTCAACGACCGCGGGCCGTTCCTGCACAGCCGTGTCATTGACCTGTCGTACGCCGCAGCGACAAAGCTGGGCTACGCGGGAAAGGGGACCGCACGCGTCAAAGTTGAACGAATTACCAGAGCGCAGATTGCTTCCGGCAAATGGAAGAAAGGAAGTCCGCTGTTAACGACGGTCCTGGCGGCAATCCCAAAGGACAAGAAGGAGACTTCTTCTCCGGTCGGAGAACGCAAAGATCCGGGAGAAGCGCTGATAGAAGCCTTGGCCACGCAAAGCGGCAACTTGATGGAAAGCCCCTCTCCGGTTACTGCGGATAAGGTTGAAATTGAAAAAGCCGCAGTGCCCAGCTCCGACCGTCATTTGATTCCCGAAGGCGTATATACGGTTGCCGGGGCGGACAGTACGACGACGCTGGGGACTTTCGAAAATGAGATTCGCGAGGAGGTCATTCACTCCATTAGAGAGCAGGCTTCCGACGAGAAACAAAAGCTCAAAGGTTCCGGCGTAGTTCCTCAGGGCAACTATGCCGTGCAGCTTGGGGTGTTCCGTTCTGAAGCTAATGCTATTGCTCTGAAGAAGCGTTTCATCGAAACCCTCGGCGATAAAATAGGCTCCGACGTGAGCATCCGCTCGACAAACGGCTTGTACAAAGTCGTTGCCGGTAAGTCCATGACCGAACAGCAGGCTAAATCTGCTGTGGCGATTATTCGAGATGCGTTGAACATCAAAGCGTTTACTTTGAAGGAATAGAGTTCATGCTGAAGAAAATTTATAACGAAGTGACTCGGGAGTGGGACACTTCGGTTGAGGAAGCGCTCAAATCATTTATCAGACTTCCGGCGCTTTCGCCCGATTTTGATAAAAAATGGGAAGAAAACGGCGTTCTTCTGAAAGCTCTTGAGGAAGCAAAGGCTTGGGCTGAGAAACAAGGCATCAAAGGCCTTCGCTGCGAAATTATTAAAGACGACGGATTCACTCCGTGTCTCTTCATTGAGGTAGATGCAACCTCGGATAAAAAGTTCGAGCGCTCAGTATTCTTCTACGGGCACTTGGACAAACAGCCGCCCAACGAAGGCTGGGACCCGGATAAAAGTGCCTGGGAGCCCGTCATTCAAAACGGCCGTCTGTACGGACGCGGTGCTGTTGACGATGGTTATGCCTTTTACACGTCTCTGGCCGCAGTGAAGGTGCTGCAGACATTAGAAATCCCGCATCCGCGCTGTGTCGGTTTGTTTGAAACCTGTGAAGAATCTTCCTCGCGCCACTATGAGTCTTATTTGAAAGAAGCCGAACAGAAGCTCGGCGATATCGGACTGGTGATCGCTTTGGACAGCTGCTGCGGCGACTACGACAGACTGTGGGTGACTTCATCGCTCAGAGGTATGCTCGGGGGCACGATAGAAGTTCGGACCCTGAATGTCGGCGTGCATTCCGGAGAGGCGAGCGGAATTGTTCCGGAAAGTTTCATGATTGTCCGCCGTCTGCTGGATCGTATCGAAGACAGCAGAACCGGTGAAATTATTCCGAAGGTTTTCCAGACCAAGATCAGTGAGGAAATCCACAAACAGAACGTAGGCGTGGCAGAGAGCCTGGGCGACCGTATTTTTGCGGCCTATCCGTGGCACGGGAAGACCGAACCGCTCACAAAAGACGCCTGCGAGGCGCTGCTTAACCGCAGCTGGCGCCCGGAATTAACAGTCACGGGCGTAGACGGCATGCCGTCTGTTGAAAATGCCGGCAATGTGATGCGTCCCTTTACGACCGTGAAAATCGGCATGAGACTTCCTCCCGATGTGGACGCCGAAAAGGCTTCGGCAGCGCTGGAAGAAATCATCACGGCCGAACCGCCTTTTAATGCCGATGTGAAATATGTTCCTACGGTAGCGAGCAACGGCTGGTCCGCCAAAGCGTCGGCCCAGTGGATTTCTAAAGCCTTCGAGAAGGCCTCTGAAGCGTACTGGGGAAATAAGCCTGCCTACATGGGGTTGGGAGCCTCCATTCCTCTGGTGAAGCTCTTCTCCGAGAAATGGCCCCATGCTCAGTTTATGGTGTCAGGAGCCTTAGGACCGAACTCCAACGCACATGGCCCCAACGAGTCGCTGCATATTGAATACTGCAAGAAACAGACGGCATCGGTGGCGTATTTGATTTCGCAGTATGAGGAGTGATGGGATGAGAAGAGACGTTGTTACCCAAATCATTGTGGAGTATCCGAGCGGCTGCGAAAACTTCGCAACCCGTTTGGAAGCCGAGCGCTTCATTAACGCAAACCTCGAGGAAGAAGAACCCGTGGCGGTTTGGGTCGAGGAAGTTAACGGTAAGAAGAAATACGACCTCCACTTTGCCGAAGAAAACGGAGAAATCCACATTGTGGATTAAGGCTTAAAGCTAGACATAAAGAAAAACGCCGGATCGCCGGCGTTTTTCTTTGGAGTGAACCTAAGTTTTTCTATTCCCGATTCCAGTTTCGGGCAAATTTCCGAAGCGAACCGATGATGTAGCCCGCTTGATACGAACGAGACTGCAGCGCTTTGATAGCACCTTCGATGTCAATTCTCGGGAGGCGGCCTTCGATGTAGTTCTTGATCTCATCGCGAAGAACATCCTCCGGCGGTCTTTGCTGCATCTGCGACATGACATTTAAAGCCGCGCGTGCTTCCGGCGGAAGCCCCTGCATGACTCTGTCTACGTTTTCCTTATTTGTCAGGCTCATATTCAGTCCGCTGCGGGAAGCGGAGCGGTCTCCGCTTCATTCTCCTTCTACTATCCTAAGAACAGTTTATAAGCGGGATTATTCGTTTCTTCAACGTAGGAATACCCGAGGTTCTTCAGGAATTCGTCAAAGCGTCCATAGTCTTCTTCGGGGACCTGCAGTCCGGCCAGAATTCGACCGTAGTCAGCGCCCTGATTCCGATAATGGAACATAGAAATATTCCAGTTGGCTCCGGAAGAGTTAAGGAACTTGAACAGAGCTCCGGGTCTTTCCGGGAACTCGAAACGGAAAACGCGCTCGTCGGTCGCTAATTTTGAGTGGCCGCCCACCATGTAGCGCAGGTGCGTTTTAGCGAGTTCATTTTCCGTGATATCCAGTGCGGGAAGGCCTTGGTCTTCAAACAGCTTCTTGATTTCCGCAGCCTCGCTTCGATGTTCGGTCTGAATACCGACGAAGATTTGAGCGTCGGCCGCATCCGAAATACGATAGTTGAACTCGGTGATGTTGCGGCTGCCGAGCAGCGAAATTAGCGAACGGAAGGAGTTCTTCTTTTCCGGGATCGTGACTGCGAAAAGGACTTCACGATGCTCACCGAGTTCGGCACGTTCCGCGACGAAGCGCAGACGGTCAAAGTTCATATTGGCGCCGGACAGAACACCGACAAACGTCTGGTTCTTGCAGCCGTTTTGTTTGATGTAGTGCTTGATGCCGGCAACGGAAAGGGCGCCGGCAGGTTCAAGGATGCTTCTTGTATCTTGGAAAACATCTTTGATTGCGGCGCAGACTTCATCCGTATCGACCAACACGATGCCGTCGACAAAATTCTTGCAAAGCTCATAAGTCTCTTTGCCGACGAGCTTAACTGCCGTGCCGTCGGAGAAAAGGCCGACATCGGGGACTAACGTTCTTTCTCCGTTTTTAAGAGACTGATTCATGCTGTCCGAATCATAAGTTTGGACGCCGAAGACCTTGATATTGGGATAGAGCGCTTTAACGTAAACGGCAACACCGGCAAGCAGTCCGCCCCCTCCGACGGGAACAAAAATTGCATCGATATTGCCGTTAGCGTTTTGGGCCTGACGAATAATTTCCATACCCACAGTGCCTTGACCTGCAATGACGTCCGGGTCATCGAAAGGAGGCACCGGTGTCAGACCTTCTTTAACCTGAAGCTCTTCTGCATAAGCGGCGGCGTCGCTGAAGGACTCACCGAAGAGGACGACTTCGCCGCCCAATCTGCGGACTGTGTTGATTTTGAGGGCCGGCGCCGTAATCGGCATCACGATGACAGCACGGCAGCCGAGTTTGCTGGCGGCCAGGGCAACGCCCTGAGCGTGGTTTCCGGCGCTTGCAGCAATCACGCCGCGGGCGCGTTCTTCCGGCGTGAGGTTTGCCATCTTGTTATAGGCGCCTCTCAGCTTGAAACTGAAGACGCTCTGGAGGTCTTCGCGCTTTAAAAGGATTTTGTTCTCGGTACGTGCAGAGAGGAGTTTTGCCTGATGCAGCGGCGTTTCTTTAGCCACATCGTAAACATGGGCTTTGAGGATTCGTCGAAGGTATTCTTGCTCTAACATGTCGACTGGGATGTGAAAAGTGGTTGAAGATTCTTTAAACATACCACCGGATCCCACTGAAATTGAAAAAGACGAGTTAGGTTTATTACTTGGAAGAAAAAATCTTGCACAATGTAGATTCTGATAACCAGCCGTAAGCCGATACCAACGAAGAACCATGGCCGAAAAGATTGAACTGCAAAATCGTTTAAGAGAGATTCCTTATAACTACACCTCGTTTGCGGATAAGGATATTGTGACGCGGCTGCTTGGCAAAGAGGCCTGGCAGCTGTTAAACGAACTTCGCGTGTCGGGTAAGCCGGGACGATCCGCCCGAATGCTTTATGAAGTATTGGGCGATGTTTGGGTGATTCAAAGAAATCCCTACCTGCAGGAAGACATGCTGTTCAATAAGAAACGACGTGATCTTCTGATTGAAGCGCTCTACCACCGAATTAATTCGATTCGCGAGCAGCTTCCGACGCTCGATGAAGTTTCGGCCCGAAAAGTCGCAGCTTTGATGGAGACTGCGCTGGTGATGATTGAAAAGTTCAAGGGCTCCTTTGAGCGCTCCTGGGATCTTCGCCGGCTGGTTCTCAAAAAGCTGAAGAAGCACACTCGTGCCGACAACATTCGTTTCGACGGTTTTTCTCGATCCAGCCATGTGACGGACGCAACCGACTGGCGTGTGGAATATCCTTTTGTGGTCATTTATCCGGACTCCGAGGATGAGGTACCGGGCATCGTTAAGGCGCTGATCGATCTTGATTTTGTAATTATTCCCCGCGGGGGCGGTACCGGTTATACCGGCGGAGCCGTGCCTCTGCACTCTCGCTCGGCCGTAATCAATACCGAAAAGCTGAACCGTATTTCGGATGTAGAGATGCGCAAGCTTGAAGGGCTCGACAAAGAAGTGGCTACGATTGAGGCCGGCGCCGGTTCGGTGAATAAGAAGGTTGCGGAAAAGGCCGCGTCAGAAGGCTGGGTTTTCTCTGTTGATCCGAACTCCAACTATGCCTGTACGATCGGCGGCAACATCGCTGAGAATGCCGGCGGCAAGAAAGCGGTTTTGTGGGGTACGACGGTCGATAACGTCTATTGGTACCGAATGGTGGACCCGGACGGAAACTGGCTGGAAGTCACGCGCGTGAACCACAACCTCGGCAAAATCCATCTGCAGGAAGACGTCGTATTTGAGGCAGTGTGGAAACAAGGTAATAAATCGCCCGAGAAAGCCCCGATCATCCGTAAAAAGACCTTCCGACTCAAAGGTCCCAAGTTCAGGACGCCGGGTCTGGGCAAGGATGTGACGAACAAGTATTTGGGCGGTCTACCCGGTCTGCAGAAAGAAGGGTGCGACGGCATTATTACTTCGGCTCGCTTCATTCTTCACAAGATGCCGGCATGCACTCAGACCGTTTGTCTTGAGTTTTACGGCGCCGCCGGTAACGCCGGTCCAGCGATCTACCAAATCTCTCAGCTCTTTGACTCCCATCCAGAGGGCGTCATGCTTGCCGGCTTGGAACACTTGGATGACCGTTACCTGCATGCGATTAACTACGCGCCGAAGAGCGGCCGGGGAATTTATCCTAAGATGGTGATTGTCGGAGACATCATCGGCAACGATGATGCGACGATTTCTAAGTACATCGAGGAAGTGAAGAAGATCGCGATTGCCGGCAACGGCGATACGTTTGTGGCCAAGACACCCGAAGCCCGTCACCAATACTGGGCCGAGCGCTCCAAGACGTCAGCGATCTCGAAGCATACCAACGCCTTTAAACTGAATGAAGACGTCGTGATTCCGCTGGACAAGATCGGCGAATACACCGATGCCTGCGAACTTTTCAATATCTGCTGTTCCATCCGCAATAAGCTTGAGATGCTCAACGCCGTGGCTACTTACTTGGGCGGCCCGATCAAACTCGGCAAGCTTGCCGTTTCGTCGGAAGGCTACACCGAGAAAGAGCTTCTGGCGCAAAAGCTGCCGCTTGCGATGGCGCTGTTGAGAAAAGTTCATGACGAATGGGAGTACGTCCTCAATCATCTTCACACGCCGGCTAAAGAGGCTCTTGAAGCCCTTGAACAGCTCGGACGCCGCTGTGAATCGAAGCTGCCTGAGAATCTCGATGATTTAACGCTGCTGGACTTGGTTCAGAACCACTACCTGCGGATTTCATGGAAGAAAGAAGTTCTCCGCGAACTCAATGACATCTACGCAGGCGATGCCTTTGAAGCGGTGAGAAGCGAGATCGTGAAAATTCACGATCGTGTGCTGAGAGGCCGAGTCTTTATTGCGCTTCATATGCATGCCGGAGACGGCAATGTTCATACCAATATTCCGGTGAACTCCGACAACGTCGAGATGATTAAGACGGCTAACGAAGGTGTGGCTTATGTCATGGAAGTCGCTAAGAAGTTAGGCGGTGCAATCTCCGGCGAGCATGGTATCGGTATGACCAAGATTTCGTTTGTCGAGCCGGGGCAGTTTGATGAGTTCTATCGATATTTAGACGAAGTTGATCCGCACGGCCGATTCAACCGCGGAAAACTTCGTCCCGAGGCGAATTTATCGATTGCCTATACACCCAGCTTCAATCTGTTGGGGCATGAATCACTGATCATGCAGAAGAGCGAAGCAAAGCAGATTGCCGACGAGATTAAGACCTGCCTTCGCTGCGGCAAGTGTAAGCCTGTCTGCACCACACATGTTCCGAATGCCAACTTGCTTTACTCGCCGAGAAACAAGGTCATCGCAACGTCACTTCTTCTGGAAGCCTTCCTTTATGAAGAACAGACGCGCCGCGGTGTTTCGCTGAAACATTTCACTGAGTTCGGAGACGTTTCCGACCACTGCACGATTTGTCAGAAATGCCAGAAACCGTGTCCGGTGAAGATTGACTTCGGTCACGTCACCATGCTGATGAGAGACATGCTGCATGGCCAGGGCAAAGAACGTTTTGACCCGGCGAAAGCGGCCGGACTGAAGTTCCTCGAGCTGGAGAATCCCCTGGCTGTTCGTGCCATGCGCAAAGGCATGGTGGAATACGGTTTTAAGGCGCAGCGAATTGCAGCGGATGCGCTGAAATTCACGGCAGCGAAGAGTCTGAAACATCCCGGATTCAGTACAGGACGACCGACTCTGAGAGAGGAAGTCATCCACCTAGTAAACCGGAAGCTGCCTGAGGACAAGGTTCATACTACGGCTCGCCGTCTGCTTGACATTGAAGAATCCACCTATATCCCGGTGATCAAGAATAAGGAGATCGCCAGTCCCAAGTCCGGAAGAGAATCGGTGTTTTATTTCCCCGGCTGCGGCAATGAAAAGCTGTTCAGCCAGGTTTCTATTGCCGTGTTGGGAATGCTCTATGACATGGGCGTGCAGGTTGTCCTTCCTCCGGGCTACCGTTGCTGCGGGCACCCGCAGAAAGGCAACGGGCTGAGCAAAAAGGGTGATGATATCGTGACGCGTAACCGCGTGCTTTTCCACCGTGTAGCCAATACGCTGAACTATGCTGACATCTCCACCGTACTGGTAAGCTGCGGCACCTGTCTGCATCAGCTGAGGGAATACAACTTTGAATCTATTTTCCCGGGCTGCCGCGTGATGGATATCCACGACTATCTGGCGGAAAAAGGCATTAGCGTAAACGGCGCCTACAACACTCGCTACATCTACCACGATCCCTGCCACACACCGCTCAAAGAAGGTGTGCCTATTGAGACGGTCAACCGCCTGATTCATCCCAAGGACGGCTCTAAGGTGGAATTGTCCGAACGGTGCTGCGGAGAAAGCGGTACGTTTGCGGTTTCTCGACCGGATATTGCAAGCCAGGTGAGAACGGCTAAAGAACTGAGCCTGAACCAAGCCGCAGAGAAGCTCAAGACAGATCGCTTCTCAGGCAAGATCAAAGTACTGACGGCTTGCCCGGGATGCCTGCAGGGTATGAACCGTTATTCTGAGGCGACACATACAACCGCCGAGTTCCTCGTTGTCGAAATGATGAGATCGAAGTACGGTGACAATTGGCTCTACGAGACGGTGAACAAGCTGAAAGACGGCGGAATTGAAAAGGTATTGTTATGACGCAAAACTGCCCCCTTTGTGCTCCCGAAGGCGAGCACGTCATTGTCGAGAACGATAAGTTCCGCATTATTCGGGTAGACGACCCTGAGTTTCCGGGCTACTTCCGGCTGATTTGGCAGGACCATCTGAAGGAAGTTTCCGATCTGGATCCCGGGGACCGGCTGGTTATGTGGGATGCCCTGACGCGATTGGAAGAGGCCGTTATCGAGGCAATGCATCCTGAGAAAGTTAACTGGGCGCAGTTCGGAACGATGGTGCCGCACCTGCATTGGCACCTGATTCCGCGTTTCCCGGACGATGCCGCGTTCCCGGACAGCTACTGGAGTCCGCGAAGAAGAGAAACCGATCCCAAAGTACTGGCAGAACGCGAGCAGGCAGCACGGAGGTGTGCAGAACTCATTAAAGAGAGGTTTGCTTAAGTTCGATACGCTTTCTTTCCAGGGCGGCGCGAATGTTTTGGGGCACAAATCCGCTGACATCGCCGCCCATCATGGCGATCTCTCGGACAAATGTTCCGCTGATGAACTGAAATTGTTCCGCCGGCGTGAGGAAGATCGTTTCAACTTCCGGCATGAGTTTTTGGTTCATTCCGGCCATCTGGAATTCGTATTCAAAATCGCTGACGGCGCGGGCCCCGCGGACGATGCAGGTTGAGCCGTGACGGCGGACGAAGTCAACCAAAAGCCCTTCGAACCCTACTACTTCAACGTTCGGGAATCCTTTGACGGCTTCTTTGGCCATCTGAACGCGCTCTTCCAAAGTAAAGAGCGTATGTTTTCTTTTGCTTTCCGCCACTGCAACAATGAGCTTCGGAAAAATCCAGCAGGCCCGACGAATCAGGTCTAAGTGTCCGTTAGTCAGGGGATCGAACGTTCCGGGGTAGGTTGCAGTAATCATGACGGATTCTCAGTTTTTTGGGCCAAAAGCATGCGGCTGGCACCGGCTTTGAGACGGCGTGCGGCGGTAAGAGACAGAGAAGTCAGAATTTCATCGGAAATTTCCTGAGGCGACTCGACATATATAAGTCCGTCCGAGGCGAGCATCGGTACACAGCGTTTCAATGCTTTGAGCTGAAGGTCAGCCGCAAAAGGCGGGTCAATAAAGGCTAGGTCATAAGGAGAAAGTTCCGAGACGCGGGGATCTGTCAGCGAGTTGCCGACAATAATCGTGAGACCCTCGGCATCGAGCTTTTCGGCGGTTTGTTTGATGAACTGAGCGGCACGGCGGTTCATCTCGCATAAAACGGCACGGCTGCCGCCGCGGCTTAAGAATTCAAATGACAGGGCGCCGGAGCCTCCGAACATGTCTAATGCGCTGCGGCCCTCGAAGTCTCCGAGAAGAAAGCTCAGCCAGTTGAAGAGCGTTTCGCGCTGCCGATCTCCGGTAGGCCTGAGACCGTCGGCATTCAAAACGGGGATGTTGGTGCGCTTCCACTGTCCCCCGATGATCCTAACTTTACCGCTGTTGGTTGCCGGCATTGCTAAACTCTCGTGTTGAAATAAGTGAATTTTATTCAAAACGTACGCCAATGAGTGAAACAAAAGAGAAAACGGGTTGGTTCGCCCGGTTAAAGCAAGGTTTAAGAAAAACACAAGTCAACTTGGTCGGTATTTTTACCGGCGGTGTCGTTGATGAAGCGTTCTTGGAAGATTTGGAATTCCAAATGATTTCCGCCGACATCGGCGTGGAGACCAGCGCTCTGATTCTTGAGCGGCTGAGAGAAAGAATTAAGCTGAAAGGCCTCAAAACACAGGACGAAGTGAAAGTCGCCCTCAAAGAGATCATTGCAGATATCCTGAGACCGTGTGAAGCGTCCCTGAATTTCGATGAACATAAGCCGCTTGTCATCATGATGTGCGGCGTTAACGGTGCCGGCAAAACGACGACAATCGGTAAGTTAGCGAAGCATTTTGCCCAGCTGAACAAAAAAGTTCTTCTGGCAGCCGCAGATACGTTTAGAGCGGCCGCAAAGGAGCAACTGGCTGTCTGGGGTGATCGCAATCAAATCGAGGTAATTTCGCAGGAAAAAGGAGATCCCGCTTCTGTGGCTTACGACGCCATTTCTTCCGGTCGTAAAAAAGGCATGGATATCGTGATGGTCGACACCGCAGGAAGACTTCCGACACAGACGAATTTAATGAATGAACTTGCCCGAATCCGTAAGGTTCAGGGAAAGGCAATGGAAGGGGCTCCGCATGAAGTGATTCTCGTGCTGGACGGTACGAACGGCCAGAACGCTTTAATGCAGGCCAAGGCATTTGATGAGGCGGCCGGCCTTACCGGATTGATCATTACTAAGCTCGACGGTACGGCCAAAGGCGGCGTCCTTGTGGCCCTGGCAAATTCTCGCGAAAAACCGCTGCCGATCTATTACATCGGTGTGGGCGAGACCATTGACGACCTTCAGCCTTTCAAAGCCGATGAATTTGCGGCAGCTCTGGTCGGTTTAGATCAGATCGGCGGGAAAAAAGAATGAAGCTTGCAGCGATAGACTTGGGAAGCAACAGCTTCCGTCTGGAAATTGCCCGAGTTGAAGGCGAGCGCATTATTACCGAAGGCAGCTGGAAAGAAACGATACGTTTGGCGGCAGGAATCGATAAAGACGGCAATCTGACGCCCGAGGCCCAGAACAGAGGACTTAACGCCCTGGCCCGCATCGCGGAAAAGATTCGCGGGATGCCGAGAAATCATATCCGTGCTGTCGGTACTCAAACGCTTAGAGCCGCAAAAAACTCACAAGAGTTCATTGAGCGCGCAGAAAAGATTCTTGACTGTAAGGTTGAAATCCTTCGAGGCAAAGAAGAAGCGAGACTTGTATTCCAAGGCTGCAGCTTTGCGCTTCCGCCCTCGGACGAAACCCGACTGATCGTGGATATCGGAGGTGCCTCGACCGAGTGCGTGATCGGACGCGGCCACGAGATGATCGAAGGTGAGTCCTTCCACGTGGGCTGCGTCAATACCTCGGTGACTTTCTTTAAAGACCGCAAAATTACCGCACAAAGCATGGAGCGCGCCATTTTGTCTGCCGCTTCCGTTCTGGACGGCAGCGAATATAGGTTTGTTAAAGGAAACTGGCAGGAAGCGTTCGGCTCGTCTGGTACCGTCAGTGCCGTTTCTTCCATTTTGGCTGCGCTCAGGATTACCGACGGCTCGATCACTCTTTATGCGCTTGAACAGCTCAAGGACAAAGTTATCCATGCCGAAAGCATCGACAAGATCAAGTTCGACGGGCTGAAAGAGGACCGCCGAGAGGTGCTCGCGGGCGGCATTGCGGTTTTGATCGCGGTTTTCAAAAAACTCAAGATTGATGTTATGAAGGTTGCCGACGGTGCGCTTCGGTACGGCATCTTGTACGATCTTGCCGGACGAAAACTGCAGCGTGATCCTCGGGAGGCGTCCGTCGAGCGAATGATGAACGCGTTCCATGCGGACAAGGAGCAGGCTAAGCGTGTCGGCGACATAGCTGTGAACCTACTCAAAACCATGTCTCCTCATGCTTCCGAAGACAGTGCAAGGTTCCTGAGATGGGTGGCTGATTTGCATGAAACGGGATTAACCCTCTCGCGCAGCGATTATCATAAACACAGCGAATATTTGATCAAAAACAGCGATATTGCGGGCTTTTCCAGACCTGAACAGGAAAAATTGGCGGCCTTGGTACTCGGGCACCGCGGTAACCTGAAAAAAGTTGAAATGCTGCTTGCGACCAAACAGAACGCCGAGCTGCTGTTCTGCTTACGGATAGCCACTATTGTTGCGCATGCTCGCCAGGAGATTGAGCTGCCGGAATTGGAAGCGACATTCCATGGGCATTCCTTCTGTCTTTATGTTCCGAGAGCATGGCTGAAAGATCATCCTGTGGTCGAGTATTTGCTTGAAGAAGAAAAGGCTACCTGGGCCAAAGTTGATTACCAATTTGACTTGATAGCGCGATGAAGACGATAGTGAGAATGGTCGACGTTCCGATTAATGATTGGAACAACCAAACCAAAGGAACGGTAACGCTGGAGATTTCTGACGGAGAGTTTGTTCTCCTTCTGGGACCCAACGGTTCGGGTAAGTCGTACCTTCTCAACTTAATGGCCGCCTTGAGAGTTCCGCGCGTGGGCGAGGTATTCCTTGAGGGCAAGCGTCTGACGAAGATGAGCGAGCGCCAAAAAAGGGCTTGGCGGGCCGGATTGGGGCTAATCCCGTCTGATCCGGTTCTCTTAAACGGCTACACCGTTTTGGAAGGCCTGGTTTTGACGGCTCAGCTTTTGGGAAAGAGCGCGGCCGACGCTAAACGGAACGCACTGGAAAGTGCGTCTCTCTGCGGTTTGGATCCTTATTTAAACGCCAGGGCTGAAAGCCTTTCCGTGGGCGTAAAAAAGCGTGTTGTCATTGCCCGCTCTTTGGTTAACCAGCCCCGTTTGATCCTTGCGGACTCTCCGCTGGAAGGGCTGGATGATCAGGCTCAGGAAGAGTTTCTCTATATTTGCACCAAGCTCAGCCAAGTCGGTTATCCGATTGTGATGACATCAAGCTACATGCTTCCGTTTGAGATTGCTGCTCTGCGTTGTGTTGAGCTCTCGGGAGAGAAAAGATGATCACAATGCGAGACCGTGTGCGCAGGCCGATTCAAGCCAACCTGAAGCGTTTTATTTTTGTCGTCGTGGTTTTTTCTCTGGCACTTTGTCTGTTGGGCCAGATAGCACTGAGTTTTTATTGTTTCTATGACAGCCACCGCGGCGTCATGGGAGACGAAGCAAGTGTTTTCTTAGACCCTTCCTTAACCGATGCCCAGCGCAAAAAGGCACAGGAACAGATTCGTGCGCTTGCGCCGATTACCGAGCTTAGAGAAATAAAGCCGACCGACGTTTTAGAAAAAGATATATTGAAGCTCGTCGGAGACAGGAAAAAAATACCGACCATATTGGCTCTGCAGTTTCCATTGGATACACGCTACATCGATATCGAAGGAGCGGTTAAAGCCATCGAAAAAGTAAAGGGCGTTGAGGGCGTAACTGCCAATCTTGACTGGATCAAGAAACGCCACTCGCTCAGAGAGGCTATTGCGCTAGGCATGTTTGCTTTCGGGGCGCCAGCTGTAACGCTGGTTTGCCTGCTGATCTTCCAGAACTCACTCAGGCTCTCTGCGTTCTTACGCAGCGAAAGAGAGCTGCTTTTGATGTTGGGCGCGAGCGACTGGGCGGTCCGCGGTCCGCAGATGATAGCAGCAGCTTTGAGTTCGCTGCTCGGGTGCATTATCGGAGGTGTCTTGCTTTTGGCGACGACGCTTACCTCGGTCCCCTTGCTCGAAGAAGCTTTTGAGCTGACGCTGATGCCGCATTGGTCTGTTTTTGCCGCCGTTTATCTGTCTGTTTCCTTGGCGACCATCTTGTTGAGCGTGATCGTCTCGTACTTTATTGCCGGGGCAACTTCCCCGCGTACGTTCTAAGGCTTGACTTGAGGATTACAATTTTCCTCGATGACAACAGATGAAAAGAAAAAGGGCCCGAGCACGGCTCTTGCCCCCTACAAACCGACCCCGCTTGCGATACCCGATGCATCGCTCGGTTCGCTGGAGGAATATATCCGGGCCGCCAATAAGGCTCCGATTCTGAGTGCCGAGCGCGAGCACGAGCTGGCTGTGCGGCTTCAGGAGCACGGAGATATGGAAGCCGCGGGGGAACTGGTGATGTCCCACCTGCGTCTTGTAATTTCCATTGCCCGCCAATATCAAGGCTACGGACTTCCGTTCGGCGATCTGATTCAAGAGGGAAATATCGGTTTAATGAAAGCCGTCAAACGTTTCAATCCGAACAACGGTGCGCGTTTGGTGACTTTCGCAATGACCTGGATTAAATCTGAAATTCAGGAATATGTTCTCCGTAATTGGCGCCTCGTTAAAGTTGCCACGACCAAGTCACAGCGCAAACTGTTTTTTAATTTGCGTAAGCTAAAGGACGACACCAAGCTTCTCGGTACCAGCGAAGCGGAAAAAATTGCCGAAACACTGGACGTAAAACCGTCTGAAGTTTTTGAGATGGAAAAGCGAATGCTTGGTTCGGATGTCGAAATCGATGAACCGAGCGGTGGTACAGATGAAGGTATGGCCCCGTCGGAATGGCTGACGGACGAGCGGGATACACCCGAAAACACGATCGCCCGCGGCGCATACGAAAATACGATCGAAAATCGTCTTCCGGAAGCCGTTAAAAAACTGGATGACCGCTCGAGACGCATTATCGAAGCCCGCTGGCTGTATAACGATCAGGACGGCAGCAAAGGCGCGACGCTGGCAGATCTCGCCAAAGAAATGGGCGTGAGCCAGGAGAGAGTAAGACAGCTGGAGAAAAAGGCTTTTGCGACCTTGAAAACTTATTTGAAAGAAGACAAGGATGTTTAATATTGTTTTAGTCCACCCGGAAATTCCGCCCAACACAGGAAACATTATTCGCTTGTCTGCGAATACAGGATGCAAGCTTTATTTGATTGAGCCTTTAGGTTTTAACTTTGAGGACAAGCATATGAAGCGGGCCGGGCTGGATTATTGGGAATATGCGGATATCAAGCGCTTCCCAAGTTATGAGGCTTTCCTTGAAGCAGAAAAACCCGATCGGGACCGAATGTTTGCGATGACAACCAAAGCTCAGCAGCTGGTTCAGGAAGTGAGCTTTAAGCCCGGAGACTGGTTTGTTTTCGGCTCGGAAGGATCGGGACTTCCGCAGGAAGTCAGGGCTTTATTTGATCCTGCGCATATGGTTCGGCTGCCGATGCGTCCCAACAACCGCTCCCTAAATTTATCGAATTCCGTTGCGATTACCGTCTATGAAGCCTGGCGTCAGTGCGGCTTTGAAGGCGGCATCTAAAGCTGCAGGCGCAAAAAAGCCGTCTTCAAATCAATGAGGACGGCTTTTCGAACTAACAGAACAGTTGATTACTGAACGGTCTTGTCTTCAGCAGCTGCAGCGGCCTGCTGCTCCTGCATTCTCTGAGCAAAGTAGGCTTCAAAGTTAATTTCGCCCAAGTAGACCGGCGGCATGCCTGCACGGGTCAGAAGATCAGAGACATTGCTGCGGAGGTACGGGTAGATTGTGGACGGGCAGGTAATGCCGAGAACCATAGTCTTGTGTTCTTCCTGGAAGCCCTTCAGAAGGAAGATACCGGCCTGTTTGCATTCAACCAAGAAGACGGTTCTGTCTTCGTTATTGATTTTGGTCTTGGCGGTGACGGTGGCACGAACGACGACTTCATAGAGATCGGGCTGAGCCAAAGCGTGTTCGGAGACATCGAGCTGGATGTCGACCTGAGGAGCTTCGGGAGCTAGGAAGATCTCGGGAGCATTCGGCATTTCGAGAGAAGCGTCTTTCAGGTAAATGCGCTGAACGGCAAACTGAGGAGCTTCTTCCTGAGGTGCTGCTTCAGGAGTTGTGTTTTCGTTTTCTGCCATTTTTAATCCTTTACAGATAAGTAGAGTTAAGTTGTAAATCCAGCGGGCCTTAGGCCTTTTTCTTCTTGTTACTGCGGCGATTGATTTCCAATCCTGTGAGCGGAAGCTTAGCCGCCTGCCAAGCAACGAGGCCGCCTTCCAAGACATAGACGTCGGAGAAGCCCTTGCTCTTAAACTGCTTGAGTTCCTGCTGAGCACGCCTGCCGTTTTGTGTGACGAGGATCACGGGACGGTTTTTATCCAGTGTGTCGATGCGGGAAACCAAATCGGCCGCCGGGATGTTAACCGCTCCGGCTAAAGAGCCTTTGGAGTATTCATTCGGAGTTCTAACGTCAACGAGCTGAGCATCTTTGTCATTTACCTGGATGACAACTTCGGCGGGACTTAATCCTGAATTTTTGGATTTGGAAAGAGACGGAAAAGCCAAAAGGATTGCCGAACCTACAAACGTAATGATCAGCAGAATGTTTTCAGTAATGAAATCCATGTTGAGAGAAGCAAAAATAGTAAACCTTGGGTCCTCGGGCAAAGCCTTGAGGATGCTAAAGAGGGGATTATATCCAACTGAACTTCGTAATCCAAATAAATATTTGAATCCCTGAGAATTAGAAGAAGTTTTTTCCGGCTTTTTTCTTGGACGGCTGTATCGCCGTCCTGCACTGCTAAAATTATTCTTTTGTCAGTACTTGCTTGGAAGTGACCATGTACAAAATCGTTTTAATGCGCCACGGCGAAAGCCAGTGGAACCTCGAAAATCGTTTTACAGGTTGGGTCGATGTTGATTTGACGGAGAAAGGCCGCGAAGAAGCTGCCCGCGCCGGTGAAATCTTGAAGGCCGAAGGCTATGAATTCGATCTTTGCTATACCTCCGTGTTAAAGAGAGCCATTCGCACACTGTGGATTACGCTCGATAAGCTCGATGCCATGTATCTTCCGGTCATCCATGACTGGCGCCTTAACGAACGTCATTACGGCGCACTCCAAGGTTTAAATAAGAAAGAAACGGCTGCCAACTTCGGCGACGAACAAGTGCTGATTTGGAGACGCTCCTACGACGTTCCGCCTCCTGCTCTGGAAAAAGACAATCCTATGTGGCCCGGATTTGATCCCCGCTACAAGCATGTTCCTGCCGAAGAGCTTCCGCTGACCGAATGCCTGGCAGATACCGTTGCCCGAGTCGTTCCTTATTGGGAAAACGAAATCGTCCCGAACATTAAAGCGGGCCGCAAGATTTTGATCACTGCTCACGGCAACTCTTTGCGTTCTCTGATTAAGCATCTGGACAATATTTCCGACAAGGACATTGTGGGCGTGAATGTTCCGACCGCAGTGCCTCTGGTCTATGAGCTTGATGAAAATATGCGTCCGATCCGCAGCTACTATTTGGGCGACCAGGAAGCGATCAAGCAGAAGATGGCAGCAGTAGCGGCTCAGGGTAAGGCCGGCAAATAAAACTCATTCTGATGAGAATTCGTTTTTCGGCAGCCACGGCGGTTTTGCTCGCTTTGGCTGCCTTTGCTTTCCAGACCGTTTATGCGGCCCCCGAGCCGCAGGGACGTTCTGTGTCTGCAGCAAAGCAAACGACAAAAGCTCGGACGACACAAAAACAGGTCTCTAAGAAAGTGCCTAAAAAGACAGCAAAGCAGCTTGCTGTCCGTAAAGCGACAAGTACTTCAAAAGCCGCTTCCCGCAGGCCTGCTGCCGATAAGACGGCCATCGAGGCACGTAGAGCAGAAACGCAAAACCGAATTGAGGAAGTGCGTTCTTCTATCTCTCAGAAAAGCTCTGTCAAGAAAAAACTTGAAGAGGAGATGAAGCAGTCGGAAGTCAAAATCCGAGAAGTTCGGCAGTCTCTGCAGAAGCTGAGGCGCGAGCGGGCAAAATCCGAGCGGACGCTGAAGAGCCAGGAAAAGACCGTGCTTGGGCTGGAAAACGAACTTTCTCATGAGCAGAAAATTCTTGAAGAAATCAACCGACAGAGACTGGAGCTGCTGACCCTGGAGCGACAGCCTCAGTGGGCTGCGTCAGATCCCAATCAGAAGGCGCGGACCCACATGATGCTGTCTTTGCTGGCGAAAAAGTCTACGGAGTCTATTCATCGGCTGGAAAAGAATCAGAAAGAACTCAGTCGGGCGCTCGAGCGATCGAAGCGTACCAGTGATTCGCTCCAAAAGACTTTACAGGAAGAGCGCAGCGAACAGACTCGTCTGACTAAGGAGCGAAGAGAGCGTCAGTTGACGGCGGCAAAACTCAACCGAGAACTCGCCTCGCAAACGATGACGCTTAAACGACTTCAGAACGACGAAAAACGTTTGGGAAGCTTAGTGGCATCGCTTCAGCGCAAAGAAGCAGAGGCCCAGAAAGCAGCCCAAAGACGAGCAGCTGCCGCAGCAAAGCGCAGCGGCAAGCAAACCAAGACTGCTTCGGTTCCGGCGCCGCAGAAGGCTCTCGTATCAACCGGTCCGCGCATGAATCCGGTACCGGGTAAAGTTGTTGCGCGTTTCGGAGAGAAACGCACCGTCTCCGGAAAGACGGATCGATGGCAGGGAACCGTATTCAGTGTCACTCGAGATGAAGGTGTACACGCAGTACGGGACGGCAAGGTGGTTTTTGCCGATTACCTGAGAGGCTACGGAAACCTGATCATTTTGGATCACGGCGCCGGTTACTTCACTGTCTATGGCAACAATGCAACGTTGGAAAAAGACATCGGAGACAAAGTTAAGGCCGGTGATGTGATTTCTCGAGCCGGGAAAAATGAAGGCGCGGTTTCGGTTTTATATTTTGAATTGCGTCACAATGGGAAACCAATTGACCCAACGGGTTGGCTCAATATTTGATAGTCTTACAATTCTTTGATTAAAAGAAATAATTTAACGAAATCAAAAGTTATGAAAAATAGCGTACGCGGTCTGCTTCTGGTGACCGGAGGCATGATTGCCGGAGCACTTATCAGTGCCTCTCTCGCAGCTCCTGAGAGGGCAGCCAGAACGGTTCTTCCTCTCGATGAAATCAGACAGTTCACTGATATCTACGGTGCGGTAAAGCAGTACTACGTTGATCCCGTTGAGGATAAAAAGCTCATGAAAGAAGCTATCTCCGGAATGCTTCAGGGGCTTGATCCTCATTCTGCCTACCTTGATGAAAACGCGTTCAACGAACTTCAGGAAGGCACCACGGGAGAATTCGGCGGTTTGGGTCTTGAAGTGAGTTCCGACCCTTCCGGTGTCAAAGTTATTTCTCCGATCGACGATACGCCTGCAGCGCGGGCTCATATGCGTGCAGGGGACATTATTTTCAAAATTGACGGAAAGATCGTTAAGGATCTTCCTCTCAATGACTCCGTGAAAATGATGCGCGGAAAGCCGGATACTCCGATTGAACTGACCGTGCTTCGCAAAGGTTCTTCAACTCCGATTACGGTTAAGCTCGTTCGTGCCGTGATCAAGGTCAAGTCGGTTAAATCGAAGCCCTTAGATGATCACATGGGCTACATCCGTGTCTCTCAGTTCCAGGAGCGTACCGCGAGCGAGCTCGCTAAAGCGCTGGATGCTCTGAATAAGAGCGGCAATCTGAAGAACGGTTTGGTGCTTGACCTTCGCAACGATCCGGGCGGACTGCTAAATGCTGCAATCGGTGTGTCTGCTGCTTTCCTTCCGAAGGGAACGCTCGTCGTGTCCACCAAGGGTCAAACGGCAGACGCCAAGAAGGAGTTCCTCACGACCCCGCAGGATTACCAGGTGGTGCGCGAAGATGCGGCTATTGCCAAGCTGCCCGCGATTACCAAGACCATGCCGATTGTCGTTCTCGTGAACGGAGCCAGCGCAAGTGCCAGTGAGATTGTGGCCGGCGCCCTGCAGGATCATAAGAGAGCCACGATCATGGGGACGAAATCCTTCGGAAAGGGTTCCGTACAAACAGTGATCCCTCTGCGCGGAGAAGCGAAAAATACCGCTATCAAACTCACGACTGCCCGCTACTTCACGCCGAGCGGCCGTTCAATTCAGGCCAAAGGAATTTCTCCTGACGTTGAAGTCAAAGATACCGCCGAAGGAAACTTCCTTGACCTCGACATTCGTGAGGCAGATCTGGCAAACCACTTGGAAGTCCCGGAAACTAAGGACGATAAAGCAAAGGCAGCTAAGCCCGCTGCGGAAGCCAAGCCTGATGCCTCCGGGATTAAAGAAACCGTAGAGCCGATTTCTTCTAAGCCGAAGAAAGCGCCCAAGTTCTACAAGTACGGTGATCCTGATGACTATCAGCTCAATCAGGCCATTGCCTACCTGAAGAAGGAAGACGCGAAGAAGAATCAGTCTGCTGCCGGAACTCAGGAAATCCAGCTGGAAGGCGGTATCAAGATGAAGATTGAACCTGTCAAATAGCAGGAACCATCACAAAACAACACGGCCTCGGAAAATCCGAGGCCGTCGTTTTTAGGAGCGAAAGTTATTTTCCGAGGACGAGGTAGACCTGCTTCTCCGGATCGACAGCGCCGCCCGAGGCGTCTCTCTTTGCAAATCTCAGCCAGTGGCCAAGGATAAGGGCAACGAGCATATTGGCGCGCGTCAGCACGTCGTAGCCTTCGGGAACTTCTTCCTGAGCAACGGCCAGTCTGAGAGACTGCTTAAAGACGGCCTGGAGCTGACCGTAGAACCGATTAAGTTCTCCTTGTAAGCGCGGATCCTCGGAGGTCAAAGAGTCACCACAGAACAGGAAAACAAGTCCCGGTTCTTTGGCCTTGATGTCAACGAGGGCCAAGAAGAGCTTTTTAGCCTGTTCCAATCCGGAATATTCCGACGAGGAGATGTTGTTTACCGCTGTCATGACATAGTTCTCGGCAAAGCCGATGATCTCTTCGTACATCTTGGCTTTGCTCGGGAAATGGCGATAAAGCGCTGCCTCCGATATGCCGATTGCAGCCGCCAAAGACTTTGTCGTGATGTGCTTATTCTCCGACTCCGTCATCATTCGGACGAGAGTGCGCAGAATCTCCAGTTTGCGGTCGGAGGATTTTTTTCTGCTTTTTGTTTCGGTTGACACGTCCATAAAATACTTTTGTTTTAGCCTTTAATCATCGTACCCACGCCCTGCGGGGTCAGAATTTCCAGCAGCAGGCAGTGATCAACGCGGCCGTCAATGATATGAACCGCTTTTACGCCGTTTCTGGCGGCCTGGAGCGCTGAAGAAATCTTCGGGTACATACCGCCCGAGATTGTACCGTCGGCAAATAAAGCGTCAATCTCTTGGGAGGTGAGACCGGTAATTAAGTTTCCTTCTTTGTCGAGCACGCCGGGCGTATTGGTCAGCATGACGAGCTTTTCCGCCTTGAGTGTTTCGGCCATCTTGCCTGCGACCACATCTGCATTGATGTTATATGAGAGCTCATCATCTCCGACGCCGATCGGTGAAATCACCGGGATAAAGGCGTCATCCTGAAGTGCTTTGACGACAGCGGGATTGATGGATTCGATCTCACCGACCTGACCGACATCATAGAAGACCGTCGGATCGTGAATATCCTGCAGTTTGAGCTTTTTCGCGCGAATGAGACCGCCGTCTTTGCCGGTTAGGCCGACGGCTTGGCCGCCGAAGCTGTTGATCAGCGTGACTAAGTCTCCTTGGACTTGTCCGCCTAAGACCCATTCCACGACTTCCATGGTTTCTGCATCAGTGACGCGCATGCCCTGAATGAATTCGCTTTGTTTTCCGACTCGGCGCAGAGCATCGCCGATTTGAGGGCCGCCGCCGTGGACGATAACAGGATTCATTCCGACGAGTTTCAAAAGCACGACATCACGAGCAAAGGCTCTCTGCAGCCTTTCCTCCGTCATGGCGTTTCCGCCGTATTTGATCACAATCGTCTTACCGTGAAATTTCTGAATAAAGGGAAGAGCCTCTGAAAGGATTTCCGCCTTTAACTGCGCGGGAACAAACTGACTGTTAAGCGTGTTCATTGAAGTCGAGCAACAAAATGGGTTCAAAGTTAGTGAATGGTATCACCGTGGAAGACTAGAATGCCCAAGGAGAATACGTATTGGAGTAAATCATATGGAACAAAGTTTTGAACTTAGCGGTGTTCACTGCATGCATTGTGTTGCTCGCGTAAAGAAGGCTTTAGAGCCTCTTTGCGAAAAAGTTGAAGTGACGCTGTCTCCGGCTATTGCAGTGGTTACTGTCAAGGAACCGCTGAAGATTGAAGACGTCAATGCAGCTCTCGCAAAAGCAGGTGACTATTCGGCCACGCCGCTGAACTGACCTCGCTAAGTCAAAAGAAAAGCCGGACCTCCTCGCGGAAGCCCGGCTTTTGATTTTTAGGCCGTATTAGTTACCGTACAGCTTTTGGCGAAGTTCGCGTCTCTGCTGAGCTTCCAGAGAGAGTGTTGCGGTAGGACGGGCCAGCAGACGGGGAATACCGATAGGATCACCTGTCTCCTCGCACCAGCCGTAGTCCCCTTTTTCCAGACGCTGAAGCGCTTCCTGAACCTTCTTCAGAAGCTTTCTTTCTCTGTCGCGGGTTCTCAGTTCAAGTGCGTGTTCTTCCTCGATTGTGGCGCGGTCGGCCATATCGGGAATGATGGTGTTGTCACGCAGATGTTCTGCGGTTTGGCCGGCGTTGCTGCGGAGCTGAGCTTCGCGTTCACGCAAAAGATGTTTGAAGAAAGCCTGCTGCCTTTCGTTCATGTAATCGGACTCAGGCATGTTGAGCAGTTCGGCCTGGGTCGGGATGACGATGCCGTCGACAATGATCTTTTCCTCAGAACTCTTTTCGTAGTTGTTCATCAGGAATTCGGCAGCTTTCTGCGCATCTTCGACAGATGTGTTTTCACCGGTTCCGTCTTTAGCGGACTGGACCAGGGGAGCAAGCTCTGCAGCTTCCTTTAAAGCCTTATTGCAGGCGGCAGTCTTCGGAGCCTTAGTTTCCTTAACAGCCTTTGCAGCAGGTTTAGCGGCGGTTGTTTTCGCCGTTGTTTTTACAGCCTTAACTGTCTTGGCCGGTTTATCAGTTTCGACAGTTGTTTTCTTTTTTGTCGCCATTGAATACATCTCCTATAGGCAGTCAGGTTTGGTTAAGCCAAGCAAGTTTCCAAGCCTTGCATAATCGCCTTCTTTGGGAGGCGGCGGCCGATAAATACCATTTTTGTAGACGGCTTCGTGTCGCCCCAGGGGTTGCCCAGGTCAGCCGCCATCAGCATATGCACACCCTGGAAAATCATTTTCCTATCCGTACCTGTCATATAAAGCACCCCTTTATAGCGCAACATATCAGGTCCGTAAACTTGGGTGAGCGTTCTCATATAGTTGTCGAGTCGGGCCGGGTCAAACGGTCTGTCGGACTCGAATACGAAAGCGGCGATTTCGTCATCATGGCGTGCATGATGATGGTGGTGACCGCATTCGCAATGATCGTGATCATGATCTCCGCACTCGCAGTGATCATCGTGATCATGATGATCATGGTCGTGGCAGCCGCAGGTGCAGCCGTCTTCATGATGGTGATGGTGTTCTCCCTCTTCATGAGCTTCTTTTAAGAAGTCGGGATCCAACTCAAGAACGGAGTCGAGATTGAAGCCGCGAATGTCGAGAACTTCCTTGATGTCGACGTTGCCCATGTTGCACTCCACGATCGGAGCACGCGGGTTCATGTGATGAAGTCGATCAGATAAATCTTCAATGACGGAAGGCGGAACCAAATCAACCTTGGAGAGGAGGATTCGGTCGGCGAATCCGACCTGAGCCTGTGCAGGAGCCTGCTCGTCCAGAGTTCTCGGACCGTTCACCGCGTCTACCACTGTGATGACGCCGTCAACCATGTAGAACTGGGCAACTTCTTCATCCATGAAGAAAGTCTGAGCAACAGGGCCCGGATCTGCAAGACCGGTCGTTTCAATAATGACGCGGTCAAAATTGGCCTTTCCTTCCTTTTTACGCTCCATCAGACGGATGAGGTTTTCAGCCAGGTCGCCTCGAATGGTGCAGCAAATGCAGCCGTTGTTCATCGTGATGATCTCTTCATCTTCGCTTTGAACGAGAAGATCATTGTCGATGCTTTCTTCACCGAATTCATTTTCGATGACGGCTATCTTTTGACCGTGTTCTTCGGTGAGAATGCGGTTAAGAAGCGTGGTTTTTCCTGCGCCCAAAAAACCGGTAATGATTGTGACCGGAATTAAGTCTTCCATAGCCCCTCCGAGCATTAAAAATAGGTTCTCAATTACAAGCAACCAATAAGGGAAAGTGGGTTATACAGCAACCTAGAGCAGATTGCAATAGTTTTTTAGTTTTCAACAAGATAAAAGGCAGAAAATTTGAGTTTTCTGCCTTTTTCGGGACTAGACCCGGCCTCGCGAGAGAAGGTACAAGCCCTTCAGGTATTCACCCTCAGGGTGAGTCATCAGCAGAGGATGGTCTATCCCCGCTCCGAGACGGGCCATCATCCACGCTTCCACGCGAGAGTCGATGACGGCGCCTGCCACGATTTTTTGGAACAGGTCGACGTCAATGGCGCCGGAGCAGGAGAATGTCAGCAGCTGACCGCCGGGCGCTAGGATGCGCAGTCCGTTGAGGTTGATGTCTTTATAAGCGCGGGCGGCTTTGTCGACGTGGTGGTGGCTGGATGCGAACTTGGGAGGATCGAGAATGACAAGATCAAATTGTTCCCCTTTATCGCGGAATTCTCTCAGTGCTTCAAAGACGTTTGCTTCGATCCACTTCATTGAGCCGTCGTCAAAACCGTTGCGTTTGGCATTTTCCTGAGCCATCTGCAGAGCGTCGGCAGAAGAGTCGATAGAGACAACTTCTTCGGCGCCTCCGGCTTTGAGCGCAAGCGAAAATCCGCCGGTGTAGCAGAAGCAGTTGAGCGCTCTCATGCCTCTTCCGTGCACGCGTTTGAATTCTTCTGCCAATCTGCGGGCTAAAGCGCGGTTGTCACGCTGGTCAACGTAAAAACCGGTTTTGTGTCCCATGCGAACGTCAACACCGTACTTGATTCCATCTTCCACGATTTCGACTTCCTGAGGCGGCTCTTCGCCTTCGAGGACTTCCTTGCGCTCCGGGAGTCCTTCACGGGCTCGGGTGGCGGCATCAGAACGGTCGTACACCTGAGAGCATCCGGTGTATTTCACCAATGCCTGACCGATCACAGAGCGCCAATACTCGACGCCTGCAGACTGGAACTGTGTGACAACTTGGTTGTTGTACTGGTCAACAATAAGTCCCGGGAGGAAATCGGCTTCTCCGAAAATCAAACGGATGGCATTGGTACGGGATCTCAGGCAGCTGCGTGCCTCAATTGCCGCTTTGACTCTGGCTTCGATCCAAGCCGCATCAATGACGTCTTCCTCTTGGAATGACCAGCAGCGTGCTCGGAGCGCAGACTCAGGAGAGAAGGCGCCCCAGGCTAAGAATTTTCCTTTACTGTCTTGAATCCTGACCGTCTCACCGCTCTTCGGTTTTCCCAGTACTTTGGAAACCCCGGTTGCATAAACCCAGGGATGACGGCGAAGGAGCGCACGTTCCTTGCCGGGTTTAAGGATGATCGTAGGAATTTGATTCGTCATGGAAATACTCAATTGATCAGGGGAGTTAATGCGGTTTCGGCAACCTTAGCTGCCATTTTCAAAAATTTAGGAGACGTGCCCTGTGTGAATTTCTTTTCATCCGCATCGCACAGGCAGATCATGCCGAATACGGCTCCGGTATGGCCGCGCAGCGGAAGAATGAGAACGCCGCGTGTTTCAACAGGGTCGATCTTGAGCCAATGGGCCACCTCGTCACCGTAATTTTCGCCTAAATAGAAATTTTCGATTGAATCCAAGGCGGCTTCTACGTCCGGCCCCAAACGTTCCGCAAACGGGAAGAAAGAGAAATTGGGTTTCACCGGCCACAGGCGAAGCAGCCCGTGAGCGGCCTTGAATTCAGAAATAAAGAAACTCAGGACGAGATTGGGAAGCTCAACCTGCGAGTGGCAGGCGAGTAAATCGGTCGCAAAGCGAATAATTTCTTCGCTTTTTGCATCCGAGCTAAGACTTGATTCCCGAAGCCTGCGCTCTTCCTCTTTGATTTGGCAGGAGGAAAGCGCGGCTTTCAGTGCTTCGTTTTGACATTCCGCCGGCGTGCGGCTTCCGTCCGGTGCTTGACCGGGCAGGCTGAGATGCAGAAAGAGCTCCGGATGCCGTAAAAGGAAATCAGGATTGGCTCTTAGGTAGTCGATGACAAAATCGACTACGGTTGGATTTTCGCTCATGGGACTTCAATCTCACTATCAAAAACGGTTACGGCGGGACCGAAGAGTTCTACGTCTTCGCCTTCTCCCTCCCAGGCCAAACGGAGATCCCCGCCTCTATTATGAGTAAGGATCGGAGAACTCAGAACGCCGAGCTCGATCGAGGTGGCTGCCGCAGCACAATTGCCTGTGCCGCAGGCCAAAGTCTCGCCGGCGCCGCGTTCCCAAACACGAACGTTGGCTTCGTGTTCGGTGATCGGCTGAATAAAACCGACGTTTACTCGACGAGGAAATGCGGGATGGTTTTCGATGAAGGGACCTAATTCTTTCACCGGGGCGGACTCGATATCATCAGTGACAATCGTGACGTGCGGGTTGCCCATGGAGCAGACAGAGAACCAAACCAGTTCGCCTTTATAACGGACCGCCCACTGCTTAAAGCCGCGGATCTCACGAGAAGGGAGCCCCTGCGGGTTAAAGGGCAGTGAGGAGGGCTCGAAGGAAGGTGTGCCCATGGAAACACGTACCATTCCGTCCTCTTTGAGCTCAAGCTCTATAACACCCTTCATGGTCTTGGCACGGATGCGTTTTTTTTCGGTCAGTCCTTTGTTATAGACAAACTTCACGAAACAGCGAGCACCGTTTCCGCATTGTTCTACCTCTCCGCCGTCGGCGTTGAAAATACGATATTTAAAGTCGGCTTCGCCGGCTTCGGCAGGCTCTACGACCAAAATTTGATCGGCGCCGATTCCGAAATGCCGATCAGCCAGGAAGCGCAGCTGCTGAGGAGTTAACGAGAAAGGTTCTCTAGTGCAGTCCAAGACAACGAAATCGTTGCCTGCTCCATGCATTTTTGTGAATTTAATCTTCACGGCTTGCCCGATAAAATAGTTAGACCCTACATTCTGACATTCTCTTTCCGATAATTGAAGGAAAGAGCTCTCTTCTTCGGCGTCCTCAGAATTGTGTCTGTGGGTTTCTCCGGCCGCTGCCCGAGAATGAATCCCGCCGATTTCTCTACCGTACGCCTTTTGGAAGTCTCTATAACTTAGCAGGCTTCATTTCGGGGCGGTGGTTTGCCGCGTGAAAAATAAGGTAACTATTTAATAAACCGAAGGTTCTCCTTCCGGACGGGTCTTAAAGCGGCGGTGTGTCCAAAGGTATTGATCGGGATGCTTGAGAATAAATTGTTCAAGTTCTTGGTTGAGGCGCAGCGTGTCGGCTGTGGCGTCGCTTGTCGGAAAGTTCTCCAAGGGTTTGGATAAGTGCATGACGTAGCCTTCAGGCGTCGTTTCCGCGATACCCCAAATCACCTTGGCACCCGTTAACTTTGCCAGTTTCGAAACCATGGGAAGCGTCGCCGCTTGGACACCGAAGAAGGGGACGAAAACCGAGTTGCGCGCACCGTGGTCCATATCCGGAAGATAGTAGAAAGGCAGGGAGGCCCGAAGGGCGCGAATGACTTCTTTCATGGCCGAGTTGGATTTCGGAATGAGAACGGGATCAGAGAAGCGTTTTCGTGCGTCAAAAGCCCATTTATCCCAAACAGGATTTGACTGGGTCTGATACAGAGAGGCTCCCCGCACGATTGTATTCATAGCAATGCCGCCCGCATCTAATCCGACAAAGTGCGGTGCGACGATGATGACTTTATCGGTCTTGCAGAGCTCTTCGAACTGTTCTTTTCCCTCGAATTTAACCATTTCCAAAACCTGAGCTTCGGTGCCTTTTGCAAGAACGCTGTGGTCTAGCGCGGCGCGGATAAGGTTGCGGAAGACACCCTTTGCGGTTTCAACACGTTTTTGTTCGGACCACTCCGGAAAGCAGAGACGAAGATTCGTCAGAGCAATCTTTCTGCGTCTTGCAAGCACGTACCAGGTGACTGAGGCAAGAAAATTAGCTAAACGCGTGCGGCTTGTCTGTTTCCATCCGGACATGCCGTTGACCAGCGCGACACAGGTCTTGGAAATGAGTAAATTCAGTGCAGATTTCTTTGCCATGGATCAAAATTAAGCTTCTGTAAACAAAAGGTTGCTAAATTATTAAGCAACGGACTTCTTCTGCTTGATAATCGCAGGTCAGAGGATTATAGTTCTACGTTCGCCGAGTTAAAGGACAACTTGCGGGGCGATTAACAAATTCCGCTAAAGCGTCCGGAAGATAGCTTCCGCGACGCTGCCTCCTATTGATGATTTTTAGAAAAATTTTCGGAGTCAGCTCTTATGAACAAGTCTGCAAAAGAATACCTTTTTACTTCGGAGTCCGTATCCGAAGGCCATCCCGATAAAGTCGCCGACCAAATTTCGGACGCCATTCTCGACGCTATCCTGGAACAGGATCCGACAGCTCGAGTTGCCGCTGAGACTCTGTGCACAACCGGCACCGTCATGCTCGCCGGCGAAATTTCGACCACAGCCAATGTGGATTACACCAAGATCGTTCGCGACACATTGAAGCGCATCGGTTACGACGACAGCAGCTACGGTATTGACCATAAAGGCTGTGCAGTCTTGGTTGCTTATGATAAACAGTCCCCCGACATCGCTCAGGGCGTCGATAAAGCTCAGGACGATCCGCTTGAAAAAGGCGCCGGTGACCAGGGTCTGATGTTCGGCTACGCCTGTGACGAAACGGACGCGCTGATGCCTGCTCCTATCTATTACGCTCACCGTCTGGTTGAACAGCAGTCTTTGATGAGAAGAACCGGCGAGATGCCTTACCTTCGCCCGGACGCCAAGAGCCAGGTGACGATGCGTTACGTGGACGGCCGCCCTGTTTCAGTCGAGACAGTCGTTCTTTCTACTCAGCACGCTCCTGAAATGAGTGAAGGCGACAAGATGAAGCCTGAATTCGTTCAGGCTGTGATCGATAAGATCGTTCGCCCCGTGTTCCCGCCCGAAATGCTGAAGGACACGAAGTTCTTGATTAACCCGACCGGACGCTTTGTTGTCGGCGGACCTCAGGGTGACTGCGGTCTGACCGGCCGTAAGATCATTGTGGACACCTACGGCGGAGCCTGCCCTCACGGCGGCGGTGCCTTCTCCGGTAAGGATCCTACAAAGGTGGACCGCTCTGCGGCTTATGCCTGCCGCTATGTGGCTAAGAACATCGTTGCCGCCGGTCTGGCAAGACAGTGCCAGATCCAGGTTGCATACGCCATCGGTGTTGCCAACCCTGTGAACATCACGGTTTACACCGAGGGCACCGGCGTCATTCCGGATGAAAAGATCGCCGAACTGGTTAGAGAACATTTTGATCTGAGACCTGCCGGCATTATCAAGATGCTTGATCTGCAGCGTCCGATCTACTCTAAGACCGCCGCTTACGGTCACTTCGGAAGAGAGGAACCGGAGTTCACCTGGGAGCGTACGGATAAAGCCCAAGCGCTTCGGAAAGCGGCCGGTTTAGCCTAATTTCTCCCTCAAATCAGTCCCCGGAGTTACGCTCGCGGGGACATTTTTTTATAAGATAAATTGTTTGACCTCTAGCAGAAAAGGAATCAAGATGACAGTACGTGTTTTAACCGGTGTGACGCCCAGCGGCACACTTCATCTGGGAAATTATGTCGGCGCTATTCGTCCGGCGATCCAGAAAAGCCGGGCTGAAGGTACGGAAAGTTTTTACTTCTTGTCTGACTATCATGCTTTGATTAAGACAAGTGATCCGGATCGCGTTGAAAAAAGCCGTATCCAGATTGCTGCGACTTGGCTGGCCTGCGGATTGGATCCGAAACGCGTGCACTTTTATCGTCAGAGTGATCTTCCTGAGACGCTGGAGCTCAATTGGATTTTGAATTGTGTGACGTCCAAGGGGCTGATGAACCGAGCTCATGCTTATAAAGCTAAGGTCGAAGCCAACGAAGCCGCAGGCGAAGATCCGGACAACAACGTGACCATGGGTCTGTTTTGCTATCCGATCCTGATGGCTGCGGATATCTTGATATTCAAGGCCAATTTTATTCCGGTCGGCCGTGATCAGATCCAGCACATTGAAATGTGCCGAGACATCGCGACACGATTCAATCAGATGTACGGAAACGGAGAGGAGATTTTCCCGCTGCCCGAAGCGCTGATTGACGAAGACACCGCCATCCTTCCGGGCTTAGACGGCCGCAAGATGAGTAAGAGCTATGACAACGTAATTCCTCTCTTTGAAGGCGGAGAAAAAGCCCTGCGTGAAGCAATTATGAAGATCGTGACGGACTCGAAGCTTCCGGGAGAGCCTAAAGATCCGGATTCGACGTCTCTTACTGCTCTTTACGATGCGTTTGCAACACATGAAGAGCGAAACGAATTCCGCAGGAAGCTGCAGGAAGGTCTCGGCTGGGGCGAAGCCAAAGTGATCGTTTTCGAAAAAATTAATTCCGAAATCGGTCCGATGCGTGAGCGCTATGAAGCCTACATGCAGGAGCCGGAAAAAGTAGAGGCGATCCTTCGCGAAGGCGTTGAAAGAATTCGTCCGATGGCTCGTGCGCTTGTGGACCGGTGCCGCAATGCTGTGGGCTTAAGGGCCTTTAAACCGCTGCAGGCGAAGAAGGCTGCTGTAAAGGCTAAGAAGAGCAAAGCCTCTCTGAAACAGTACAGAGAAAAGGACGGACTCTTTTACTTCAAGCTCGTCAATGGTCAGGGAAAGACTCTGCTGACCGCCGGCGGTCTTCCATCCGGTAAAGAGGTCGGCGCCCATCTCCAGAGCTTTAAGGCTTCCGGCCTCGGAGCACTGAAGGGCATTTTCTGTCAGCTTGACGCAGAGGCTACCGAGGCTGAGGTTCAGTCAGCCCTTGACGAACTGACCCAGGAATAACCGTTAGAAGCGGCTGAAGCCCGAATCAGAGATGACAGCATTGAGTTTGGCGTCAAAGGTCTGGGCTTCAAAATCTAAACCGCAAAATTCGGAGAAACAGATACCTACGGTAAACGGTTTCTCCGCGCAGGCAGCCAGATAGCGGTCATAGTAGCCGGCTCCGTAACCGAGCCGGTAACCTTGTTTATTTAGGGCTACGCAAGGGACGAGGAGGAGCGGAGGTTCGGAAAAAAGATCCGATGTGGGTTCCGGCACGCTGAAGCGGCCGATCTTCAGAGGCTTCGCAGGATCCCAAAATGCAAAGCGCATCGTTTTGCCCTCTGTCACAGGGAGGAATACCTGACGAGCCGCGCCGGCGCGAAGCCAATTTTTTAATACCTCAGAGATGTCCGGTTCGGAGCCGATAGGGAGAAAGGCGCCGATTGTCTGAACTTTCACAGAATCTAAGAAATCACTGAGGAAGCTGCACAAAGCGTGATTGAGTTCCCCGCGTTTTGCCGTACTTAAGGCATTTCTCTCTTTTAATACTCGGGCACGTTCACTTTTTTTGTCCATACTATGATCGATCCTGCGGTATCTAGGAACTAAGTTATGTCTCTCAAGAAATACATTGTAGGCGGTTGGGTCAGAGACAAGCTGCTCACCGAGCTTGGACACCCCATACAGAGCAACGACAAAGACTGGGTTGTCACAGGGGCAACGCCGGAAGAGATGCTTCGATTAAATTTTGTTCCCGTCGGTAATGATTTTCCGGTGTTTCTGCATCCGAAGACACACGAAGAATACGCTCTTGCGAGGACCGAACGAAAAAGCGGGCACGGGTATAAAGGCTTTACTTTTTTTGCCGATCCTTCCGTTACGCTGGAGCAGGATCTCTTGCGGCGCGACCTTACCGTCAACGCAATGGCGATGGATGAAGAGGGACACCTTATTGATCCCTACGGCGGTTTCGAAGACTTGAAAAAAGGAGTCCTGCGGCATGTGAGCGCTGCCTTTGAAGAGGATCCTTTGCGGGTTTTGAGGGTGAGCCGCTTCCGTGCGAAGCTGCCATGGTTCCGTATTGCAGAAGAAACCAAGGCGATGCTGAAGCGCATGGTAGAAAGCGGCGAGGTGGATGCTTTAGTCCCCGAGCGCGTCACTGCTGAGATTCGTAAGGCGTTAAAGGAAGCGAAGCCCTCGATTTTCTTTGACGAACTCGAGACGAACGGTTTTATGGGCCGCGTCTATCCCGAATGGAAGCAAACGGAGCTTTCCCGCAGCCTGCTTGACGGCCTTTCATCCGGCTTTACGGAAGAAGAAAAATTTGCGGCATCTGTCGCTTCCGTCGATCCAAATAAACTTCCGGCCCTATTGGAGGCACTCCGAATGCCTAAGAAGCTGACGGAGTTTGCATTACTTTTTTCGGAAAGTCTGCGAGACGGTTTTGAGTGCGCCTCTGACGGGAAAGGAGTGCTTTCCGTTCTTCGTCGTAAGGATGCGCTGCGGCGCCCGGAGCGGTTTGCTCAGCTTTTGCGCCTGTTGAAGGAAGCGCATCATATTGATTCTGAGAAAAAATGGCTGATATCAGCCGAGGCGGTCCGATCTTTGGACTTTAGATCGATTTCTGCAGCAGCGCCGGATAAATCTCGAGTACCGGAGCTGATAGAAGAAGCATCCGTCCGAGCGATTGATAAGGCATTAGATAAATTTGCCGATCAGCATTAACACGACGGCAATGAGAATGGTACTGGCTAACGGAATTTGAATCGGATGGCCGAAGACCTTGAAGTTAAGATCGCCGGGCAGCCGCCCGATTCCAAGCTTTTGGAGCCATGGAATCGCAGAGGTGAGGACGCAGAGTCCGATGAAAATAGTCAATATCCAACGCATGGAAAGATTTTGACACAGAAATAGGAAATAAAGGGAGTTCAGAGTGAATTCGGATCCGTTGCTTATTTCAGGGAAATATTGGAAGATCAGCCTGAATCGCTATGAAACGAAGGCTCGTATCGGTGCGTATCAGCACGAGAGGCTTCTGCCTCAAAGGTTAAGATTGAACGTCTCCGTATATGTAGAGAAAGGGGCGGCGCCGGTTAGTGAACTCTCGGAAGTGTTTAACTACGACAGAGTCATTGAAGCTATCGAAGCGGTTGTTCAGGAAGGCCACATTGATCTGCAGGAAACCCTGCTTGAGAGAACGGCCGAGCGGCTGCTGAAATATCCGGAAGTGGCCGCAGTTCAGATCGGCAGTGAGAAACCCGATGCATATTCAAAAGCCGAATCCATCGGCGTTGAAGCATTTTTTAGTAAAGACAAGGAAAGGATTAAGACTGAATAATGGAACCCGTCAAAATCGAAGAGCTTAAAGATCAAACGGAACAAAACATTTCAACTGCGGAAGAGAGCGCTTCAGAGGCACCTTCCGAGGAGAAGAAAGAGCGTTTATCGTTTGAAAACAGAAAACTCGAGAAGCGCTTGGTCAGACTTTGCGCCCAGGCGATTACGGATTTCAATCTGATTGAAGACGGAGACAAGGTGATGGTGTGTGTCTCCGGAGGAAAGGACAGCTATGCACTGCTTGATGCGCTCGTGCGTCTGCAGGGACGTGCCCCGATCCGCTTCGAGCTGCTGGCATTTTGTCTGAACCAGCATCTTCCCGACTTTCCTTTGGACCGACTTATTGCGCACCTGGAGAAGATCGGCGTTCCGTATCACATTGAGGATCAGGACACTTTTTCCATCGTGAAGTCGAAGTATTCGGATAATCGAAATCTCTGCTCGCTTTGCTCGCGTTTGAGAAGAGGCATTATCTATCGTGTGGCAAGAGAGCAGAAGTGCACGAAGATTGCGCTGGGACACCATTTGGACGATGTTGTCAGCACGCTGATGCTGAACATGTTTTATGGCGGACGCCTTAAGTCCATGCCTCCCAAGCTGTTAAGCGACGCAAAGGAGCATATTGTGATTCGTCCGCTCGTGTACCTGCGCGAGAAAGATTTGGCTCGCTGGTGCCGCATCAAAGGCTACGATGTCATTCCCAAATTATGCGGAGCCGATGACGTCTGCCGACGTGAAATGAAAGAAATTATCCAAAGGATGGATCGAGAGACGCCGGGACGAGTGGAGAACATTTTCCGCAGTTTGACCCGAGTTGCTCCGTCGCATCTGCTGGATCAGTCATTATTTGATTTTAAGGACCTGGAAAAAGAACGCATCACTCCTGAAACTTCGGAGGAGGTTTAGCGCGGAGATCCGTGTTTTCGAGCGGTCCCGCATGGCTTTAGAGCCGTTTTGGTTTGGTATGATACCGTGTTGAGGGTGAGTGCCCGAACCCTTATAAAGATCAAATACATAGCGTAAGGGCAATAGGTTTTAGCAAGAGGTATAGATGAGAGCTCGTTCTATCAAAATTATCGATTTGTCAGTACATACAGTTGCCACAATTCCACTGGGAACTTCTGTTTTGGATTGTTCTAAAGCCATGCGAGCTCTTCATGTAGGAAGTCTGGTTGTCATCAATGACGACAGACAGCCGGTCGGAATGATCACTGACCGTGATATTTGCATTGAAGTCGTGGCATTAGAGAAAGATCCGAAAGGATTAAAAGTTGAAGATGTCATGTCTGCGCCCGTTTGCACCGCAAGCGCCGACGAAACCGTCGTCGATGCTTTAGCAAGAATGCGCGAGCAGGGCATTCGCAGACTGCCGGTTGTCGACAAAGATGACAAGCTGTGCGGCATTGTTACCGCAAACAATATTGTCGAAGAAATTTCCGAGCAGCTCGACAGCATTGTTCGCGCCATCAAGTCCTCCAAGACCCGTGAACAGTCTGTGAGACCCTAAGAAGGAACTGAGGGATGGAGAAACTTGAAATTCAGTCTCCGGCATTTGCGACGGGGGCACCGATCCCGAAAGAATATACTCAGCAGGGGAGCGACATGTCTCCTCCGCTGGAGATCACCAATATCCCCAAAGGCACGCAGTCTCTAGTGCTGGTGTGTGTTGATCCGGATGCGCCGGATCCTGAGGCTCCTAAGCTGACCTTTGTTCACTGGGTCGCCTATAACCTCCCGGCTCAGGATCTTTCCATTCCGGAAGGCGCTGATCTCGAGAACCTTTTTCCCGGCTCCTGCGAGGGCGTAAACGGCAGAGGCACCGTGGGCTACATCGGACCGAAGCCTCCGATCGGAACTCACCGTTACTTCTTCAAGGTGTTTGCGGTTGATACGGTCCTGAGCTTTAACGAACCGCCTGAGCTTAAGGATGTGTTTAACGCCATTGACGGGCGTGTCGTTCAGATGGCCGAGACCATGGGAACCTACAAACTTCAGTTCTAGACGTTCCGTCTTCAGAAAAACCAAAAGGCCGCGACTGCGGCCTTTGGTGTCTCTACACCGCTTTAAGCGGCGCCGGATTTATTTTGATTTTTTCTTTGTTTCAGTATTCTTTTCGGCGAGATGAGTACTCAGCTGAAGAAGAATGTCGCTGTGTTCGCCCTTTTCATAGATCGTGTTGGCGCGGCCTAAGATCAGCGGGTCAATCGCGCCGATAGCATTCATATCTTTGCCGGTGTAGGGCAGAGACTGAAGAACATAACGCATGGCGTTCAGGCGGGCGCGTTTCTTGTCGTCGCTCTTAATGACGGTCCAGGGGGCGGCCACGGTATCCGTATTAAGGAACATGGCTTCTTTAGCCTTGGTGTAGTCATCCCATTTGTCGAGAGAGGCCATATCGATCGGAGAAAGTTTCCAGCGCTTGAGCGGATGAACCTGACGCTCTTTGAAGCGTCTTCTCTGTTCCTTGCGACTGACGGAGAACCAGAACTTGATCAGGTAGATTCTGCTGCGGGTCAGAAAGCGCTCGAATTCAGGGCACTCGCGCATGAATTCGAGATACTGGTCATCAGTGCAGAAACCCATGACGCGTTCGACACCGGCACGGTTATACCAGGAGCGGTCAAACAATACGATTTCACCGGCAGTCGGCAGATGTTTTACGTAACGCTGGAAGTACCATTCACCGAGCTCACGCTGAGTCGGTTTTTCCAAAGCAACGACGCGTGCTCCGCGGGGATTGAGATGCTCCATGAAGCGACGGATGGTGCCGCCCTTTCCGGCTGCGTCGCGGCCTTCGAACAGAATAACGACTTTCTGTCCAGTCTCCTTGACCCAGTTCTGAAGTTTCAGAAGCTCGACCTGAAGAAGATATTTTTCTTTTTCGTAGATCTTGCGGCTCATGCGGTTCTTGTAGGGATAACCGCCGTGCTTCCAGTCTTCGTTTAATTCGTTTTCATTAACTTCGGTCTTCTTGCTGGCGCCTTCTTTTAATTTTTCACGCTGCACCAAAGCCTTCAGGATGGCTTTGCGGTCAGCCGGGGCCTCGCCCTCGAGAATGGAGATCAAAGCCTGCATCTCATGCTCGTTGGCAGCGGCGAAAGTTTGATTGGAGACGTACTCTTCGGCTTCCTTTTCAGAAGTGACCGGAGAGGAGGTAATAGATTCCACTGCGGTGTGGAACGGATCCTCTTCTTTTGAGGCGGCTACGTCGGACTCGGAGACGGTGCTGACTTCTACCTTCTCATCGACCAGTTCGCTGTGATCTTTCTGTTTTTTGCTGTTTGACACGTTAGTACTCACGATTGGGTAAATTATTAATCCATAGTCGTTAGTGAATTCTTCTTGCTGACTATGTAGTTGTAAATGATTTTTTTGGGAAAGCGGGAAATTTTACTTGCGATTGCCGACAACTGTCCAGCCGGAAGGAGCGGGATTAACTCGTCAATCCATTGTTTATCTTCTTCTTTTAACGTCTCCTCCGCTGAGGTTGAAGCCGCGTCGACGACGATGACGTATTCTCCCTTAGGAGGATTGCGGGATAGCCATTCGCGTAAATCAGGAGCGTAGAGGCTGTCGATTTGTTCGAATTTTTTCGTGAGTTCTCGGGCAATTGTGATTTTTCGATCTGCCGGGACGGATTCGCTTAGTTCATCAATTAATTTCTCTAAGCGATGGGGCGCTTCGTACAGAATAAAAGTGCGGCCGCTGTTTATTAACTTTTGAAGTTCACCTGCGCGCTCCTTTTTTCCGCCGTTTAAAAAGCCGTGGAATGTAAAGCCCTCCGGCGCCATTCCCGCCGCAGAGACTGCGGTTACTGAAGCGCTGGCGCCGGGGATCGGAATGACGCGATAACCTTGTCCTCTGACTTGGGCGACGACTTTTGTTCCGGGGTCGGAAACCGCAGGCGTTCCGGCGTCCGTGACGAGCGCAACCCGCTTGCCTTCGGCCAAATAAGTTAAAACCTTTTCTGCACCCTTGTGCTCGTTATGCTGATGGACAGGGAACAAGTGCGACTCTATATTAAACTTCTCCAAAAGTTTTCTTGTTTCCCGGGTGTCTTCAGCGGCAATACAGTCTGCCTTGCTGAGGACCAAAAGCGCTCTGAGGGTAATATCGCCGAGATTTCCGATCGGAAGACCCACGACGTAAAGTGCGGGGGCAGGCAGATCCTGAGAGGGGAGCGAGATGCTTTGGAACAGTTCATTATTGTCGTAGAGGAATTTTCGGGAGTCCATCTTGACCTCGTTGGTAAACAGAATTTTGTGTCGCGTATCTCTGAGCCTTATTACGGCAGCTGCAGTAACGACTGCTGCGGCTCAGCAATCCGAGATCGGACCGACAACGGATGCGCAGGTTCAATCGCAGAACAAAACTAAAATCGCTCTGATTGTATCCCCTAAAGGATCCGTTCTGTCCGAAGCCGCGGCTCCTATTCAGCAGGGAATCCTCGCGGCCAGCCGCGAGGCGACGGCCTCGGGTGCCTGTGAGTTGGTTCAGTATGAACTGAGCAATCCGCAGGATGCCGGTGCGGTATTAAAGAAAGCAGCCGACGACGGGGCAGTACTGGCCATCGGACCTGTTTCGCGAGACGCCGTACAGACGATATCGGAAATGCCCTATCTTCCGCTGCCGGTCGTAGCAATCAATCGTCCGTCCGGAGAAACGGCGCCGGAATTATTTTTAAGTATCGATATTTCTGCAGAGAGCGAAGTCGAGCAGCTTGCGAAGATTGCAGTGGAAAACACCGCTCAAAAGGCAGATCTGGCAGCGAATAATTTTGTAATCCTTACGACTCAGGATCCGTATGACGAGCGTCTGGCAAGAGCCATGGAAGCCGCTTTGGTGAAAGCCGGGGCCGGTGCAGAAAGACGTCATATTTCCTCCGATCAGATTGCCTACCTTCGTCAGGAAATGCGAGGAAAGGCCTTCAGAGGCGCTTTTTTTGCCATGAATGCTCAAAATGCCAGCCTGCTTCGTCCGTATTTGCCGCCTGAGCTTCCGGTTTTCGGGACAAGTTACAGCAATCCGATGCATCAGAAAGACTCCATGCTGGCCAAAACTCAGTCCAACGATTTGAACGGAATGATCACGTTAGAGATTCCGGCCGAGGAGAACACAAGCACTTTGGTAGCTCAGTACAAGGGAGAAAGAGAGAATTTATCTCTGGAAGAGCTGCAAATGTTTTCTGTCGGAGTAGATGCCTGGACCTTAGGTACCAAGTGGATTGACTGGGCACGACGCATTGAAGTTCCCGATGGACTGACCGGACGTCTGAGCTTCGATAAAGACAGCGGAAGCAAAGTGAAGCGAGAGCTTGTAAAAACGGTCGTTAGCCCAAATAAGACAGGGAAGGCCTCTGAAGAGGATTTAGTTCAGTTTACGGAAAGCGCGGAAGAGGCCGGCTTATGAGTTTTGTGACGATGATGGAAGGCCATCTGGCCTGGGGCGATAAGCCGCTTCTCGATAACGCCGACCTTACGGTCGAAGCAGGTCAGAGAATCGGTTTGATCGGCCGCAACGGTACCGGCAAGAGCTCTTTACTTAAAGTTCTTGCGGGTATTGAAAAACTCGACGGCGGGGAGCTGCATACACAGAACGGCCTGCATGCTGTCTATGTAGAACAGGAGCCTTACTTTCCGGAAGCACCGACCGTCATGGACTCTTTGGTGCTTAGAGGGAAGCTGGATGAACTGCCGGACGAAAAAATGCGCTGGCAGATTCAAAGCCGCTTGTCGGAGTTTCTTCATAAGTTCGACCTGGATGAAAACCTTGACTTGAAGAAGGCTTCCGGCGGCGAAAAGAAAAAAGCAGCCCTGGCACTTGCTTTCGCCTTAGATGCAGATCTCCTTTTGCTGGACGAGCCGACAAACCATTTGGACATTGACGCGATTCGTCAGCTTGAAAATATCATCCTGAATGAATTCAAAAAGTCTCGCTCTTTCGTGACGATTACTCATGACCGTGCGTTTCTTAATCGGATCGTCGATACGATTTGGGAACTGGATCGCGGCGTAGTTCGCAGCTATCCGGGCTCTTTTGAAGCCTATCAGCGGAGAAAAGAAGAGGAGTTAGCGGCGGAAGACAAGGCAAGGGCTGATTTCGATAAGGTTTGGACTCAGGAAGAAGCTTGGATTCGCCGCGGCATCGAAGCGCGACGCACACGAAACGAGGGTCGCGTCAGACGTCTGGAGCAAATGCGTATTGAACGTGAGCAAAGACGGGATCGGATCGGCACACTCGATCTTAACTTGGACGCTGGAGAGAGAAGCGGCAAAGTCGTGGCTGAGCTCGAGGGTGTCAGTAAGAGTTTCGGCGACCGCTGCCTGATTAAAGATTTAACGCTTCGCGTGATGCGCGGTGACAAGCTGGGCTTGCTCGGTCCTAACGGCGTCGGTAAGAGCACGCTGATTAAAATTATTTTGGGGCAGATGCAACCGGACTCCGGTACCGTGAAATTGGGGACGAATCTGCAAATTGCCTATTTCGATCAGCTGCGCAGCGAGCTTGATCCTACGAAGACACTGCAGGAAACCGTTTCTCCCGGCTCTGACTGGGTTGAAGTCGGCGGCGTCCGAAAGCACGTGATCGGATACCTTGGCGAATTCCTGTTCCCGCCGCATCGCGTCAATGTCAAAGTTTCCAGCCTTTCCGGCGGCGAGAGAAATCGCCTGCTGCTGGCAAAACTTTTTGCAAAGCCGGCTAACCTCCTGGTCATGGACGAGCCCACCAACGACTTGGATATCGAATCTATCGAGATGCTTGAGGCGACTCTGGCGGAATATCCGGGAACGGTTTTATTGGTGACACACGACCGGTCTTTTATGGATAACGTCGCGACGCTAACGATTGCTCCGGATAAAGACGGTGTTTGGACTTCTTATGTCGGAGGCTATGAAGAATGGCTCAAGTGGCGGGACAAGAGAGAAAAAGAAGAGCAGAAAGCCGCGGAGGCTGCAGCTCAAGCCGATAAATCGCAGAAGACGAGACGCCGGAACGCAAAGCCGGGGCTCAGCTACAAAGAAAACAAACTTCTTCAGGAGCTCCCCGGGCAGATAGAGGCGTTGGAGAATCGTCAGAATGAACTTGTAGAGCTCATGCAGCAGCCGTCCTACGGCAGCAAAGCGCCCGAGCAAATTCGGGCTGACGGAGATGAGATGCAGAAAATTGCTAAAGAGCTCGAAGAAAAGTACGCCTTGTGGGAAGAGCTGGAAGAAAAACAATCGCTTGCAAATTAGTATTTTTGGGCGATTAAAAGTCTTCCAAAAGGCTTTCTAAGCAGTCAAAATAAACGTAAGAACACAATTAAGAGGTTCTTGCGATGAGAATGAAATTAATAAGAACTGCAGCCTGCTTAGCAGCTTTAGGTCTGGCTGTTTGTACGGCTGTTGACGCTCGTCCTCCCGGACCTCCTCCCGGAGGTCCCGGATTCGGACCCGGGCCCGGTTTCCGGGGACCCGGCTGGGGCGGACCGCCTCCGCCGCCGCGTCATCATCATAATCGATGGCACGATTTCGGAAGAGACGTCCTCGGAGGGACGCTGGTGCTCGGTTTAGGCTTGGGATTGGCCAATGCGATTACAAACGCCACGACTCCGACCTATACAGCTCCGACATATGTGGCGCCTTCCTATGTAGCGCCGACATACGCCGCACCGACCTATACGCTTCCGACTTATACCGCGCCTGTCGTGACAGCTCCCGTGGTTTCAGCTCCGGTTGTTACCGCCCCTGCGGTGACGGCGCCGGTTGTCACCGCGCCTGTAGTCGCAGCCCCGGTTGTGACGGCTCCTGTCGTCACCGCAGCAACGATTCCGGGTAAAACGATGTACTGGTGCCAGGCTAGTAAGAATTTTTATCCTTACGTGACGGAGTGTACCAGCGGCTGGGAAGCCCGCGTTATGCCTTAATTTAATCGCGGAAGTTCAAAGCCTTCGTTCCTAATCGGCGAGGGCTTTTTTATTGGTGAAAACACCTAAAATTTCGATCGTTTTCAATAGAATTTCAGCTTTACGCTGAAAGTACTATGGGATATTTGTGTGGAGAGAGAGTTGACTGAAACGAAAGAACAACGAGCTGAGGCACTCAACAGCTTAAGCACACTTTGTGATTTCTTTCAGAATCGTGTTCTGAAAGGACCGTCGGACGAAGCACTGAGAGAATTTAATCGGGCAACAAAAGAGTGGGTCTCAGTCACGTACAAAGAGCTTGGCGAGAAAGTAAAAAATTGGCAGAGAGCGTTTGCTGATTTGGGGCTTAACAGGGGAGACCGTGTTGCGATGCTTCTGCCCAACGGTGTGAACGCCGTATGTTTCGATCAGGCGGCTATGGCCAACTCTCTCGTGCCGGTTCCTCTTCACGCGATTGACACTCCTGCCTCGAGCGCTTTCATTCTCCAAGACAGCGGTGCATCCGTTTTGGTGACTGACAAGAAGTCCAAATGGGAAAAGATCCAGGAAGCCGGGTTTGACCTTTCTGCGATTAAAAAGGTCATCATTACAGAAGAGCTGACAGAAGCGTCCGAGCTCATTCAAGGATTAAAGGATTGGCTCAAAGGAGCTCCTAAGGACATTCCTTTGCCGGAGCAGCCCACAGTCGACGATTTGGCCTGTATTGTTTATACGTCGGGAACGACCGGTAGGCCCAAAGGCGTGATGCTCACCCATAAAAACATCACAAGCAACGTCCGTTCAACTCTCGCTCATGTTAAGCCGGAGATCGGCGACATATTCCTTTCGTTCCTTCCGCTTTCTCATATGTTTGAAAGAACGGCAGGTTACTACTTGGCGCTGGCAACAGGTTCGACAATTGTATTTAACCGCTCTCTCCAATACCTTGCAGAAGACTTCAAGATTGCGAAGCCCAATGTTTTGATTTCTGTCCCGAGAGTCTATGAGCGTATCTACGCCAAGCTGAATGACGCGCTTGCCAAGAAAGGCAAAATTCAGGCGGCGTTGTTCCATATGGCCGTTAACGCCGGATGGCAGAATTTCTGCAAAAAAAATTCGATAAAAACGGCCGGGTCTCAGGGTTTAATGTTTGGCGGCTTGGTCAATGCGACGGTCGGTAAGAAGATCTCGGAAAAACTGAAGTCTCAATTCGGCGGAAGGCTGCGCGTGGCCATCAGCGGCGGTGCTTCTCTTAACCCTGAGGCGGCTAAGGTTTTCTGCGGACTGGGTCTTCCGGTGATTCAAGGCTACGGCATGACCGAGACTTCCCCGATCATCAGCGGGAATAACGTGACTGATAACGATCCGGCCACTGTCGGCCGTGCTCTGAAAGATGTGTCGATCCGACTGGGTGAGCGGGAAGAAATCCAGATCAAGGGTGACCTGGTCATGAAAGGGTACTGGGATCGGGAAAAGGATACGAAGAATGCCTTTACTGAAGACGGCTGGTTGAAGACGGGAGACCAGGGGGCCTACGACGGGGAGGGCCGACTGAAGATTGTCGGCAGAATCAAAGAGATCATTGTGACTTCAACGGGCGAAAAAATTTCTCCTGTCGATATTGAAAGTGCATTGGAAACGATACCGCTTTTCCGCCAGACCTATGCGGTCGGCGACGGAATGCCTTACATTGCTGTGCTGATTTCTTTAGATCCGACTTTGTGGAAAAAATTTGCTGCAGAGCAGGGTGTTGATCCGAAGGATCCGGAATCTATTCATGCCCCTGCCGTGCGCAAAAAGGCGCTGGAAATGGTCAAGAAAGCGTGCCGCACATTCCCGGCCTACGCTGTACCCAAAAACATTGCGCTCACTTTGGATGAGTGGACGATTGATAACGGACTGCTGACTCCCACCTTGAAACTCAAGCGTTCTCCGATGCAGGCAAGGTACGGACATCTCATTGAAGAAATGTATAAAGGCGCAAAGAAGAGCCGTATCTAAAAGAGACCTCCGTATAATCGACCGTCTGTCTGCAAAATAACACTGGTAGAAACAATGGAAGAACGTTCCACCGAAACAATTCGCAATGCCTACAAAGGCAACGTCAAGCATGGAAAGTCGGAAGCGATTGCGCCGAAGTGGGTTCTGCAGAGTACCGAAGCGGTGATGCAGTACTACCTCGACCGAGATTTAACGCTTGACCGCTGCGTACTTGAGAAGTTCCCGCTCCCTCAGGAGGGACACAAATATATGCTTTACGCGCATATTCCCTTCTGCAAGACGCTGTGTTCTTACTGTACTTTCCACCGATTCCTTTTCAAGGAGCACAAGGCTCGCGAATACTTTGTGAATCTGCGCAAAGAAATGGAAGCCGTTCGTGCCATGGGATATGACTTCACGTCGATGTATGTCGGCGGCGGTACAACGACCGTGCTGATGGACGAGCTCGCCAAAACGCTGGAGCTGGCTAAAAAGCTGTTTCCGTCTATCAAGGAAGTGTCTGTTGAGACCGATCCTCAGATCATGGGTGATCCGCAGATCCATATGCTCGAGGGCCTCGTAGACCGTATGTCTATCGGGGTCCAGAGCTTCGATGACGGCATTCTGAAAATGACCGAGCGCGATAAGTTCGGCACAGGGCAGGAAGTTTTTGAAAACATTGCAAAAGCACAGGAACTTTTCCCGATCTGCAACGTCGACATGATTTTCGGATTCCGAGGACAGACCGATGAGATTCTTCACCGCGACTTGGAAACGCTGCTGAAGCTCTCTCCCCGTCAGATCACGACCTATCCGCTGATGGTGACGAGCCAGACGAAGCGCAGTGTTAAAGATTCCATTGCGGCACCTCACGACATCATGGCCGGTCAGTACCGTATGATTCTCGATATGCTGACAGAGGACTATACCCAGCTGTCGGCGTGGGCCTTCGGGAAATCCAACAATGAAGGCTTTGACGAGTACGTCATCGACAACGATGAGTATTTGGGCGTCGGCTCGGGAGCTTTCAGCTTCTTAGGTGACTCGCTCTACGTCAACACCTTCTCTCTGCGCCGCTATAACGAACGAATCGGCTCCGGCAACAACGGTGTCGAAAGAAGAAAGGTCTTCGGCAAACGCAGCATTCTTCAGTACCGTCTGCTGCTGCAGCTGTTTGCCGGCCGAATCAGCCGCAAGTACTTCAAAGAGGTTCACGGTGTGGATTTGGACCGCGCGTTATTTAAGGAAGTCCTTGCTTTGAAACTGGCGGGGGCAATTAAAGAAAATCCGGAAGATCATGACCGCTTTATCGTGACCGATAAGGGCAAGCTTCTCGGCCTCGTGATGATGAAGGATTTCTACTCCGCGATGGACAACATTCGGGCGGAGTTAAGGAAACCACTTAAAGAAGCCGACATGTAAGCGAAAACCACAAAGTCCCATATCCACGGGGCCTTTGCTTACATCTGTTTTCATTTGTC
>NZ_GL883678.1 GCF_000205025.1 Parasutterella excrementihominis YIT 11859 | reverse complement strand
TTTTTGGTGTGCTCGGCATGAGCATTCTCTATAGGGTGAAAGTCCCGAGTCTGCCCGCTAGTGGGAAAGACTAGCGAACCCCAAGGTGTCTGCAGTGATGCAGAAGCTGAAAGAAGGGGCTAGCAAAGCTCTGAGCTGACGAACAGAAACAGCCTCAGGCAAGTACGAAGGGCAAGTGTGCCAAATCTCACAAAACCCAATAACTAGACGGAATTCGTATGTGTAAAGGCTGCAGCTGCATGGAGCGAAAGAGAATGCCCTTACCCGAGGAGATCTTGCCAGCCAGCAAAGGCAGTAACAACGAATGGCAAGAAGTCAGCAGCGGTCATAGTACCTGAGAGTAACAGGGAAGGACCAAACCAATAAACCCGCGAAAGGGGGAAAACCAATCAGCGTGAGCAGAAAAATGGGCAATACCCGACCTACTTCGGCCATGGTAGTGCGGAACACGAGAACAGCCGAAGAGGAGTTCAAAGCGCTGACTGGATTGAACTCATGAGTAGCGAAGCTTTTAAGGCGATCACGCTGGACAGAATACTCGCCGGGAGGAATCTGTGGGAAGCCATGAAAAAGGTGCAAGCCAATAAAGGTTCACCCGGAGTAGACGGCATGAAAACAGAGGAATTGAAGGAATATTTCTTTGAGAACCCTGGAAAACTGACAGCGATGATCCGACAAGGAGAATACCGTCCCTTACCTATTAAGCGTGTGTACATACCGAAAGACAATGGAGAGCAGAGACCGTTGGGAATACCGACGGTCATCGACCGATTTGTCCAGCAGGCAGTGGCACTGGTGCTGAGCAAAGAATACGAAAAACTCTTCAAGGATATGAGCTTTGGCTTTCGTCCGAACAGAAGCTGTCGACTCGCAGTACGGAGGGCGATGGAGCATGTAAAGGACGGATACATGTGGGTTGTAGATCTGGATCTAAGGAAGTTCTTCGACACAGTGAATCACAGTAAGCTCATCCAATTGCTGTCCGATAGGATTGAGGATGGAAGGGTTGTGTCGCTGATTCATAAATTCCTGCGTGCACCGATCTGTGAAGAAGGCAAAGTAGGAAAGCCCAATACCATCGGCACCCCTCAAGGAGGTGTTATCTCGCCATTGCTGGCTAACATTCTTCTGCATGAACTTGACGAAAAGCTTGAAAGCAAAGGGGTTCGGGCGGTCCGCTATGCGGATGACGCTGTTCTCTTTGCAAAAAGCAGAAAAGCGGCCGAAAGGTTGCTTGAATGGGTCACTGACTTTATCGAGCAGAAACTCTTTCTGAAGGTTAACGCAGAAAAGACGAAGATACTTAGGATCGGGGATCCGGAAGTTCAATTTCTTGGATTCTCCTTCACCTCCCAAGTATCGAAGAAAAGAAGGGAGAGATATCCTACCTACCGGTACTTTCCCGTCGTCCATCGGAAGAAGATGCTTAAGTTAAAAGAAAAACTGAAGCAGATTACAGACCGAAGGGCACCGGGAGGAATTGAACGGGTGAAAAGGGAGCTGAAACTGACCCTTAGGGGTTGGGTCAACTACTTTTACAAGGCTATCCCTGCAAAATGGGCCGAACGAACTGATCAATGGCTTCATCGACGAGTTAGGCAAATCTATTGGAAACAATGGAAAAGGCCGGCGAAACGCCGAGAGGAGTTTAAGAGGCGGTGGAAGAACGCTCCGGCGTTACATGAATATGCTTACAGCTCTAACAGGTATTGGAGAATGTCAAAGGGAGTGCAGATTCATATGGCTCTGAGCCTGGATATTCTCCTGAAAGAAGGGTGGTACGATCTGGGAAAAGCAATGCGGGAAGCAAGTAGGCGACCCGCATAGGTTAATTGGAACCGCTGGGTGCGAGACCCGCATGCCCAGTGGTGTGAGAGGGGTAGGTGAAAGCTTCCCCTACTCGATT
>NZ_GL883677.1 GCF_000205025.1 Parasutterella excrementihominis YIT 11859 | reverse complement strand
AAAAGCAGACCGGCAATAAAAAGCACCATATTTACTTGGTACTTCTTAACGATTGCCCAGCCTGTCAAAATGACAATAGCGGCAGCGAGCCAAAGTGAAATCGCTTGCATTTGGGACCCTTGGGAAGTTAATGAAATATTTTCTAACAATTATAGATGCAAAAACACGGGATATTTAACCGTGCAGTTCCAAGAATGTCGGCCGCTATCGAGTCTTTTGTTCTGAGGAAGAAGCGGCTTTCTCCGCCTTTTTGGTGTAGACGGTAGCGATCATCCCGGCAGCGGCGACAATGGTCATACCGATAAGAGAGAGCATGTCGGGAATATTTTTAAAGAAGAAGACGCCGATGAGTTCTGAGAAGGGGATCGCAGAAAATCCCAGACAGGAAACCAGAAGCATATTTCCCCCGATCCAGGCTCGGGTGCTGGCGAGCATTCCTCCTGTGGCAAGCAGGCACATCAGAAAGGCGGCAATGGCGGCACGAGTATTGGGCATGTGGAATCCGTCTTCAAAAAAGAGGATACCCAGCAGCGCACCCACTGTGCAGAAAAGAGAATAATAAAAGACGACGCGCCAGGACGGTTCGTGCACGCGGCCTAAAAAGCGGATTTGCCAATATCCGAACAAATCAATAAAAGCGACAAAGAGGCATAAAAGTGCCGAGACCGCATCCCCGCTTAGGAAAGACGGACGCATAACGACCACAATGCCGACAAAGCCGAGAAGAATAGAGCCGATCAGGGGCCATTCGGGCTGTTCTTTCTTCCAGAGCGCCAGCAAAATAAAATTCAGTGCTAAAAAGAGCGGCGTTGAATACGTCAGCGTGATGTTGGTGCCGAGCGGCAGCATCCCTAACGTAAAGAACCAAATAGCTACCGAAACAAAACCCAGAACATCTCGTCGAAGATGCAGTATCGGATATTGGGTCTTTAACGTTTCTCCTCTCAGAGAGACGGTAATAAAGACGAAGAGAGTCGTGAAAAGAGAGCGGTAGAAAACCAGCTCCAGCGGTCCGAAAACATCATTGCAGTACTTCACACAAGCGGCCATCATGGAAAAGAAGGCCGCGGCGGCTAAGGACCAAAGCGATTGCGCAAACATGTTGTGAAGTAAGGTATTGAGCAGATGCGAATCGAGGAGCTTGAAAGCTCCTCGGATCAGGTTACATCTTAATTAATTTTTGGTCTTCAAAACGTCATCGATGGCAGTAATGACTTCATCGACTTCCGGCCAGCGGCCTTTACGGCCCACAATAACGTTCTTCTCGTTCCAGGGACTGGTGCGGTCGGTGTCCGTAACACCGACAATAGTGACCTGAGGGGCACCCACGGCGGCAGCGATATGGCTTACGCCGGAGTCGTTTGCGATGACAATAGCTGCTTTTTCGCAAAGTGCGGCGAAGTTGCCGAGACTTGTCGGCTCATAGATGGTTGCGTCCGGACAAGCAGCTTTAGCCGCTTCGGCTTCATCGGCAGCCGGGAAGACGACCGGTTCGATGCCTCTGTCGCGAAGCGGCTTGCAGAGTTCATTGAAGTGGCGCCAGTATTTTTCTTTGCCTTCGTGACGGCCTTTGGCGATCGGTGCAAGGATGGCGTAGCGTTTAGGCAAGCCGATTTTTGCGGCTAGGTTGCGGGCGCCGGCTTCATTGCGTGCAGCCAGCTTCATGTTGATGCGCTTAGTGAGCTTGGTATATGGCGGTTTGATGCCCATGGCTTTGAGCGCTTCGTAGGCAACGTACCAGAAGCGTTCGACTTCGTGCATTCTCGGAGGCTCCGGAATGGCATGCTCTAACAGAATGGAACGTCCGTCAGTGGCTAAACCGGTGCTTTGGATGCCTGCGCTCTTAAAAAGAAGTGCGGACCCGAAGGAGTTCGGCATCAGGATACCGCGGGGATTTTTTACAGAAGCAGCTAAATCCCGAATGCGTTTAATGTCGTCTAACAAATTTCCTTCAATCGGGTCGAAGCGGCGGTTGGTGCCCTCGAATAACTCTCCGACGAAAGGCTTGCCGATAAGGTAAAGCTTAAATCCGGCGGCCTCTAAAAGGTTTAAGGCCGGCATAGTCATGACGGCGTCACCGACATGATTAGGTAACCTGACGAATAGTGTTGCCATAAAAACTGTTTCAAAGATATATGTGTTTGCCTAGTCTAACGCCTGCCGACTCGTTAAACTACCTGCACCTAAGCTAACGAGGATAGAGTTGAAATCCGTTAAGATCAAAAAAGAACCTTTAATGAGGCTCTTTGCCTACTTACCGCCTTACAAGTTCTACATCTTTCTCGCGTTGATCGCCATGGTCGCCGCGGCTGCCGGCTCATCCCTGATGGCATTGCTGATGGGCAAGCTCACTGATTTAGGTTTCTATCAAAAAAACGGTCTGGTGGCAATTTGGGCTCCGATTGCTTTGATCGGCATCTCTGTTCTTCACGGAGGCGGCCAGTTCTGTTCTTCTTATCTGCTACAAAAAGTTTCTCAGGAAATCCTGGTCAAACTCCGTTCTTTGATGTTTGATCACATGATTCGCTGGCCGGAAGAAGTTGTCCAGAGTCAGGAATCCGGCCGTGTGGTTTCCCGCTTTGTGAACGAAGCTTCTCAGGCCTTGTCAGGCGCCTCTCAGGTGCTGACCGTACTTGTGCGCGACTCTCTTCAGGTTGCAGCCTTGCTTTGCGTTCTTTTTTGGCATAACTGGCAGCTGACATTAGTGACGTTTATTGTTGCCCCGATTCTGATTTATATCTTGAGGACGGTGAGCAAGCGCCTCAAGAAACTGACTTCCGACAGTCAGGTGACTTTCGGCCAGATCTTAAGTCAGCTCAATGAAACTTATCGTTCCGAGCGTCTGATTAAGGTTTACAACGCTTACAAGTTTGAAGAAGAGCGTTTCGGTCACATCAACCGTCGGCTGAAAGGGTTGACGATGCGTCAGCAGATCGTCAAAGGCCTCGGTACTCCTGCGACTCAGCTCGTCAGTATCTGCGGTGTTGCGATTGTGGTCTGTGTGGCATTGCTTCAGGCGCAGAAAGGCCAGCTCTCTTTGGCCGAATTTGTGACCTACATTTCTGCGATGCTTCTCATGATGCCGGCCATTCGTAAACTTGCCGGCTTAAACGGCACGATTGCCAGTATGGGCGCGGCCGCCGAAAGCCTTTTTGAGATGATTGATATTCCTCTTGAAAAGGATCCCGGCTCTAAGAGTATTGAACGCGTTAAGGGCAACGTTGAATTCAAAAACGTTTGGTACAAGTATCCCAATGCACTGGAACCCTCGCTGAAGGATTTCACCCTGAAGGCAGAGGCCGGAAAGATGATTGCCTTTGTGGGTGCTTCAGGCGCCGGTAAGAGCACCATCGTTAACATGATTCCTCGTTTCATGGTGCCGACGAAAGGAGAGATCTTATTTGACGGTATACCTCAGAACGAGATGACGCTGGAGAGCATTCGCCGTCAGGTGGCAATCGTGACTCAGGAAGTCATGCTCTTTGACGACACCATTGCTGCCAATATTGCTTTCGGAGCGGGAAGACCCGTGACAGAGGAAGAAATCAGGCAGGCAGCTGAAGCCGCCTACCTCAAGCCGCTGATCGATTCGCTTCCCGAAGGTCTTCAGACTCGGATCGGTGAGGGCGGATCAAAACTTTCCGGCGGCCAAAGACAGCGTGTCTCCATCGCACGCGCGCTCCTGAAAGATGCTCCGATTCTGCTTCTTGACGAGGCCACCAGTGCTTTGGATACGGAAAGCGAAAAGTACATTCAGGCCTCTTTGGACAAACTCAGAGAAGGCCGCACGAGCTTTGTGGTGGCGCACCGTCTCTCTACCATTGTGGATGCCGATATGATCGTCGTGATGGATCAGGGGGCGATAGTAGAGGCCGGAACCCATTTCGAGCTTCTGGCAAAGGATGGTCCTTATGCTCGGCTCTATAAGATTCAATTCAGTCACCAGAAGCCCGAAAAGTCTGAGACACAAAAGGCTTAACGGATAGAAGCGTCCTAAAAACGCCTACATCAAAAACAACAAATAGCACAATTCGAAATTAAATTTCGCATTGTGCTATTTATATTTAATCTGTTGAAATTTTTAATTTGCCTCGCGAAGAATAAACAAATTTTTGTGCTTAAATAAATCTGTTTCGCCTTGAGCACAGCTGCTCGATAACTCAATACATAGGAGTATCAATGGAAACACCACTGCAAATGGGTTCCTTCTCGAGACAGTCGAAAACGATTGCTCTTTTTGCCGCCCCTGTTTTAGCCCTGCTTTTATATTGGGTTCTTCCGGACGCGTATGTTAACGGTGCCGGAGCTTCGGTTCCCGTCTCCCATGCCGCAAAGGCCTGCTTAGCTATTCTGCTATGGATGGCCCTTTGGTGGTTTACAGAAACCGTGCCGATTGCCGTGACGGCGCTTTTGCCGATTATTCTTTATCCTCTTTGCGATGTTACGACTTTAGCAAAAACGCTGACGCCCTATGCCTCTGATACGATTTATCTGTTCTTAGGCGGCTTCCTGCTGGCAGCGGGTATTCAGCGCTGGGGCCTCGATAAGCGTATCGCTTTAAAGACGATGCAAATTGTCGGTACCTCTCCCGGCGCCATTATTGCCGGTGTGATGATCGCAACAGGTTTCATTTCCATGTGGGTGTCGAATACGGCAACCGCAGCCATGATGGTTCCGATCGCCATCGCCGTCATGTCCGTGGTTCGTCAGAATTCCGACTCTCCGACCATTACTAAGGGCGAAAGAAACTTCGGTATCTGTGTCCTGTTAGCCGTGGCTTATGGCGCTTCCATCGGCGGTATGGGAACAATTATCGGTTCGCCTCCTAACGGTATCTTCGTTCGCTTTGTGCAGCAGACGTACGGTGTTGATGTTTCCATCGTTCAGTGGATGAAGGTTGGTATGCCGGTGGTTCTTCTCCTCATGCCTCTTTCTTGGCTCCTCTTAACCAAGGTGCTTTTCAGAGAACAGATTCAAAAGATTGCCGGCGGCCGTGAATGGATCCGTACCGAATTAAAGAACATCGGCAAACCGACCCGCGGTGAAATCTCAGTTCTGATCGTCTTCATTTGTGCAGTGGTTCTTTGGTGCCTCGGTTCTCAGATTCGCTCCTTCACCTTAGAAAACGGTGTTCGTCCTTTCAGAATGGTTAGTGATGCCGTGATTGCAATGGCTGCCGGTGTGTCTCTCTTCTGTATTCCGGTTAATTTTTCCCGCGGTGAAAGAGCGCTTGACTGGAAGCACTGCGACAATATTCCCTGGGACGTGCTTCTCCTTTTCGGAGGCGGCCTTTCTATGGCAGCTTGTATTCAGGCAACCGGCGCTGCCAACCTCATCGCAGCCCAGGCAACATCCTTCGTTGGTCTGCCGCCTGTGCTCGTGATCTTGGGGGTCGCAACTTTAGTGATCTTCGCAACGGAATTCACTTCGAACACTGCTTTGGCTGCTACGATGCTTCCGCTTCTGGCTGCTGCAGCTCCTGTTCTCGGTATTCCGACGGAGCAAGTGCTCTTAGTGACGACTATTGGTGCTTCTGCCGCCTTCATGATGCCGGTTGCGACACCGCCGAATGCGATTATTTTCGGTACCGGCCGCATCCAGATCGGCGAAATGATTAAGGCAGGTTTTTGGCTGAACGTTATTTCTATTATCGTGATTGCGGGTGTCTGCATGGCTCTGGGAGACGTTCTCCAGCTGCCGATGCCAAAATAAAAATTATCCGGCACCCCTGAAAGGCGCCGGATCAATGAAAAAATGGCCTGAGCGAATCTGTCGTTCAGGCCTTTACTTATTTTTGGACCGGAAAATATTGTTCGATATCCGACCAGAAGATTTCGCAAGGCTTTGAGAGTTTTCTGTTCTTCTTGCGGACTGCGACATGTGAAGTTGTTCTTTCGGGTGTAATCGGAAGGAAGCGGAGATTCGGCTTCGGACGGTTTGTGAAACTTCCTTCAATACAAAGCAGGGAACCGATTCCCTTCTCAACCATTGTTAAAGCATTGGATGCGAGATTGTGATAGGCCGCAACTTTGAACCTACTTTCCGGAACTTTGAACCAACTGCTGATTTCAGAAAGGACGATGTAGCGGCGCGGAAGAATTAAGGTTCGTTCAATAATCTCTTCATAACTCAGCGTTTTTTTCTTGATCGGCATTTCTTCATTGCGAACAACTAATCCCCACTTTTCAATGACATCGATGGGAATTTTGGTGTACTTCGCGCTTTCCACCGGCTCAATGAGTATTGCCATATCCAGTTTATTTTCATCGACATAGCGTTTTAAGTCGTCGCCGTCAGCAGAATAGACTTCAAATTGAACGTGCGGATACCTTTGGTTGAATTGCACAACTGCGTCAGCAAAGTAATCCATGATTCGACTTTCAACGATCCCTACCCGAACGACACCGTGGAGGACGTCTCCGTTTTCTGACAGCTCGGCCTTGGCTTGTTTGGCAAGGTCTAATATTTCCTGAGCACGAAGTAAAAAGAGATAGCCGTTCTCGGTAAGCGACAAACTGCGAGTGCTTCTCACCAATAACTTGCAGCCCAATTCTTGTTCAAGTTCCTGAATTTGCCGTGTCAAAGCGGGCTGAGATATGTAAAGCGCTTCGGCAGCACGCGTGATGTTGCCAAGCCTGCACACAGTGACAAACGACATCAATACTCTTAGGTCCATGAGATTTTCAATTTATGTATTTATTGCATTAAAGATGATTGTAAATAAGTATTGGAAATAAATAAACAGGAACTCTAGAATTTTTAGGAATAGGGAGCCAAATCGAGAAAATGAACGGTCGGCTGGTGTTATTAACGGGAATTTCCAAGGCTTCAAGTTTTGAAGATGACGAGTTTGTATTGAGTCGCGATAAAGGAAAGCACAGCTAGGTTGTCTTCAATATCAGCTTGCTGAAGAACAGGCTCTCGGAAGGTTTTTAAGTTATGTCACTAAAAGGGGTTAAAGATGGTTTTGAACAGAAGAAAAGTATTACTGTCTGCCACCGTTGGTGCAGCAGGAGCAGTTATGACAAATACCGTTAGTGCAAAAGAAAGAAATTTGGATCCGGATATGGACGCCATCATCGCGAGAATGATGAACGTTACTAAACGCGGAACAACACTTGCGACGAATCAAAAATATTTTGTTTTATTGGCCACATGTGCAGCTCAGGGTCTTTCGGAAGAGGCTGAGGGTGTCACAGCAGCAGCTTTGAAAGCAGCCGTTGAACCGATTGCGATTAAGGAAGCCGTCTATCAGACTGTGCCATACGTTGGAATAGGCAGAGTTAAAGAAGCTTTAGAAGGGGTAAACAAAGCTCTTAAGGAGGCTGGTGTCCGTCTTCCGTTAGCCTCTCAGACCGCCGTCAACGATCAAAATCGTTTGGCCAAAGGCATTGAAGTTCAGACTGCTATTTTCGGCGATGCGATCACACAGATGCACAAGAACACGACGGAACCGATGAAACCGCTCATGATCAATGACTTGTCCGGATATTGCTTCGGTGACTTCTATACGCGTACCGGCATGTCCGTTAAGGATCGTGAATTGGTTGTCTTTGCTGCGATTGCAGCGCTCGGCGGATGCGAAGCTCAGCTTAAGGCTCATGCAGACGCAAACCTTAAAGAAGGCGCGACTAAACAGAATTTGATTGATGCTCTCCAGGTAGCCGTTCCGCTGAATGGTTTCCCGAGAACATTGAATGCGGTTACGGTCGTCAATAGTATCGCCTAGTAGTTAGCTTAATCGTCCGCAAAAATCAGCCTCCGACGTTTCTTTCGCCGGAGGTTTTGTTATTTCTATAGGACAAGGGTCTGGCGCCGTTGGTCAAAATGAGTATGACGAATTAAAAATTTATCTTACGAAACCGCATGTGGTTCATGAATATGATAATTTAGAAAAAAGTAATACCTTTCAAATAACTCAAGTTCCTGAATAAAGCCGAGTTAAAGCGAGCCTCCTCGAAAAGTGGTTTTTGACAGCTCGTGAACGTCAAACGTGAGAGGTTTATTTGCTGAGTTTCTGACTTTCGGGCCGTCACGAAAGCAACGACCCACAATCGAAGAGGATCACAATGCTGAGAAAGTTGATTCTTGCTCTTTCTTTTTCTTCTCTTGCGGCCTTTAGCGGTTCCGTGCTCGCGGCGGCCTTTGATATTACGGATATCGAGGGGAGGAAAGTTCATTTCGAGGATCAGCCGAAGACCTTTATCGTCGCTAACTACATCGCGAACTTTATGATGGTGGGCGGTGCGGCCAGCCTTGAAAAAGTCGTTGCTCTGACAAAAGACGGATGGGAAGATACGCGCTACGGTGAATATCAAGTTTTTACGAAGTCTTTTCCTAAGATGAAAGATCTGCCGAGTATCGGCGGCTACCACGACGATATTCTCAATGCCGAGAAAATCCTTAGTCTCCATCCGGATGTCCTGCTGATCGGAAGAACTCAGTACGCGGAAAACAGCCAGAGAATTAAAACGTTTGAAAAAGCCGGAATCAAGGTCGTCGTCCTGGATTACCATGCGATGACAACGGTAAACCATACACTCAGTACGGAAATTCTTGGCAAGCTTCTGGGTCGGGAAAGGATCGCCGAAGCTCAGAACAAGACCTATAAAGAGGCTCTTGACCACGTTTACTCAACGATTGTCAAACTTCTTGATGATCAGGTTGGTACGAAGGTTTACATGGAGACCGCCAGCAAGGGGCTGGCTCGCTACGGTAATTCATACAATAAGGACGTACTTTGGGGCGCAATCCTCAAAAACATCAAAGCAGCGAATCTCGCCGAGAATTCTCCTCAGCCTTACATGGCCCTCGATAAAGAGTATGTGATTTCTCAGAATCCGAAGGTTATTTTTATCGGCGGGAGCATTTGGCGCAATAAATCCGAGGGGGACCAAATGCGAATGGGCTTTACCGTCCCCGAGTCGCAAGCTCAGGAAAGGTTGGCCAATTTTACAAAGCGTCCCGGCTGGAACATGCTCGATGCCGTTAAGGAAAACCGAGTCTACGGTGTAGACCATGGAAGCTTGAGGAACATGGCTGACTACACCTTTACTCAATATATGGCCAAGGTGCTTTATCCCGAAACGTTTAAGGATATTGATCCCGTCGGCAATTTGAATAACTACTACAAAACCTATTTACCTGAACTCAAGTATGACGGCACCTTTATGATTCATTTGAATCAAAAATGAGCTCAGAAGATCTCATCATTCGACAGTATCGAAACAGGATCCGCAAAAAGGTTCTGTCAACGATGCTCGTCGGTTTGATATTGAGTGTTCTGGTGTTCCTGGACATTCAAGTCGGTTCATCGTCTATCGCCTTCAAAGACCTGGTCGATGCGGTTCTCAAGGGACCCGCCGGAGGATCGTCCGCTTCTTTTATTGTTTGGGAAATTCGGCTGCCCATGACTTTTACGTGTCTTTTTGTGGGCGCATCTCTGAGTCTGGCGGGACTTCTGATTCAAACGATTACGAATAATCCTCTTGCCAGCCCATACACCTTGGGCGTGACGGCAGGAGCAAGTTTCGGAGCGGCCATTGCCATTACGACCGGCTTTGCACTATTCGGACAAATCTGGCTCGGTGTTTCGCTGGCTGCACTTGTCATGGCGCTGACGGTATCGGCATTCATTTTCTATCTCGGAAGTAAGCGCTCGCTTACGGCAACGACGCTCATTCTTGTAGGCGTCATTATGAATTTCTTCTTTCAGGCGCTCCAGCAGTATCTGCAGTACCGAGCTTCTCCGGAAATCGCGCAAATTATCTCCGGCTGGACGTTTGGCAACCTTCAGCGCTCCTCTTGGATCAGCGCCGGCGTTTCCTCGACTTGCTGGACGATTGTGCTTCTGATTTCTTTTTGCTATTCGTGGAAACTCACTGCGCTCAGTGACGGAACCGAGAGGGCTCGAGGACTTGGCATCAACACGGACCAATTAAGGATGTTTGTCTTTACGGTGAGCTCCGTTCTGGTCGCTTCTGCCGTAGCATTTATCGGTACGGTGGCCTTTGTAGGTTTGATCTCGCCTCACTGCGCCAAGCTGCTTTTGGGTGACGATCAAAGGTTTTTGATTATCGGATCATCTATGGTCGGAAGCGCGCTTATGCTTGCCGCATCGATCATTTCCAAACTGATGTCTGAAGGCGCGACGCTCCCTGTGGGAATTGTGACTTCCATTGTCGGTGTTCCGTTCCTGTTTTTCCTTTTGCTAAGGTCGCGGGAGTAAGGATGCTGAAACTGAAGATCGAAGGCTTGTCTTGTTCTATCAAGAACAAGGAAATTCTTAAGGACATCACGGTGTCCTTTCAGCAAGGCGAAATGGCTGCAGTACTGGGTCGAAACGGCGCAGGGAAGACCACGTTTATTCGCTGTATCGCGAACCTAATTGCTCATCAAGGCAGCATTGTTTTGGAAGAGGACGGCAAGAAGCTCGGTCGCTCTTCAATCGCATACTTACCGCAGCTCGAAAAAATTACGTCCTCGCTGACGACCTTTGAAACGATTCTTCTCGGACTGACTAAAACATTAAGCTGGAAAGTCTCGGAGGCTCAGCTTGCAAAAGTCTCCCAAGTCATTCGTGAATTGAAACTAGACGCTTTTGCCAATACCCCAGTGCGGAGTTTGAGCGGAGGACAAAAACAGCTTGTTTTCTTGGCACAGTCATTTGTCTCTGAGCCTAGGCTGCTTCTGCTTGATGAACCGACCAGCGCATTAGATGTCCGCCATCAGCTTGTCGTGATGGAGACCGTGCATCGTTACTGCAAGAAGAGAAACGCCGTCGCTCTATACGTGATCCATGACCTAATGCTGGCTTCCCGTTTTAGCGATGCCGTGCTGTTCCTCCATAACGGAATGGCGCATGCTTTCGATACTCCCGACGCCGTTCTTAACTCCGAGACGATCGATCCCATTTATCAGATTGAGAGCCTAATTGAGAAGAACAGCAGGGGACTTACGACTATGACTCCCATTAAACCTTTGTAAGATCGCTATGAACAATTTAGAAAAGATAAGAGAGTATTGGAACACTCGCTCCGAAGGCTATCGACAGCAGATCGAAAAGGAAAGAGAGGAGCATAAGGATGAGTTCTACAAGGAGTATTTCAGACAGATACCCGAGGTCTCGAAAGTGCTGGATATCGGGTGCGGTCCGGGTTTCTTTTCACTTCTTTTAGCCTCTCTCGGCATGAATGTGACCGCCGCTGATTATTCTGAAGGAATGCTGGAAAAAGCAAAAGATTTGCTTAATCGAAACGGCTATCACGATGTCGAATTCTGCCGAGCTGACGCACAGCATCTCCCGTTTGCGGATGCTTCTTTTGATGCGGTGGTCAGCAGAAACCTTGTATGGAATCTTGAAGATCCGGAAGCGGCTTATAAAGAATGGCTGAGAGTTCTTAAACCGGGCGGAAAGCTTTTCGTTTTTGACGGCAATCACTACTGCTATTTGTATAACGCGGAATATGCCTCTATCCAGCCGAAGGTTGACGCTTCTAGTAATCACGTCCTCCTCGGCATCAAAACGAACGTTATCGATGACATCGCGCGCGATCTGCCTCTAAGCAGACAAGTTCGTCCTCAGTGGGACGAAGAAGTTCTCGGCCGATTAAAAGCTTGCGCAGTCAAGAGTGAAGTCCTCCTATGGGAGGGAGAAAAGAAGCGGCTTCCTGTGCGTTTTGCGGTCACAGCAGTTAAGTAGCACACTATGACTTTGCGGCGATCGGTAAAAATTTTTAGAATCTCAGAAATTAATGAATCCGCAGATCATGCAACGAATCTCCATCACTGTAGACGAATCCCTGGCGCAAGCTTTTGATGAACTTATTGCTAAGCGAGGTTACCAAAATCGATCGGAAGCTTTCCGAGACCTTTTGAAGAAAGAGCTTGCCCAGGAGGCTTTGGTGAATCCTTCTCAAGAATGTGTGGCCGTCGTCAGCTACACCTACGATCATCGAAAGGCACTTCTGTCTAAGCGAAATGTTGACCATCAGCACGAACATTTAGACATGGTCATCAGTTCAATGCATGTTCATGCCACGCACGACACTTGTGTGGAGGCCGTGATCGCCAAAGGTCCTTACGACAAATTGAAAGTCTTTTGTGAAAACACGATTGCCGAGAAAGGCGTGGGCTGCGGAGAGATCAACTATCTGCCGATCCACGAGCATAAGTAAAGCGAAAAACCGGCGCCCTAATAAATGCCAATATTCGTCGGAGAGGACTAAATTGAAAGAGCCGTGAAAATTCCCTCACGGCTCAGGTGTAACTTGTTTGCTTAACCGACGATCTCGGTTTTCAGAATGTCCTCAAGTTTTGAGTTGACTACCGCGTCGTAAAGCTTGCCTTTGAAACCAATCCAAATTTCGGTTTCCTGCGGCGTGGCGGTTCCGGAATAGAACTTTCTGCCGGCCGCTAAAAACTCCGGAGAAATGATGCCGTCACGGACGGAGGTTTTCATGAGTTTCTTTCCGTATCCGACTTCGAAATAAAGTTTGCCCCAGATGCATTCAGGTGCTTCGATCCCGTCGGTTGGAAGCGCCATAAAACGTTTGCGTGTCACACATCTGCCGATGAGTTCAGCAGAGTCTGTAATACCCGGACCATCGAACGCAGTTTTGAAAGTGATTAATTTTCTTCTGGCGGCTTCTCCCTCCGGTACAAGTCTGTCTAACGCGAATTTCATAACACGGAAGCAGAGAGCCAGACCGCCGCAGCGTTTGAGTCCGTGATATTTTTCGCAATCCTCTAAGGTGAGGACCGTGACGGTTTTACCTCCGTTTTCTGTAACTTTAATTTCTTCGTTTAGCATGGCATCAATTCCTTACTGAGTTTGTTATTCCATCGCAACCGGCAGAACCAATTCTTCCACGGTGACTTCATTTCTCATCATTCCGTTGTCTCGCAGGAACTTCTGATTCACTTTTAGATCTTCTAAGTCCTTGGTTGTCATCTTGTCGAAGTAGTGGCTTCGCTCCATCAGCGTTTTTGCATCTTCAATAGAGATGCCGTGTTCTTTTGCACCCATCTCAGCAGTTTCGGCAGGATGGTCTTTCATCCATTGCAAAGATTCTGCGTACACCTTAGCGACGCGTTTGACGATGTCCGGATGTTCTTCGGCAAACTGTTTGGTGGTCGTCATCACAAGAGTGGGTTCCACCAATCTTTCTGCATTGATGATGGTTTTAGCGCCGGCTTTGTTCGCCTTGATTAAGGCGCTGCTTGCGACCAGAGCGGCGTCTGCATGACCGGCCAGAATCGTACTTAGTGCCTTAGGAATACCCGTGTTGATGAATTGGACATCGGACTCTTTCATGCCTTCCTTTTCTAAGGCAGCAGCGAGAAGCTGATGTAAGAAAGTACCTTTCGGACCAACGACTTGTTTGCCTTTGAGGTCTCTAACAGAAAGTTCCGTTCCGGGTTTAGACACAATTGCGAAGTTAGAGGTCGGATGAGCTGTTCCGGTAACCACTCTGACCGGAAGACCTTCAGAGTTGAGCATGAGAAGCGCAGCGGTATTCATGTTGCCGGCAATGTCCAGGCTCCCCGAACCCATAGCCCGAGCGGCTTGAGGACTCGTGCCCATGTTGTGCCAATTAATTTTGATGCCGTCTGCCTGGAATTCTTTTTCAAGCAGTTTGTGGTCCTTCATGACAAGAAGCTGGAGGACAAACGGCGGTTTTACGTAAGAAATATTGAGTTCTTTGATCGGTTCGGCTGCGGCGGCAGAAAACGTGGACGCAGTCATCAAGAAAGCAACAAACAGAGGTGCCAATCTCATGGTTTTCTCCTGAGAGACTTTGTTTAGGTTTGAGTGAGGAAGTTCGCTCATTTGGAATTAGCCCATTCCAGATGAGAACAATAATGAGAATTATAATCATTTAAAAGTAAAAAAGTCCGTCAGTTAAAAATAATTAGCAGCCTAAATCGAGCTTATCTGACGGACTGGATTACTTTAGTTAATGTCTTGAACTTGCCTTTGTACAAGTTCAAGACATTGGTTCAATTCTTTATATCTTCCAAAGAGAGGCCTTTGAAAGACACGGAGAATTTTTGATACTTGGGGTTATTTTTGAGGAAAACCTCTGCTTTTTCCTGAAGCTTTTCGAGGTATATTTTTTTAGGATTTCTTTTTATTTCAGCAAATTGGATTTTGTCGACGAGTTCGTTGACTGCAACGAGGTCGATTTCGTTTTCTCCTCTTTTGTCCCACCATTGACCAACAGCCGTCCACGCCCCGTTTTCTGAGTAATCTTTTAAGAACCAATTTTCCAGAGTTCTTCCGCAGAAGTCCGGCCAAGCTTTATCAAAAAGCCCCTCAGACAGGTTCCATTGCGAACTTTCATAAAGTGATGCGAAAGTCATAGGCTCAATAAATTTGAACCAGAAACGGAAATATTCGTCGGTAAGGAGGTAACGGGTGCCTCTTCCGGAACTTTCCTTACCGAATGGATAGTTCTTTTTCAAAAGATTGAACTGCGTTTCAAGGCGAGACATGTAAGGGGCGAGATTGGTTGAAACTTCATTTTGAAGTTCCGACCATTGTGTCTTCCCATAAGCGATTGCTCTTAAGAGAGAAAAATAAGCGCTCGACTCCATCCGGAATTCGTTTCCGAGGATGACATGTCCGTCCTGTCGATACCAAGAACTCGCTTGAGAAAAAAGGAACTTTTTAAAACTCTTAACGTCCGAGCAACCTGATGAGGTAAGGAGCTCCATGTATCTAGGAACGCCGCCGGTCATAGCGTAAAACATCAGTAAATCCTCAGCGGTGAAGTCGGGATTGTTTTCTTCCAGATAATGTCGGATGGTGTGGCAGCTAAATGGCTTTATTTTGAGGAGAAGGTCAGTTCGTCCGTAAAGAGGTTCGTTAGCGTCAGAGAAGATATGTTTGATGGCGGAAATGATGGAGCCGCTCATGATCAGGAGGAGTCGGCTTTCATTTTTTATTTTATCCCAAACATTCTGTAGTTCAGACCAAAATTTTGGCGCGACGTAGTCCAACTCCTGGCATTCGTCAAAAACCAAAATCAAAGGCGTCGTTTTGCTCAGCTGCATACAAAATTCAACGAGTTCTGAAAGCTTGCTAATGCCAGGAAGGAATCCCTTCAGGTTCAACTCTCTCTTGATTTGAGCAAGGCAAGATTTCACGAGGTCATCCTCCGAATAGCCTCGCTGTATGAAAAAGTAGAGTGACGCGAGAGAAGATTCTTTAGCGAACTTGGTGATGAGTGTGGTTTTCCCGATTCGTCTTCGACCTGTGACGACGACAAGTCTGGACCCATTCTCAAGAAGAGGCAATTGGTCCGACAGCGTTTCTAACTCTTCTGTTCTACCGTAGAACTTCATAATTAACCTACAAATATTGTACGTACAATGATTGTAGGTTAATCAGAAGAGCGATTCAACTTTTAAAACTCTTTTGAGTCCAGGCCTAACTTTGAGAAAGATCAATCAAAAATAGAAGGATCCAAGGGATAAGAAGCTTTGATCGATGAACGCAGAAGTTTTGGAGAAAATCAGTTTTAACTGAAAATTTTCGGAGGATGTTTGACGTATGCAAATAAACGCATATAAAATCACATGCAATTATTTGCATATTTAAATGATTCTTCATGGTCTTAACATCATTAGAACAAAGTCTTCTTGTTTTCAAGGTGCTTTCTGATCCCAATCGCCTAAGGCTTTACTGGCTTTTGACCCATGTGGGAGCGGCGATTTGCGTATGCGAAGCGATGCGTGTTCTCGATCTTCCTCAATACGAAACTTCTAAGCATCTCAAACAGCTTCGTGAAGCTGGTTTGGTGGAAGCAGAGAAAAGAGGACGTTTTGTCTATTACAAGGTGAAAACTCCTGTCAGTTCATTTGTCCAAGGTATCGCTCAAGCAGTAAACGCTATCGATCCTGAAAGTTTCAAAGAAGATAAAAAACGCTGTAAAGAAATTTGCTGCTGTTTCTCGGACGAACAAGAAAAATGATTTCAAATATTGATTGGTCTCGATTCCTTTCGGAATTTACATATATTTTTTTCGAACTGATCTTTCTATTTTTCACGATCAGTTTCTTAGTTTCGCTTGCTCAGATTTTCATATCACAGAAGCGAATCGAAGGCTGGCTTAACCGTCCTAACAAAGTGATTAGTGCCGTGCTAGGCGCCTGTATCGGATTGGTGACGCCGTTTTGCTCGTGTTCCACGATCCCGGTATTTGTGGGACTGATGAAAAGCCGAGCACCATTCGCGGGAGCTGTTTCCTTTTTACTGACTTCACCGGTTTTGAATCCGGCCATCATCACTTTGATGGCGGCCTTCTTCGGTCTTAAGGCTACGGTCTTATATACCTTGTTTACCTTCGCTTTTGCTGTAAGCATCGGACTTTTACTAGATGCTTTAGGGTTCAAACGCTATGTGTATGACGTGACAGTAACCGGAGGCAAAACTTCGTCGGAGGCCTGGCATTCTTTTACAGGAACATTCCGAGAGAAGTTTTGGCATGCAGTCGTGTTGGCTTTCGGAGATTCCCTTGGACTGCTTAAGAAGGTCTTTCCTTATCTTTTATTCGGTGCATTAGTCGGCGGCTTTATTCATGAAGCGCTGCCGATGGATATTGTCGAAAAATTTGCCGGTGTAAGCGCCTGGTGGGCAATTCCTCTTGCAGCATTGGTCGGTATTCCGCTCTACATCCGAACCGAAACCATGATTCCGATTGCTTCAATTTTATATGGCGCCGGAGTTGGACCTGGGGCGTTGATTGCGCTTATTATCGGAGGTGCTGGTGCAAGCATTCCGGAAGTTGCATTGTTGAACTCTATTTTTAAAAAACAAATGCTGATAGCGTTTCTTCTGTCGGTGTTTTCGGTTGCATGCGTGACAGGTTATTTATTTAATTATTTTTCGTTTTAATTTAGTGGAGCAAATATGGCAGAAAAAGAATCATTCTTTTCAAGATTTTTTGGGAATAAGAAGAAAGAAGGCTGCTGCTGTCAGCTTAACATCGTAAAAAATGAAGAAAAGACCGAATCCGTGCCGAAAAAGAGCGACGAAGCCAAAGAAGTTGGCGGAGAAAAGGATAAAAAATAAAAACTCTGCGAAGACAATCTCCGATCCTTTGGCTCTTTTTTCAAAAAGTTTTAGCAAGGGATCGGGGATCGTAGCTGTTGGCCGATAGAAACCAACGCCTGTGAGATATCGTTAATTAAGGCTAGAGGAGAGTCTTGCTTTTCTTCATCACCACTACGCTTCTGGAGCAATGAAGGAAATTTTTAAGACAAGTCAGTTCTACTGAATAAATAATAGAATTTCCTTTTTTTTCAGACTTGACCACTTGAGCTTCCTTCAAACAGTTTAAATGCCGTGAGACAGTGGGCATTTCTAACTGAACGATAGCAGTAAGCTCAGAGACGGTTTTGGGGCCTTCAAGTAAAGCTTCAACCATCATCAATCTTGCAGGATGCCCGATTGCTTTAAATATTTTTGCTTGTTCCGTATAAATCTCAGGGAACTGCGCCATTCTTTTTTGCCTCCAATTTAGCCCATTCAGTAAAAAATTTCCCTAGATTTTTATAAAAGCCGTGTCTGGCCTCAACCTCCAATAGTTTCGACCAGTCCAGGATAAATTTGCTGAGAAATTTTTCAAAGTACTCAGGCTTTTCTTCTTTATCTAATAATTCATAAACTTCCAGAACGGGGACGATATGTTCCGGAAGTTCTTTAATGTCTTTTTCTGTTTTGAATCCTTTTTTCTCAAGGTAAGAAAGATATTCTTCTAGAATATTATCTCCTAACTTTGTTTTCCAACAAGTCAAATAGTTTTTGGCCAAAGGCGTACCGGGACTCAGGAATAATCTTGTGTAGTCCAGAAGCATTTCTTTAAACGCTTTAGAACTGGCAGTTCCCTGTGTGTACAGTTGGTCCAAAAGAACGGCTCTTCTTGCTAAATCTTCATCGAGATTTTCAGCTGCTTTTTTGAAAACATGCAGTTCTCTGAGCTCTTGTTCCGGCTCAAATAAACCAAGAAGAATAAGGTTAAGCGGTGTCGTTTGCATAGTGTATTTAGATTGTCGGAAGAGGCTTCAGCCTCTTCCGAATTACTTAGTTATTCTCTGGGAGAGAACTGTCCGACATAGAAGACTTTAGGATTGGTTCCCTTGTCTTCTTGAAGTCTCCAGACCTTCGAAGCTTTCATCTTGGCCGAAATAGCAGATTTAGGATCGTCTAAATCGCCGAAAATTCTTGCTCCGGCAGGGCAGGCATCCACGCAGGCGGGATTAAGACCGTTGGAAGTGCGGTGATAGCAGAAATTGCATTTTTCCACTACGCCTTCTTTTCTCTGAGCGGCCGTATCTCCGGCTTTGAACAGGTTGGCATAAGCAGGAAGCGCTCCTGCTTTCTTTGCCAGTTCTAAAGCTCCTCCTGTAACGCCCTCAATAAGAACGGGCCTTGTTGCGGCGTCTCCTCTCGGATCGACTCCTTTCGGATTGAAACTAATAACCGAATAAGATTTTCCGTCAAGACTTTCAGGACCCAACTCAGCAGAGGAGTATGGGCAGGCCTTTTGACAGAGACGGCAGCCGATACATACTTCATCATTGTGAAGTACGACACCCTCGGGACTGATGAACATGGCTCCTGTAGGACAAACTTTTACGCACTGCGGATTTTCGCAATGATTGCACATCACGGGGATTGCGATTTGAGTGCTGTTTGGGAAAGTCCCTTTAGTTTCCTGCAGAAAGTCAGCCCAGTTGAAAGACTGTCCTTCGCCTCTCGTACGGGTATTATTCTCCGCCTTACACGCCAGAGCACAAGCTCCGCAGGAGGAGCATAAATTCAAATCAATGATCATTCCAAATTTCATTTCTCTCTCCCGGGTTAATTGTTGCTAGAAACCTTCTTGATGCTGACGCGTGTGTATCCGCCGTTTCTGCAGGAAGTACCGGATAAACGATCGTAGTCATCAACAAGAATTTCATTATTGTTGCCGCCGCGCGGTGTCTTGCCGTATTCCTTGGCGGCAATCTGGCCGTATGCCCAATGGCCTTGTCCGTAGGCTTTTGCAACAGTGCCCGGACCTACGCCTTCCCAAAGTTTGACCTCTGTGACAATAGTGCCGACCGGAGAAGATATTTCGACCAGGTCGTTATCCTTGAGGCCGAGCGCTTTAGCGTCGGTCGGGTTGATCTTAAGGACATCTCCCCAGGAGCGGTCGCCCGCATCGCATTTCTTGAACTCCTGCATCCAAGGAAGATTTGCAGAACGTCCTTCTCTGTTCAAGCGGCTCTTATGATCGATGAAAAGGAACGGGAATTGCTGTTGATCGCCGTGGCGCAGCGGTGCTTCGTAATGCGGCATCCAGCCTTTAATGCCCCTGGCTTGATAATTACACAGTTCAAGAATTTGGTCCGGAGTTGAGTTGTATTTCGCTGCATGCGTTTCCAACACTTTCTTCAGATCGCCGGAAACAAATTCAAACTTGCCGCTGGGAGTCGGGAACTTGCCGCCCCAATGTTTCTTGTAAGTCTGAGGGGCAGAGTTATGCATGCCCTTTTGTCTGAAGTCTTCCCAACCATTGATTTGATCTCCGGGAATCGGCTTGGAACCATGGAGCCAGCACGGAGCGGAAGCGATCTTGGTTGTGATTAATTGGAATTCTTTTTCGTTTGTGGGCTTTGCACCCGTTTCCGGATCAGCGAACTCGTTGGCATAGTAGTTCAGCAGTGCGGGCCAGCCTTTCTTTGCCAGCTTTTCTGCGAGAAGCCAAGTGACTTCGTTTTCTTCCTGTTTTACATCCCAAATTCTGTCGCAAGTGGGCTGCTGCAGAGAGGTCCAGGCATGCATAGAGCCGAAACCGGTAACCGCGCCCATTCCCTCGGCTGCATTGAAGGTTGAGGGGAGCACAATGTCTGCGAACTGGGTCATTTCAGACGGGAAAGGAACCATGTGGACAAAGAAAGGAACATTGCTTAATGCCTTTTCCCAGCGTTTGCCGTCAGACGCTGCAAAAGGAGTATTCGTCCAAGAACTAATCATGACCTTAATAAAGTCAGGATGTTCAAGCATGTAGTTAGCAATGTTGTTGGTGACAACACCGCTGCCCAGCTTCGCTTTCATGGCTGCCGGCATGTCCTTATCGCCGCGGCCGTCAATCTTCTTGCCTTTTCCGTGCGTCTTGGCCAACTCATCCACATATTTGTCCATTGACGGATACTTGCCGGTCAAGGCTTTAACAGGGTCATGAGTGCCGCCGACATTATCCACGGAACCAAGGATGCCGTTGAGTGCATGGACAACCATGGCGGAATAGGTTCCTCTCGGGTTCATGCAAACGCCTGGGCCCATCCAGACGATGACATTAGGAGCAGCTTTGCCAAGCGTTCTAGCTACTCTTCGGATCTGTTCGGGATCGAGTCTGCATTCCTTGCCCGCTTTTTCAGGCGTCCAATCTTTTGCCTCTTCGTTCCAATAGGTGACGAGGCCGAGCGTATTGTTTTCCTTGAAGGCTTCCGGCTTGACCGTTTTACCGGCAATGAATTGGTTTTTACTATCAACAAAGTCACCGACGAATTCTTTGTTCCAAAGTCCTTCGGTTAATAGAACGTGGGCAATCGCATTCGCTAAAGCTCCGTCTGTTCCGGGAAGAAGCGGCAGCCACTCTTTGGATTTCGCAGCAGCTGTAGAAAGCCGCGGATCAACGGTAATCAGAGTGCCGTTCTTTTGGAGGCTTCCAAGTCGAGAAATCACATTCGGGACCTGGCGGTTGGATGCGAAAGGATCTGTACCCCAGAAAACAACACACTTTGAATTTCCAAGATCGTAATCTCTATAAGAGAAAAGTCCTTGTGTATAGCCGGGTCCCATTTTCTCAGTTTCGGCACAAAGGGCGGAAGTCGAAAAATTATTCGGAGAGCCGAACAGTTTCGCGACAGTTCCGTATAAAAGGGCGTGAGACGTGTTTCCGTAGCGGCCTTTTAGATAAAGCAGTCTCTCAGGTTCGCCGGCATTACGAAGCTCCATCATCTTATCTGCGACGATATCTAAAGCCTCATCCCAAGTGATAGGAATCCATTTGGGATCGATACCTCTGCCTTTTTGCGGATTTGTTCTCTTTAACGGCTGCTTAATACGATCAGGATCGTAATTTTCTTGCGGAATCAAATGGCCTCTAGGACAGCAGAAACCGTGATTGCCTTGAGAATGTTGGTTCCCACGGACTCGGGTGGCTCTTCCGTTCTGATTAAAAACTTCAATTGCACAGTACTGAGTGCATCCTTGGCAGGCAGATCCGATCCATCTGCCCTGAGCCGGGCTGCAAGGCAACGGCAGTCTTTTAACCGTTACACCCTGAGCTAATAAAGACGGGGCAGAGGCCATGAGGGCGGAGCTGCCGGCTAGCTCTATAAAGACTCTTCTTGTGAGTTTCATTAGATGTTCTCCTTAGGGAAAGAGATTGGGGATAAGCTAATTTGCTATTTAGCTATATTGCTAAATATAGAGAAAACATGGGAGGCCTGAAACAGTGTTTTTACGAAGGGTATTTTCTGAGCAGTATTTGTATTTGTAAGGTTTAACTCAAGAAAGACCTCAAAACTCTAGAAGTTATAGCAGAAAGAGATTTGAAGGTGATAAACAGGTAATAACATCAAAAGTAACTGTCCTTCTTGATTATTTATTTTTATGCCTTTGAAGAGCTGACTTTTACTAGCGTCGTAACCTTAAGGGAAGGTGAAAAATTTTTCTTCCTTAAGATAAGAGACAATTGAGCTAATGAGCTTCATTCTTTACACAATTGAAGTCAGGGTTACCGCTTAATTCATTAAAAGCGTTTTATGAGGCTCGAAAGATAGGGCAGAATGATTCTCGGCGCTTTACATAAAAATCGAGCAGGCATCCAATCGGATAACCTGCTCAACGATGTCTTGTGGTGGAGGCGGCGAGAATCGAACTCGCGTCCAGAAGCTATCAATACCAGCCTCTACGTGCGTAGCTAATTCACTTAGTTCTTACCGGCAACCCTGCAAACTAGCGATGCCAGTTGCCGGCCAGTTGCTAAGTTTCGCTCCCGCAGTCACAACTCCTGCAGGAACTAGCTCCTATGATATGTCGCTGCCGTCCATTGCGGGACCCGGCCTAGAAGCGAACCGGTCGCAGCGTCTCACCGGAAATTAAGCGGCGAGAGCGAAACGCTCATCGTTGGCGTTTATATTTTTGTAAGCGGTTTAGCGAGGAACTCACACCTCGGCACGCGTCCAAATATCTCATGGCCCCTGTCGAAACCAGGTCGCCCCCACGAGGATTGGTAATTTTATTAAAGACCGTCCTCCCAGTCAAGATTAATCTTGCAGACCCAAGGCAACGCCTGGCACAACTTGATCGCCGCGCTGAGTCTCGGATGTCGAAATAAACAGTCGATCCGCAGCGACTTTTTCTTTCTGAATCAAGTAGTTCCTTACGGCTGCAGCTCGGCGGTCGGCCAACTGCTTCAGATCGGCAGTGGCTACACGCTGGTTCTTCATGAGGAAGGCTTTCATCTGCTCAATATCGGTATTCTTTGGTTTGTTCGGCGCAGTCGATTCGCTGTAGAGCTGTTTAATCGCTTTATCGATTTGTGCAGCCGTCAAAACCTTCGCATTCGTCGCGGAAGTTGTGTCGCGATAAATGGCATAACGCATATCTCGCATCAGCAGTTGTTCTTTCAAACCTTCGCCGTCTTCCTTTTCAGAAGCCATACCGATGATTTGAATCTTGATGCCCGGACGATCCTGCATAGCTTTCGCCACGATGTTGAGGGCCTTGATCGTCTTTTCATCTAAACGAGCGCTGCCGCTGGCAAACTGCAGGTTGTTCAAATCCATGTCTTCGCCGCCGAACATCGAGCCGATAAGTGCGAACGGAGCAGTAACGGCTTTACTGATCAGGTTTACAATGACTTTGACAATAATGCCGCCGACCGAGAATTCGGGATCATCTAAGGAGCCCGAGACCGGAATATTCAAATCGATCTGTCCCTGACGATCCTGCAGAAGAGAAACCGCCAAGCCGACCGGTAAAGCGTCCTTCGCATCAGGAACCTGCGAACCGAATTCAAGTTTATTGATCACAAGTGCATTTTCGCTGGTGAGTTTATCTTGATTGATGTCAAAGGCGCCCTTGTAAGTTAACAGACCTTTTTCAATCGGATGACCGGTGAATTTAGCCGAGAACGGAGAGAAGGCCGGCAGCGACAGTGAGGTCACTTCGCCTTTCATCGCGAGTTTGAGCTTCGATTCAAACGGATTGATCGTGCCGGAAATATTCATCGGCGTGCCGTTCAACAGACCCTTCACATCCACGGTGGCATTGCCTTTGGTCGTCGTGGAGTAATTGCTCAAAGAGCCGGCAAGGTTGGAGGCATTGAGCTTGAAAGTAGGCTCAATACTGTTGTCCGTGTAGCGTACACGGCCGTCTGTCAGCGTGATCTTTCCGACATTGATGGCCGGAGCAGAAGATGAGCCGGAACTTGCCTGAGCTTTAGACTGGGGCTTAGAAGCGGCCGGCTTGTCCGTCGTAGCTGCAGGCGCCGGAGCGTTGCTCGGAGTGCCTAAGGAAGCCAAGTTAATGCTTCCGTTTTTGTTCATGACGACATTCACGTTAGGCGACGTAAGCGCAATGGTGCCAAGTGAAATTTGCAGTGGAGAAAGTCCCGAAACACTAATACCGCCAACGGCAAGATTCTTAAGCGAAACAGCTGCTGCGCCTTGTTTGTCTGTCACGTTCAGCGATGCAACATCTGCATTGCCGCTGTAAGAGAAGGAAACGTCTTTGGCTAGATTTAGCTTGAGTTCACCCTTGTTGCTGAACGTACCTTGCGTGACGTGGGCGCTGGAATACTGAGAAATATACGGAGTCAGATCAGCAATGGATAATCCGCTGCTCTGCAGATTCAGATCCATGCTGAAGGGCGTGATAACTATCCCGCCGTTTGCTTGGATATGACCGCCGATAGCGCCGACGGAGGCATCGATAGAAGTCCGAGTGCCGTTTTTACCGTTAATCGGGGCGAGCGAGACATTAACGTTCGTAACCGGACGTTTGAAATTATTGGTGGTATCCGTGAAGTTGATTATTCCGTTGCGGACGCTGACCTTATCAATGTTCCAGGTCCAATCGTTCGGCGTCTTCTTTTCGTCTTCTGGAAGGGTTGCTTTTTCCTTAGCTTCCTTCGCGTCTTGTTTAGCCTGGGCCTTTTGTTCCTTAACGATATGCGTCAGCAGTTGGACCAAATTCAGGCTGTCTTTGTCTCTAATAACAACAACTGAAGGATTATGAATCTGGATTTCTCCAATATCCAGATTCTGGCGGAAGAAAGCAAACTCTTTCAAGTTTGCATCGATCTCTTTGACGCCGATGATTTGATAGGCTTTACCGAGCTCGTCTTCGAGGCCCACGCCTTTCATCTTGACGGTGCCTTTTAGACGCAGATAAGCGTTCTCTTCGCCTTGTTTTTTCTCAAAGTCCAGGTTGAAGGCACAGTCCATTGTGCCCTTGGTAACTTTGACATTCAGAGGAATCGGATTAAAGGAAGCCGCATTCTCCAGGTTTAACCCAGTGACGGTGAAGTTCACGCCGGTTTTTTTGCCTGGTGTAAACGGAACACTCTCGGCATTGATGGCGAAAGGCTCGCCGTTGAAATTGAATTTCAGGTCAGGCGTGATAGGAACGTCGACGTCGTTTTGGAAATTAGAGATGAGGGGCAGGGCAAAGTTAAGGTCGGTAACCTTATCAACCTTGTGTCTGAACTTGTCATCAAGCGTGATTGAAGAGTTCGTCAGCTTGATGTTGCCGATAGAAAACTGCAGCGGCTTGTCATCCTTCTTCTCTTCTTCCGGTGAAGTCGGCATTTCCTGAATGCGTTGGATGATGTCGCTGAAGTTAAAAGTGTCCAGCCCCGTACGGATTACGGTGCTGTTGAGGCCGTCAATCGTGATGTACTGCACCAAAGGAGACAGTTTGAAAAGAGAATCCCACAGAACTTTGGTTTGCAGAGATCCGACGGAAAGCAAAGCCGGCTCTCCGTCTTTTTGGACGTTCAGTCCCTTAACAGAAAACTGCAGTGTGAAAGGATTGAATTTAACTTCCTGCGTTGTGATCGTGCGCCCGACAATCGGTTCGGCGTATTTTTTAAGCGCCCAGTTCACTCCGTAAGGGACACCAAGGAAGCCGCCGGCTGTGTAGGCGGCTGCCAAGGCTCCGATGATTCCGGTTGTTATCCAAAGTTTTTTGCCCATATCGTTCCCTCGCTTAGCGGAATAAAAAGACTTCCGACATAGGCAAAAGTATGACTACTTTGTAAGCTTGATCTCTAAAATTTCGCTCGGATTGTGCACAATGAGATCTGCGCCCCACAGCTCGACAGGCTGCGGTGAACCGAGATATCCCCATTTCACGGCAACCGAGAAAACGTTAGCTTCGTTGGCTGCATCAATATCTCGTTTGTCGTCGCCGGCATAAATGGCCTCAGAAGCTTTCGCGTCAATGCTTTTCAGAGCAAAAAGAATCGGTTCGGGGTTCGGTTTGGAAACTTTGAGCGTGTCCCCGCACACGACCACAGCTGGTTCGAGCTTATGGAATTTGATTAAAGGATGAACAAAGCGGGCGTGCTTGTTGGTAATGATGCCCCAGCTTGCTCCTTGAGCTTTGATGTTGTCAATCATTTTCGGAACGCCTTCAAAAAGATGAGAGTGCTCCGCCATATGGGCTTCGTAATAGTCCAAAAACTCTTTGACCATTTCAGCGTAGCCAGGATCATCCGGGTGGATGCCGAAAGCCGCACCAAGAAGGCCTCGTGCGCCGCTGGATGCGGTTTTGCGAAGCGTCTCAAAGGGGAGGGGCGTCAAACCTCGGACTTCTCGAAGATGATTAGCCGCTGCCGCTAGATCCGGCGCAGAATCCAGCAATGTGCCGTCAAGATCAAATAAATAAACGTTGGGATGTTCGGTCATGACAAAAAGAAAGGGGTCGCAAACGACCCCTTTTTCACAAGTTAATGCAATAGATTACTTGTTGCGTGTGCCCTTAACTTCGATAACGGCACGACGGTTCGGCTGCAGGCATTCGATCAACTGTTTGAATGTCTTGATTTCGCCCTTAGCAGAAGGATTCGGGCAGTTGACGACAGGGTCAGCCTGGCCTTTGCCTTCGGCGTGGATACGAGCAGCAGGAACGCCGTGTTCAGCCAAGAAAGTCTTGACGGCGTCTGCACGACGCTGAGACAGTTTCTGGTTGTAGGCAGCACCGCCGATACGGTCGGCGTAGCCATTGATCATGACAACGTCAAGTGTCAAGCCGGACATACGGCTTGTGAGTTTTGTCAACTTGGCGATGCCTTCGGGTTTCAGAACGGCTTTGTTGAAGGCGAAGAGTGTGTCGGCAGAAAGAGTAACTCTTTCTGCGCCGGCTTCGCACTTAATAATGTCTGTGTCGCACTGGCAGTTCTGGCCAAGAGCGCCCTGGGCTTCTGCCAGAGCAGGAGTCCAATAGCCGGTGCGGACGCACAGGCCGAAATTAGTCATCAATGTTTGGCCGGCTGCCTGAACATAAGGATTAGCAGGGGCATCAGCTGCGCAAACAGCACCGGAAGCAGCTAACGCTACAGAAGCGATAAGCATTCCGAATTTTGTCTTTGTATTCATCATTTTCCTCTTTTGATGCAGTAAAACCACACAACATACGGCAAATTCAGGGATCGGCCGCTATGCATTCCGAGTGTATAACCACCGGTCCGCTAATTAAAATCGTCCCGTAGTATCTCACACACCCTATTCTGCCACGACATGATATTACTTTTTGTAAGTAACTTGCCCCGATCAGGCCTAAGTAATTTTTCCTGTTGTATATTTGCAACAAGGGAACCGCTCACCCAAACCTGATGTACGCATTGTGCTTCAACCGCGTAAATAACGTTTGATAACACATCCAAAACGGGCATAGTTACAAGCTGTGACATGTCAATGACGGCTAGGTCCGCGAGCTTCCCAACTGCAAGGGAGCCCACGTCACAATGCAATTTTAACGCGTTAGCTCCGTTTATTGTTGCCATACGAATAATTTGATTGACCGTGAGCTCCGTCGGGTCTTGAGAAAATCCCTTAGCGATGAGACCTGCCGTCCGCATTTGCTCGAACATGCTCAGAGAGCAGGCGCTCGCTGCACCGTCGGTTCCCAAGGCAACGTTGATGCCGCCCTTTAAAAGTTTGACGACGGGACTTGCGCCGCAGCCGAGCCGCATATTGCTCACGGGACAGTGGACGACGGATGCGCCGCTTTCGGCGAGCAGTCCGATGTCGCGGTCGGAAAGAGCAACACAGTGCACGGCAATCGTCCGTTCATTCAGGCAGCCTAATTTGGCCAAATATTCCACCGGAGAGCACCCGAATTCTTTTATGGCGTTCTGTCTTTCTTCTTCGGTCTCGGAGAGATGAATCTGCCAGGTTGTGTCCAGCTCTTCGGCTAACCGCATGGATGCCTGCAAAGCTTCCGCAGTGACGGAATAGGGAGCATGCGGTGCAATATTGATAGAAAGGCCGGGATCGTCTTTGTGACGTGCAGCGAGTGCTCGGGCGCCCCCAAAAGCATCTTCTTCTCCTTTGTACTCAGCATTCGGGTACTTGATTACAAACGCACCCTGAACGACACGCAGTCCGACTTCTCTCAGCGCTTTGGCAGCAGAATCCGGGAAGAAATACATGTCATGGCACGTCGTTGTACCTCCTCGGAGCATTTCAGCGCCTCCGAGCAGGGCACCGTCATAGACGAATTCCGGACTCATCAGCTGCCCTTCAATGGGCCAAATGCATTTGGTGAGCCAGTTCGGCGTTGTGAGATCAGGGCCCACGCAGCGGAGAAGATTCATGGAAGCATGGGTATGGCAGTTCACAAAGCCTGGCATAACCACGTTATCGGGGAGCTCAAAGACTTCTTTGGCTTCAACGTTCTTGAGATCTGCAGGCGGGATCAGCGCGGCAATTCTTCCGTTTTCAATCGCCAGGCCATAGTTCTCCAGAACTTCAGTGTCGCCCTCAAGCGGAATGATCCAGCGGGGAAGAAGGAGTTTTTCGGTCTGCATATTCTTCTCCTATTAGAAATTAGAGGTTTTTCGGTTGAAACGGCTGAATGGCGTCCAACTCTTCCTTCATTAGTGCCTTTTGCTTTGCCAAATCATAGACCGCCTGCAGCTCGAGCCAAAAGATTTCTTCTAGGCCGAAGTATTTCGAAAGCCGCAGCGCAGTGTCCGGTGTAATAGCGCGCTCTCCGGCAATAATTTGACTCAGGCGCGTCTGAGGAACGTGAATGTCTTTTGCGACTCGGTAAACGGAAAGTTTTAGAGGCTCAAGAAACATGGTCTTGAGAACCATGCCGGGGTGCAATGCTTCCAGATTTTTCATAGTAACGCCTCTCGATAGTATCGGATTACGATAGCACACTAAAAACGATTTATAAGCGTTTTGAGGCACAGAGCTGTTAAGTCCACTAAAATTGACGGGTTATTTTTACAGTCCGTTAGCCCGGACGCATTAAGAAGGATTTGTTAGATGGCTGACAACGACCACAACAACGAAAACGAAAAAGACAAAGAAGAGCAGGAGCAGGACATCTCTGATGAGACCGGTTCTGAGACACCCGAGAATCAGGCTGAAGAGTCCGGCGACGCCGGCGAGGGCGAGAAAAAGAAAAGTCGCTCCCGCAGCCGCCGCGAGAACACGCCTGACTGGAATCTCATTCGCCAGCAGGTAAATAAGGCCGAGCCGATTTCTCTGGAAGATGAAATGAAGCGCTCCTACCTTGATTACGCGATGAGCGTGATCATGGGCCGAGCACTGCCCGACGTGCGTGACGGTTTAAAACCCGTTCACCGTCGTGTGCTCTTCGCGATGTTCGAATTGAACAACATGTGGAACACACAGCATAAGAAGTCTGCTCGTGTGGTCGGTGACGTGATCGGTAAGTACCATCCTCACGGTGATGCCGCAGCTTACGAAACAATCGTTCGTATGGCTCAGGACTTTTCCATGCGTTATCCGTTGGTCGACGGCCAGGGCAACTTCGGTTCTGTCGACGGTGACGGCGCCGCTGCTATGCGTTACACCGAAGTTCGTTTGAAGAAGCTTTCTTCCGAAATGCTCCGCGGTCTGGATGAAGACGCAGTTGATTTCGCTCCGAACTACGACGGCACGCAGAAAGAGCCGACCGTTCTTCCGACAGTGTTCCCAGAGCTTCTGATCAACGGCTCCGCCGGTATCGCGGTCGGTATGGCAACGAACATTCCTCCGCACAACCTGCGTGAAACCGTGAACGCCTGCTTGCTGGTGCTTCGTAACCCTGAATGCACCATCGACGAAATTATTAAAGTCATGCCGGCTCCGGACTTCCCCACAGGCGGCATTCTTTACGGTTTGTCCGATGTCCATGAGGCCTATCGCACCGGCCGAGGCAAAGCGATTATTCGTGCCAAGACCCACATTGAAGAATGGGACAACGGCAACCGCGAATCTATCATCATCGACGAGATTCCGTATCAGGTCAACAAGCGTCTGCTCCTTGAGAAGATCGCTCAGCTCGTCGCTGAAAAGAAAATTGACGGCATGTCCTTCGTTCGCGACGAATCCGATAAGAACGGTATGCGCGGCGTGATCGAACTGAAGCGCGGCGCCAATGCCAATGTCGTTCTGAACCTTCTTTATAAGAACACCCAGCTGCAGGACAGCTTCGGTATCAACCTAGTGGCGCTTGTCAACGGCCAGCCGAAACAGCTCAACATCAAAGAAATCCTAGTTGAGTTCTTAAGCTTCCGCCGTGAAGTCGTGACTCGCGTCACGATGTTCCGCCGCGATAAAGCTCGCGCCCGCGTGTACCTGGTTGAAGGTCAGGCAATCGCGCTGGCGAACCTTGATGACTTCATCAACATCATCCGTACTTCTGCCAACGCCAAGATTGCCGAGGAAAGACTGCTGGAGCGCGAATGGCCGGCTCATGAAGCCGCCGAGATGATCAAGCGCGCCAACCTTGATAAGAAATTCCTGCGCCCCGAAGACGAAGACATGACGCTCGGCCTCACGGATCAGGAAACCTACCGCTTAAGTTCCATGCAGGCTAAGAACATTCTTCAGATGCGCCTGCAGAGCCTGACCGGCTTGGAACAGGAAAAGATTCACGCAGAATATAAAGAACTCGTGGACACTATTATTGATTTGACCGACATTCTGGCGAAGCCCGAACGCGTCACCGCGATCATTGCCGACAGCCTTGAAACCGTTGCAGCCGAATTCGGCGACGAAAGAAAGACTCAGATTGTTGCCAATGCAGAAAACGTCAAGACAAAAGACCTGATCCCGCTGAGAGAAATGGTCGTAACCCTGACGGATACCGGCTACATCAAGAGCCAGGCTTCGATCGAATACCGCGCTCAGAAACGCGGCGGTCAGGGTAAACGCGCCGCCCAAATGAAGGAAGGCGACATTATTAATCAGCTGTTTGTGGCTACAACGCACGACGTGCTGCTGTGCTTCACCAACAAGGGCCGTCTGCACTGGCTCAACGTTTGGGATGTGCCCGAGGGCTCTTCCTCTTCCAAGGGTCGTCCGATCGTCAATATGCTTGAACTCACGGATGACGAAAAAGTCACTGCCGTTCTGCCGATCTCCGATGAGGATTACGCCAAAGATCTCTATATCTTCATGGCCACTGCTGACGGTACGGTCAAGAAGACACCGATCGGCGACTTCAAGAACCAGAGAAGAGCCGGTATCAACGCCATCAATCTGCTTGAAGGCGACGTTCTGGTCGGTGCTGCCGTGACCGACGGCAAGCATGATGTCATGCTCTTTAGCGACAACGGCAAAGTTGTCCGCTTCTCCGAAGATGAAGTTCGCGCCATGGGCCGTGCCGCAACCGGCGTTCGCGGTATGAGACTCGATGAAGGCCAGAAGGTCATTTCCATGCTGGTCTGCGGCGATGACGAAGACGTGACGGTTCTGACCGCTACTGAGTTCGGCTACGGCAAACGTTCTCCGCTGGCTGAGTACACACGCCACGGCCGCGGCACGAAGGGCATTATTTCGATCCAGACGACCGAGAGAAACGGCAAGGTCGTTTCCGCACTCCTCGTAAAAGAAAACGACGAAATCATTCTGCTGACCTCTACCGGCAAGCTGGTTCGTACCCGTGTCAACGAGATCCGCGTCCTCGGCCGCAACACTCAGGGCGTGACACTCATCTCGATGGAAGAAGGCACCAAGCTCGTAGGTCTTGAGCGCGTGACCGAAAACGATGACGGAGACAATGCTTCCGATAATGCAGCGGTTGAAGTCGAAGTGGTCTCGGAAACGGAGGCAGAAGAAGCCGAACTCGAAGCAAAAGACGAGGCCATCCTCAAGGAAGAAGAAAATGACGAGAATCTTTAATTTTGCGGCCGGCCCTTCGGCCATGCCTTTGCCTGTGCTTGAACAGGCAGCCTCGGAAATGACCGACTGGCACGGTGTCGGATACTCCATTCTGGAGATGAGCCACCGCAGCAAAGAATTCATGGGCATTTACCGCGAAACCGTGGAAATGCTTCGTGAGCTCTACGGTATTCCCGAAGAATATGAAGTCATGTTCGTTCAGGGCGGCGGTCATCTGCAGTTTGCCATGATCCCGCTGAATTTTGCAGTGGGCGGAATCGGCAACTACGCCGTGGACGGCGTTTGGAGCCGCAAAGCTTTTAACGAAGCACAGAAGATCGGCGAGGCTGCCGAAGTTGCCTGCACTGAACTCAGAGCCCCTCGTCAGGACGAACTCGCAGTCACCGACGGCGCTGCTTATCTGTATTACTGCTCCAACGAAACGGTCAACGGCATTCGTTACTGGTATCGCCCGGAAGTCAATGTTCCCTTGATTGCCGATATGTCCAGTGACTTCCTGTCTCAGCCGGTCGATATTTCTAAGTACGGTCTGATCTTTGCCGGTGCTCAGAAGAACTTCGGTCCAGCCGGTCTCACGGTCGTGATCGCCCGAAAGGATCTTTTAGGCCGCGCCGAGTCGACAACGCCGACCATGCTCGACTATCAGACCTATGCGAACTTCGAATCGATGTACAACACGCCGCCGACCTTTGCGATCTACATTTCGCACTTGGTCTGCAAGTGGCTGCTTGCCGAAGGCGGCGTCAAGGAAATGGAGAGACGCTCCATTCTGAAGAGTCAGAAGATTTACGACGCGATCGATAACTCGGACGGTTTCTACTACAACAACATTGAAAAGCGGTCCCGCTCCCGCATGAACGTGGTCTTCAATCTGAAGAACGAAGAGCTCAATCAGCTCTTCATTGAAGAAGCGCTTCAGAAAGGCCTGGCCAACATCAAGGGCCATAGAATCGTCGGCGGCATGCGTGCTTCGCTCTACAACGCGGTCAGCGTGGAAGCCGCAGAAGCTCTGGCCGATTACATGAAGGCTTTTGCCGAACGTCACAGCTAAGAGCCGAGCCATGTCTGTCAACGAAGAACTGCTTCCTCTTCGTAATAAGATCGACGGGCTCGATTCCGAGCTCGTCCGCCTGCTCAACGAGCGGGCGGAGGTCGCCAAAGAAATCGGCGAGATCAAGGCTCGGGTCGGTCTCCCGGTTTACCGACCCGAACGCGAAGCGGAAGTTTTAAAAAAGATCTGCGGTAAAAACGAAGGGCCTCTGCCCAATGAATCTTTAGTGGCCATCTGGCGTGAGGTCATGTGCGCCTGCCGCGGCCTTGAGTCCGAACTGAAAGTGGCTTACCTCGGTCCTCGCGGAACGTTCAGCGAACAGGCGATGATTCGTCAGTTCGGCTCCGGTGTGGTCGGAATGCCCTCTGGCAGTATCGAAGAGGTCTTTAGAAAGGTTGAGTCCGGTGATGCCGCCTACGGTATTGTTCCGATAGAGAACTCCACCGAAGGGGCGGTCAACCGCACCATGGACTATCTGCTGAAGACATCGCTCTTCATCGTAGGCGAATGTTCCATTCCGATTCAGCACAACTTGATGACGCGCTCCGGCACGATGGAAGGCATCACTCGCGTCTATTCGCACCCTCAGTCTCTCGGACAATGCGTCCAGTGGCTCAATCGCAATGTGCCTTCTTTAGAAAGACTGACTGCTGAGAGCAACGGAGAGGCTGCGCGTTTGGCTTCCGAGAATCCGGCTTATGCGGCGATTGCCGGTGAAGTCGCGGCAAAGATTTTCGGGCTGCAGATTGTGGCGACCAATATTCAGGACTCCAACACCAACCGTACGCGTTTCCTGATCTTAGGCCGCGAGCCTGCCGAGCCTTCCGCTAATCCGCAGGAAGATAAGACCTCCCTGATTTTCTCCGTGCCGCATCGAGCCGGTTCGCTTTATCAGGCTTTAAAGCCGTTCGATGATTTCGGTGTGTCCATGATGAGACTGGACTCACGCCCTGCTAAGCGCGGAACGTGGGAATATTTCTTCTACACCGACATTGAGGGCAACATGAGCGAGCCCAAGATTCGAGAAGCGCTGGAGATTTTCCGTGAAGGCTGTGCCTCTCTGAAATGTCTGGGTTCTTATCCGACGGAGAAGAATTTTCGCCGAGCAGATACTAAAGGATCAAATTTATGACCGAAACAACAATTACCACACCTTCTTGGGTGCAGGCTTTAGATAAATACGTTGCAAGCAAACCGATTGAAGACGTTGCGGCTGATTTAGGTCTAAAAGCCGAAGAAATCATCATGCTGGTCGCCAACGAGAACCCGAACGGTATGAGTTCTAAGGTTAAAGAGGCGGTTGCAACTGCCGCCTTGAATCTCAACCGTTATCCGGATGCCGACGCCTATCATCTTCAGAAAGCCATCGCAGAAAAATACGGCGTGCCGCAGGATTGGGTTGTGATCGGCAGCGGCTCGAGCGAATTGTTGGGTTTGGCCGCCGAGACCGTTTTGTCCGAAGGTACAACGGCGATTTATCCGCAGTATTCTTTCTCGCTGTATCCGATGGTTGCTCGCTTGTGCGGAGCCGAGACGATTGAAATTCCGTCAACGGGAGACTTCAACGCCGACCTCGACGCAATGGCCGACGCCGTGGATGAGCGCACCCGTTTGATCTTCTTAACGAATCCTAACAACCCGACGGGAACCTACCTTGCCGAGAAAGACATTCTCGCCTTCCTGGATAAGATTCCGCCGACGGTGATGGTCTTGTTTGACGAAGCTTATGTCGAGTTTCTCGAGCCCGCACTGCGCTGTGACTCAATGGAAATCGTTCGTCTGCACCCGAATGTGATGGTCGCACGCACTTTCTCCAAGGCTTACGGTTTGGCAGGTGCTCGCGTCGGTTACGGTATCGCTCAGCCGGGACTGCTTTCCATGCTGAACCGCGTTCGTCATCCGTTCAACGTGAATGATCTTTCTCAGATTGCGGCTCTGGCTGCCCTGCAGGATCAGGAGTTTGTCGAGAAGACTCTGGAGGTCAACCGCAAAGGCATCAAGTTCCTTTCCGAGGCTTTTGATGCACTGGGACTCCCGTACATGGGCCTGCACGCTAACTTCATTACCGTCAAAGTCGGACCGCATGCCGACGATATCGTTCAGTACCTGCTGAAAAAAGGCATTATCGTTCGCCGCATGAAGTCTTATGACTTGCCGGAATGGATCCGCGTGTCTGTCGGGACGCCCGAACAGAACGAACGCTTCCTGGAAGTTCTGAAAGAAGCATTAGCTAAGTTCGAGGAGACATCTGCATGAAAATGGCAGTGATCGGCTGCGGCCTCATCGGCGGATCGATGGCGCTCAGCTGGAAAAGAGCCGGGATTGTCGACGAAGTGATTGCTTTCGGACACAATCCGGCCACTCTGCAGAAGGCTTTGGATAAAGGCGCAGCAGATACCGTGACGACTTCGATGGAAGAGGCTGTCAAAGATGCGGACATCGTTGTCAGCGCCGTTCCCGTGGAGGCGATGGAATCCGTTTTTACGGAAATGGCTCCGTTCCTTAAGTCTGATGCCGTGGTTACTGATGTCGGATCTACCCGTCAAACCGTGATTGCGGCTGCGCGCAAAGGACTCGGCGATAAGTTTCATCAGTACGCCCCGGCACATCCCATTGCCGGCGGCGAAATGCCGGGCGTGGATTATGCGTCTGCCGATCTTTTTGACGAAAAAGTCGTCATCTCGACGCCGGATGAAGGAATGGATCCGAAGGTCGTTACCTTCATCGAAGAGGCGTGGCGTAAGGCCGGCGCACGCGTGCAGGCTATGAGCCCGCTTCAGCATGACCTGACGTTTGCCTCTGTCAGCCATTTGCCCCATGTCCTGGCTTATGCCTTGGTGGACATGATCGCGAGAGAAGAAAACGCCCAAGAAAAACTCAAGATGGCCGGCGCCGGTTTCAGAGATTTCACGCGTATTGCTTCGAGTTCTCCGGTGATGTGGCGCGACATCTGCCTGTCCAATCGCGAAGCGTTGTCTCACGAGCTCGAACGCTATCGTGCTTCTTTGGACACACTTCAAAAATATATTGATGAGTCCGACGGAAAGGCTTTGGAAAGCGTTTTTGAAAACGCCGTCAGAAACCGTCGCGGCTTAGTCTTCCCCGGAAAATAAGGATAACAACGATGGAAGAAATTTTAAAACTTGATCCGATTATGAAGGTCGGAGGCTCGGTGGACTTACCGGGCTCTAAAAGCATCTCTAACCGAGCACTGCTTTTAGCGGCACTGTCCGAAGGGACAACCGAATTAAATAATTTGCTGGTCGCCGAAGATACGGAAATGATGATCGGCGCACTGGAGACGCTCGGTGTCAAACTCGAAGTTTCCAACGACGGCACAGAAGTGAAAGTGGAAGGCTGCGGCGGCAACTTCCCTGTGAAGAAGGCTGATCTTTTTCTCGGGAATGCCGGTACCGCTATGCGTCCGTTGTCTTCCTCTTTGGCGTTCAGTGGCGGCGAATACGTATTGGACGGCGTCGCTAGAATGCGTCAGCGCCCGATCGCCCATCTTGTAGAAGCATTGAATTCTGTCGGCGGCCGCCTCTCTTATCTTGGAGAGCCGGGATTCCCACCGATCAAGATTGAACCGGCAACCAGGATTAATAGCGACATTGTCCATGTTCGCGGCGATGTTTCCAGTCAGTTCGTTTCCGGTCTGCTGATGGCCGCTCCGCTGATTGCTCCGGAACAGGGTTTGAGAATCCGCATTGACGGAGAGCTGATCAGCTCTCCGTACGTCTCACTGACGTGCCGCCTGATGGAACGCTTCGGTGTTGAGGTAAAAACTTCCGAAAAAGACTTCCTTGTGCCTCGTACTCTGTACAAAGCACCCAGCGTTTTTGAAGTAGAAGCCGATGCTTCGAGTGCTTCATACTTCCTGGCTCTCGGTGCGCTCGTCGGTCCCCTCAAAATTAACGGTATCGGAGCCGACAGCGTCCAGGGCGATGCGGCCTTCGTCGAATATCTTGTGAAGATGGGCGCCGCGGTGACCCGCGGAGAGAACTGGATCAAGACCGGTCCGAGCCGCTACGGTCATAAACTGCACGGTCTGCAGGCCGATGTTCGTCCGATTCCGGATGCAGCGATGACGTTTGCCGCCATGGCACCGATGTGCGAAGGTCCGACAATCCTTCGAGGCATCTCCAGCTGGAGAGTCAAAGAGACCGATCGTATTGCCGCAATGCACAACGAGCTTACCAAAGTCGGCTGCAGAGTGGAAAGCACGGACGACATGATCAAAATTACGCCGCCTGTAAAACTCAGAAGCGCTGTTTTTGATACCTACAAGGACCATCGCATGGCGATGTGTATGTCCCTGATTGCTGCAGGAGGCGTGCCCGTTGAGATTCGTGATCCGAACTGCGTGAGAAAAACATTCCCCGATTACTTTGAACGTCTGGCCGGCGTTGTGGAGAAATAATGAGTCAAGTTGATGTCATCGCGATTGACGGACCGGTAGCTTCCGGAAAAGGAAGCGTTTCTTCCGGCGTTGCCAAGGCTTTGGATTTTCATGTGCTGGACAGCGGCGCGCTCTATCGTCTGACGGCTCTGGCCTGCATGAACCAGTGTGTGGATTTGAGCGACGCTGCTGCGGCGGAAAAGGTCGCCCAGTCACTTAACCCGTTGTTTAAGGACGGAAAAATCTATCTGGAAGGCAAAGAGGTTACCGATGCAATCCGTACGGAAGAAGTCGGATTGAATGCAAGCAAAATTGCTGCTTATCCAGGCGTCAGAAAAGCTTTATTTGAACTGCAGAGAAGATCTGCAGTTGCACCCGGCCTTGTGGCTGACGGCCGCGACATGGGAAGCGTGGTTTTTCCCGAAGCTCGGCTGAAAATCTTTTTAACAGCATCGGCTGAGTCGCGTGCAAAAAGACGCTATAACCAGTTGAAAGAAAAAGGAATCTCAAGTAATATTGACGACCTCGTTTCCGACTTGAAGGATCGTGACAGACGTGATATGGAGCGATCTGTGGCACCTTTGAAGCCGGCAGAGGGCGCGCGAATCCTCGATTCGTCCGGCCTTACTCTGCAGGAAACGATCGATCTGGTTCTCGCCTGGTACCGCGAGAGCAAGGCTTGAAAAAGCCTCTTTACCGTGCCCCTGACGCCCATCCGGTCGTCGGGAATTTTTAACCCGTTCTGATTATTTTTATCAGAGCAAACAGTTATTTACATGACCAACACTACTACCAAGCCTACCGAATCCTTTGCCGATTTGTTCGCAGAAAGCCTTGCTAAACAAGAAATGAAGCAGGGTGAAGTTATCCCCGCAGAAGTCGTCCGCGTTGACTACAACTACGTCGTTGTTAACGCCGGCCTCAAGAGCGAATCCTTCATTCCTATCGAAGAATTCAAGAACGACCGCGGCGAAGTCGACGTTAAGGTTGGCGATTTCGTTTCCGTTGCTATCGAAAGCCTCGAAAACGGATATGGCGACACAGTCCTGTCCCGCGATAAGGCCAAGCGCCTGGCTGCCTGGATGAACCTCGAGAAAGCCCTCGAAACCGGCGAACTCGTTACTGGTACTGTTACCGGCAAGGTTAAGGGCGGCTTGACTGTGATGACCAACGGCATCCGTGCATTCCTGCCGGGTTCTCTGGTTGACACACGTCCCGTTAAGGACACAACGCCCTACGAAGGCAAGACCATGGAATTCAAGGTCATCAAGCTTGACCGCAAACGCAACAACGTCGTTCTTTCTCGTCGCGCTGTTGTCGAAGCTTCCATGGGCGAAGAAAGAGCCAAACTCCTTGAAACACTCAAGGAAGGCGCTATCGTCAAGGGTATCGTTAAGAACATCACTGACTACGGTGCATTCGTTGACCTCGGCGGTATCGACGGTCTTCTGCACATCACCGACCTCGCATGGCGCCGCGTTCGTCATCCGAGCGAAGTCCTCGAACAGGGGCAGGAAATCACCGCTAAGGTTCTGAAGTTCGATCAGGAAAAGAACCGTGTTTCTCTCGGTATCAAACAGCTCGGCGAAGATCCTTGGATTGGCATCGCCCGCCGTTACCCGCAGGGCACACGTCTCTTCGGTAAGGTCACCAACATCACCGACTACGGTGCTTTCGTTGAAATCGAAGCCGGTATCGAAGGTCTTGTCCACGTTTCCGAAATGGATTGGACAAACAAGAACGTTGATCCGAAGAAAGTCGTTCAGCTTGGCGAAGAAGTTGAAGTCATGGTCCTCGAAATCGACGAAGAACGTCGTCGTATCTCCCTCGGCATGAAGCAGTGCAAACCCAATCCTTGGGAAGAATTTGCCGCTACACACCAGAAGGGCGACACAGTTAAAGGCCAGATCAAGTCCATCACCGACTTCGGTGTTTTCATCGGCCTTGAAGGCGGCATCGACGGTCTCGTTCACCTCTCCGACCTGTCCTGGACAGAACCCGGTGAAGAAGCCGTTCGCAAGTACAAGAAGGGCGAAGAACTCGAAGCAGTTGTTCTCTCTATCGACGTGGAACGTGAACGTATCTCCCTCGGTGTTAAGCAGATGAGCGGTGACCCGTTCAACAACTTCTGCTCCACACACGAAAAGGGCTCCGTTGTCACCGGTAAAGTGAAGTCCGTTGAAGCCAAGGGTGCTGTTATCGATCTCGGTAACGACACAGAAGGCTATCTGCGCGCCAGCGAAATCGGTCCGGACCGTGTTGAAGACGCTCGCAATGTTCTGAAAGAAGGCGATGAAGTTACAGCCGCGATCACCAACATCGATCGCAAAGCTCGCTCCATCCAGCTGTCCATTCGTGCTAAAGACCAGGCTGAAACTCGTGAAGCCATGGCTAAGATGGAAGAAGACGCCCAGGCCGGTACAACCAACCTCGGCGCTCTCCTGAGAGCTAAGCTCGAACAGAACAAATAATTTATAGCGAGGTTGCAATGACTAAGTCAGAACTCATTGCGCTGCTTGCCGCTGATCCGGCAGTCATCGGAAATCATCTGACCGCTCGCGATGTTGACGATGCTGTTAATTCGATTCTGAATGCTATGACTGCCGCGTTAGCACAAGGCAGCCGGATTGAAATCCGTGGCTTTGGAAGCTTTTCGCTCAATTACCGTCCGCCTCGCGTGGGCCGTAATCCGAAGAGCGGAGATACTGTCGAAGTTCCCGCCAAGATCGTGCCTCACTTCAAGGCCGGTAAGGAAATGCGTGAACGCGTAGACAAGTTGGCTGACGATTAGTCTCGGCTCGGCATAAGTTAGTTGCCCAGGCCCGGTTGTGTAAGCAACCGGGCCGCTTTTTTTTCGGTTCTGACGCAATGAGTTGTTCTAGGACAAGGCATTTGCGAATACAATGGATTATTTTTAGAGAAAGCTGCAGGTTATCCTATGGATTTTGAGCTTTGGTACCTTATATTGGTTCCGCTTCTTTTCGCGGCCGGCTGGTTTGCCCGTTCATTCGACATCAAAGAAAAACAGACGATCGCCAACGAAAAAGACACGCTGTACAAAGGCGTGGACCTTCTTCTCAGCAATAAACAGGACCAGGCCATTGATGCCTTTATCAATCTGGTCAAACTCGATCCGGATACGGTTGAAATGCATTTTTCTCTTGCGGGGCTTTTCCGCCGCCGCGGAGAATTTGACCGCGCAATCAAGATTCATAACGTCTTGGTTAACCGTGAAGATCTGCCGAAGAAGATTCGTTCCAGAGCCCTCTATGAATTGGGCGAAGACTACCTGAAGGCCGGTCTTTGGGATCGCGCCGAAGAGTGCTTCTTAAAGCTTTCTGACACCAGTGAGAGCTATAAAACGATTGCTCGCAAGGAACTTCTGCATATCTACGAAACGGAAAAAGAATGGCAGAAGGCCATTGACGAGGCCAACATTATTCAGCGTCAAAGCGGTGAAGATCAAAGCACGCGTATCGCACAGCTTTACTGCGAACTGACGCAGCAAAATCTCTACTTTAAGAATTTCAAGGGTGCGGCTGAAGCACTCGAAAAAGCCCTTAAAGTAGATCCCAACAATAAGCGCGCCCTGATTATCAAGGGCAAGATGCTCAAGGCAAAGGGCGACATCGACGGTGCCCTGGCGACATGGAAACAAGTCGGTCAGATTTCTCCTGTCTATGGAACGCTTGTTGTCGAACAGATTGCTTCTCTGCTTCTTGAAGCCGGACGCAAAGAAGAGGCCGTTAAATATTTGGAAGACTTGTTTAAGGACGGCTCTACCACCGATGAAGTCGATACCGCAGGTATTCTGCTCGGTAAAGCCGGCAACTCTAAGGAAGCCATTACGCTGATCCAGGAACATCTGAAGACTCAGCCGACCTTGGTAGCCTTTTACCGTTTAATCGATCTGCGTTTGGCCAATGAGCCTGAAAACGAATCGCTAAAGCAGCTGCATGGTTTATTGAAGAATATGCTCAGTAAAGCGGTTCGTTACAAGTGCACAAAATGCGGCTTTGCGACCCGTAAATTCCTGTGGAGATGCCCCGGATGTCATCAGTGGGAAACCTTCCCGCCGGTCCGTCAGGAAAACCTTTCAGGAAAGTAACAGGCTCGCTTGCAACCGCATAATTTGAAACAATTTCATCCAAATTTTGCGGAGCATGGCAGCATGCAATAAATGATAATTAGAGATGAAATAACAACATTTATCCAGGGATTGATCAGTAGATATGTTTAAAAGAATAGGTTTATTCCTCCTGACCAACGTAGCCGTTTTGGTTGTACTCGGAGTTGTTCTCAACATTGTTTCTGCCGTTTTCGGAATCAACTTCTCTAACGTTGCCGGGAAAGGCCAGAGCTATGGGACACTTCTGATATTTGCGGGGATTGTCGGTTTCAGCGGTTCCATCATCTCTTTGCTCATGAGCAAGACGATTGCCAAATCGACGATGGGCGTGCAGATGATTGACGTCAATCATCCGAGCACCAAACTCGAGGCTTGGCTCGTTGACACCGTTCACCATCACTCTCAGAAAGCCGGTATCCCGATGCCGGAAGTCGGTATCTATGAAGGCGAAGCCAATGCTTTCGCAACCGGCGCAACAAAGAATTCTTCCATGGTGGCTGTTTCCACAGGTCTTCTTTCCAGCATGAACAAAGAAGAAGTGGAGGCTGTCCTGGCACATGAGATCGCTCACGTTGCTAACGGTGACATGGTGACCATGACATTGATTCAGGGTGTCACCAACACCTTCGTCGTTTTCCTGTCTCGTATTATCGGTAACTTCGTGGACCGCGGCATTCTCCGCAACGAGGATGATGCTCCCGGTGTCGGTTACTACGTGACTTCCTTCATCCTTGACTTGGTTCTTGGTTTCCTGGCTTCCATGGTTGTGGCCGCTTTCTCCCGTCATCGCGAATTCAGAGCCGATGCCGGTGCCGCAAAGATCATGGGCAGCTCGACTCCGATGATCAACGCCCTGGCTCGTTTGGGCGGTGTTCCGACCGAAGAGCTTCCGGGGGCTGTCAAGGGTTTCGGTATCGCCGGTTCTATCGGCCAGCTGCTCGCTACGCATCCTTCCATTGAAGATCGTATCGTAGCTCTGCGCACACAGAACGCTCATTAATTGACAGACTGATTTCCAATCAAAAAGCCGCCGCAAGGCGGTTTTTTGTTACCCGTGTTGTCTCGTAGAGAACGAAATCGGGCTTTTTAGCAATCGTCGGAATGCTCAAAATTTGCCAATGCGACGACGATCTTTTCTCCTGAAGGAAGATCAACTTGCAGCGAGAGCTTTCCGCCAAGAATGTTCACGTATCTCACGAGATCGGACAATTTGACGTCCAAGGCGTTTCTTTCAATTTTGCTCACGGCAGACTGAGAGAGCTGAAGCTTCCTTGCGACTTCTTGTTGAGTCAAGTTCTGCTCGTATCGAAGTCTTGAGACGGCACACTGCAAAGACATCTGTCTAAATTCTGCTTTAACTTTCTTTCGGAAGGCCGGAGTTTGTGCGGAGAGATATTCTTCTAATGTAGTCATGTTCGATGCTGGCGGCAAATGAATTTTCGATAGCACATGCGAACTGAGGTGCTCATAAGAAAACAGCTCACAAATCGTGAGCTGTTTTCAAAGAGAAAGATCGGATTAACGTAGCCAGACTTTATGACCGTGTGCAAAAGCTCTGGCAACGTAAACGGCGCAAAGCCCGACAATGATACCCGAAAGTGTCAGGCCGATCGTAATGGCAGTCCAGTAACCTGCAGCGCCCATCGGAGCGGGACTTAAATAATCAGTAAAGGTAAGGATGCTTCCTAAACCCAGACCCAAGCCCCAAAGGAAGACACCGTAAATGATCATCGGCAGGAATGTGATTCGGTAGCCGCGCATGGAGAAGCTGCCGACACAGTTAACCGCGTCAAAAACGTGATAGATGGACGCAAAACCGATGAGGTAGGTACTGACCTTAATGACGTCTAAATCGCTCGTGTAGAGGCCTACAAAGAAGTATTTGCAGAAATAGAGCAGGGCAGAAACAAATACCGCTAAGCAAATGCAGAACTTAAGACATTTGTAGGTCGCCATTCTGGCGGTCTCAGGTGAATTGGCACCTAAAGACTGAGAAACCAAGACAGAAGAGGTCACACCGATGGCAAGAGGAGCCATGTAAAAGAGCGAGGTTAAGTTCGCAACGATCTGGTGCGCGGAAACGACGTCGGCGCCTAAACGAGAAATGAAAATCGTCATGAAGGTAAACGATGTCACTTCAAAGAAGGCGGAAAGACCGATCGGAATTCCGAGCTTAAGCAGGTTGGTTAAAGCCTTGCGGTTGGGCATGGAAATTCGCTTCTGGCGCATCTTGGCGTAGAAGCTGTCATAGTGCCAAATGACCCAGTAAAGGAACAAGCTCAGGAACGCATTGATGGTAGAAGAGATCGCACATCCTGCGCCTCCGAAACTCGGAATAAAGGCCCAGCCGAAGATAAAGATGTAATTGGTGACGGCTTTGACGGCCAGCATAGAGAGCGCGATCCACATTGCCACTTTGGGACGGGAAACAGCCGCGTTCATCGCCATATAAGCGCGTCCTGCCATGGCAGCCGGCAGACCGATAGCGTTGATCAGCAGGAAGTTTGTCGCAATTTCTGCAACACGACCGGTGGAGTTTGTCAGCGTCATCCACATCGGCGTATAGCACATCAGGCCCATACCGATGATGGCAAGAAGAATGGCGAGCCAAATAGTTTGGTGAAGCTCGAAGCCGATTCTTTCGTGATGTCCTGCACCGTAGTGGTGGCCGGCGATCGGAGAAAGTCCCTGCATGACGCCGACTAAAGCAACAAAGACCGAGACGGAAACGGCTAAGCCGATGGCAACAGCGGCCAAGTCGGTAGAACCAAGATGGCCGGTCATTAAAGTATCGAGTGTGGCTCCGCCGACAATGGCAACGTTGGAGATCCAAACGGGGAGCGAGAGCTTAAGAATTGCCCAATAGGAAGTATCCGGCGGTTGAAGCCGGCTCAAAATTCGAGTTGACATACCAAAAAGGCAGAAACTACTTTCTGCGAATTAAGAGGAACTTTTCGCTGCTTCTCGGACGGCCTTGGAAAACATCAACAACTTCGTAGCGAAGGTCAAGCGTGTTTTCATCGTAATCTCGGTCAACGGCACGCAGAACCCAAGGTGCGTCTGCCTGCTTATCAAAGTTGACACCGCCCCAGTAATTAAAAGCAGCGATATTGCTCAAAGTTAAATGAGAAGCACCGATCTTGTCGAGCGGAATTTTGTTTTCAACGACAACTGCTTTGAAGTTGTCGACAATCGGCTTCATAGAACGAGCTCCGTCAATCAAGTTGACGAATAAGCTCATGACGATGATCCATACCGCAGTCAGGCCGGTTCCGGCCATCCATGCGCCTCTCCAGGAGAAAACCGGGTGTTTGAACAAGCGCCAGAAGACGATTGCAATCCAAAGGACCGTGGCGGTAACGGCAAGGAAGAAGAGGAAAACGGAAGTTCCGTGCGGCTCAACCTCCGGGGCTAAACGAGTAAGGGAGAAAGCCATTTTGGCCGGAACGCCTTCTGTCCAGGCGAAGAAGTAAATCCAGACGGCAATTACGGCAAGTGTATAAATAATGCCGGAATACAAGTCCAGGAAGTTCTCGCGGCTGCGTTTAAGACTGACGACGCCGAGTGCGGCTAAAACAGACAGCGAAGGAACTAAAAAGAGCAGGGTGCTGTACAGCTCGGTTCCGGTGAAGATCACGGAGCAAAGTGCAACAACCGAGAAGGAAAGCGGAATAATCAGCGGAGCCTGACGAATCTGGTCTCTCCAGGCGTAGATGCCCCACAAAGCCAAAGGCCAAAGGGGGAAGGTCAGCCAGGAAATGTTTTTAAGCAGCCAAAGGTATTCGTCAGCCGGCAGCGGAGAAAGCACGGCAAGACTGGTAGAGATCCAGCTCTTGAACCATTCTGCGGCTTCTGCGGGGAAACAGGCAAAGACCAGGATCGGCCACAGCATTGCTGTTGCAAAGGCTATCGATAAAGTCAGCACGGCGCGTTTGGAACGGCTGGTGTAGTCAGGCGTCAGGAAAATCGCGACCCAAGCGCCGAAAAAGCACCAAAGGCCGGCTCCGGGACTGCTGGCTAAGGCAATTGCGCCGATAGAAAGTCCGGCAATAATGGAACCGCGCCACAGATATTGAAGACTTAATACGATGCCGTAGAAAGCCAAGGCAGAAAAAGCGAGCAGACAGGTAACCGGTGTCAGTTCGTGGAAAGCGGAAATGATGCCGTAGGTGCCGACAGTTAAGAGAACGGCAATATCGGCGACTAAGCGGCCGTAGTCTTTGCGAGCGGCTTCACCGCCGAAGGCAAAGCTCACGGGCTGAGCTTCATCGCGTCGGGAAAGAAGATAAGTGGAATACCAAATCGCGGCCGTGGTCACTGAAAACCACAAACCTGCGGTGATATGAAATGCCTCTACGTTTCCGAAAAGAGGTCCGAAAACCTTGATGCTGAGTGCTGCAAACCAGAAGGAAAGCGGTCCGACGTCGGAAGCCGGGAATCCGTTGACGTTCGGAAGAAGCCAGTCGGCAAAGGAACCGTTGGCCATGTTCCACGCAACACCGAACGAAATAAGCGACTTTCCGCTCCAGACATCCGTAGAAAAGAACAACGGCAGCACGAAGGCAACTAAAAGTGCAATCAATGCAGCTCTCGGAAGCTTACCGGCAGCCGAAGCGCTGACGACGGCCGGAGAGGAATGGTTACTTAACATCGAAGCAGTGTGGTTGTAGACCTGAAAGGTGCGATTTTACTAAAGAAAAGGGCAGCCCAAAAGGCTGCCCTTCGGATCAGTATGAAACTGAAAAATTATTTTTTAGCCTTAGCAGCCTTGGCAGCTTCAGCAGAAGCGTTAAGGGCAGCAGACTTAGCAGCGAATTTCTGACGGAATTTTTCAACGCGGCCGGCTTCGACGATACGTGTCTGAGCGCCAGTGTAGAAAGGATGAGATTCGCTGGAGGTATCAAGCTTAACCTGCGGATAGGTAACGCCGTCGATTTCGATGGTGTCACGAGCGTCGGCAGTAGAGCGAATAATGAAGGTCTTGCCGATGGACATATCGGTGAAGGCAACTTCACGATACTGCGGATGAATATTCGGTTTCATGTGTATTCCAAAAAATGTCGGTCGCCACCAACCTTGCGAGACCGCTCACCGTTGTGAGTCTTACGTCCGGCATGTCAGAACGTGCCTAAGTTAATAAAAACAAGGGCAAAATTATACCCAAATTTCCTTGTAAAGCAAACAGATGCCTGATTATCGGCGCATCATGGCAAAGAACTCAGCATTGTTCTTTGTCGGGCGCATCTTATCAAGCAGGAATTCCATTGCCTGGATTTCGTCCATGTCGTAGAGGAACTTTCTAAGAATCCAAATGTTCTGAAGTTCCTGCGGAGCTAGAAGCAGTTCTTCCTTACGGGTTCCGCTCTTGGCAACGTTAATGGCCGGGTAGACGCGCTTTTCAGCAAGACGTCGGTCCAGATGGATTTCCATGTTGCCGGTACCCTTGAATTCTTCATAAATCACATCGTCCATACGGCTGCCGGTTTCTACCAGAGCAGTGCCGATGATCGTGAGCGAGCCGCCTTCTTCCAGATTGCGGGCTGCACCGAGAATGCGTTTCGGGCGCTGCAGGGCGTTGGAGTCCACGCCGCCGGTGAGCACTTTGCCGGAAGTCGGGACGACAGTGTTGTAGGCGCGGGCCAGACGAGTAATGGAGTCAAGAAGGATGACAACGTCTTTCTTGCTTTCAGCCAGGCGTTTGGCTTTTTCGATGACCATTTCTGCAACCTGAACATGGCGGGTAGCCGGTTCATCGAAGGTAGAGGCAATGACTTCACCTTTGACGGAACGTTCCATTTCCGTCACTTCTTCCGGACGTTCGTCGATCAGAAGGACCATCAAGATAACGTCCGGATAGTTGGCTGTAATCGCGTGAGCGATGTGCTGCATTAAAACGGTCTTACCGGACTTCGGAGAGGCAACCAGCAGAGCACGCTGACCTTTACCGATCGGAGCGAGGATGTCGATCAAACGACCGGTGAGGTTCTCGTCGCCCGAGATATTGCGTTCGAGTTTGAGCGGCTGGTTCGGGAAAAGCGGAGTCAGGTTTTCGAAGAGAATGCGGTGTTTAAGAGCTTCGGGAGGAAGACCGTTAACTTTGTCGACTTTGACTAAAGCAAAATAACGCTCGCCGTCTTTCGGAATGCGGACTTCACCTTCAACCGTGTCACCGGTATGAAGATTGAAGCGGCGGATCTGAGACGGAGAAATGTAAATATCTTCCGTGCTGGCTAAATAAGAAGAAACCGGAGAGCGAAGGAAACCGAATCCGTCAGGAAGGATTTCCAAAGTTCCGTCACCGAAAATCTGTTCGCCGGCTTTCGCACGTTTCTTCAAGATAGCGAACATGAGTTCCTGCTTGCGAAGGCGGCTGGCGTTATCAACATCGAGCTCTAAAGCAATATCGAGAAGCTCGGAGACGTGCTTGGATTTAAGGTCGGATAAATGCATAGGAAATGAAGCTCTTGCAAATAAGGATTACACAACAATCCCAAGCGAAGAGATTTAAATAAAAGAGGAAAGAAGAATTAAGGGAGGAAGGAAGCAACGGTTCGATAAAGAGGAAATCGAACCGTTGTAGAGCAAAATTAGATGAAGTTCTTGAGGAATTCAGAGAACTGAGCGGAATTCATAGCGCCGGCCTGCTGAGCCTGGAGCTGACCGTCTTTGTAAACGGCAAGAGTCGGAATACCGCGAACGCCCAGCTGAGAAGCAACATCCTGGCACTCATCAACGTTGTATTTAACGATCTGAACGCCGTCGGGAAGGGTTTCGGCAGCTTTTTCAAGAACCGGTCCGAGCATGCGGCAGGGACCGCACCAGGGAGCCCAGAAGTCAACGACCACCACACCTTTTTGATTCAGGACGTCGTCAACAAAGCTGGCGTCTGTAACTTGTTTCAAGGCCATTTTTTAAATTACCTCCAATTATTGATTCCCTGGAACCGAAATCGGCTCCAACGGATGATGGGATACTATCACCGAGAGCTTTCAGGGCTTAACTAACAACCCCAAAAAGGTGAAACTCATGCTGGATTTTTGTAACTATACACATTTGAAGCAACCTTGAGGGCGTGTGTGTGCAACGTTAGATATTAACAATGTGTGAAAACTTCTTAGAACGTTGAGCGGACAAGGAAGGAAAAGCTAAGCGGGTGCAGGCCGGAGTTTTGAAAACGATCCAAATAAGCAGAACTAAAAAGCGCCGCGCAGAAACTACTTTCCGGAGCGACGCTCGTTTGACTATTGGACAAGGTTAATTTTTAGCAAACGCATACCCTTTTCGGAAAATCTTTCCTGTGTAATCGACTTTCACAAGAATGTGTTTGCTTTCAATCTGAATTTTTTCAACAACAGGTTCTTTCTGAACAAAGGCTGTTTTTTGAATTTCAAATTTACCCTGGGCGTAGGCGGCAGGATCCCAACGACCAATAAATTTAGCATTGGCCGTGCCGGAGAACGCGAGCATAAGGGCGATGAATGGAACGCTGAATCTAATCATTTTCTCCTCCTTTTCTTATAGTTAGTTCATCTTACCACTCTGAATCGTGAAAAAGGCTCTCTATTTCAGTTTCATTTTCTTTGCTGGCGCAGAATTCAAATTCATATATAATTCGTAGCCGGCGAGCCCCCTCGCATGTGAATGTCGTGAATCTGGTCAGGTCGGGAACGAAGCAGCCATAGCGAAACTAGCAGTGCCGAGGTGTGGTTCGCCTTTCCTTTTCAATAAGGTGCTCAAATGGATAACTTCAATATTCGCAATGCTCGTCCTCAAGATTGCCCGGTTATTGCCGAACTTATCCGCGGATTGGCCCATTACGAAAAACTTGACGACCAGTGTCAGGTCACTCCCGAACTCCTTGAAAAATGCCTTTTCGGAGACAAACCCGAATGTTATGCCGTAGTTGGCTGGCTGACGGGAAAAAACGGAACAGAAAAACCGGTAAGCTTTGCGCTTTATTTCTATAACTTCTCTACCTTCCTTGCGCGCAAGGGTCTCTACTTAGAAGATATTTTTGTACTTCCTGAATACAGACACCGCGGCATCGGCAAGAAGATGATGAATTATTTGGCGGCCAAAGCTGTGGCTGACGGATGCGGCCGATTTGAGTGGTCTGTTCTGGATTGGAATCAGCCGGCAATTGATTTCTATGAAAGCATCGGCGCTACTGTTATGCAGGAATGGCGTATTTGCCGTCTGACCGGTGAAAAACTTGAGCAATTTGCTCAAAAAGCACTTGCAAAATAAAGAGTTTAAAAAGTAGAAGGGCGCCCATAGCGGCGCCCTGTATTATATCTACAGCCTCTTACGGCTTAGCTCAAAGGTCCGGATGAATCGGAGAGTGTTTGGCCGACTTCTTTGACGTAAAGAAGTATTTCCTAACTCGATGACGAATAGGACAATCCGAGCAGAATTGAGATAGGATTATCCTCATGCTTAAAAGCTCGATAACGGGAGAACAGCTCTCCGCATAATCGGCTGAACAACATATTTCGGAATAGCCTAATGTCATACCAAGTTTTGGCACGCAAGTGGCGGCCTCATGATTTTTCTTCTTTGCTCGGACAGGATCACGTTGTTCGAGCTCTGACGCATGCTCTGACGGAAAATCGGCTGCACCACGCCTATCTTTTTACCGGCACGCGAGGAGTTGGAAAAACCACAATCTCCAGAATTCTTGCTAAATGCCTAAACTGTGTCGGGCCGGACGGGAAAGGCGGCATCACAGCAGAGCCTTGCGGAGTGTGCGAGGCTTGTCGCGCGATTGATGAAGATCGTTTCGTAGATTACATCGAAATGGACGCGGCTTCGACCCGCGGTATTGACGACATGGTTTCGCTTTTGGAAAGAGCCAAATATGTTCCGACGAATGCCCGCTTTAAGGTCTACATGATCGACGAAGTTCACCAGCTGACTTCCGCGGCATTTAACGCCATGCTTAAGACTTTGGAGGAACCGCCCGAATACGTCAAATTTATTTTGGCCACAACGGATCCTCAAAAGGTGCCGGTTACGGTTCTTTCTCGTTGTTTGCAGTTCAATCTGAAGAGTTTGTCTCCTCAGCTTATTTCCTCCCATATGGCAGAGCTTCTAGAGAAAGAACAAATTTCTTTTGAGAAGCCGGCTCTTAGAATGCTTGCTTCGGGAGCGAGAGGCTCCATGCGCGACGGACTTTCCCTCCTGGACCAGGCAATCGCCTACAGTGCAGGTAATGTTACATTGGAGTCAGTGCGCGAGATGCTCGGTACGATTGACTCGACGACACTGATTCGTTTGCTCGGCGCCTTGGCCAACCATGAGCCGAAAGAGATCATGAAGGTGGCCGACGAAATCGGTGCCCGCAGCTTGTCTTATACGCAGGCGATGAAGGATTTGGCCGTTCTGCTGCACCGCATTGCGATGGCGCAGCAGCTGCCGGAAATTCTGACCGATGAAGAACCTGACGCGCCCGAACTCCGTCAATTGGCGAGCGTGTTTTCTCCGGACGAAGTCCAGCTCTTTTATCAGATTGCGATTCATGGACGCAACGATATGGCGCTGGCACCCGATGAGTATGCAGGTTTCACAATGGCGCTTCTGCGCATGCTGGCGTTTGCTCCTTTAGAAGGAAAGATGCCGAAAAGCCTGCCTGCTGCTGTAACGCATAAAGAAGAGGCACCAGCCCTCCCAAAAACTGAGCCGGCTAAGACTGAGCTGCCGGCGCAGCAAAAAGCTCAGTCAGTAGATACTCAGCCGAAAGCTCCTGAAGCTCCGGCGGCTTCTGCAAAACCGGTTTTATCCACACAGGAGCTGGAAGGCATTCCCTGGGATCACAGTATTGCGACAGGCAAACCCGTCTTCGTTCCTCAAGGTTCGGAGTCCGCAGTTCCCAACTTAAAGAAGAAAGCGGCCGAAAAGTCAAAACCGGCAGCAGCGGCTCCGGCGGCAAAAGAAGTCAACCCTCAGCCGAAGGCGCCGGAAGCTGAGCCTTTTCCTCCGGAAATAGCAGCCGCTCCTGCTATCCCTTCGATCGACATGCCGGATGACGATGCGCCGTGGGTTCCGGAGACTGACAGCGTCCCCCCCGATGACCTCGATTGGATGGCGCCTCCGGCTTGGCCCGAAGAATATTCAGAAGAAGCCGGGGTCTCCGTGCTCCCGCCCGCTCCTCAGGAAAAGCAGAAGGAATATATTCCCGCTGAACCCGTTCAGATGAACGCGTGGCTTGAAGCCGCAGAAAAGATTCATTTGGATCCGGCGTCTCAGCCGTTAGTGACCAGCGCCGAGCTGGAGAGTTTCGACGGTCAGAATATGAAGCTCACCGTGGATTTGGAAAAACTGACAGCGCACGATATGGTTGCTAAACTTGCGGCCGAACTAAAGAAGGTTCTTGGGAGCGATGTCCTCGTCACAGTGACGACGGCACCCTCGAAATACCAGAATCTTCGTACGCTTTACGCTCAGAGATTTTTAGCAGAAAAGCAGAAAAAGCTCTCCGAGCTGAAGAAAGACAAAAGAATTCTTTCTTTCATGAAGGTCTTTAACGTCGAGCCGAAGGCAGAAGACTTGGACCTTTTAGATAAAGAAGGCAAAGTTAGAACAATTTAAATTTAAGAGGAATCAAAATGAAAGGATTTGGCGGAATGGGTCAGATGGGCCAGATGATGAAACAGGCTCAGATGATGCAGATGAACATTCAGAAAGCCCAGAAAGAGCTCGAAACTATTGAAGTCACCGGTGAAGCCGGCAACGGTATGGTTAAAGTTACGATGACCTGCAAGAACGTCTGCCGCCGCGTCATGATCGACGACAGCCTTGTCGGTGCCGATGCTGACCGCGAAATGCTCGAAGACCTCCTTCTGACGGCAATCAACGATGCTTCCAAGAAGGTCGAAGCCGAAACCAATGCCAAGATCAGCAAGGCAACCGGTGGTATGAAACTCCCGTTCTAATTCAATGGAACAAATCGGAGCAATTGCCGAACTGATAGATGCGCTGAAGAAGCTTCCCGGAGTCGGTCCGAGAGCTGCTCAGCGCATTGCTTATCAGCTGCTAAACGGCGACAGAAGTGATGCGAACCGTCTCGGAGAGGCCCTCTTAAAGGCCACTAAGACGGTGCATCGCTGTGCCCGCTGCAACAATCTGACCGACGGCGAGCTGTGCAGCTACTGCTCTTCTCATAACCGCGATGACTCTCTGCTTTGTATTGTTGAGAGCGTTGCTGATTTGATGGTGATTGAGCAGAGCCTTTCTTATCACGGCCGCTACTTTATTCTGATGGGACGCCTGTCCCCGTTAAACGGCGTCGGACCCCACGAAATCGGCTTGGACAAGCTGTTGGAACGAGCCGGTGAACCCGAAGTCAAAGAAGTTATCATTGCAACTTCTTTCACCGCAGAAGGAGAGGCCACTGCCTTTGCCGTCTCGGAACTTCTCTCCAAACACTATCCCCAATTAAAACTCACGCGCATTGCAAGAGGCGTTCCTGCCGGAGCCGAAATTGAATACACGGATGTCAACACCGTGGCGCAGGCAATGCTCAATAGACGTGTTCGTGAAAGCGACTAAAACGCTTTCTTTTCGATTCGAGCAAAAATTTTTCTTCTAAGTGTTATTACTTAGTTAGATTTCCGCACAAACGAGATTTAGGCGGTATTCTTTATCTGTAACTCAATTTTACAAACGGAAGAAAAGTGACGAATACAACAGGCAACCGAAACAACACTCCGGCAATCCCGGGGTTTGCGGCTGTTTGCGTCCTTTCTCTTAACGGTCTTAGCTTGGCTTTGGGCTTGCTGCGATTGCGCCTTAATGTCGGCTAGGACTGTTTTTGTATATATCGTTTCTTATCAACTAAATTCGTAGTTCAAAGACGGTCCGCCAAGCGGGCCTTTTTTATTATTGGGGAATAAAAATGAATAAATTCACACGCCGTACCGTCATCGCAGCTGCCTGTGCTGCTGCAGCTATGACTTTCGGGCCGATGTCCTTTGCTCAGCAAGCACCGGAAAAGAAAGACGTGACGATTGCCGTGGGCGGTAAGAGTCTTTACTACTATCTGCCTCTTTCTATCGCTGAACAGCTCGGCTACTTCAAAGACGAAGGTCTGAATGTCAAGATTGTTGACTTCCAGGGCGGCTCCCGTTCGCTTCAAGCAGTTGTGGGCGGCAGTGCAGACGTTGTCTCCGGAGCCTTTGAACATACCATCTCCATGCAGGCTAAAAAGCAGCCCATGACCGCCTTTGTTCTGCAGGGCCGTGCGCCTCAGCTGGCTCTCGTTGTCTCCAACAAGACAATGAAAGACTACAAACAGCTGAGCGATCTGAAGGGCAAGAAAGTCGGTGTAACCGCTCCGGGCTCTTCTTCTCAGATGGTTGCCAACTTCATCCTCAAGAAGGGCGGCCTCGGACCTAAGGACGTTGCTTTCATCGGTGTCGGTTCTTCTTCCGGCGCAGTTTCTGCCATCAGAAGCGGCCAGATTGATGCCTTAATTAACCTTGATCCGGTTATCACGATTCTTCTGAAGAACGGTGACGCCAAGCTCGTTGCCGACACCCGTAAAGTTAAAGAATCCGAAAGCTTCTTCGGCGGCACGATGCCTGCCGGCTGCCTCTACGCACCGGTTTCTTTCATCGAAAAGAATCCCCAGACTGTTCAGGCTCTGACCAACGCCATCGTCCGTGCTGACGAATGGCTCTCCAAGGCCACTCCGGAAGAAGTTGCCAAGGTTGTTCCGGCTTCCTACTTAATGGGCAACCGTGACATTTATCTTGCCGGTTTCGAAGGCAACCGTGACGCTCTGTCTCCGGACGGACGCTTCCCGGACGGCTGCGCCAAGATTTCTCTAGGCGCCCTTCAGACCGTGAACGATAAGATCGACCCTGCCAAGATTGATTTAACCAAGGTTTATACCAATAAATTTGTTGATGAAGCCTTAAAGAAATATCCGGCTAAATAAATAAAATAAGAGGCGGAGCCTAGGCGCTCCGCCCAAGAGAAACCGAATAACAACGAATACACAGCATTCAAGATGAATCAGCCAGCAGTGGAATTTGACGATGTGACGTGCAGTTTTGTCAGCGATGACAATAAACACTACACGGCCGTTAGAGATGTGAATTTAACAATCGGAGACGGTGAGTTTGTCAGCGTCGTCGGTCCGACAGGATGCGGTAAATCGACCGTACTTAATATGGCAGCGGGACTTTTAACGCCGTCAAAAGGAACCGTCAAGGTTTTCGGAGAGGAGCTTGTCGGTTTAAATAAGCGAGCCGGCTACATGTTCCAGGCCGAGGCATTGATGCCCTGGAGAACGGCTATTGATAACGTTTCTGCAGGTCTGCAGTTTAAGGGCGTTCCTGAGAAAGAACGCCATGAACAAGCCCGTCATTGGCTCTCGCGCGTGGGTTTGAGCGGTTTTGAAGACCGTTATCCGCATGAACTCTCCGGCGGTATGAGAAAGCGTGTTGCTCTGGCTCAGACGCTGATCATGGATCCGGATATCATTCTGATGGACGAGCCGTTCTCCGCTTTGGATATTCAGACCCGCCAGCTGATGGAAAACGAAGTGCTGGCTCTGTGGTCGCAGAAGAAAAAGGCCGTGCTCTTTATTACGCACGACTTAGACGAAGCTATTTCGATTTCCGACCGCGTGGTGGTTTTCTCCGCCGGCCCGGGTTCTCATCCGATCGGTGAGTTCTATATCGACATCGCTCGTCCGCGTGACGTGGCCGAAGTCCGTGTCACACCGCGCTTCATTGAACTGCACAACGCCATTTGGGCCGACCTTCGCGAAGAGGTGCTCAAGGGCTATGAGAACCAGAGAAATCGGGTGAAATAAAATGAAAAAAGGAAGCACACCTATTCTTCAGTCAAAAACCAAGTTAGTCACCTGCCAGCTCCTTCTGCTCGTTGCAATTTTCTTATTCTGGTGGCTGATGACGAAGCCCGGCCTCATTCCTCCGTTCATGTTTCAGGATGAGAACCAGGCCGCCTTCTTTTTCGGTGAACCGGTTCAGATCGGAAAGGTTATTTGGGACTGGTTTGCTGTTAACTTAGAAATCTATCCCAACCTTGCCGTTACGCTGACGGAAACTGTTCTTGCGTTTATTTTTGGTACTGCTGCCGGTCTTCTCGTCGGCCTTTGGCTCGCACTTGCTCCGACAGCTGCGGCGATTGCAGATCCTTATATCAAGGGTTTGAACTCCATGCCTCGCGTGATCCTGGCTCCGATTTTCGGTGTTTGGTTCGGTCTTGGCATCGGCTCTAAAGTTGCCCTCGGTATCACGCTGGTCTTTTTCATCGTGTTCTTCAACGTCTATCAAGGCGTTCGAGAGGTTAGCCCGAATGTGCTGGCGAGTGCTCGCATGCTCGGCGCCAATAAAACTCAGCTGCTCCGATTTGTTTATCTTCCGAGCGCGATGAGCTGGGTGTTTTCTTCGCTGCATTCTTCCGTCGGTATGGCCTTCGTCGGTGCGGTCGTCGGCGAATACTTAGGTTCCGCAAGCGGTGTCGGTTACCTGATTCTGCAGGCTGAAAGTACGTTTGATATCAACACGGTTATGGCCGGTATTTTGGTTCTGACTGCGTTTGCACTGGTCCTGGACTGGATGGTGTCTCTGGCTGAACACCATTTCATGAAGTGGCAGCCGAAGGGCGGCAGGAGCGAAAAGCTTTAAAACCAAAATTTCTGACTATTGGGTGCTTCGGCGCCCATTTTTGTAGCTGTCGCCGGAAAGAAAAGATTTGAAACAATTTTCTTGAGTCTGTTCTTCATGAGCAACAATCTCTTGCGAGTCGAAATTTACGGCATAGAAAATTCATGTTACCCATCATCCGTATTCATTAGTGGAAACCACGACAATTAATAAATGAGTTTTCAATGTTTGGGTGAAGATAAAGTTTTAATAAATTAGATAGTTGATTGATTTATAAGGATAGTTAGAAATTTAGGTGCAAATAAATTGAGTTTCTGAAAAGTCAATGACCACAAACAAGCGATTTTTAGTTAGAAACGTGGTTAATAGAATCTCCGAATCATTCAAAAGCAAGCATCAAGACCACTTTGTGATGTTTGCTTTCTTAATTCGAGGAGGAGAAGAATGATTCGTAAGGCTGTTTTAGGAACTGTTCTTGCCGCAGTATGCGGTGCCGCTTTTGCCGCTCTGCCGAACGTTGCTGTTTACGCGACTGGCGGTACGATTGCCGGACAATCCGCGGCGTCTGATAAAACCAATTACTCTGCTGCCAAGGTCGGTGTCGACAAATTAGTGCAGGCAGTCCCTGAACTTGCAAACATCGCCAATGTCACTAGCGATCAAGTTGCACAGATTGGCTCTCAGGATATGAGCGATGCTGTTTGGCTGACGCTTGCTAAGAAGATCAATGCTGAGTGCGGCAAGAAAGACGGTTTTGTGATTACACACGGGACCGACACGATGGAAGAAACCGCTTACTTCCTGAACCTCACGGCTAAGTGCAACAAACCGATCGTTCTGGTAGGTGCTATGCGCCCGTCGAATGCACTTTCTGCTGACGGTCCTGCTAACCTCTACAATGCCGTTGCTGTCGCCGGTGATCCTTCCGCTGCCGGCAAAGGTGTTATGGTTGTGATGAATGACCGTGTTCTCGGTGCACGTGACGTCACGAAGACAAACACAACAGGCGTTGAAACTTTCCAGAGCCCGAACGCTGGTCAGCTGGCAACGATCCATAACGGCAAGGTTCTGTGGGATGCAACACCAGTGACCAAACACACGACTCAGACTCAGTTCAAGGTCGACGGTTTAGACAAGCTGCCGAAGGTCGGTGTGGTCTATCAGCACGCAGGTGTTGAAGGAATTCAGGCTCAAGCCTTAGTTGATGCCAAATACGACGGTATCGTCACCGCCGGCGTTGGCAACGGCAACCTTCATAAGTCAACATTCCCGATCATCGAGAGGGCAGCTAAAGACGGCATTGCGATCGTTCGCTCCTCTCGTGTGCCGACCGGTTCTACAACCAAAGACGCGGAAGTCGATGACGCTAAGTACGGTTTTGTTTCGTCCGGTTCTCTGAATCCTCAGAAAGCTCGCGTTCTTTTGATGCTGGCCCTGACTCAGACTAAGGATCCGAAAGAAATCCAGAAGATCTTCGATCAGTACTAAACCGATAGGTTAAGAAGGCGATAGCCTTTTCAGAGACGGCAAAACCCGGGCAATTGCTCGGGTTTTGTCGTTGAAACCGTAAGGAAACTATTCGTCGATTTCGACGTCAACGGGCTTCATCGCCGGCGTACTTTCTAAATGACGGCTGACGAGTCGAACGGTATCAATCGTACGAATGGCGTTGATGATCTTCTGCAGATGTTTCGTGTCGCCCACTAAGATTGTGAGCTCGACCTTATCCACGCTGTTTTGCTGGCTCATGGCAAAGCCCGTGACGCTCGAATGCTGCTGAGCAATCATGCTGGTCAATCTTTCAAGCGTGGCATGGGTATTGGTCAATTCAATGTCTAACTTAACCGGATAGCCGCCTTTATATTGGCTGTTCCATTGCAGATCGCGCCAATTTTCAGGGTCGGTCCTCATTCCACGCTGAACGTGACTGCAGTCCTTGCGATGAACATGAAGGGTATTGGTACCGGCGATGTAATGTCCGATGATGACATCATCCATTGCCGGTGTGCAGCAGGGCGCAAGCTTGCAGATTTGGCCTTTGAGTGCTAAGACAGGTTCTTGGCTCTGTTGGACAGTAGTCGCTGTTTCGTTCCCTTTCAATGTGTAGGGGGCGGTCAATTGATGAAGAAGCAGGAGGGAGTCCTTCTGTCCCGAGCCGATTGCATCAAGCAAAGCATTCTTATCTGTGAAACCGTTCGCCTTGCAGACGCGGGTCCAATCCTCATTGGTGACTTTTGAATAGGGTAAGTGATGAGACTTGGAAGATCTCTCCAAGAGTTTGGATCCCAGTTCGATTTTGCCTTCTTCAGAAAGGGAGCGCATATATTGGCGGATTTCAGCTCTTGCCTTACCGGTTCGAACACTGGAGAGCCAAGAAGGATTAGGCGTGGGTTTGTCGCCCTTGATGATGTTAATCATTTCGCCGTTCTTGAGTTCACGAGTAAGGGGCGCCGTTTCGCCATTAATTTCACAGCCGATTGTGCAATTGCCGAGGTCAGTATGAATTTGATAAGCGAAATCAACTGCTGTTGACCCTTTAGGCAGCTGGATAATTCTGCCTCGCGGAGAGAAGACGTAAACTCGATCGGGGAAAATATCGACTTTGATATTTTCCATGAATTCCAAGGATGTTCCGCTCTGCTTTTGAATTTCCAGCAACCCGTTGAGCCAGTCCATCGTATTGCGCTGCAGCTGGTCGGACGTGTTGCGGTCGCGGTAAAGCCAGTGCGCTGTAATACCGTCTTCACAGATGTGATGCATTTCTTCCGTGCGAATCTGGAATTCGACCATGAGACCGCCAGGTCCGATGACGGTGGTATGCAGGCTCTGGTAACCGTTAGCCTTCGGGATCGCAACGAAATCTTTGAAACGTCCCGGAACTGGTTTATAGAGTTCATGAATCACGCCTAAGGCGCGGTAGCAGTCGTCCCTTGTCGGAACTAAAACGCGGAAGCTGTGCACGTCCAGCACTTCGCTAAAGCGGATCTTGCGTTCCTTCATTTTGGAGTAGATGCGCCAAAGGGATTTGTTTTTACCTTGTACGTCGCCGCGGATTTTACGAGCAGCCAGACGATCCGACGTTTCGTGATAAATCTGATCCAGAGCGTTCTTTTTGCGCATACGGGATTCAGCTACTTTCTTTTCAAGAACACGATAGCGAATCGGGTACATGTAAGAGAAGCTCATGTCGGAGAGCTCTCTATAAACAGAAAAGAGACCAAGGCGGCTCGCAATCGGAGCGTAGATATCCATGGTCTCTTTAGCAATACGGAATTTTTTATGCTGCTTAACCGCGCCCAATGTGCGCATGTTATGAAGACGGTCGGCAAGCTTAATTAGGATGACACGAACATCGCGGGACATCGCGAGCAGCATCTTGTGAAAGCTTTCCGCCTGAGCCTCTTCATTCGAAGAAAATTTGAGCTTGTCCAGCTTTGAGACGCCGTCGACAAGCTCAGCAACTTTCACTCCGAATTTTTCGCTCATTTCGATCTTGGTAATGCCCGTGTCTTCTAAGACATCGTGCATGAGACCGGCCTCAATGGTTTCGGCATCCATGTGCCAGGAGGCAAGGATTTCTGCAACTGCGATCGGATGAGTAATGTAGGGAGCACCGGAATTACGGAATTGACCTAAATGCGCTTGGTCAGCATATCGGAATGCTTCACGAATTTTCTGAACGTCGCTATTAGAGAGGTATTGACGGCAACGTTCGGCAAGCAGATTGGCAGACGCGACAGGGTTGAGTTTTTCCTCTGCGAAGGCATCCTCCTTGGGCTCCGGTTTAGTCGCCGATTTCATGCCGACGGCTGTCATGAACAAGTCTGCGGCTTTTTGTGCGTAGCTTTTTCCTGCAGTTGCGGTATTCGGGGCCATGGTTGCTCTCCTAGCTGAGGTTTTATTTTTCGTGTTTTCTTCTGCGCTTCACCAAAAAACAAAACGGGGTTCGGCTGCGAGCCGAACCCCGACTGTGCAGATAACTTCTATTATCTTATACCGTTGAGCATTTCTAAGCCTGTGACGCCCTCAGCAATTTCACGGAGTGCGGCAACAGTCGCCTTATCCTTACACTCAATCTTAGGAGTATGACCCTGAGAAAGCTGACGAGCGCGGACAGATGCTACGAGAACCATCTGGAAACGGTTCGGGATCTTTTTTAAACAATCTTCAACTGTAATACGTGCCATTGATCTAACCTATCAAATTCAGTTCGGGATTCCGAGCTGAATAAAAATATCACGACAACGAGCCGCCTGTTTATCAAAACGGAGACGGCTTGCGGTCACGATTGCGCAGAATTCATCGAGCGCATTTTCAAAAACTGAATTAATTATAACGAAGTCAAATTCACTTGCATGAGCCATTTCGGCGCCGGCGCCCAAAAGACGTCTCGTAATGGTCTGTTCGGAATCCTGTCCGCGCTTATGAAGCCTGTCTTCCAAGGCTTGGATAGAAGGAGGCAGGATAAAAATGCTTACAGCTTCGGGGAAATGTTCTCTCACCTGACGGGCTCCCTGCCAGTCAATTTCAAGAAGGACGTCGCCTCCTTTGGCCATTGTGTCCTCAATCCACTTTTTGGAAGTGCCGTAGAAATTTCCATGAACTTCTGCAGATTCTAAAAACTCACCTCTTTCGCGGGCGGCGAGAAACTCCTCGACCGTTGTGAAATGATATTCGCGTCCGTTAACTTCACCCGGACGAGGGGCGCGGGTCGTCGTAGAAATGGAGAGTGCGATACCCGGAATTTTTGCAAGGAGTGCATTGACCAGCGAAGATTTTCCGGCGCCGCTCGGGGCGGAGACCAAAAAGAGCGAGCCTGCATTTCTCGGTTTAAAAGATTGGTTTGTCATTGAAAGACTCTTTTAAAAATAGATTTTGCAATTAATCCTGCGGCCAAATCTTACCTGTCTCAGTACGCATTTGTCGCAGTGTCTCCTTGAGTGTGAGCGTATCTTTAACAAATGCTCTGATGCCTTCGTCTAATTTATAAGATGCCATTTCGTCTTCGCACATTGCGAATCTCCATTGAGCTTCCGTTAAAGGTTCAGCACGAATTGGGCTCACCTTAGCAACGTCGAGTTTTTTTTCGAATTTCTCTTCGGAGTTTGAGAGCTCTTCGATCAGTTTAGGAGAAATGGTTAGCAGGTCGCAGCCGGCAAGCGCCACGATCTGGCCTTTGTTGCGGAAACTAGCGCCCATGATCTGAGTTTTGGCGCCCAAACCTTTGAGGCGCTCGAAGATTTTTCTCACAGACTGAACGCCAGGGTCGTTTTCTCCGGCGTTTGCTTCTTCATTCCAATCGGCGCCGGCTTTTTTCTTGAACCAGTCGTAGATTCTGCCGACGAAAGGCGAGATCAAAGTGACACCGGCATTGGCAGCGATTTCTGCCTGAGCAACGGAGAAGATAAGCGTCAGGTTGCAGTGGATACCTTCTTTTTCCAGTACGCGAGCGGCTTGGACGCCTTCCCATGTTGCAGCGATCTTAATCAAGACACGTTCTTTATCAATGCCTTTTTCTTGATAGAGCTCGATTAAACGGCGAGCTTTGACGATTGTCTTTTCAACATCAAAGGACAGGCGAGCGTCGACTTCGGTAGATACACGGCCTTTGACGTATTTAAGGATCTCTGCGCCGAAGTTCACAAGAACGCGATCAGCGGCGTCTTCTAAGGAAACGGAATTTTCAACTGCTTCCGTTAAGAAAGCCCGATAGGCAGGATCTTTGGAAGCTTTCAGGATAAGAGAAGGATTGGTTGTTGCGTCTTGTGGTTGGATTTTTGCGATAGACGCGATATCCCCAGTATCAGCCACAATGGTCGTCAGGGAAGCTAATTGATCAAGCTGAGTCATGTCTTTTTATAACTTGGGTCAAATTTTTCTATTGTAAAACCCGAATATCTGTAAAAAGCGAATAGATTGTTCACATTCGGGAGAAAAGAAGAATTTCAGCTCTGCCGTGGCATTTACACCGATACCGTTGCCCCTTCGACCTCTACCAACAGAAGATCACAACTTCAATGTTGGATGGAAGAGGTGTAAGCGGTAAGGTCAATAACTTCGGTCTCGGTTTATCTGCCGAAGTCGGCAAGAAGTTCGGTTTGACTAAGGACTTCTTCGTCGAGCCCCAGGCTCAGTTGGCTTACTACTGGATCAAGGGTAAAGACTTCTCTATGTCCAACGGTATGAAAGTCGAACAAGGTGACTTCAACAGCTGGGTTGGCCGCTTGGGCCTCGTCGCCGGTAAAGACTTCAAAGATGCTGAAGGCAACACCAAGGCTCAGGTCTTTGTAAAGGGCGGCGTCAAACAACAGTTTGCAGGCAAGCAGAAGTTGTATGCCAATTCGGTTCAATTTAAGGATGAACTGAAGGGAACAAGCGGCTATTATGGTCTTGGCTTCGAAGCGAATCCGAACAAGAAGGTCAGCCTTTATGGTCAGCTCGAACGGGAAAACGGCAAGCATTACACGAAGGAAATCGAAGTGATGCTTGGGCTGAGATGTAAGTTCTAGCTATTGCCTCTCGGCTCTAACACACTCGGCATTCCGCCGAGTGTGCCAAAGTTTCAAGACAAAATTGAAAAGCAAAAATTTGTAGTAATTAGAACCCGCATTTCAAACTGCCTCAAAGCCCTCAACTGGAGGTCTTGACGGCAAATTTCCTCGGGTTTGGGTTCAAAGGCCGGAATGATGATTGTTCCGGCTTAATTTTTTGACCTTTCAAACTGTCTCAGAAATTATAGAAAACTCTCCTAAAAACAAACTTAAATAATCGCCGTCTAAGAACTTTCCTCTATAGCTAAAAACAGTATTTCATCTTTCAAGTCCGCCAAATACCCGTTGATATAATCAATTTCGCTCGGTCTCAAACACAACTTGAATCGAGCTTTTTTCTAACTGCGATCGGGACCGAAACGGCGTCTCGATGGCGATACGGAGTCATAGTGCATAATCATCTAATTAATGACGCCCGACCTGAAGCAGCATTAGTGCTTGCGGACGGAGCTGTTTTTAAAGGCCGGTCTATCGGCGTTTCCGGCATGGCCGTGGGCGAAGTCGTTTTTAATACGGCAATGACGGGCTATCAAGAGATCCTCACGGATCCTTCCTATACAGGACAAATCGTTACTCTTACTTATCCACACATCGGTAATGTCGGCGTAAACCAAGACGATGTGGAATCTTCCGATGTTCACGTTGCAGGCCTCGTGATCCGCAGCGAGTCTCCGGTGGTCTCCAATTGGCGAGGCCAGCGAAGTCTGACGGAATATCTCAAACAAAACGGTATCGTGGCTATCGCTGAAGTGGATACCCGACGTCTCACTCGAATCCTTCGTACGACCGGCGCACAAACCGGCTGCATCGTGGCTGCTGCTGAGGGCAAACTCACAGATAATGAAATTGCGGTTGCTGCCAAAACGGCAGCAGAAGCACCTCGAATGGTTGGCCAGGAACTGGCTTCTAAAGTCAGCACGACTTACCGCTACGAATGGGGCGAAGGTACTTGGCGCATGGACAACGGTCTAGGGCGCCCGGGGTCCTTCCAACCCGAAGACTATCCCTACAGCGTGGTCGCTTGGGATTTCGGCGTAAAAGAAAACATCCTTCGTTTAATGGCTGACCGCGGTATTCATGTTCATGTAGTGCCGGCTCGTACGACTTTTGAAGAAGCTATGGCGCTGCATCCGGACGGCATCTTTCTTTCTAACGGTCCCGGAGACCCTGAGCCCTGTGACTACGCAATTGAGGTTGCGCAGAAAGCGATTGCTGCCAAGATTCCGCTCTTCGGCATTTGTTTAGGTCATCAGATTCTGGGTTTGGCCGTCGGCGGAAAGACCCTCAAGATGAAATTCGGTCATCATGGTGCCAACCACCCTGTGGTCGATTTAGCAACGAAACGTGTTTACATCACGAGCCAGAATCACGGCTTTATGGTGGACGAAGCGAGTCTTCCTGAGAACGTACAGGTCACGCACAAGTCCTTGTTTGACGGTTCTCTCCAGGGCTTCGAATTAAAGGACGCTCCGGTTTTCTGCTTCCAGGGACATCCGGAAGCCAGCCCCGGTCCGCACGACATTCAGCCGCTGTTTGACCGTTTCATTGCAAATATTCAGAAGTACAAAGAGTCTTTATGACAGATAAAGTTCAGACAGTTAGAGCAGCGCTCCAAGAGGCCCGCAGCGGTTTAGAGAACCTGCTTTCCAATGAAGAAATGCTTGGAAAAGTAGTCAAAGCGGCCGACCTCATGGTTGCCTCCATGCAGCAGGGCGGTAAGGTTATGTCCTGCGGCAACGGAGGCTCTTTGTGCGACGCAATGCATTTTGCCGAAGAACTCTCCGGTCGTTTCAGACAAGATCGTCCCGCTTATGCGGCAATGTCACTGGCAGATCCCTCTCATATGTCCTGCGTTTCTAACGATTATGGATACGAAGATGTCTTTTCTCGTTTTGTAGAAGGCATAGGCAGAGAAGGAGACGTTCTGCTCGGTATTACAACGAGCGGAACGAGTAAAAACGTCGTCAAAGCAGCTCAAGCGGCGAAAGCGAAAGGAATAAAAGTCGTTGCTCTCACCGGCAAACCGAATACTCCGATTTGCGAACTTGCGGATGTGGTCATCATCACGCCTGCCGGTCGTTTTGCCGACCGCGTTCAGGAACTGCACATCAAAGTCATTCACATCCTCATCGAGTTAATCGAAGCTGGTATGGCTGAACCCAATCCATCCAAGGAATAAGAAATCATGCCTAAGCGCACTGACATTAAATCGGTTCTGATTATCGGAGCCGGTCCGATTGTCATCGGACAAGCCTGTGAGTTCGATTACTCCGGTGCACAGGCCTGTAAAGCTCTCCGTGAGGAAGGCTATAAGGTTATTTTGGTTAACAGCAATCCGGCGACCATCATGACCGACCCGCAGACTGCGGACGTAACTTATATTGAACCGATCACCAAAGAAGTGGTCGAACGCATTATTGCAAAAGAAAGACCGGATGCCATCCTCCCGACTATGGGCGGCCAGACGGCGCTTAACTGCGCCATGGAACTCGCAAAGAGCGGCGTGCTCGAAAAATACAATATCGAGCTGATCGGCGCTTCTCCCGAAGCGATTGAAAAAGCCGAAGACCGTCTGAAATTCAAAGAAGCAATGGACAAGATCGGACTGAGCAGCGCTCGCTCCGGTATTGCTTACTCTTTAGACGACGCTTTAAAAGTCCAGGCTAAGATCGGCTTCCCGGCAATTATTCGGCCGAGTTTTACGCTCGGCGGCTCCGGCGGCGGTATTGCGTACAACATGGAAGAATTCATCCAGATTTGTACCCGCGGCCTTGAACTCTCCCCGACACACGAACTCTTGATTGAAGAGTCCTTGCTCGGCTGGAAAGAATACGAAATGGAAGTTGTCCGCGACAGCAAAGACAACTGCATCATCGTTTGCTCCATCGAAAACTTCGACCCTATGGGTGTCCACACCGGCGACTCCATCACCGTGGCGCCGGCTCAGACGCTGACTGATAAGGAATATCAGATCATGCGTGACGCCTCTATCGCCATTCTGCGAGAGATCGGTGTCGACACCGGCGGCTCCAACGTTCAGTTCGCTGTGAACCCGAAAGACGGTCGTCTCGTCGTCATTGAGATGAACCCGCGTGTTTCCCGCTCTTCCGCTCTGGCCTCTAAGGCAACGGGCTTCCCGATCGCCAAAGTAGCAGCCAAGCTGGCCGTGGGCTATACGCTCGACGAACTCAAAAACGAAATCACGGGCGGCCGTACTCCAGCATCTTTCGAACCGACCATCGACTATGTTGTGGTCAAGACACCGCGCTTTGCTTTCGAGAAATTCCCCAAAGCCGATAAGCGCCTGACCACACAGATGAAGTCAGTTGGCGAAGTGATGGCCATTGGCCGTACCTTTCAGGAAGCACTTCAGAAAGCACTTCGCGGTTTGGAAACCGGTAAAGACGGCTTAAACGAAATCTCGACTGATCGCGCTACGATCCACCACGAGATCAGTGAACCGGGCCCCGACCGTCTTTGGTACTTGGCCGACGCTTTCCGTTTGGGCTACACCGTCAAAGAAGCTCATCGCGCCACCAGGATTGATCCTTGGTTCTTGGTTCAGGTTAAAGAGCTTGTCGATATTGAGAACCGTCTCAAGGAATACAGCCTGCCTGAGCTCTCTAAGGAAGAAATGCTTTTCCTCAAGAAGAAAGGCTTCTCCGATCGTCGCATTGCTAAGCTTCTGAAGGTCAAGGAAGACCAGGTTCGTGCTCGTCGTCACGAACTCGGAATTCGTCCGGTCTACAAACGCGTGGATACCTGCGCAGGCGAATTCCCGACGGATACCGCTTACATGTATTCGACCTACGAGGAAGAATCTGAAGTTAATCCTTCTGATCGCCGCAAGATCATGATTCTGGGCGGTGGCCCCAACCGTATCGGTCAGGGTATCGAGTTTGATTATTGCTGCGTTCATGCCTCTATGGCGCTCCGCGAAGACGGTTATGAAACCATCATGGTCAACTGCAACCCGGAAACGGTGTCCACCGACTACGACACGAGCGACAGGCTGTACTTTGAACCGGTCACGCTCGAAGACGTGCTCGAAATCATCGATGTCGAAAAACCCGAAGGCGTCATTGTTCAGTATGGCGGCCAAACACCGCTTAAACTCGCTCGCGCCCTGGAAGCCAACGGTGTCAACATTATCGGTACGTCTCCGGATTCCATTGACGCTGCCGAAGACCGTGAACGCTTCCAGCACTTGCTGCAGAATCTCGGACTTCATCAGCCCCCTAACAGAACCGCTCGCACCGAAGAAGAGGCCATTCGTTTGGCTGACGAAATCGGTTATCCGCTAGTTGTTCGTCCGAGCTACGTGCTTGGCGGTCGCGCCATGGATATCGTGCACGACAGAAGCGAACTCGAACGCTACATGCGCGAAGCCATTAAAGTTTCTTTCGATTCTCCGGTTCTTCTGGATCGCTTCTTGGATGACGCCGTTGAAATGGACGTCGATGCCGTCTCTGACGGTAAAGAAGTCAGAATCGGCGGCGTGATGCAGCATATCGAACAGGCTGGCGTTCACTCCGGTGACTCCGCTTGCTCGATTCCTCCGTATTCTCTTGATCCGGCCCTGGTCGAAGAAGTTAAGCGCCAGACCCGCGAAATGGCTCGCGCCTTAAACGTTGTCGGTCTGATGAACGTTCAGTTTGCGATTCAGCACGCCTTCTCCGATCATCCGGAAATCTTCGTGCTCGAAGTCAATCCGCGCGCTTCCAGAACCGTTCCGTTTGTTTCCAAGTCCACCGGACAGCAGCTCGCTAAGATCGCCGCCCGCTGTATGGTCGGCCAGAGTCTGGAAGAGCAGAAGCAGCCGGTAGAAGTTGAACTCGACCACTACAGCGTTAAGGAAGCCGTCTTCCCGTTTGCCAAGTTCTTAGGCGTTGACCCGGTTCTCGGACCGGAAATGCGTTCCACCGGCGAAGTCATGGGTGTCGGCCGCAGCTTCGGCGAAGCTCTCTTTAAGAGCCAATTAGGTGCCGATTCTGCGATTCCTAAGTCCGGGCGCGTCTTTATTTCCGTCAAGGAAGAAGACAAGCCTCGTCTGCCGCAGCTCGCTAAGAACTTCACGGAAGCAGGCTATCAGCTCGTTGCTACTCGCGGCACGGCCAAAGTCATCCGCGAAGCCGGCTACCGATGCGATGTGGTGAACAAGGTTTCCGAGGGGCGCCCGAATATTGTGGACGAATTGAAAAACGGCACTATCCAATTGGTGATTGCAGTCGCAGCCGAAAGCCGCTCTGAAATCGCAGATGCTTCCGCCATTCGAATTGCCTCATTGGCTAACCACGTGACTTTCTACACGGCTATGGCAAATGCCTTGGCAGTGATTGAAGGAATTCGTCATATGCAGGATACCGAGGTTTATGCGCAGCAAGAGCTGCACAAACACCTTCAGCACTAATTTCATTCTTATGAGCGCTTTCTTTCAAGAAGGCGCAATTAACCGGGAGTAAATATGCCCTTTAATCTGAAAAATCGTTCCTTACTGAGTCTTGTGAACCACACACCCGAAGAGATTGATTACTTGGTTTCATTGGCCGAAGATCTTAAGAAGGCCAAAAGAGCAGGTACGGAACGTCCTCAGCTTCGCGGAAAAAGCATTGCGCTGATTTTTGAAAAAACTTCTACACGTACTCGTTCTGCCTTTGAAGTGGCTGCCTATGATCAGGGTGCACATACGACTTTCTTTGATCCTGCTGTTTCACAGATTGGTCATAAGGAAAGTATTAAAGACTCCGCTCGCGTTTTGGGCTCCATGTATGACGCAATCGAATTTCGCGGCTTCAAGCAGGAAACGGTTGAAGAGCTCGCCGAGTATGCGGGCGTTCCTGTTTTTAACGGACTGACCGATGAATGGCATCCGACCCAGATGCTCTGCGACTTGCTTACCATGAAAGAGGCCAGCGGAAAGCGCTGGAAAGACATCTCTTTTGCTTATCTCGGAGATGCTCGCTTTAACACCGGTAATTCTCTGCTACTTGTCGGCGCAAAAATGGGCATGGATGTTCGTATCGGAGCACCAAAGGCTTATTGGCCCTCTCAGGAATTGATTGACATGTGCCGAGAATTCGCCAAGGCTTCGGGCGCAAGGATCACGATTACTGAAGATCCCGAAGCAGCGGTAAAAGGGGTGGACTTCATCCATACGGATATTTGGGTCTCTATGGGAGAACCAAAGGAAGTTTGGGATGAACGTATCGAAGCGCTTCTGCCCTATCAAGTCAATAAAAAACTGATGGAAGCTTCCGGCAATCCGAACGTGAAATTTATGCACTGTCTGCCTGCCTACCATAACACGGAGACAAAGGTCGGAGAAGCGGTTATCAAGGCTCACCCGGAACTCGCGGGCGGTGTGGAGGTGACTGAAGAAGTATTTGAGTCTCCTGCTTCTATTGTGTTCCAGCAGGCCGGAAACCGCCTTCATACAATTAAGGCAGTCTTAGTTTCCTCTTTGGCATAAACGACGGAAGAAACGTTGCTTGGGAGAAAGCGGGAGTTCGGCCCGCATCAGGAGCAATGAGAGAAACCTCATAACTGAATGCGCTATGATTAGCGCATTCGTTAATAAACAGGCGGTCAACGACCGCCTTTAGATTTTTAGAAAATGCCTATACCTATTACTGCCCGCGGGGCAAAGATGTTGAAAGACGAGCTTCAGCGTTTGAAAACGCAGGATAGACCTGCGGTTGTTCAGGCAATTGCCGAAGCACGTGAAAAGGGAGACCTTTCTGAAAATGCCGAATATGATGCAGCCAGAGAGTCTCAGGCCTTTATTGAAGGCCGAATTTTAGAGCTCGAGAGCAAAATTGCTCAGTTCCAGGTGATTGATCCGTCCACACTTCCGGATAACGGCAAAGTTGTGTTCAGCGCCACTGTGACGATTGAAGATGTTGAGACAGGCAATCGTCAAACGGTTCAGATTGTGGGCAACGATGAAAGCGACACTAAACTCGGTCGTATTTCCGTGGCTAGCCCGATGGCTCGTGCCTTAATCGGCAAGTCGGAAGGGGACGAGGTGGAAGTACAGGCCCCGGGGGGCCTGTCGGAATACGAAATTATTTCGGTCCAATACATCTAATTGATGCATCGATAAAGGCAGTTACTCTTCGGAGATGCCTTTATTCTTGCTGGCTAAGCGGGAGCCCAGGGTTTTGCCTTTGGCTCCCACTGCTTTTACTTGGCCCTTCGGTGTCTTGCCTTTCTTCACGGTTTTAGCCCAGGGAAGGCTCTTAGCTTCCTTGTTCTTGTTCTGAATCATTTCCGTGAGGCGCTTGCGGTTGTTGCGTGCTTTGGCGCCGGTCTTGCGAGCGGCTGCCGGAGCAGCTTTCTTAACCTTCGGGGTTTCTTCGGTTTCTTCTTTTTCAGGAATCGGACGGAACAAGACTAAAAGTTTTCCGATTTGGGTAATCTTGGCGGCGCCGAGTTTGTCAGCCAGCTCTTCAAAAATGGCCGTGCGTTCTTCTCTGTCGTCGCTCGGGACTTTGACCTTGATCAAGCCGTGAGCGGTTAAGGCGCGGTCCACTTCCTTAATCACGGCTTCTGTAAGACCGTTTCCGCCGAGCAGAACCACCGGATCAAGGTGATGTGCTTTTGCCTGAAGTAAGAGGCGAGCGTTACGATCGAGCACTAATTGTGACATTATTAACTCCTTATTTGATTTTTTGAAAGTGTAAGCCTATGCCGGTATCTGAAAAGAAACTTCGCTCTAATCCTGCGTGGATTAAGCGTCACCTGACCGATCCTTTTGTTAAGAAAAGTGTTCAGGAAGGTTACCGAGCCCGTTCGGTTTACAAGCTCATGGAGATTGATGATAAAGATAAAATCATCAAACCCGGCATGAGTGTTGTCGATTTAGGCGCTGCGCCCGGGTCCTGGACCCAAATTGTTAAAGAGCGTCTGACCGATAAGGACGGGAAAATCGACGGTAAAGTTATCGCCATGGATATCCTGCCGATGGAGCCGATTGAAGGTGTCCATTTCCTGCAGGGCGACTTCCGAGAGCAGGAAGTCGCAGACAAGCTAACCGATCTCTTGGAAGGGGAGAAGGTCGACGTCGTTCTCTCCGATATGGCCCCGAACTTGTCCGGTGTTGCCGCGGCCGACGCTGCCCGCTGCCTGCTCTTGAATGAACTGGCCTTGGATTTCGCTAAAGAGAACCTCAAGAAGAACGGTTCTTTTGTTTGCAAGGTGTTTCAGGGGAGCGGCTATTCTCAGTACGTTGAAGCTTGCAAAAAAACTTTTAGAAAGGTTTCCGTGCGAAAGCCCGAGGCCTCCAGAAGTTCTTCGGCAGAAGTGTATATTGTTGCGCGTGATTTGAAATAACCGGCTGCAAGAGAAACAGCAGGTTTTCCTTCTGAGAGAAACCCTGCTGAGATTTTTTTAACCCCTTGGGAGAGGCTACTTGTCAAAAGGTTATCGTCCTATTTGCGGTAACCGCACTTCGGGCATACGCCGTTCTCATCTAACGCGATACCGCAGAGAGGACAGCGGTCCACAGTTCCTTGAGGTTTATATTCCTGAGAAGCTGCATTTACACCGCTCGTGAAAGTGATTTTGGCAATGTTGAGTTTGTCTTTCAGCAGATCGTAAGCGATCTTGATCATTCCTTCCGTGGTGAGCGTTTCCTTTGTAACGACAAGACGGCAATCGGGATAACAGGTAATGAGGTCTGTCTTAACTGGAGCACCCTTCATTCTGTTGGAGGGAGCTCCGTTTCGAATGCCTTGTGCATCGTAGACGGCAAGGATAGCGGGAAGCAAAGGATCATCCTCTCTAAGAATCAGAGCGTGGTCGAAGTTCTTCAAAACTTCCCAAGCAGTCTTTCGAATTTCGTTGCAAGGAAAGACCATATTGACCCCGGGTTCGATCGTGTCTTCAACTTCGATGGTTAAAACACCGGTATGTCCGTGTAAATACTGGGCTTCTCCTTGAAAATTAAGAAAACGATGTGCGTACTGCAAATCAAAAGACGTGATGCTTCTCATACTTTTCTCCTTAGTGAGGACGGTATCAATTTCAATTCGGTTTAATGTTTTTTCTTGGCGCACTCGGGACAGAGCCCGACAAATGTGAGGTCATGACTCTTTATCAGATATTTATTTCTTTTTCTGACTTCCTCATCTAGAGATGCCATGTAAGGCATTTCTACATCCATTACCTTGCCGCATTGCTCGCACCTCAGGTGATAGTGATTGCTGCAAATATGGTCGTAACGTTCAGGAGAACCTGAGATGTTGCGAAGTCGAATTTCTCCTTCTTCTGCTAACAGTTTTAAGTTTCTGTAAACAGTTGCACGGCTGATGGTCGGGCAGTTTTTTTGAACTTCCTGATAAACCTCGTCAGCAGTCGGATGGTTCTGCAGCTGCCTTACTGCGCTTAATACCAGTTGTCTCTGAATCGTGTTACGAGAATTAGTCATTGCCTTTAATAACATTAAATCTTGATTGATATACTATCCTAATTAGGACAAAGTATCAATAAAAAGACTTTTGCGTATTGTAATAATTTATTTCTAATAAAAACAGAAGGGCGGCCAATAGGCCGCCCTCGAAAGGCGAATCAAGAAGCGTTTGTTTTAAGAAAAACTCTTTTTGTAGAACGCAACGATTTCCCTCATAGGAATATATTTTATGTTGTCGTAGAGATCCGTGTGATTGGCTGCCGGAATAATCATGAGTGTTTTGTTGTCGCCGGTGAGCTTCTTGAAAGCGTCTTTGCTGAAATACAGAGAGTGGGCTTTTTCTCCGTGGATCATCAGCACCGGACTTCTAATTTCGTCAGCGAAAGTCAGCAGCGGTGTATTGATGAAGGAGAGCGCCGAAGTCTTGTTCCAGTGTCCGTTGGAGTTGATGGACCTCGGATGGAAGCCTCTCGGTGTCTTGTAATACTCCCAGTAATCTTTTACGAACTGAGGTTCATCGCCGGTAAGTTTATCAGGCAGACCTGCGCCGGGTGCGTAGGTTCCGTCTTTGGTGTCTTCGGTACGCTGGGCATTCAATTCCTGCTTCAATGCATAGCGAGCATTTTTATCCATCTTGTCGAAATAGCCATAGGTGTTCACACGGCTCATGTCGTACATAGTGGAGGTGACGGTAGCTTTGATGCGGGTGTCGATTGCAGCGGCGTTCAATGCAAAACCGCCGAATCCGCAGATGCCGAGCACCCCGATCTTGTTGTGGTCGACGCCCTTGAGGTTCGACAGATAATCGACAGCTGCGGAGAAATCTTCCGTACTGATGTCAGGAGAAGCTAGATTGCGGGGGAAGCCGGAGCTTTCCCCGGTAAAGGACGGATCAAAAGCTAAAGTCACGAAGCCGTTTGCGGCCAATGTCTGCGCATAAAGTCCCGAAGCCTGTTCCTTGACTGCTCCGAACGGGCCGCAAACAGCGATAGCCGGCAGGTCGCCCGACACGCCTTTGGGGCAGTATAGGTTACCGATTAATCTCGTGCCGAAGCGGGTATAAAAAGATACTTTTTTATGTTCGACCCTGTCGTCCTGCGGGAACGTTTTGTCCCATTTCTCTAAATTGTTCATCTTTGTTTTTCCCTCCGAGGAGCGTACAGGCCCCGCAACGGTTAAAGCGGTAAGTGTTGCAGCTCCGATAATGAAAGATCTTCTTTGCATGATTTTCGACTGACGTTGAAAACGAGTAGGGACAGAATAGAAGCTTTGTTTTAACATATCAAATACTTATTTAACAACTAAGATATGCTTTTTTAGTATATGAATTTGAGAAGTCTTCGTTTCTTCCTTGCTGTCGCAGAAAACAACGGCGTTCAAAAGGCCGCGGAATCCCTGCATCTGACTCAGCCGAACATCTCTCGGGCGCTTAAGGCCTTGGAAGAAGAGTTGAACGCGCAGTTGTTTGTTCGCACGGCCCGCGGAGTGGAAATCACTGAGGAAGGCGAACTTCTCAGAATGCGGGCGGAAGAAATCTTGTCTTTGGTGGACAAGACCAAGGCCGAATTTGTAGATTCAAAGGGTAGTGAGCTGAGCGGGGAAGTGCGGATCGCTGCCGGTGAGTCTGAAGGCATGCGCAATGTCATTCGGGCGATGTCGCTTTTTAAAGCTATACATCCGAAGGTTGAGTTCTCAGTGACGAGCGGCAACAGCGCTAATGTGGCCTATCAGTTGAATGTCGGTCTCTCCGACCTCGGAATTGTGTTTGATCCTTTTGACGTCTCGAAATACGAATACACCCGCTTGCCCTGGAAAGAAGATTGGTGCGTCTATCTGCGCAAAGACGATCCGCTCGCAGAAGAGCCATTCGTTACACCTCAGATGCTTCGAGATCGTCCGCTGATATTGTCAGCACAAACCCGAGGTGCCGGCTTTTTGAAGTCTTGGCTTGGGCGCAGTCTTGAAGAGCTAAATGTGGTGGCGTATTTCACGCTGATCAACACGCCGAAACTCATGGTTGAAGAGGGCCTCGGTCTGATGATCTCTTTTGATAACTTAATTGACCTGGATCCAAACGGCCCCTTAATGATTAAGCCCTTAGCGCCCAAACTTCATTCTGCTACCTATCTCATCAGAAAGAAGGAAAAAGTGCTCTCCCGCGCGGCGCAAGCCTTCCATGAATATTTGAAAGACTACGCATTGAGCGCAGAAGCAGCTCAAAACAATTAAGCCGAAGAACGGATCGAGGATGTTTGGCAGCTGCGCTAAACTTTCCTGCACGCTTCGAGCTCCGTTTTAAAACAGCATCTTTTTATTTTGGAAAATATGACTCAAGATTTCGTCCATCTTCGTATGCATACCGAGTTCTCAATCAAAGACGGTATGCTCAACCCGAAGAAAGTAGTACATAAGGCGATTGCCTCCGGGATGAAGGCGCTGGCGATTACAGACGCCACGGCGATGTTCGGTGATGTCATTTTCTATAAAGCCGCATCAGCCGCCGGTATCAAGCCGATTCTCGGCGCGGACTGCTCGATTACGAATCACTACAACCGTGATGATTATCTGCGCCTCTTATTTTTAGCGAGAAATCATCAGGGGTACCTGACGCTTTGCGACCTGCTGAGTCGTGCGTGGCTCACCAATCAATATAAAGACAGAGGCGAAGTCGACCTCGACTGGATTACGCCGGAAATGGCCGATGGCTTGATTGTGCTCTCCGGCTTCAATACCGGGGCGATCGGTAAGGCTATCCTGAACGGAAGTTCATCGGCTGCCGAACAGGAAGCCCGCAGATTGTCCCAGAAATTCCCGCACTTTTTTATGGAGCTGCAGAGAGTGGGGCGCCCGAATGACGAAATGCTCATCGCCGAATCCGTCAAGCTCGCCAAGAAACTCGGGCTGCCGGTTGTTGCTACTCAGCCGATTCAGTTTGAGAACCCGGAAGATTTTGAATTCCATGAAGCTCGCGTGGCGATTGCCGACGGCTTCACGCTGGCAAATAAGGCTCGTCCTCGTATTTACACGCCTCAGCAGTATTTCCGTACGAAAGAAGAAATGTGCGAGCTCTTCAAAGACATTCCTTCTGCGATTGAAAACAGCGTTGAAATTGCAAAACGCTGCAATGTCACGATCAAACTCGGGAAACCGCAGCTGCCGATTTTCCCGACGCCCGACGGTATGTCTCTCAAAGACTACATGGCACAGCTCGCGCGCGAGGGTCTAGACCGCCGCCTGAAAGTCTTATATCCGGATGAGAAAAAACGCGAAGCAGCGTTCCCGCGCTACAAGGAACGCCTGGAGCGTGAGATCAAGATCATTCAGGACATGGACTTCCCGGGTTACTTCCTCATCGTGCAAGACTTTATTAACTGGGCCAAGACCCACGGCTGTCCTGTGGGTCCGGGCCGCGGTTCGGGTGCCGGTTCCTTGGTGGCTTACAGCTTGGGTATTACCGACTTGGATCCGCTTGCGTACGACTTGCTGTTCGAACGCTTTCTGAATCCGGAACGTGTGTCCATGCCTGACTTTGACGTGGACTTCTGCCAGAACAACCGCGGACGCGTGATTGAGTACGTGAAATCCAAGTACGGCGAAGAGTCCGTGAGCCAGATTGCGACCTTCGGTACGATGGGTGCCAAGGGCGTCATTAAAGATGTCGGCCGTGTTCTCGATATGTCGTATTCCGAGGCCGATCGCCTTTCCCGCATGATTCCGACGCGCCCCGGTCACAACACGACCCTTGAAGAAGCGCTCAGCGAAGAGCCGCAGTTCCGCGCTGAAGTTCGCAACAATCCTCAGGCCCGCAAACTCATTGAGTACGCCTTGAAATTGGAAGGCACCACCCGAAGCTTGGGCATTCACGCAGGCGGCGTGCTGATTGCACCGGGCAAACTGATTGATTTCTGTCCGCTCTACGCAGCAGGCATGCTGCCGGAAAACGTCATCAGTATGTATGACAAAAAGGACGTGGAAGCCGTAGGTCTGGTGAAGTTCGACTTCCTTGGTCTGACAACGCTCACGATTATTGAACGTGCGCTCGACTACATCGAAAAGAACATCGGCGTTCGTCCGGACATCGAGCACATGGAGTGTGATGATGAGGACACGTACAAGAAGATTTTCCAGACCGGAGATACGGTTGCCGTGTTCCAGTTTGAATCTCCGGGTATGCACAAGCTTCTGATTGATGCGAAACCGACTCAGCTTTCCGACTTGATCGCTTTGAACGCCTTGTATCGTCCGGGCCCGATGGACCTGATTCCGGACTTCCTGGATATTCGTGCCGGACGCAAGAAAGCCGAATATGCGGATCCCCGTTTGATTCCGATTCTGGAAGATACGGCCGGCATTATGGTGTATCAGGAACAGGTGATGCTGGTGGCGCAGAAGATCGGCGGCTACTCACTCGGCGGCGCTGACATTCTTCGACGCGCCATGGGTAAGAAAGACGTCGCCGAAATGGAACGCCAGAGCAAAGTGTTCATCGAAGGTGCGGCAAAGAACGGCGTTTCTGAGGAAGTGGCCGCTCACTTATTCGAGTTAATGCGTAAGTTCGCAGGCTACGGCTTTAACAAATCCCACGCTGCTGCATACTCTTATGTTGCCTATAAAACCGGCTGGCTGAAGAATTACTACCCGGCAGAATTCCTGGCTTCCTCTTTGAGTGAAGTGATGACCGATCCGGAGAAGTCTCTGAAGATTTTGATGGATGCTAAACGCCATAGTGTCAAACTTCTCGGGCCGGATATCAACGAGAGCGAATTTAACTATACCAGTCCCAAGACGATGGAAATTCGTATGGGCTTAGGCGCCCTAAAGGGTGTGGGTTCAGCACCTGCAGAAGCTATCAAGGCCGAAAGAGAACAAAATGGTCCGTTCAAAGACCCGTTCGATCTCGTCAAACGGGTGGGCTCTCAGCTCATCACGAAGAAGATTATCCAGGTCTTTGCAATGGCAGGCGTCTTTGATTCCATTGAGCCCAATCGCCGCAAGTGGTTTGAAAATGCTGACGTGGTAGTTCAGTCTGCTCAGGAAAACGAAAAGGCGGCTGACCAGTTCAGCCTCTTCGGAGAAGAACCGTCTAACGAAGTACCGATCAAGGAAGTTGCGCCTTGGAGTGACCGCACTCGGATGGAAAAAGAGCAGTATGTTCTCGGCTTCTATTTCTCGGGTCATCCGCTGGAAGCCTATCAGTCGGAACTCAAGCGTAATTTCGGAGCTCTTGTGGCAGGTACCGAATCTGAGAATCCGGGGGAATACCTCGTTGCCGGTATGTATCTCGGCTGCGAACAGCGCCGCGGCAAGGACGGTTCTCCGTTCGTTACGTTGCATTTGGCGACGCCCGACGGTCCGGTGGACTACAGCGTTAAGAACCAGTACTTCGAACAGGAAAGAGTCCGAATCAAAGAGATTCCCAAAGGCGAGATTGTGGTCGTGGAACTTAAAAAGTCTCACAGTAAGAAGAGCGGAAAGACCTGGGCAAGTCCCGGAGCCTTCTATCCGCTTTACGAACTGCGCCATCGCCAGAGAGCGCATATTGTCATTCGGCCGGCGGAAGAAGCTGATCCGAAGGAGCTCGAGCGCCTGATTTTGGACGTCCAGATGACGCATCCCGAAGAAGCGATTCGCGTGGACTTCGAATTCTCGGACGACCGCAGTTTCCGTGTTCGTCTTACCTGTCCGTATAAAGCAGCCGCCGATTGGACATTGGTCCGAGATTTAGAGGATTCGCCCTCTATTCGGCAGGTTGAAGTGGCTTACGGCTTGTAACTTCAGCTCCCGAACTGAGAAAAAATTAGGTTTTTAGGCTAAGTATTATTCATAATTTATAGAAATCGCAAGAAAAGGTAAGAAAGGCCTTTTTTGTTACTCGGTTTTTGGTATTGTTTGATAACCAGGGCGGGTTTCGCCCTTATAAATCGACAACCGACGGCCCTATAGGCCGTGCATTTGAGGTGAAATTTTGAACAAAAATAATTTATTCGCCAAAGTTGCCGTATGGATCGTGATTGCCTTAGTGCTGTTTACTGTATTTAAGCAGTTTGACGGCGCCAAGAAGATGGTGGCTAATGAACCGTCCACGAGCTATACGCAATTTATGGACCAAGCCAAGGAAGGCAAAATTAAACGCGTCGATGTTCAGGGTCGTACGCTTACCGTCACTCCGACGGAAGGAGCTGCCTATAAGATCACAGCTCCTGGAGACCTTTGGATGGTTGAAGACCTCCGTAAGGCCGGCGTTCAGGTCTACGGTCAGCCTGATGAAGAACAGAGCTTCTTAGCTTCCATCTTTATTTCTTGGTTCCCGATGCTCATCCTCATCGGCGTGTGGATTTTCTTCATGCGTCAAATGCAGGGCGGCGGAAAGGGCGGTGCTTTCAGCTTCGGCAAATCTAAAGCCAGAATGCTCGACAGCTCGAATAACAATGTCACTTTTGCCGACGTCGCCGGCTGCGATGAAGCCAAAGAAGAAGTGACCGAAATCGTGGATTACCTCAAGGATCCGAGCCGTTATCAGCGCTTAGGTGGTCGTATTCCCCGCGGCGTGCTGCTCGTCGGCTCTCCGGGTACCGGTAAAACACTTTTGGCCAAAGCCATTGCCGGCGAAGCTAAAGTTCCCTTCTTCACAATTTCCGGTTCCGACTTCGTTGAAATGTTCGTCGGTGTCGGTGCCGCTCGTGTTCGCGACATGTTCGAGAACGCTAAGAAGAATTCTCCCTGCATCATCTTCATCGACGAAATTGATGCGGTTGGCCGTCAGCGCGGCGCCGGTCTCGGCGGAGGCAATGACGAACGCGAACAGACTTTGAACCAAATGCTCGTCGAGATGGACGGTTTCGACACCAACAGCAGCGTCATCGTGATCGCTGCCACGAACCGCCCTGACGTTCTTGACCCCGCATTGCTGCGTCCGGGCCGCTTTGACCGTCAGGTCGTGGTTCCGCTGCCCGATATTCGCGGCCGTGAACAGATTCTGAAAGTTCACATGCGCAAGATTCCGGTCGGCGCCGACGTGGACGAGTCTGTCCTCGCTCGCGGTACGCCCGGCTTCTCCGGTGCCGATCTGGCTAACCTCGTGAACGAAGCGGCCTTGTTTGCCGCTCGCCGCAACGGCCGTGTGGTTGCCATGGAAGACTTCGAACGCGCTAAAGACAAGATCATGATGGGCGCTGAGCGCAAAGCCATGGTCATGTCCGAAGACGAAAAACGCAACACGGCTTACCACGAATCCGGCCATGCTCTGGTTGCACGTCTGATGCCGAAGAGCGACCCCGTACACAAAGTCACGATTATTCCTCGCGGACGTGCGTTGGGTCTGACGATGCAGCTGCCTGCCGAAGACCATTACTCTTATGACAAGCAGTATCTGCTCTCTCGTATCGCCATCCTGTTCGGCGGACGTATTGCCGAAGAAGTTTTCATGCATCAAATGACAACGGGTGCGTCTAATGACTTTGAACGCGCCACTCAGATGGCTCGCGACATGGTCGTCCGCTACGGCATGAGCGATGTGATGGGCCCGATGGTTTACGGTGAAAACGAGAACGAAGTGTTCCTCGGCCGCTCCGTGACTCAGTCCAAGCATATCTCCGAGAGCACGATGGAAAAGGTCGATGCAGAAGTTCGCCGCATTATTGACGAACAGTACGCAATTGCCCGTAAGCTCATCGAGTCTCATCAGGAAGAAATGCACAAGATGGCGCACGCTCTGCTCGAATGGGAAACCATTGACGCCGAGCAGATCGACGACATCATGAACGGTAAGGATCCGCGTCCTCCCAAGCAGCTGAGCAAGGTTCGCAGAAAGAACGAAGAAGCGGCTCAGCCGGCTGAAGGAGAACAGACCGCTCAGGCAGCTCCGGCAGAAAAGAAGACGGAGCAGGCTCCGCAGACCGAGTCGCCTGAACCTGAAGCGAACGCTAAACTGGCTGAAGCTCCTTCCGAGGAAGTGAAACCGGAAGATAAGCCGAAGGATTCCGACGATCGTCCTAAAGCCTAAAATAACGATTGCAATAGAAGAGGCCGCTTCCGCGGTCTCTCTATTTTTAGTGCGGAAGGACAGTGACAGCTCATCGAAGAAACGCAGTAAAAACTTCGTAAAAGCTGTTTGGTTCAGACGCGGGATTTAAATCATTTCATCTGTTCATCGAGCTTTAAAAATGAACGAAGATCTTGAATTCAAAGATATCGACGAAGACGACGAAGAAGAAGTCAAAATTCCCGAGATTCACGGGACAAAGAACTATATGACGCGCGCCTGCTACAACCGGCTTCTTGATGAGCGCAAGAACCTGGTTTTAGTCGAGCGCCCGAACGTCGTGAATGTCGTTGCTTGGGCGGCTTCCAACGGCGATCGCAGCGAAAACGCCGACTACCAGTACGGCAAACAGCGTCTGCGTGAAATCGACCGCCGCATCCGCTTCCTGAATAAGCGAATCGAGGCGAGCGAGGTCATCGATATCGATAAAAGACCGCCGACAGATCAGATCTTCTTCGGCGCCACCATCGTTTATGCCAATGAGCAGGGCGATGAATCCAAGATTCGTATTGTCGGGATCGACGAGGCTGATGCCTCGGTAGGAGATGTTTCCTGGATCTCTCCGATCGCGCGAGTTTTCCTCAAACATTTTGAGGGAGACACCGTGCTTCTGCCGACACCGAAAGGCGTAAAGAAACTTGAGATTTTGGAAGTGACTTACGTCAACGATCCTCCCGGGAAACCCCACATTATTTAACTTTTCACTTTTTGCAATTGGCCGGTCAAGCCATGGAAACGAAAGAACAACACTTATCAGATTTTGATTTTGAACTGCCCGAATCTTTGATCGCGCAGTATCCGCTGAAAGATCGTGCGGCCTCGCGTCTTCTGCACGTCAAACCCGACGGCTCCGTAGAAGACCTGCATTTCAGAGACATTCTGAATTTGCTCAAGCCTGGCGATCTTCTTGTCTTTAACAACACGAAGGTCATTAAGGCCCGCTTGAACGGTAAGAAAGAAACCGGCGGTGTCTTCGAAGCAATGACCGAACGCGTCACCGGAACCTATGAAGCCATTTCGATGATGCGTGCCAGTAAAGCGGCAAAACCGGGAACGATCCTGTATTTCGATCATCCGGAAGGAAAAGAGCCGGCAAGAGCCGAAGTGCTCGGCCGCGAAGGCGAATTTTTCCGTCTCAAATTTGATCATCCGGTTCTGGAAGTGTTAGATGAATACGGCAAAGTTCCGCTGCCGCCCTATATTCAGCATGCCGCTGAAAAATCCGACGAAAGCCGTTATCAGACGGTCTATGCCAAGTATCCCGGTGCCGTTGCCGCACCGACGGCAGGGCTCCACTTCACGGATGAACTGCTTCAGCAGATTCGCGATAAAGGCTGTGAAGAAGTTTTCGTGACGCTGCATGTCGGCGCCGGTACTTTCCAGCCCGTGCGTGTTGAAAACCTCTCCGAGCACGTCATGCATTCCGAGTGGTACAGCATCTCTCCGGAAGCAGCCGAAAAGATTAACAAGGCCAAGGCCGAAGGACGCCGTGTTGTCTGCGTGGGTACCACGAGCTTGAGAACCGTCGAGGCGAGCGCCTCCCAAAATCCGGAAGGCAAGGTCAGGGCAGAAAGCGCCGATACGCGCCTCTTTATTAAACCCGGCTATGAATTCAAAGTCTGCGATGCAATGGTGACGAACTTCCATCTGCCCAAGTCCACCTTGGTCATGCTGGTGAGCGCCCTGTGCGGACGAGATGAAATCCTGGCGGCCTACAAACATGCCGTCGATGAAAAATATCGTTTCTTCAGCTATGGAGATGCGTGCTTCCTTGAGCAAAAGGTAAACCAATGAGTCTTACATTCAAACTCCACAAAACTGAAGGATTTGCGCGCCGCGCTGAAATCCATCTGAACCACGGCGTTGTTCAGACGCCAGTGTTTATGCCGGTCGGCACCTACGGTACAGTCAAAGCAATGAGCCCGCTTGAGCTCAACGAAATCGGAACACAGATTCTGCTCGGCAATACGTTCCATCTTTGGCTCAGACCCGGTCTGGAAGTCATCGCCGAGCACGGCGGTCTTCACGGCTTTATGGGATGGGAGAAACCGATTCTGACGGACTCCGGCGGCTTCCAGGTCTTCTCTCTGGGCAAACTGCGCAAAATTACCGAAGAAGGCGTGCGTTTTGCTTCTCCGATCAACGGTGAGCGGCTCTTCCTGACGCCTGAAGTTTCGATGGAAATCCAGAAGGTGCTGAACTCCGATATCGCGATGATTTTCGACGAATGTACACCGTATGAGATCGACGGCCGCCCCGCCACGGAAAAAGAAGCTGCGGACTCCATGCGCCTTTCTCTGCGTTGGGCTCGCCGCTCCCGCGATGAATTCGATCGTCTGCAGAATCCGAACGCACTGTTCGGTATCGTCCAGGGCGGCATGTTCGAGCACCTGCGCGACGAATCTCTCGAAGGTCTTAAAGCCATCGGCTTTGACGGCTACGCGATCGGCGGTCTCTCCGTCGGCGAACCGAAAGAAGAGATGATGAAGATTCTTGATCATCTCAAGACTCGTATGCCTGAAGATAAACCGCGCTACCTGATGGGCGTCGGTACGCCGGAAGACTTGGTGGAAGGCGTCAAGCGCGGTATCGATATGTTTGACTGCGTGATGCCCACCCGTAACGCAAGAAACGGCTGGCTCTTCACTCGTTACGGTGATATAAAGCTTAGAAACGCTAAACATAAGCATGACCTCCGTCCGCTCGACGAGAGTTGCGACTGCTACTGCTGTCGCAACTTCTCCCGCGCCTACCTGCACCATCTGCAGAAGGTCAATGAGATTCTCGGCGCCAGACTGAACACGATTCACAATCTGCACTACTACTTGAATCTCATGAAGGAAATTCGAGAGGCCTTGGATCAGGGCAATTTCGAAGCCTGGTGCAAGAAGTTCGCAGAAGACAGAGCCCGCGGAACAGACTAATAACTTCGGGCAATTTCCACGAACTCCGTGAATTTACTGAGTTTTTTATAAGATTGCCCGATTTCTGCAAGCTCAACTTAAGCGAAAGAAAGTAGAATACAAAGTTTGAAAAGGGCGGGGCGCGCCCGGATTGCCCTTTGCATTCTTTTGAGAGGCAAAGGGAACCGTGACAGGACTCGGATTTACAGAAGAAATTCTTAAGAGACCTTAGCACTGGACGTCGAAAAATTTTCACTGCCCTCAGTGAACCCATATCTCACAGTTGGAGTTTTAAATTGTTTATTTCTGAAGCATATGCACAGGCAGCCTCCGGCGCTGCTGCGCAGCCCGGCGGACTTGAAAGCATGTTCTCGTCTTTCGGCGTAATGATCCTCATTTTTGCCGTTTTCTGGTTCCTTTTGATCCGTCCTCAGCAGAAACGTCAGAAAGAACACAAGAAGATGATCGATTCTCTTACCACCGGAAATGAAGTGATCACTGCCGGCGGTATCTGCGGCAAGATTGTTGCTGCCGATGAGAACTACATCAACCTTCAGATTGCTGCTGTTGACGACAAACCCGTTGTCATCACTTTCCAGCGCGTTGCAATTCAGGCTGTTCTCCCCAAAGGCACGGTCAAGTTCTAATTTTCAAGTGATAGCTTGATAGGACGACCGTTCCCGCTTTTTGAGACGGTCGTTTGTGTTGTACCTACCTTTATGTGCCGGCGTAAGCCGGCACAACGATAGTTATGAATCGATACCCTCTTTGGAAATATATATTGATTGCGGTGATTTTGATCGTCGCAGCGGTATATACGCTCCCCAATTTCTACGGTGAGTCTCCGGCCGTTCAGGTCAGCCCGGGTAAGGCAACGGTTAAAGTAACCGAACAGACGTTAAAGACGGTTGAAGACGCACTTGCCGCCGCTCAAATCAAACCCAACGGCGTTTTCTTTGAGCAGGGCGCTCAGCAGAACTCGGTTCGCGTACGTTTTGCTCCGACAGACGGCGAACTTCAGCTTCGCTCCCGCGACGTGCTTGAAAAAGCACTGAATCCGGACCCTGCCGATCCTTCTTATATCGTCGCGCTTAACCTCGTTCCGAATACTCCGACTTGGCTGCTTAAGATCAACGCGCTTCCGATGTATCTCGGTCTTGACCTTCGCGGCGGTGTGCACTTCCTGCTCGCCGTTGACATGAAGGCGGCCGTGACAAAACGCATTGAAGCTGCGACCGGCGAAGTCAGAACACTGCTTCGTGACCATAAGATCCGTCATGCCGGTATTGTCCGTGTCGGCGACACACTTGAAATCTCTTTCCGCAATGAGCAGGATCTTGAAGCGGCTATGGATGTTCTCCGTAACCGTCAGACCGATCTCACCTTTGCGAAAGAAGATCAGAACGGCAAGTTCATGATTCGCGCTACGATGTCTCAGAAAGCGATGAGCGACGTTCAGTCCTACGCTTTGAAGCAGAACGTGGCGACTCTGCATAACCGAATCAACGAACTCGGCGTGGCCGAACCTGTGATCGCTCAGCAGGGTGCAGACCGTATTGTGGTTCAGCTCCCGGGTGTTCAGGACACGGCTAAAGCCAAGGACATCTTAGGTCGTACCGCAACGCTTGAAGTGCGTATGGTCGACGACAGTCCCGAAGCGCTGGCCCAGCTTTCTCAGGGCACGGTTCCTTTCGGTACCGAGCGCTTTAAAGACCGTGAAGGCCGCGACATTCTGGTTAAACGTCAGGTCGTCCTGACCGGTGACAACCTCAATGACGCTCAGCCGGGCTTTGACAACCAGACGCACGAGCCGACGGTTAACCTGACGCTGGATGCTAAGGGCGCACGTATTTTCAAAGACGTCACTCGTGAAAACGTCGGCAAACGCATGGCCATTATCCTGTTTGAAAAGGGTAAGGGCGAAGTCGTGACGGCTCCCGTAATCCGTCAGGAAATCGGCGGCGGACGCGTTCAAATTTCCGGCCGTATGACTACGGTTGAAGCCACGGACACCGCCTTGCTGCTTCGTGCCGGTTCCTTGGCCGCTCCGATGGAAATCATTGAAGAACGTCTGGTCGGTCCGAGCTTGGGTGCCGCAAACATTAAAGCCGGTTTCGAATCCACGCTGTGGGGCTTCATCGCAGTTTCCGTGTTCATGGTCATCTACTACCACCTCTTCGGTGTGTTCTCTGCGATCGCTTTGACCTGCAACCTGTTCCTGCTGGTTGCCATCCTCTCGATGCTGCAGGCAACACTGACCCTGCCGGGTATTGCTGCTATGGCGCTGACACTCGGTATGGCTGTGGACGCGAACGTGCTGATTAACGAACGTATTCGTGAAGAGCTGCGTGAAAACCGTACGCCGCAGCAGGCGATCAAAGAGGGCTACGATATGGCGTTCAACACGATTTTGGACTCCAACATTACGAGCTTGATCGCCGGTATCGCGCTGTTGATTTTCGGTTCCGGCCCGGTCAGAGGCTTCGCGGTGGTTCACTGCTTAGGTATCTTGACCTCTATCTTCACGTCCGTGATGGTGTCCCGCGCACTCGTCAACCTCTGGTACGGGCGCCGCAAGAAACTCACTTCGCTTTCTATCGGTCAAATTTGGCGTCCTGACGCCGACAAGTCAACGGCGAAAGGAGCTTAACCATGGAACTATTTAGAATCCACAAAACGATTCCGTTCATGAAGTATTCCAAGATACTGAACGCGATTTCGTTTATTTCTTTCTTTATTGCGATTGGGCTCTTGGTCGTTCGCGGTTTGGCTTTCTCCATTGAGTTCACCGGCGGTTTGGTGATGGAAGTCAACTACCCGGATGCCGTTCCGGTGCAGGAGCTGCGCGTGGACTTGGAAAAAGCCACGGGCGGTGAAGTCCAGGTCGTGAACTTCGGTACAGCCCGCGACGCTCAGATCCGGCTTCCTCTGAAAGGCAACAAGACTTCTGCTCAGATGAGCGAAGAAGTCATGAAAGTCATTCATGAGAAAGCTCCGGAAGCTCAGCTGCGCCGCACGGAATTCGTGGGACCGCAGGTCGGTGAAGAACTCGCTACCGACGGTCTGACGGCTCTGCTCCTGGTGATCGTCGGTATCATGATTTACTTGGCCTTCCGTTTCGAATGGAAGTTCGCTGTTGCGGCCATTATCGCGAATATGCACGACGTTTTCCTGGTGCTCGGTGTCTTCTCGCTGTTCCAGTGGGAATTTTCTCTGCCGGTCCTGGCGGCCGTTCTTGCGGTTTTGGGTTACTCGGTCAACGAGTCCGTGATTATTTTCGACCGCTGTCGTGAATGCTTCCGTAAGATCCGTAAAGGCACGCCGGTGGAAATCGTCGATACCGCGATTACGCAGACCATTTCCCGTACGGTGATCACTCACAGCTCGACCTTGATGGTTACGCTGTCGATGTTCTTCTTCGGCGGTCCGGCTCTGCATTACTTCGCGCTGGCTCTGACCATCGGTATTTTGCTGGGCGTTTATTCTTCTGTGTTCGTGTCCGCTGCGATTGCCTTGTACTTAGGAGTCAAACGCGAGGACTTGGTGAAGAAGGTTCGCAAAGACGAAATCTCCGATATGGTTCCGTAATTCCGTTCGGATATTGTTCTAAAGAGAGGGGGCTTCGGCCCCCTTGCTTTTTGGATAGACCTAATCGGGTAATCAAACAGCCGAATAATTCGTCATCCTCCTAAGATGGAAGTCTTAAGGGGATTTGTTGAATGAAGATTGCATTTCGTTGGTTTATTTTTTCCGTCAGCCATGTGGAGGATTTCCACGGACGCGCAGGAAGAGTCGAAGTGTGGAGCTTCGTATTTTTTCAATGCATCTTTCTTGCGCTGGCGGCAGGCATTGATTTGCTTTTCACCGGTTTTCCGATCGTCCTGCCGATTTATGCGGCTTTAACATCAATTCCTTCCGTTCTATTGTTTATTCGCCGATTACATGACTGCGGATATTCGGGTTGGTGGGTTTTTCCTGCTATAGTTCCTCCGATTTGCTTTTTTGTCATGTGCTGGGCTCCTGATCCGGCACAGCCGAACAAGTACGGAACGACCGAGCGTCTGCCTTCGAAGAATCTGCGAGCGAAAACAGTGCCTCCGTTAATTGACGGCATTGAGTATTTGACGCCGCCTCCGATGCCTTTTGAACCGGCAGTAAAAAGACGCGAAGAATTGTTCGAAAAAGAGCAGAAAGAAATTATTGAACAAGAGAAAGTACCTAACAGCAAGGAGACACAAAATGAAAAAGACATCCGCCAAACAGGCCAAAAAGATTGAAAAACGCATTCTCGCCGTTGTCGCTGATCTGAAGAAAGCCAAAAAGGCCCGTAAGATCGAACACATCGAAATGGCTGAGAAGTTCCTGGCCAACCTGACTGCAAAACTTGATGTTGCAGCTGCCGATCTGAAAGCTAAGAAAGAGAAGCTGATCTTGGCTCAGGAAGCTAAAGAGAACGCCAAGGCCCAAGCAGCCGAATACAAAGAAGGCGGCAAAGAAGCTAAGGCTGAAGAAAAAGCTGCTGATGAAGGCAAGGCTAAAGAAGCTAAAGTTAAAGAGGCCGCTGCCAAGTAATCTTCACTTAAAGCGCATAAGAAAACCTCTGAACCGAACTCGGTATCAGAGGTTTTGCGTTAGTAGAGGCTCTAAAAACTAATCTACGTTAAAGCCGTTGCGTCGGGCAGCAATGAGTGCTTCCGTACGGTTTCGTGCGTCAAAAGCGCGATAAAGGGCCGTAACATGGGTTTTAATCGTACCCTCGGAAAGATCCATCTTGCGGCAAATCGTCTTGATGGAATCGCCCTGGCTCAAAAGCTTCAATACCTGACACTGACGAGTAGTCAAGTGAACCTTTGAAGAGGGATTGACAACCGGCTGCTGAGGGCTCATTCCCATCGACTGCTGCTGAGAGAGAATCTTCGAGGGAATGTAGACACCGCCCTCGAGAACGAAATTGATCGTGCTCTTAAGCAGGTTGGCGTCAAGTGTCTTCGGTACGTAGCCGGCGGCACCTGCGGAGAGTGCTTTGAGGATGCTGTCCGGATCACAGTTGCCGGAGAGGACCAGAATTTTGAGCGCCGGATAATTTTGTAAAAGTCGTACTAAGAGATCGGTGCCTTGAGAGTCAGGCAGGCCGAGGTCAAGAATCATCAGATCAGCGGAGTCGCCGTATTTTTCAGCCAACTCAACAGCCTCTTTTGCCGTCGCTCCGACGTGAATCTGCACGTCCGGATACATGCTTTGCAAAAGAGCAGACATGGCCGTCGTAATAAGCGAGTGATCGTCCACCAATAAGATCGTCTGCGGTTTAACCAACTGAGTCTCCTTACCTATTTTTCAATTATTTGGAGCGCACGACTCAACCCAAAGTATCACGAAAGCCGTGCTTATTCAGAGTTTAACAAATTCGAGGGAGTTGTTCGCCTGTCAGCCAGTCCACCATGCGGACGCCGCCGAATCCTGTTTCCATTTGGACGAAGTGATTTTCATCTTCGATGCAGCGGCCGATGATCTGAGCATTCTTGCCAAGAGGATCGTCTCTCATGATTTGAAGCATCTTTTCTGCCTCTTCAGGTGCGCAGATGGCAATGACCTTACCCTCATTGGCGACGTAGAGCGGGTCGAGACCTAAAAATTCGCAGGCGGCTTCTACGGATTCTTTAACCGGGATCTTGTCCTCTTCAAGAACCATGCCAACGGAAGACTGCTTAGCGATTTCATTCAGCGTGGTTCCGAGTCCGCCTCGTGTCGGATCGCGCATGCAGCGAAGGGACGGAATTTCTGCCACGAGTTTTTCGGTCAGACGGTTCAGGCTTGCGGAGTCGCTCACGACACCGGTTTCAAACCCTAAGTTCACGCGCTGGCTCATGACGGCTACGCCATGGTCTCCGATATCACCGGAGATCGCGATGACATCGCCCGGACGGCAGTTGGCGCCCGAGAGACGAACGCCTTCAGGCAGGACGCCTACGCCGCAGGTGTTGATGTAAATGCCGTCGGCTTTGCCGCGTTCGACGACCTTGGTGTCGCCGGTCACGATTTTGACGCCGGCTTCTTTAGCGGCAGCGGCCATACTCTCCACGATGCGTTTGAGGTCACTCAAGGGGAAGCCTTCTTCCAAAATAAAGCCGCAGGAAATGTAGAGAGGCGTAGCACCGCAAACGGCTACGTCGTTAACCGTACCGTGAATGGAGAGGCCTCCGATATCGCCTCCCGCAAAGAAAATAGGGCTTACGACATGCGAGTCAGTGGCCATAACAAGTTCGCCTTTAGGCTGAGGAAGTCTGGCGCCGTCATCGCCTTGATCAAGGAACTCGTTGGAGAAGTTTTTAGCGAAGAGGTCGGCAATGAGCTGAGCACTGGCTTTGCCGCCGGCACCGAAGTTCATTTCGACTTTTCCGGTCTTGAAATTCAGAGGACGTTGATAGTGTTTCTTTTCTTCAGACATTATTTATTCTCCGGAATTCTTATCTCTTGTGTCTGCCGTAAGTGAAGTAAGCGGCGCAGGCGCCTTCGCTGGATACCATGCAGGAGCCGATAGGGCTTTCCGGTGTGCACACCGTTCCGAATGCACGACAGTCAGACGGCTGTTTTTCGCCGCGCAGGATGGCGCCGCATTCGCAGGCCTTGTTGTCGGGCACACTGCGGTAAACCAAGTTGAAATGCTTTTCAGCGTCGAAGTCGCTGTATGCGTCGGACAGTTTTAACGCAGATTTAGGAACGGAGCCGAGCCCTCGCCACTCAAAGCTGTCGCGAAGCGCAAAAACTTCTTCCATCATTCGAATGGCCTTCATATTGCCTTCGGGGCGAACGGCGCGTGTAAATTCGTTTTCGACTTTGGCTTCGCCGCGGTTGATTTGGCGGATCAGCATCAGAATAGACTGAAGCATATCCAAAGGCTCGAAACCAGCGATAACAACCGGCTTGGAATAGTCTTTGGCGAACGTTTCATAAGGCTCGCTGCCGATGATCGTAGAAACATGAGCCGGTCCGACAAAACCTTCAATTTGGACTTTTTCCTGGTTCTTCAGAATGTGGCGCATGGCCGGCGGCGTCAGAACATGATTGCAAAACACAAAGAAGTTCTTTAAGCCTTCCGCTTTGGCTTGCTTTAAAACCACGGCGGTCGCCGGCGTGGTGGTCTCAAAACCGATGGCAAAGAAAACGACGTTTCTATCCGGATTGGCGCGAGCGATGTCCAAACAGTCGGCTGCCGAGTAAATCATGCGTATGTCGCCGCCCTGAGCTTTTGCTTTCATCAGCGAAAGTCCCTTGGAAGCCGGAACGCGCATGGTGTCTGCGTAGGTGCAGAGGATGACGCCGTGTTCCAAGGCAAGTTCAATGGCCGAATCAATACGGCCGATCGGCATGACGCAGACCGGGCAGCCGGGACCGTGAATCATGCGGACGTTCTTAGGCAAAATGCCTTCCAAGCCGTATCGACTGATGACATGCGTATGGCCGCCGCAGAACTCCATAAGCCGGTAATTTCTATCGGGACGGGCTTCTTTGGCGATATCGGCAACGAGCTTTTTGGCGAGCTCTTTGTCACGGTACTCGGTGATGTACTTCATGCCGGTTCTCCTGTCGCAGAGGCCTCAGAAGCAAAAAGAGCCAGTGTCTTTTGAGCCTCTTCAGGATCGATCTTCTGGAGGGCGTATCCGACATGCAAAATGACATAGTCGCCGACCTTGACGTCTTCCAAGAGGGCAGTTGAGATGGTTTTCTTCAGTCCCGAGATTTCTGCGACGGCAGTGTTCTCGTCGATGATTTCTTTAATTTGTACGGGAATTGCTAAACACATGATTCTTACTCTTTAGCTGTACTGTGAAGACGCATGAGAACGACCCATGCTTGGCCGAGTGATACGCCTCCGTCATTCGGAGGAACTTTGAGTCCCTCATAAACTTGTAATTCGTGCCGTTCCAGTAGCTCGCGGAGCCGCTGCGTTAATAATGAATTTAAACAGCAGCCGCCTGAGAGGCAAACTTTCTGAATGTTTTCTCTTTCAGAGGCGCGGATGACCTCTTTTGCCAATACCTGAGCCAGTGTTTCTTGGAAATCCGCTGCTGCTTGCTGTATATCTGTGTATTCGGAAAGTGCCAGAAGAAGCGGGACAAAATTCGGATGTCCGTCGATGACTTCAACAAGATCTGTTCGATTTTGTCCCTGACGTCCTTCGGAGGCCGCTTGCAGGCGAACCGGGGCTTCTCCTTCGTAACTTGAGACGTGGCAGATGCCGAACATAGAAGCTGCTGCATCAAAGAGACGTCCTAAACTTGTGGTCTCAGGAGCGTTGGCTTGAGCGGTAATGAGGTGAAGGCTGGGTTTGCTGACCTCTTGAGCGAGTTTTTCCAACGCTTCGGCTTTGCCGTCCTCGGCAAAAATCTTAGCTGCCATTCGCCAGCCTTCGCGGGCGCATTTATCGGCGCCGGGCATCGTGATCGGAGCGATGCTGTTCAGACGTTCAAAACTCTCAGGTGTCACTTTTAAGAGTTCGCCGCCCCAAGGTTTGTTGTCGGTACCTAAGCCGACCCCGTCGAGCGCCAGCCCTAAGACCGGCTCCGAGAGTCCGTGCTCAGCCATGACGGCGGCAATATGCGCGTGATGATGCTGGACTGGAATTAACTCTGCGTCGTATTTGTCTGCGAGCTCTTCGGCGAGCGATGTGGAAAAGAAATCCGGATGCAGGTCGCACGCAATGTATTTCGGCGTGATCTCAAAAATTTCCGAGAGATGCTCAACGGCTCGCGCTAAGGTTCGGCAGTTGCTGACGCGATCCGTGTCTCCGATGTGCTGCGTTAAAAAGGCGTGATCGTCTTTGGTTAAACAAGCCGTATTCTTCAGCCACGGTCCGGTAGCAATGACCGAAGAACCGCCGTAAGGCAGGCGGACGGCTACAGGCGTAAATCCGCGGGCACGCCGGATGAGCTGAACGTCTTTTTCTCTTTGCTGCATCACCGAGTCATCACAGCGAATCAGGATGTCTCGATTGTGCGTTAAAAAGAGATCGGCAATTCCGTCGAGTTTTTGTACGGCTTCATCATTGCCGATAACGAGCGGCTCGCCGCCGGCATTTGCACTCGTCATAACGAGGACTAGATCGCATTCTTTTTTGTACCAGTCCGGATCTTCAGGACGCCCCATGGCTTCGAAGAAAAGAAGCCAATGGATCGGCGTGTAGGGCATCATGACACCGATACGATTAAGTTCAGGTGCGATGCCCGGGAGGAGGCGATCGGCGTCTTCTGTTTTAGGGCAAAGGACGATCGGTGCTTGTGGTGAATGGAGTTCTTTTGAGGCTTTCTCCGAGATGCGGACAAAGCGAGAGGCGGAAAGGTCGTTTAAGGCCATGACCGCGAACGGCTTGAACGGGCGGTGCTTGCGCTGACGCAGCTCAGAGACCGCAGCAGCATTTCCTGCATCACAAACCAAATGAAAGCCGCCGAGCCCCTTTACGGCGGCAATTTTGCCGTCTTGAATCTGTCTGAGCAGCTCCGCAATTTCGTCCTCACAAAGAACAAGATTGCCTTTTTTATCCTTCAGTTCGAGATGCGGGCCGCAGACGTCGCAGGCGTTGGGCTGTGCGTGAAAACGACGATCAAGGGGATTTTTATATTCCTGCAGACAGTCCGGGCACATCGGGAATGCTTTCATGCTCGTCTGAGGACGGTCATAGGGAAGATGCGCCGTGATGGTATAGCGCGGACCGCAGTGCGTGCAGTTGATAAAAGGATAACGATACCGACGATTGTTTTTGTCGGTGAGTTCCTTGAGGCACGCTTCACAGACGGCGGCATCGGCCGGGATAACCGTGCTGACTGAATTAGATCGGCTTTCCAGAATCACGAAGTCCTGACGTCCTTCGACAGGAATATCTTCAGCTTCAACCGATTCGATGGAGGCGAGCGGGGGCAGCTCTTTCAGCAACCGAGTGCGGAAACGTTCTAAAGCTTCAGAGGAACCCTCGAGTACGGCTTCGACACCGCGTCCGTCATTAAGAACGGTGCCGGTCAGTCCCTCATTTTTGGCCAGAACAAATACAAAAGGACGGAAACCGACCCCCTGGACGGTTCCTTTAATCCTTAATTTTTCTGCACGAATCGAGCTGCTCATAAATTATTTCGAAACAGCGGCAAAACGTTTGCCGAGCCACTCGCACCAAGCGTCCATGCCGGTGCCTTTGGTGGCGGATACTTCAATAAATTCAATGTTCGGATTGACTCTGCGGGCGTACTCTTTGCATTTTTCAACGCTGAAGTCCACATATGGGAGCAGGTCAACTTTGTTGATCAGCATCAGAGAGCTTGCGGCAAACATATCCGGATATTTGATCGGTTTGTCCTCGCCTTCGGTAACAGAAAGCACGACAACCTTACAGTCTTCTCCTAAATCGAAAGCAGCCGGGCAAACAAGGTTGCCGACGTTTTCGATAAAGAGGATGGAATTGGGCTCAGGCTTAATCTTTTGACAAGCCTCTTCGATCATGTCGGCGTCAAGATGGCAACCTTCGCCGGTGTTGATCTGGATAGCACGGCAGCCGGTCGCGCGAATGCGTTCGGCGTCGTTGAGGGTTTGTTGATCTCCTTCGATCACAGCAAGTTTGTACTGATCTTTGATCTTATTGATCGTATTGCAGAGCAGTGTGGTCTTACCGCTTCCGGGACTGGAAACAAGGTTTAATGCCAAGATGCCTTCGGCAATAAATTTCTCGCGGTTTTGGGCCGCCTTCTTGTCGTTGGCGCTTAAAACGTCAATTTCCAACTGGACCAAACGATCGTTGATTTTTTCCATTCTTTTTTCCTTGGTCGAAGAAAAGACCGGAGCTCGAGCTGTACACGAGCTCCCGTCGGAATATCAATAATTATTCGTGCTTATGAGCACCGGCACTGCCGTGTTCATGATGGCCGGCGTCATGATGATGGCGATGCTGGTCGCTGTCACGATGAACGTGGCCGTCTTCGGCATGAGGATGTTCATGAGTCTTCGTTTGGTCGAGTTCTTCAACCGTGGCTTTCTTTCCGCCGCAACCGCATGTAACACACATAATTCACTCCTTAAATAAAAACTAGGAATCTCCGAGTTCCAGTTCACTGACTCGGAAATCATCGCCGCCGTTGACACTCAGCTGATAGCTGCCGCACACGGGACACGGCTCCCCGCGGCGATGAATCGGAACAGTTTTCTGACACTTAAGACACCAGGCTGTTCCCCCCGGGCGCTCAATTTCAATCTTTGCTTCCTGCATAACCGTTCCCTGCGAGGCGATTTTGAGACCTTGCATGAGGGCATGCATTTCTACGCCGGCCAATTCGCCGATGATCAGTTTGACCGCCACCACCGAAGAAGCCTGGTTTTGCTGAGCGGTGTTTTCTACGATCTCAACAATGCTTTGGGCCAACGACATCTCATGCATTTTTCAGCTCCACATCCATCTGGGTGCAGGGATCAAACGACAAAATCGTCAGCTCAGCCAGCTTCTTCAGCTCTTCGGCGTCTTTTGCTTTGAGATTCAGCAGCGTTTTCTTAAACCATTCGGAATCCACAACATTGATTTCCGTCGGGGTCAGAATGCGGTAGTTCTCGATGACGCCGTCGATGATTTTGGCAGCATGAAGGAGAATTCCGCGGGAGTTCTGAACGAGAGAGACGGCGTTTCCTTTGCCTAGCTCCATAGCGGCAATCGTTTCTAAAGGCATGCGGATTAAGTCTGCAGCGCTGAGTACCTCAATGAACCGCGCCACAAAACGCGTGTAGTTGGTATTGCCGTCTGACATGAGCAGCCCGGCAACCGTCGGGTTCTTCCTCATGCGGGCAACGGGGCCTGTCAGAGAGCGAACATCACTCTCTAGGGAGCCGTTCTTCCAGCATCCTCTTTCTTTTAAAGCCTGAAGGATAAAAGCGGTCGGCTTATCCAACAGAGGTCCGGAAGTGTAGCCGCGGCTGCGGTGCGAAGAAATCTTGTCAAAGAAAGCGGTCAGGCTGTCTTTGCTCGGTGTAATGGTGCCGTTAAAAAGGTCTTGCTCCCAGCTCTCGGAGAAGCCGTCCAGCAGCAGGTAGGAAACCTCGCCTCTGAGCTCGCTCCAGAGTTTGTTTCGCTTGGTTTGATCTTCATAAGGCATTTCGCGCAGTTCGCTCACGAGCTCACGGACTCGGATCACGCTTTTAATTTTGGCGGCTCGGTAATCTTCGCCGGCACACTGGAGCGCAAAGAAACGCACGCCCTCGTTAATGAGTTCCAAATGGTTGGCAAAACGTGCTTTAACCAGAACTTCTTGTGAGGGCACGCTGTTTTGGGCCACGTCACAGGCCACTGCGGCAGCGGCGGTCTGAGAATCCGGGCAAAGCGCAAAGAGCGGCGGCAGGAGTGCTAAGGCATCTTCCACGCGCTTGCCGCAGAGCAGTTTTTCAATTCGGAGCTCCTTGGCCGGCTCAATACTGACATCCGAGACGGAGCAGCCGTCAGTTGTGAGAACAAAACGAATCGCACCGAGATAACTCATGATTCTTGTTCCTCTTGGGTTGCTTTTGGTCTTAAGAACGAACGACGCGAGATCGGACGGTTGATGGCGGTCTCGACCGCTTTTTCGATGGTTTCCGGGTCGACTTCAGGCTGGATCGCTGGAATCGGTTCTCCGAGTTCGGGCTCCTGTTCGGGCTTCATGAGTTCTTCCAAAGCAGCCTTAGCGATTTCAACAGCCATGTCGTGGTCGGAAACAACTTCTTCGAGCGGTGACATGAGCGAGCACATCTGATATTCGCCCAGGATTCTGTCTTTTACGCTGATGAAGTCATATATTCCGGCCGGGAACGGATAGTGCAGACGGCGTCCTTCCGGAATCGACTTCCATTTAGAAGGCTGTCCTTTAGCCAAAATCACGTTCATGCACCAAGGCGTGACAATGATTCCGAGCCAGAAGTATTTCCACTTATGGAAACCGACCGCCTGCACATGGACGCGCGGGTGCAGCATCGGCAGGCCCTGCATTCGGGTCTGCCAGATTCTGTTGAAGCCTCTTTCAAGCCGCTGTGCCGGATTCGGCGCCCACGGCTCTTCACTTTGAGGATTCTGAGTCGTCGGAGCGTTGGTTTTGATCATAGTCTTCGGGCACAACCATAAAAAGGTCGCGTTCGCAGCCGCAAACCGGACAATTCCAATACTCGGGCAGTTCCGAGAAAGGAGTGCCGGGTTCAATGTTCTGATCTACGTCGCCTTTAGCAGGATCGTAGATGTAATGGCAGACTTTGCACTCCAAGCGCGTATCCGGATGCAGCTTGGAGCTGTCGCCTAAAAAAGTACCTTCAAATCCGGGCATTATTTGACTTCCACAGGAGAAAGTTCCCAGCTCTTCGTGACCCATTCGATCAATTCTTTGATGCGAACGGCAGAATCGGCCAAGTCCTCGGAAGCTGCAACGGCTTCTTCAGGAAGACCTGCGACAACGAGGGTGTTCAGGATCATCAGACGGGCCGGAGCGTTGTTCAAATACTGAACTTTCCAGACGTGACGAACGTCGGTCGAAGAGATACGGCAGTTGCCGAAACCGCGGGACATCATTTGAACGGCGCCGGCACCGACAGCCGCTTCGATCACTTTATGGTCTTCTGCAGACATCGGAAGATGCGAGAGGTTGATCGTGAAAGCCGGGGCACCCGGTTCCCATGCTTTAAGCGCTTCTTTCAGTTCGGCGATAATGGCCGGGCTGTTCATGGCTTCCGGTCCGAATTCAACCGGATGCAAATCCGGCTGGCTTGTTACGTAAGCAGCTTCGGCTACGCAGGAAGGAATGGCGCTGACTTCCAGCTGGTCGGCAATCTGCTGACCGTCACGGTAGTAGCACACGCGCCAAACACCCACGAATATCGATTCCTGAATACGGATTTCGTCGAAGGTTTCGTTCGGGATGGAAATACGAATGGCCACTTCGCCTTCGCCGAGCATCTGATTAATAAGTGCCAGGGTATCTTTGTCATAGCCGTTCATCGCAAAGGCAGGACCGGCATCTCCGCTGTCCATATTCCAAAGGCGCATTTCTTCATAAAGGTCGATGAAGAACTGACGGCACTTCTCCGCGGTAGCTTTGTTGGCGACTTCGGGCGTGTACGGCTGACGGAAGGTGTCCACAATGTCGGGTACGCCGATCGTGTTGGCAACAGAGCGCTCCGGCTGGGAGCCCGGGCCGAGCAGGTTGATAGGAATCGAAATCGGTTTGGTGATCATGATTGAAGTCTTTATAGGTTTAGTTAGATGGAACGAACAGGGATGCCAACGGAGGGCGGATAGTGCGGTTCGCTGTGCATGATTTCGTCAGCTTCACGAACTAAATCCGCCCAAAGGCGCAGTCCGTCAACCGCACCTAAATATTTGCCGTCGCGGAAAAAGACCAAAGCAGGCCAGCGTTTGAAGCCGTAAGTTACGGCAAGTTTTCTGGCGTTAGGAGGTCCGACCACTGCTTTGTGTTCGATCAAGCCGCAGCTTTTTGCCAATTCCGGCGCAATCACGAGTGCGTCCATGGTTTCTTTCATGCGGTTCGGGTCTTCAATAAAAACAACCATCGAAAGGCCCGGTTTCTGCAGAAACTGCGGGAAGATATCCTTGTCGCAGCTTTCAAAACCATGTTCGTTGACCATTCTTAAAAACAAAGGATGGCTGTAGAGGTCAATCTTCGGGGAAGTGCCCATCAGTTCCATCAGTGCTTCTCCTTTTTATCGAGTTGGGCTTGGAGGTGCGGAGGCAACTTGCCGGTATTGGCGACGATATCTGCGAATGCATCTTCGACGTCAGGTGTCTGACCGTTCATGGCTGCTTCCAGTGCATCGAGCGCTGCATCGACCTGACGAGCCCGTTCTTCTGTAATTATTTTCGTTCCCATTCCGTTCCAAGCCAGAACCCATTCGCCGATTTGGACGTCTCCGAGCATCAGGACGTCGAGGTTTTCGGTTTGGCCGCGGCCGGAGCAGACAGCTCTGCCGGGATAGGGCAGAGACTCAACCTTCATTGGAATTCCGATACACATTATTTGTCTGCCTTTGCGACAAAGCGCGCAAAACGGATATCGCCGTCTCTGCAGGCTTCTTCTGCCGAGGGACGTCCGCTTTCGTATTGATCAATATTTAAGCAGGGCGCATCCATCAGCGCCGGAGCCATTTCGTCTTCGGAACGAACACGAAGTCCGACGTTCCATCCGCGGACGATCTCATAGCCGTCGCGAACTGCCTCATCGACTTTTCCTTTTGCTTCTGCAGATAAGGAGCCGCCGTAGTCGTCCAGGAGAACCGGCTGGAAGCCGACGACAGCAATATCGTTCGGTATAGCGCCTCGAACCGCCGCTGCGACCAGGAGGTCATTCATGCCGGTCTGATGCGGAGATATCTTGGTAGCAGTCCAAAGTTTGACATCGTCGTTGCGAAGGACACGGAGTTCGCCGGGTTTGCCTTTGAAGTCGCAGCAGTCAAAAATCAGGAGTTTTTCTGCTCGGCAGATTCTGTCGTAGAGATACATACCGAGTGTGCCGCCGTCTGCAATAACGTTATTCGGATCGGTAAAGGCGTACTTGTCGTTGAAAGCTTCAACGACTCTGACTCCGAAGCCTTCGTCTGCCCAGAGGATGTTTCCGATCCCCAGGATCAGACACGGAATATCTTTGAGGTTTTGCATATCTAGAATTGCCACCGTTATGGTTACAGGTTCTTAATATGCCACTAGTATAGTTACAAAATTTAAGTAAAACTACGGAGAAAACGGATTATTTGTCCGCCCAAAATGGTTTTTTTGATGGGTTTCTTCGCTTTTCCTCCAATAAATCTAGCTGATTTTCTCTTCTGCATTCTCATTCTCAAGCGCCTGATGAATGTCCCAGCGCATTTGCAGAGAGAGCCAGAATTCTGGATCGGTATGGAAGTATCGGGATAAGCGAATCGCCGTGTCGGTTGAAATCGAGCGTTTTCCGACGATGAGCTCGTTGATGCGGCGCCGCGAGACGCCGATAGCCTGTGCAAGTTCGGCTTGTGAAATTCCGAGAGGCTCTAAAAAACGCGATTCCAGAAATGCGCCCGGATGAGGTGCACTTCTGGAAGAACGTGAAATACGGCCTCGCAGCGGAGGAATTCCTCCGCTGTTTTGGCCGTTAGTTTGATCCGAAGATCTTGCCATGAGAAAGCCTAGGCTTTGTTGGCAGAAGAAGCATTCGGGATGTCAGAAGGCGGAATGTCTTCGTTACCCGGCTGACGGATCGGTTCCTTGAAGAAGCGGATACCGTTGATCATCGTAGAAACCTGTGTGCCGCCGCCCATGATGTCTTCACGGAAGCTCATGTAAAGGTGAGCGCAGAGGAAGATGAGCAGGTAGTACATCAGAAGATGATGGAAGGTACGCACCGGCTGAGGACCGCCGAGCCATGCTGTAACCCAGCCGAACCAGGACATCCAGCCTGTATCCCATCCCCACTGTTCGGCGTAGAGGCCTAAACCGGTCAGGATGATCAGGATGGAGCCGAGGACGTACATGAGACACATGGCCGTCTGAGCCAGAGGGTTATGACCCACATATTCCTTCGGGTGTTTGTTCAGGAAAAGGTAATAGAGGGCGGTGCCGAAAATACCTTTAATCCATTCCATATCCCAGAAAGGAAGGATGAAGATCATACGGGAATACTTGTTGCCGACGAATGCCCAATAAATACGATAGAGCATCAAAACGGCGAACAGCATGCCGCAAACCAAGTGCAGCAGGATGATATTCCCGAAGAAGTAGGTATCCCAAGTGGTGGCGTAGTTAGCAATCGGCGGCCAGCCAATCAGGAAACCCGTAATGACCAGCATGAAGAATGCGGCGCACTGAGCCCAGTGCCAGAAGCGTACAGGTGCTTCGTACACGTACACGGGTTCAATCGGGCCTTCCTCAATGCTGTATGCCCATTTCGAGATTTTCATAAAACCTCCTAATTAGCGGACTTGAACTTTGCAGAGTTCCTCACCGCTGGTCGACATGACGTGAGTTGCGCAGGCCAAGCACGGGTCAAAGCTATGGATCGTACGCAAGATTTCGAGAGGCTGATCAGCTACGGCAACAGGTGTGCCGAGCAGAGCGGCTTCGTATGCACCGAGCTGGCCCTTGGTGTCACGCGGAGAAGCATTCCACGTAGACGGAACAACAGCCTGCCAGTTTTCGATCACGCCGTCTTTAATAACGCACCAGTGTCCGAGGGCACCGCGCGGAGCTTCGCACTGACCGACGCCTTTGCATTCTTTCGGCCAAGTACTCGGTTCCCATTTATCCATGTTGGCAGCGACTTCGTCACCGGCCTTGATGTTGGCTTCGAGTTCATCAACGTATTCGAGCATGAGTTGAGCGCACATCTTGGCTTCCAAACCGCGGCAGAGGGTACGGCCGAGCGTGGAGAAGAGAGCTTCGACAGGTACGCCGGCCTGAGCAAGAGCGCGGTCGACGAGTTCTTTCTGGCGCGGCATCTTCTTGGCGTAGGCGACAACCATACGTGCAAGGGGACCGGTTTCCATAGCGTGTCCGTTCCATCTCGGAGCTTTGATCCAAGAGTAGCGGGCGTTTGTGGTGAGCCACTTGATGTCGGTCTTGGTGCCTTCGTAATCGACGCCGGCTTTGCCGAGGTCGAAGTTCGGGTCGGTGATACCTTCCCAAGGATGCAGACCTTCGTCGGGTTTCGGATAAGAGTACCAAGAGTGATCAACGAATTCTTTGATCTGGTTGGGATCCTTAAGGTCAACCGGAAGAATCTGGTCGAACTTGCCGTCGATAACGGCGCCGTTCGGCATAACGAGGCTCTTTTCGGACATATCGTTGGCATAAGCCGGGAAGTCGCCGTAGCAGAGCAGATTCTTGTTGGCGAGGCCTCCGCCGATCTTGTACCAGTCTTTGTAGTAAGCCTGCATAGCGATCAGGTCAGGATAGTAGACTTCATCGATGAAGCGGATGGTGGACTTAGCCACATCGCGCAGGAAGTTCATCCAAACCTGGTTGATCATGATGCCCTGGGCACCTGTGTCGCTCATGTTAATCGGGCAGGGAACGCCGCCAACCAGATAGTTCGGGTGGGGGTTCTTGCCGCCGACGATAGCGTGGACCTTAACGATTTCGCGCTGGAAGTCCAAGCTTTCGAGATAGTGAGTAACGCCCAGAAGGTTGATTTCCGGAGGAAGTTTGTAGCCGGGGTTGCCCCAGTAAGCGTTAGCAAAAATACCGAGCTGGCCGCTGGCGACGAATGCTTTCAAGCGGTCCTGAACTTCTTTGAAGTAAGCAGGAGAGGAGAGAGCATGCGTGGAAATGGACTGCTGGATTTCGCTGGTCTTCTTCGGGTCGGCGCTCAAAGCGGAGACGACGTCAATCCAGTCGCAGCCGTGGAGCTGATAGAAGTGAGTCAGGTGGTCCTGGCTGTACAGCGTAGCGTTCATCAGGTTGCGGATGATGTTGGCGTTCTTCGGAATCTGGATTCCGAGAGCGTCTTCAACCGCGCGAACGGCAGACAGAGCATGAATACCGGTGCAGACGCCGCAGACGCGTTCCACAAAGGCCCATGCATCACGGGGGTCGCGTCCCTTCAGAATGACTTCAAGACCGCGCCACATCGTGCCGGTTGACATTGCGTCGACGATGACATTGTTTTCATCGAGGACGGCCTGCATACGTAAGTGACCCTCGATTCGGGTTACAGGGTCAACAACAACTTTCTTATTTGCCATTATTCATTTACTCCCATGTCCTTGTTGACTTCTTTTGACTTGGCGCGAGCGACGGCGCTTGCAGCGGCGTGAACAGCCACAGCGGCACCCATAACGCCAAGAGCAGCCAAGCCTACGCGGTCAGCAGTAGCCTGGATGCCAAGACCCCAGCTCGGAGGCAGGATGGTCGGTTCGTGAGCGTAGAAGCTGCCCTTATCCCAGAAGTTGTCTTCGGAGCAGGCCAAGCACGGATGTCCGGATTCAACCGGCCAAGACAGCATGTCGTTCCAACGGATAGAAGAGCAGGAGTTGTAAGTGACAGGTCCCTTGCAGCCGACCTTGTAGAGGCAGTAGCCGAGTTTGGCGCCGATGTCGTCGAATTTTTCAACGAACTGACCTGCGTCGAAGTGAGCGCGGCGATAGCACTTATCGTGGTTGCGCTGGCCGTAGAACATCTTCGGACGAAGCTGAGCGTCAACCGGAGGCAGACGGTCATATGTCAGCATGTAAGTGATGACGCCTGTCATGACTTCCGGAATCGGGGGGCAGCCCGGTACGCGGATAATCGGCTTATCTTTGATGACATCTGTAATAGGAACAGATTTTGTCGGGTTCGGTTTGGCTGTGTTGATGCAGCCCCAGGAAGAGCAGGAGCCCCAGGCGATAACGGCCTTTGCGCCTTTAGCAACGTGCATTAGTTTTTCAAGGAAGGGTTTGCCGCCGGGCAGACAGAACATGCCGTCAGCGCCGAGGCAGGGAGATCCTTCAACAGCCAGGATGTAGTTGCCGTTGAATTTCTTCATGACGTCTTCGAGGGCCTGGTGATCTTGTTCACCGGCAGCGACCATCAGTGTGTCGTCGTAGGCCAGAGAAATCATCGAAAGGATGACGTCTTTGGTCAGCGGATGGTAGGAACGAATGAAAGATTCAGTACAGCAGGTGCATTCCAGGCCGTGGAGCCAGATAACCGGAGTACGTGGTTTAGTTTCCATCGCGTGGGCGATGTCCGCTGCGCCGTTTGCACCGAGTCCGAGGGAAGCGGCTGTCAAAGAGCAGAATTTAAGGAAACTGCGTCTTGAGACACCTTGCCGCCGCATCAATTGATAGTTAGTTTCTGTCATAGAAGCATCTTCTCAGTAGTTGCAGGGGTTGTTAAAACTCACACTCCCGGGAAGGATTTCCCAGGGAACTTAAGGATATTCTAAGCATTTTCCCTATAAATGGTAAGTAATTAAGTCAATTAAATTTATATGTAAAAACAGTAAGTTGTCTTAAAAATTCAAATAAAAATGTTACATCTACCGTTACACTGACAACAAATCAGCCTCTTGACACTTCAAATCTGAATCCGATTTTTCATTTTTGTCTTTTGATCCGAATTTAACAAAACGCCCCAGAATTCCGCAGTCGTAAGCCTGCGGTAATTCACGGTTTGCATTTTTACAACTCGTTATAAGGTTTGTTTAATCGTCGATTCTTAAAATTTTTCGCATCCGGATCCCATTTATAAAAATTTATGTCAGAAGAGAAAGCCAAGCTTGAGCTTCAGTCGGTTCGATGTATACGCGGAGAGCGGCTGCTGTTTTCCAAGCTGAATTTCCAGTGCGCTGCCGGCACCCTGGTCCGTATTGCAGGACCCAACGGCACAGGCAAGACCAGTCTCCTGCGTCTTCTTGTCGGCTTAATGCAGCCCCAGGAAGGTCAAATCCTTTGGAAAAACGAACCCATTAAAAAGCTCAAAGAAGAGTTCTGGAAAGATCTCGTTTACATCGGGCACTTAAACGGTGTCAAAGACGAGCTCACTGCCCGAGAAAACCTTCTTATTAATTGTGAGATCGGGGAGCATCCGGTCACTAAAGAACAGGCCGATCACGCACTCGCAATGGTGGGTCTTGAAGGCTTTGAAGATCACTACACGCGTCACCTTTCTCAAGGTCAGAGAAGACGCGTTGCACTTGCCCGTCTTTACCTTAGCCGCCACGCAGGATTCTGGGTCTTAGACGAACCTTTCACAGCTTTGGACGTTAAAGCCGTGGCAAATTTAGCCAATCTAATTGTCGAGCATGTTAATGAAGGCGGAATTGTGGCTTTTACGACGCATCAGGAAGTCCCGATTGCAGCCAATAATGTTCAGCGCATCGAACTGACGGGCGGCCGCTGGTTGAACGGCAGGATGGTTAAAAAACACGATTTGGCAGGAGAGGTGGCTTAATCATGTTTCGATTATTCTTAGCCGTTGTTCGGCGGGATCTCAAATTAGCCCTCCGTCAAAGATCCGATGTTTTAAACACGGTCTTCTTCTTTATTGTGGTTGTGACCCTGGTTCCGCTCGGAATCGGACCCGACCAGCAGCTCTTAAGAATGATTGCACCCGGCGTCGTCTGGGTTGCAGCGCTCTTAGCCGCTTTGCTTTCACTCCCGCGTCTTTTTGCCAATGACTATGCAGACGGAACATTGGAGCAGATGCTTCTTTCCGGTGAGCCTTTAACGGTTATCGTCATCGCAAAAGTCTTTGCGCATTGGCTCACCACAGGTATTCCTCTGACATTAATCTCCGGCTTGTTTGCGCTCATGTTCGACCTACAAGCCGATGTTGCGCTGGTCATGATGAGTTCGCTCTTCATCGGTACGCCGGTGCTGAGTTTAGTGGGCAGTGTCGGAGCTGCGCTCACACTCGGACTCAGAGGCGGAAGCGTATTGACGTCGCTTCTCGTTCTTCCCTTGTATATTCCTGTTTTGATTTTCGGCGCTGGAGCTGCAGAAGCAGTGGCAGTCGGGATTAACTCAGCCGCTTATTTCTTTATTGTCGGCGCGCTCACGCTCTTCTCTTTAGTCGTGATGCCTGTCGCAACCTCAGCAGCGCTGAGATTTGCATCGGATTAATTTGCTTTTTTGGACGCATTATGAAAACTAACAAGTCAATCCTTACTCCTGAGGGGATGTACAGTTTTGCCGGAAAGGCGCTGCGGCCGTGCTTTATTTTGGCCATTATCGTCATTCTTGCGGCGATGTATGTCGGCTTTTTTCTGGCACCGGTCGACGCAACACAGGGCAACTCCTACCGCATTCTTTATATCCACGTCGCTTGCGCCTGGATGGCCATGCTGCTTTATGTGGTGATGGCGATCTTCTGCTCTTTGGGCCTGATTACAGAAAACCGCCTTTGGCCGATGGTTGCTGCCTCTTTAGCACCGACCGGCTGTCTGATGGCTTTCCTTGCACTTTGGACCGGTTCTCTCTGGGGGCGCCCGACATGGGGCGCCTACTGGGTTTGGGACGCGCGTCTTACCAGTGCCTTGATTCTGTTCTTCTTCTATTTAGGTTATATCGCGCTGCAGAACGCCATTCCCGATTGGCGCCGCGCTGATAAGGCCTGCGCGGTGATCGGCATTGTCGGCGTGATCAACGTACCCATCGTTTACTTCTCGGTTCAGTGGTGGAACACGCTTCATCAGGGGGCTTCCATTACAGCTTCGGGTTCGTCTATTCATCCGGTGATGCTTTGGGCTCTGGCTCTGATGGTCATCGGTTTTTGGCTTTACACCTTTGCAGTGACCTTCGTCCGTCTGCGTTCTGTGATTTTGGAGCGCGAACGCAATCAGGAATGGGCACAGCAACTTGCGCTTAAAGGAGAACTGTAATGGGTCAGTGGTCCGGAATTTCAGATTTCTTTGCGATGGGCGGTTACGCACAGTACGTGTGGGGCGCCTACGGAATGGTTTTCTTTTGTTTTATTTGCGAAGTGTTCGGGCTGGTGCGCAGAAGACAGAAAGCGGCAAAAGAGCTGCTGATGGAAGCACGCGCGCACCAAGCTGAGGAGGATTTATGAACAGCACACAGAAAAAACGTCTCGGGCTCATAGCCGGAGGCTTAATAATTTGCGGTGCCGCTGCGGCCCTGGTTTTCAATGCATTTGAAGAGAACCTCGTGTTTTTCTTCTCCCCTTCCCAGGTAGCAGCTCATGAAGCGCCGGAAGGCAGAGCATTCCGCATCGGCGGATTTGTACAGGAAGGTTCCGTTCAGCGTCAGAAAGACGGCGTGACGGTTCGCTTCGAGGTGACGGATACGGCTCATACCGTTCCCGTGACATACAAGGGCAGCCTGCCCGATTTGTTTAAAGAAGGCAAGGGCGTGGTCGCTCAGGGAAAACTGCAAAACGGTGTTTTTGTGGCTGACCAAGTCTTAGCAAAACATGACGAGAACTATATGCCGCCCGAGGCTGAAAAAGCCGTGCAGGACGCGCATAAGAAAGCTCGCGCCATGAAAGAGTAGGAGTTGAAATGATTGCAGAGTTAGGTCATTTTTCCTTGATCTTGGCCCTGATTGCGGCCCTGATCCAAGGTCTTCTTCCCTTGGCGGGTACCGCATTAGGCGTGCGCAGCTGGGTTAACGTGGCTCGTCCGGCCGTGTTTGCCAACGCTGTTTTCTGCACGTTCGCATTCTGCTGTTTGGCTTGGTGTTTCTACACAAGTGACTTCTCCGTCATGAACGTGGCAAACAACTCCAACAGCATGCTGCCGTGGTTCTACCGTTTGTCGGCCACTTGGGGCTCTCATGAAGGCTCCATTCTTTTCTGGACACTGCTGCTGGCTCTTTGGGGCTTAGCGGTTGCCGTCTGTTCTCGCCGCCTCCCGCAGGACGTGATGGCCCGCGTCATCGGTGTTATGGGTCTGATTTCCGTCGGCCTGACGCTTTTCATGCTCCTTACCAGTGACCCGTTCATTCGTCTGTTCCCGGCTGCTCACGAAGGCCGAGACCTGAACCCGCTGCTGCAGGACCCGGGTATGGTTTTCCATCCGCCTCTGCTTTATATGGGTTACGTCGGTATGGTCGTTCCTTTTGCGTTTGCCGTTGCTGCTTTGATCGGCGGCCGCCTGGACGCAGCTTGGGCTCGCTGGACCCGTCCTTGGACAAGCGCAGCTTGGATTTTCCTGACCCTCGGTATTTCCTTAGGTTCCTACTGGTCTTACTACGAATTAGGCTGGGGCGGCTGGTGGTTCTGGGATCCGGTTGAAAACGCTTCCTTCATGCCGTGGCTCACAGCAACCGCACTGCTTCACTCTTTGGCCGTGACCGAAAAACGCGGCTGCTTCAAGATTTGGACCGTTCTTCTGGCTCTGATCACTTTCTCTCTGTCGCTGCTTGGCACTTTCCTCGTCCGTTCCGGCGTGCTCACCAGTGTGCACGCTTTCGCGACCGACCCGCAGCGCGGCCTCTTCATTCTCGGACTCCTCGTTCTGGTGATCGGCGGCTCTCTGCTTCTATTTGCCTGGAGAGCACCTAAAGTCGGTACCGGCGGCGCCTTCGAACTGTTCTCTCGAGAAGCGATGCTGCTTGTGAACAACGTGCTTCTCGTTGTCGCCATGCTGGCCGTCCTCTTGGGTACGCTCTATCCGCTGTTTATTGACGCGCTGAATGCTGGCAAGATTTCCGTCGGACCTCCTTACTTTGATTCCGTTTTCGGACCGATCATGGTGCCTGTGATTCTTCTCATGGGTATCGGGCCACTGGTACGCTGGAAAGACGCCAAGATTTCCGACATCGTCAAACGTACGGCCTGGTGCTTTATCGCCGCAGTGATTCTCGGCGCTGCCACCCCGCTGATCAAAGGCTGGAGTACCTGGCTCTTTGTCGGTCTGACGCTCTCTTGGTGGGTCTTATTCACCTTCATTGAATCTTTGCGTGAAAACATCCGCAACTTCAAGGGCAATTTCTTCGGCAAGATCTTCAAACTCTCCCGCTCTTGGTGGGGCATGATGATTGCGCACTTGGGTGTTGCCGTTTCCATCGTCGGTATCGGCATGGTCATGACGTACTCTCTGGAGCGCGACGTCACGATGACGCCGGGCCACGAGGTCAACGTCGGTTCTTACGACTTCAAGTTTGAAGACGTCAAACGCGGTATCCGCGGCCCGAACTACATCGCTGACGAAGGTGTGTTTAAGGTCACGGAAAACGGCAAAGAAGTTGCGACCCTGACACCTCAGAAACGCAAGTACTTCTCCAGTCAGATGCCCATGACCGAAGCAGCGATCAGCTCTTCGATTACCGGCGACGTCTACGTATCCATGGGTGACCAGACCGTCGACGGCGCATGGGTGGTTCGCGCCTACGACAAGCCTTTCGTGACATGGATTTGGTGGGGCACGCTCATCATGTCTTTCGGTGCCTTTATCGCCATGTTGGATAAACGCTACAGAACTCGCCGCCGCGTCCGCAGCGCCCAGGCAGAGTAGGGGATTTGAATCATGAAAATGAAATATGTTCTTCCGCTGGTCATCTTCCTGGCACTGGCGATCTTCCTCATGGTGGGTTTGAACCGCGACCCGCGAGAAGTGCCTTCTCCGCTGATCGGAAAACCTGCACCGGAGTTTTCTCTGCCGAGACTCGATGACCCGAACAAAGTTGTCTCTAAAAAGGACATGCTGGGCCAGGTCTGGCTGCTGAATGTTTGGTCCTCCTGGTGCGGTTCCTGCCGCCAGGAACATCCGACCATGGTTAAGGTCGGCAAGGGCGGCCAGAAGATCGTCCCGATCATCGGCTTAGATTACAAAGATAAGGATGCCGACGCGATGCGCTTCCTGCGCCAGGGCGGCGACCCTTATGACTTCTCCATTAAAGATCCGACCGGTGAAGTGGGCATCAACTTCGGTGTCTACGGTGTTCCCGAGACCTTTGTGATTGATAAGAAAGGCGTGATTCGCTACAAGCAGATCGGCCCGATCACTCCGGAAGCCTGGGATAAGAAGATTCATCCTCTCATCAATCAACTGAAAGCAGAATGATGAAGAAATTTTTACTCGCACTGTTTTTTACAGCTTTTGCACTGACCGGAGCTCATGCTCAGCCTGCACAGCAGAGTCCGGCACAGCCTGACGTCAAGCCGACGATTCTTGACCCTGTGGCAAACAAACGCGTGGCAGAAATTTCTGCCCAGCTGCGCTGCCTGGTCTGCCAGAACCAGTCAATCGCCGACAGTAATGCCGAGCTTGCGATGGACCTTAAAAAGCAGGTCGTCAAACAGATCGCAGAAGGCAAGACGAATCAGCAGATTATCGACTTCATGGTCGACCGTTACGGAGACTTCGTTCTCTACAATCCGCCTTTCAAGATGAGTACGCTTCTGCTTTGGCTCGGACCGATTCTTTTTCTGGTTCTCGCCTTAGGCGGACTGTTCTACACGATGGCAAAACGCAAGAAACTTAAACCCGTCGAACTGACGGAAGAACAAAAACGACGTGCCGAAGAGCTCCTTCGCGGAACTGAACCGGCGAAAAGGAGAGATGCCAAATGATGACATTTTTACTTTCAGCCGGAGCGATGATCATCGTCCTGCTTTTGATCATTTGTATTCCGCTGCTGACATTCCGTAAAAAGGACACGGGCGCCGAAGAGCTTCCTCAGGCTAATATTGCGATCTATCGCGACCAGTTCAAAGAACTGGAAGACGAATTGGCCCGTGGCGCAATTTCTCAGAATGAATATGACGAAAGCCGTCTCGAGCTCGAGCGCCGCGTGATTGAAGAATCCATTCCTGAAAAGCAGGTCGAACCGACCAATCAAAAAGCCGGCGTTTACACGGTTTTTGTCTTGGTTCTGGTTGTTCCTTTCTTTGCCGTGGCTATGTGGGCTGCTACACAGCATCTCGGTGACTTCCGCTTAGACGGCGGTATCAATGAAGGCGTGGTGGATTACAACACCGGTACGGTTGTCCGCCAGGCTGGCGAAATGCACGACATGGATTCCGCACTGAAGAAGCTGCGTGATCATCTCAGAGAAACTCCGGGTGACATTCAGGGCTGGATGATGCTCGGACGCACCATGCTGACCATGAAGAATTACAAGGAAGCCGAAGCTGCCTTTACTAAGGCCGATCAGCTGGCTCCGGGCAATCCTGCCATCATGGTTGACTTGGCTGACGCGATTGCGATGGTTCAGGGTCAGGATCTCAGCGGCAAACCTTGGGAACTCGTACAGAAAGCCCTCAAGATTGATCCGACCAACTGGAAAGCTCTGATGATGGGCGGTACCGATTACTTCAACCGCGGCGACTATCGTCACGCAGTGATGTATTGGGAACGTCTTCTCGGCACGCTTTCTGCGAACGACGATATGCGTGCAGCCGTGATCGGCAGTATTCAGGAAGCCCGTAAACTCGGCAATATTGTCGGACCGGTTCAGGATACGCTAGATTTTGGCAACCCTGTCAATAAGGATGATAGAGCTGTCCCGATGATGAGCCAGATGATGAAGAACGGTTCTGCTCCGATGGGACAGACACCGGTTCCCGCACAGGCGATGAAGGCGACGCATTTCATTTCCGGCGTGGTGGAACTGGATCCAAAACTGGAAGAGCAGGCGGCCAAATTTGACACGCTTTACGTGACCGCTCGTCCGGCAAGCGGCAGCCGAGCACCGATTGCTCAGTTGAAGATCAAAGTGCTGAGCTTCCCGGTTCACTTCAAGCTCGACAACACCATGCTTCCGCCGATGGATATGGGCGGCGGCACGTTAGACGAGCATGACACCGTCATGATCACGGCTCGTTTAGGCTATGCTCAGCAGATGATGCCTGTGAACGGAGATCTGGAGGGGCAGACTTCCGCTCCTGTTAAGGTCGGCGCTGACGATGTAACGCTCAAGTTAACGAATGTGGTTGCTCGCTAACAAAACGAACGGAGAAGATTTCCTTCTCCGCTTAAACGCAAAAAACCGGCTTCGCGCCGGTTTTTTGCTAGGTTCCGAATGGATTATTTGCCGTATTCGATCTTATTGGTCTTCATCAGTTCATTGAGGAAGTTCTGCTGTTTTTTCAGCTCCAGACCTTCGCGGATCTGATCCTTAACAGAGTCGTAAGTTGGGAAGGGGACTTCCTTAACATCGTTGACCTTGATGATATGCCAGCCGAATTCGGTTTTAACCGGTGCCTTGGAAATTTCGCCTTTCTTCATGTTCTTGACGGCGTCGGCAAACGGTTTAACAAATACCGCAGGACGGTTCCAGCCTAAGTCTCCGCCGTTTTCTTTGGCGCCGGTGTCAACAGAAAATTCTTTGGCCAAAGCAGCGAAGTTGCCGCCGGCAGCCAGTTTCTTTTCAATATTCTCAGCGGTCTTCTGATCTTTGACCAGAATGTGGCTGACTTCATATTCTTTATTGCCAAGGGCTGCTTTTTCTTCTTCGTAGCGAGCCTTGATTTCTTTTTCGCTGACCGGGTGCTTAGCCATCTCATCTCTCAGAAGCGCTTCCTGAAGAATGCGGAATTTGGCGTAATCTAAAGCGAACTTAACTTTGGGATCGTCAGAAATCTTGCGTTTTGCGGCTTCCTGTTCAACCAAAGCGTTGGCCACTAAATTTTCGGTAATTTGACGGCGTGCTTCCGGAGTGTCTTTACCGCCGTTTGCTACGAGCTGGGCGACCCATTCGTCTTGGAGAGACTTAGGAATCGGTTTGCCGTTCACGGTGGCAATGTTCTGGGCAGAAACAGCAAAAGCTGCGGATGCCAGGGCCAGAGCAGTCAAAAGTTTAATTTTTTTCATGAAGCTACCTTCTTGTTGAGAAATCAAATTTTCTTGTTATTTTATTGACTAAATTTTCGTATGGTCGACCCTTCCCGTGTTTTGGGAATAAAACGCGAAATGGCTACGGCATTGTTCTTATCTCTGAAGAGGTAGATAAGAGAGAAATTAGGAGGTACACCGTTTTTAAGGTTGAATTAAGACTCATAAGACTTCAAACTTACATTGTGAACAAATATTTCGGTTCACATACACCAAGAAAAAGTTTCGGTCTTTTTAAGGACTTAAAAATGACAAAAATGCCCCTTTTTCCTTCTGTCCTCGCTTTGGCATTGATCGGGTACTTTGGCGTTTCTTATGCAGCTCCGGCTCAGAATGATGCGAACTGTACCGCCTGTCACTCCAACATCGGCACACTGCACACCGGTTCCAAACATGCGAACCTTCCGTGCGCAACCTGCCATGACGGTACTGCTGACCATTTAAAGAATCCTAAGACTCATCCGACGGTTTCCATGAGTCCACAGCAGTGCAGCAGCTGCCACCCGAATCAATTCGAAACGATGTACAAGGTTAACGATCATCGTATCGCTCGCGATTCCAAGAAGAATTTGAACAACATCTCTCCGAATCCCTTCTTTGATGAAGCACTCGGAGCTCACGGCTTTGTGAAAGAACACAACCTGCCGAGATCGCACGCTTATGCAGCAGTCGACCAGTTTATTGCCGACCGCTCCTTCGGCGGCCGCTTCCAACCGAAAGAAGGCTGGCTCTTCAGCGGTGACAACGGCGGTTTCTTCGGCGTCTGGGAAAAGATCGATGACACGATCCCCGGCAACGCTCAGAAGCCTCATAAACCCGGTACTGCAGCCGCAGCCAACCCTGTTTGCTGGACCTGCAAATCTACAGACGTCATGATGGATTGGGCCTACTTGGGCGACCCGAACACTAAGGCCAAGTGGAGCCGTGCTTCCAACCCGGTCGATCTGGTTCACAACATCAACCATGCTTTGAACTGTAACATGTGCCATGACCCGCACAGTGCTCAGCCCCGTATCGTTCGCGACGCATTGATCCAGGCCATGACTCGTACCGACTACCCGACACTTTATTCGGAATCCGCCAACAAGACTCCGATTGAAGTTAAGGATATGGGTCTTCGCGGCTTCACCCGCAAGATCGCCATCCTCGGCAAACCCGACAGCAAACTCATGTGCGCACAGTGCCACGTTGAATACAACTGCAACCCGGGTACCGATCCTGCTACCGGCAAGCCCATCAAGATGGACGACCCGCGCACGAACCTCTTCCCGCTGGTTGATGTCACCCGCATTGAAGACTTCTACAAACATGCTTCTTTCAAGGACTTCAAGCACAATCAGACCGGCGCTCTTCTAACCAAGATGCAGCACCCGGACACCGAAGTCTATTGGAACTCCAAGCATGACCAAATGGGCGTCGGCTGCGCAGCCTGCCACATGCCGAAGGTTAAAGATGCAAACGGCGACGTTTACACCTCTCACTGGGCAACCACACCGCGTGCATATATCCAGGAAACCTGTCTGCAGTGTCATAAGGACAAGACCGAAGCTCAGATGAACAAGGTTCTTGACTCCATGAATGCTCACTACAACGGCAAACTTCGTGAAGCCGAAGCCTCCATGGGCCAGATGTTCATCGCCTTCAGACAGGCTAACGACGCCGGTGTTGATCCTGCCGTTATCAAACAGGCTCAGGATCTCCACTCTGTTGCTCATACCAACTGGGAATGGTGGACCGCTTCCAACGGTTCTTGGTTCCACAATATGCCTCAGGCTAAAGAGTCCCTGGCAAAATCCGTGGCCGCCTCTCAGAAAGCAACAAAACTTCTCCGCGACGCAGTTGCTGCTAAAGTTGCTGCACAAGCTCAGCCCCAGGCTCAGCAGACCGCCCAGAAGTAATTTGATTTAATCTTTCGTCAAACCGGTTAACCGCCGGTTTGACGGATAAACCTAAAAGCAGGAGTTGTGAATGTCCTCCGATCTTATCTTTTGGATCTGCGCCGCAGCACTGCTTCTGCTTTTAGAAGTTTGTCTTTATATCGGCCTCCGTTCTTCTTCTAAAACGGAAGTCGAAAACACAGGGCTCAATCGCCTGGTTTATCAGGATCAATTCCAAACCCTGAATCAAGAATTGGCCGAACACAGAATCTCCAAAGCTGTCTACGACGCAGAACTTTCCGAGCTTGAGGCTAGGGCAGTCGAGGAAACCGCAACTCCCAACGTTGCATACCGCAATCCGAGCTGGGTAAAGCCGGTTTCTATTTTTCTTTGTCTCCTCGTTCCCTTAACCGCTGTTTTCCTTTATTTTTCCTGGGCTAATCCTTCCCTTGTAACTTATAAAGGAACACCGGAAGCGCAGGCAGCTGCACACCCGGCCGACCGGATCGGACAACTCAAGACTTTCCTTAAAGAAAGCCCTAGAGCGGTTCGTGCGTGGCTTGCGCTGGCTGATGAATTCGGGAGGGAGGGGCAATATAAAGAGGCCGTAAATGCGATGAATGAGGCCTTTCACGTATCTCCGAACGGAGTTGCCAAAACGGCGGATTATCGCGTTCAGCGCGCTGTCTTTGCCCTAGAAACGTCGGATCCCATGCTCCGCTCTCAGGCAGTATCTGATCTTGAGCAAGCCGTAAAGCTGGAGCCCTCCAACATTCGAGCGCTTGAGCTCGGCGGAATCGTGGCTTACCAAAGTGGTCAATACAGCAAAGCAGTCGAATTTTGGCAGGAGCTGCTGCTTCTGACGCCTCAGGATTCTCCGGCGTATTCGCGGCTCTTGGATGCCATCTCGGATGCCAAGAACCGTGCTCAAATGAACTTCAGGTTTTAGACCTTCGTAGTCAACGACATTTCGCACGGCTTGCAGTGGAAGTGAGCCGTGAGTTCAATTTTGCCGTTTCGAAGCTTCAGCGGAGTCGGTTTGATTTTCTCGCCGCGCAGCTTGCCTTGTTTCGGACAGATGTTCAAAGCGTGACGAATGCAGTAGCGGCAGCGCATGACTTCTGTTTCGCCTTTATGCTGTCCTTTCTCAAAGGCAGGTTCGGTGACTTGAGTTCCGTGAAGTTTGTAAAACTCAAGCGCCTTCTTGTTCATGACATTGCCGTGATAGTCCAGTTCTTTAACCGGGAAGACGGCGGATGTGTCATCTCCTGCCTGCGGAAGAATTTCTCTCTTTTGAGAACGATCCTCTTCCAAGCGAGAGATCAGCTCTCTGCGAAGACCGTTAAGCACAGAAGCGCTCATAAAACCGGGATGATCTCCCTCAATTTGGATATTGTCGGCAACAAAGTCGGTGGAGCCGAGTTTGCCCAAGGCGCGCAGAACCTGTTCTTTGACTGCCTGCGGATTCTTGGCTTCCGGGAGAGGTTCTAAAAGAGAAACCTCGGATTGATGACCGTGACCGTCATCGGCACGGATATCGATGCCGTTCGGGCCGACGGAAGCTTCGATGCGAATCGGGATCTTTCTGAGCGCAGTCTCGGCATTCATTCGTTTAAGCCAAGCCGCGTCTTTATTGCGCATTAAGCGGAGACCTTCTTTCAGGCCGGTGATTCGGCTGCAGGGCTCGCGCGTGAAGACTTCCCAAAGACCGGTGTCTTTTTGTTCGGCACGATTGATCAGAAGCCCTGAAAGTTCATCCGTGTCGGTAAAGAAAGTCAGGCCGTCGCCGTTATGGAGTTCTTCTTTGGTTTTAACGAGGAAGGAGCGGTCGTTAACTTTGACGACCTGGCCGATGACGGCGCCGGAATTTTTCGGCGTGCTGAAGGCCTCCATATGGTCGCTGCGGCCGTTGACAAAGTAGTCGGTTGCTCCGCGGTTGAAAGCGTTCTCGAGCGAGGGCTCAAAGTTAAATTCGACTTTTCCGTCGCTCTCAGCTTCGAAGTCCGGGTGCTTTTCCAGCCAAGCATCAAGTTCTCGACGATAGAAAGCAGTCGTGTTCTTGACGTAAGTCAGGTCCTTGTATCTGCCTTCAATCTTGAAGCTGCGAACGCCGGCGGCAATGAGGGCGTCTAGGTTCTGAGACTGGTTGTTGTCTTTCAAGGAAAGGAGATGTTTGCCGCGGCTGATAGATTTGCCTTCCTCGTCAAAGAGGTCAAACGGGAGGCGGCAGATTTGCGCGCAGTCTCCGCGGTTGGCGCTCCGGCCTTTAAAGGCTTGACTGGCGTAGCATTGACCGCTGTAGCTGACGCAAAGCGCGCCGTGAATAAAGAATTCAATTCGGGCGGTTTTCAGCGCTTCAGCCATCTCTTGGATCTGCCCCAAAGTCAGTTCACGAGCAGGGACGATCTGAGAAAAGCCGATGGATTCCAGAAACACGGCTTTTTCCGTGGTGCGGATATCGCACTGAGTGGATGCATGCAGCTGGATCGGCGGCAGATCGCACATCAGCAGTCCCATGTCTTGAACGATCAGCGCATCAACGCCTGCGTGGTAAGCCTGATGGGCGAGCCTTACGGCCTCCGGCAGTTCCTCATCGGAAAAGATCGTATTCAGTGCCATATAGACACGTCCGTTGAAACGGTGCGCGAAGGAAGCAAGACGCTCTATTTCCGACATGGAGTTCCCGGCATTGGCGCGGGCGCTGAAAAGCGGTCCGCCGATATAGACGGCATCAGCGCCGTGTTTGAAGGCTTCGATGCCGATATCGCAGGTCTTGCAGGGAGCGAGAAGTTCGAGAGTACGGGACGGTGTCATGGTTTATTAAAAAACCGGCCCATCGGGATGGATGGGCCGTGAGTGATAAGTTTGTGCTGCGAATTAACGGCAGTGATCGTATTTCAGAAGATTCTGCACTTCAGTCGAATTGCCGCGCTGTTTGGCAATATCGTACGGAGCGAGTTCATCGTTGGTACAGTAATCCTTGCGGGCTCCGGCATGCAAAAGGAGCTTGACTGTGTCAGCATCGGCTTCTCTGGCTGCCATGTAAAGCGGAGTGATGCCGCGAAGCGTTCTTGCGTTCACATCGGCGCCTTTGCTGATCAGGTACTTGACCATTTCCTTGTTGCCGGACGTGGCTGCGTAGTGCAGGGGAGACCAGTTTTTAGGATTGTTAACTGCGGCGCCGTGAGCAATTAACTTTTTCGCCACGTCGTTGTCTTTCAGGAAGATTGCGATCATCAGCGGGGTTTCTTTCAGTGTATTGGGTTGATCAACCTTGATGTTTTTCTGCTTAAGCAGCAGATCAATCACGTTGTTTGCATTCTTGCGGATGGCAAGCATTAAAAGCGGTTCGCCGGCACCGCTGGAGGTGACGGTATTCGGGTCGAGACCTTTCGCAAGCAGAGGAGCTAAGGCGTCGGCATCGTTTTTAAATGTGGCATCCACGGCATCGTCGTATGTCGTTGCGAATGCGGAAACCGATAAAAGGCAGGAAGCGGCAAGTAAAGCTAATTTGCGGTACATCATAGTAATTCAGCCTTGCTGAATAATCTGAAAAAGTTTTGGGTGGAATCTTCAGCTACTTTTTCGAGCGTCTCTCCCCGCAGAAAAGCGACCTTACGAGCAACGTAACGAACGTAGGAAGGTTCGTTGCGTTTTCCGCGGAACGGAATCGGAGCAAGGTAAGGACAATCGGTTTCTACGAGATAGCGATCGCTCGGAACCCAGGACGCGACTTCCTGAATCTGAGTTGCGTTCTTGAACGTGACGATACCCGAAAAAGAAAGATAGCCGCCGAGATCGAGCGCATCTTGAGCCATTTTCTTATCGCCTGTGAAGCAGTGGAGCACAAAGCCTGTCGAACCTGCGTCGTGCTCTTTTAACAGACGAATCGTGTCTTCCTGTGCGTCACGAGAGTGGACAATTACCGGCAGATTTGCCAGTTTTGCGGCCTCGATGTGGCGGGCAAAACGCTCGAGCTGAGCATCGTAAGGCGCTTCCTCATAGTAGTAGTCCAAACCGCATTCGCCGATGGCAACGACTTTCTGTGGTTGAGTGAGTCCGACGAGTTCTTCGATGCTCGCTTCATGGTCGTCATCCTTGGTACTCGGATGAACGCCGGCGGCGTACCAAACGTTTTTATGTGCATTGGCGAAATTCAAGCCCCGCTCGTAATCCTGAAGCGATGTGCCGGCGACTAAGGCGCCTCCGACTTCGGCCTCTTTCATGCGGGCAAAAACTTCGTCGATATCGAGCTGAAACTCAGCTCCGTCAATGTGAGAGTGTGAATCGATCAGCATTTCAGTCCAAATGTCCGAAATGAATATATCCGTTCTCGAAGCTCAGGTAGCCGCCGCGGGAACGACCGTTTTCGAAATCCCAGTCAGGCAGTACCCAGCGGTCGAAACGCGAGTCTTCATTGACGTGCGTATGGTGTGCAGGACGGTGGGTATGTCCGTGAATAATGATTTTGGTTCTATATTGTCGCACGGAACGGGCGACGTCATTGACGACGACATCCATGACTTCCTTGCTTTTTTCTTGGTTGTCATAGGCGCTCTGATTGCGCAGGCCTCCGGCCAAAGCGATACGGTGTTCAAGTTTTTCACCGAGGATCTGACGCTGGACATCGGGGCTGCGCAGGGTCGCACGGAACTGCTGATATTCAGGATCAAGCGTGCACCACATATCGCCGTGGGACAAAAGGATGTGATCAAATCCGACTTGAACCGGAATCGGGTCTGCAATGAGCTGAGCACCGGTGGCTGCGGTAAAACCTTTACCGAGCAGAAAGTCGCGGTTTCCGTGCATCACATAGATGCGGTGCCCGTTGAGGAAGAAAGCTTTGAGGGCTTCCAAAATGTCGGCATAGGCCGGAGCATGATCGTCTCCGGCCCAGAATTCGAAGAGGTCTCCGAGAATGACGAGCTCGGAGAAACGAGCGGCGTCGTTTTTGAGGAACTTGAAAAAGGCCTCCTTAGTTGCCGGTTTGTCGGCAGCTAAATGCAAATCGGCGATAAAGACGGGATTTTGCAAAGGAGGAATTTTGGAGAGACAGCTCTCAGCAGGAACAACGCCGTTGAATGACACTTAGATAACCTCAGCTTTTTCGATAACGACATCTTCGGTCGGGACATCGTCATACCAACCGACTCTACCGGTGCGGACTTTAGCGATCTTGTCAACAACATCCTGACCGGCAACAACCTTGCCGAATACGGCATAGCCCCAGCCCTGCATTGTTTCGCTCTTGAAATCGAGGAACTTGTTGTCGGCGACGTTGATGAAGAATTGAGCGCTGGCAGAATGCGGATCGTTCGTACGAGCCATAGCAATGGTGTACTTTTCATTGGACAAGCCGTTGTTGGCTTCGTTCTTGATCGGTTCGCGAGTGCCGACTTCGTCCATGCCGGGTTTGAAGCCGCCGCCCTGGATCATGAAGCCGGGGATGACGCGGTGGAAAATCAGGCCGTTGTAGTGGCCGTCTTTGACATACTGTTCGAAGTTAGAAGCAGTAACAGGTGCATTCTTGTAATCGAGTTCAATATCGATAGTGCCGAAGTTTGTAGTTAAACGGATCATTTCTTTTTCCTAAAAAATTACTTTAAAACTTTGACGGATTCGATGATGACGGGACGAACCGGGACATCATCCATGAAACCCTTGGATCCTGTCGGAGCACGGCCGATCTTGCGAACGACATCCATACCGGTGACGACTTCACCGAAAACAGCGTAACCGTCCTTGGTGGATGTGCCGTTAAGGAAGTCGTTGTCTTTCAGGTTGATGAAGAACTGGCTGGTAGCAGAATCAGGATTGTTCGTACGGGCCATTGCAATGGTACCGACGGTGTTTTTCAGACCGTTCTTATCTTCGAGTTTGATCGGAGCGTGCGTGCTCTTCTGATGCAGATTTCGGTCAAAACCGCCGCCCTGAATCATGAAGTTGTTGATGACGCGATGGAAAATCGTACCGTTATAAAAACCTTCTTTTGCATACTTGACGAAGTTAGCTACTGTCGTCGGAGCAGCTTTCTCGTTAAGGTTGACAACGATGTTGCCTTCCGAGGTAACGATTTCAACTTTAGGAGCAGCAAAGCAAACAGCAGAGGCAGCCAGCATTGCGGCGCCGAAAGCCAGTTTTTTGACATTAAACATGGAGTTAAATCCTAAAAAACATTCTGCAGGAGAATGCCTGCAGCAAAGAATAGATTAAGGAGCGGTCCGAATCGTCAGATCCTGAGCAATTTGAGCTTTTTCCTTTAAACGTCCGTTCTTGGGTGCCAAACGTGCCGCCTTGGCATACATATCGGCAGCTTTAGCAGCGTAAATATCACCGAGGTTGGAATAAGTCGTGACGGATGAGGCGTTGTTCATCAGCGCACGCTCCAGAAGATCCTGGGCGCGTCCGAGGTTGCCTTCGCCGGCATAGATGACGGCGAGGTTGTTGTAGGAATCTGCGATTTCGGGATATTCGCGAATCAGCTGTTCAAAAACTCTTTTTGCCTCGTCATTTTTCTTCGTTTCCATGAAGATAACGCCTCGAAGGAAGCGAAGGTTGACGTTCTGCGGATTGACAGCCAATTCTTTGTCTGCGAGATTCATGGCATCTGCGTATTTGCCTCGGCTGATCAGCTGGGATACCGAGCGGGCCGGATTCACAATGTCCGGGGTCTTATCACCGAAGAGCGGAACGCTATCCTGTGCGGAAACCTGAGCTGAAAGAAGCAAACCGGAGAGGACTGCACAACCGAAGATCAAGGGCAGACGCATATTGAACCTGTACTTATTGTTTGAACAAACTTACATGTTAGTCAAGATTCTATGGAATTCGGCTAAACAACGCAAAAATCAAGAATATTTACAACTGCGGAGACCGAATTCGGACTTTTCTCGGCCTCTGCTTAGAGAAAGTCACAAGTGCAAAAAATCCTGCGGGTGTGTAATCTGAGGGTGACGGAAGGTGATCATGAGACAAGTTTTTCGCCAATTGCCGTGGATCCATCCTCAGATCGATCCGCGAATACAACAGTTCTTCAATCAGTACGGACGTTATCTTCGCCTCAAGCAGGGCGCTTCGATTTTTAACGGCGGTGACGCAGGAGAAATCGCTTTGGTCCTCTGCGGCCTAGGCGTATTCTCGTTTCCGGATAAGCACCTTAAAAATCATTATCTTTCGCTTATCCCTCCCGGTTCTTTGATGGGAGACGTAGACGGTCTGACTCATGAGTCCGTTAACGTTTACGACAGTGCGTTTCGCGACTCGGAAGTTCGCTTGATCAAACGAGATATCTTCAGGGACTTCCTTATCCAAAACCCGGAGCTTTTGCATGCGCATACGCTGTCGGTGATTGCGCATCACGAATCCTGCATGGAAGCATTAATCGCCAACTCGACCTTAACGCTTCCCGATCGCCTTCAGGTTCTTTACGCAAGTCTGGCGGCTTCTTTCGGAAAATCCACAGAGAAAAAAAGTTTTGTCAGTATTCCGTTGACACTGACCGCTGTTGAGCTCTCAGCCTTTGTGAACGCCTCCCGACAATCGGTTTCTTCAGTTCATACGGAAATTGAGTCAAACGGAGACATCGTGAGAAAGAAAGGCGAAACGCAACTCTCTAAAAAGTTCATTGACGGCTGTTTTGACTGGCTGGAAAACGGAGCTCAGCCATCCGTTCGCATTCGCAAAAGACGAGAAAAACCGTCAGCTTCCTGACACTTTTGGAGCGGCAGCAAAGGGGCATTGGTAAAAGTGTCAGATAGCTGACAACAAGTGTTGTTCATCATTTTTATATTGAAAACATCCTCGAACAAGGAAGAAAGATGAACAAACAATTAGTCGTATTAACCTTTGCAGCTTTTGGCGCATTTATGCTGAACGCCTCAGCCGCGGGCGTTGCAGACCTTCATGCAGCTAAAGGTCAGGACTGCGCCGCCTGCCACATGGAAGGCAAACCTTCGAGCTCAAATGTCTCCGAAGCCTCCTGTCAAAAATGTCATGGAGAAGAGCCTGCTGGCAAAGCTTTAGAAATCGAAGGCAAGAAGGTCGCCAACATTCACAAAACCCATTTCGATACGTTCGAATGCCTTCAGTGTCACAAAGGCCACTCTCAGTCCGTAATTGCCTGCGCCGAATGTCACAAAGGCGCACAAAGCATCCAAGTCCCTTAATTACTTAACTTCTCACCAAGGAGAATAAAAATGTCAAAAGTTGAAATTTCTCGCCGCGGTTTCCTTAAAAGCACGTTAGCCGCGACAGGCGCAGCTATGGCCGGAACTGCAGCGCACGCCGGTGATATTCCTGAAAAGTGGCAGCGGCCGAAGTGCAGCGGCTGGAGCTGGGAAAAACCGGCGCCCAAGATTGCTCCGGAACAGATCAAAAAGACAGTGAACACCGACGTTGTGGTGATCGGTGCAGGCCTTGCCGGTTTTGCAGCCGCACTGGCAGCCGCTCAGGAAGGTGCCAAAGTCGTTCTAGTTGAAAAAACCCGTGGCTGGAGCTGTCGAGGCGGTCATATCACTGCCTTTAACAGTTCTCTGCAGAAAAAGATGGGTATCGATATTGATGCCGCCGAAATCGTCCGCCGTCTGGTGGCATGGGGCCAAGGCAGAATGGATGAACGCCTGCTTTGGATGTTTGCCAGAAAGTGCGGTGACTGCATGGATTGGGCCATTGACATTGCCGGCAAACACGACACCAATGTGACACTTTGGGAAGGCTATTACAAAGGCCCGACTTACACCGAATTCCCCGTCACGCACTTCTTCTACAACAAGAACATCAATCTTGACTACACATACGGTAACTCCGAAGGCATCGGCAATGTCGCGCTCATGCCTTGCTTTGAAGAAGAACTGAAGAAAGCCGGCGTCACACTGATGTACCGTACTCCTGCCGTCCAGTTCATTCAGGACGCTAACAAGCGCGTTACCGGTCTCATCGCCGGCAGACCGAATAACTATACCCAGATCAATGCCGCAAAAGGCGTCATCATTGCAACCGGCTGCTACGGCTCCAATGAAGAAATGAGAAAGGCTTTTGCCCCGTATTCTCTGCACGCCGATGCACAGATCTACTTCCCGACAAAATCCAACACCGGTGACGCCCACATCATGGCGATGCAGGCCGGCGGCGTGATGCAGAAGAACGATAACCATGCAGCAACGGTTCACTTAGAGGCCGGCGCCGGCAGCTACGGTTTCCTGCATGTGAACGCCAACGGCGAACGTTTTATGAACGAAGACGTCAACACCCAGTCCAAGTCTTGCTCTAAAGAACTTCAGCCGCACGGAATTGCATGGACGGTCTACGACTCCAACTGGACACAGGACGTGAAGAAACAGGTTGACGGCAACCTCGCCGGCGGTCTTTTCTACGGACAAATGTGGCAGCCTTGGGGCAACGGCTGGAACGTTGAAATTGAAAAGGCTTCCCAGGCGCAGCACATCAAGGACGGTAAGGTTGTCGTTGCCGATACACTTGATGAACTTGCTCAGAAGATGGGCGTTCCTGTAGAAGCCTTTAAAGCAACCGTAACTCGCTACAACGAACTTGCGGCTAAAGGCCATGACGATGATTTCGGCAAGCGTCCCGAACTGCTTACTCCGATTCAGAAGGGCCCGTTCTATGCCGGCCGTCTTGTGAGCACACTCCTCGCAATGTCCGGCGGTTTGCATACTGATCCTAGCCTTCATGTCTTAGACAAGAATGATAAACCGATCGAAGGCCTCTACGTTTGCGGCGCCGCGGCCGGTGACTACTTCGGATCCGGCGACTATCCGACCATTTGCCCGGGCATGAATCACGGCAGAGCTTTGACGTTCGGACGTTTGGCTGGCGTTATGGCTGCCGGCGGTGACATTGATAAAACCGTGAAGTCGATGGAAATCAAGTGATATTGTGAAAATCCAGTCCGGAAAATTTTCCGGCACTACATAAAAACCAAAAGCGAAAATCGGTTCTCCGGTTTTCGCTTTTTTTTTCACGGAGGCTCTTGAAAAGGATTTTTTCAAGAATGCTCTCAAATATTCTTTTTCGGTTTAGTACCGATGGTAACCGCGGTGCGGCATTCTCTGCTGAGGTTCTGCGCAAGGGTATTGCGGATAGGCCGAATTGTCATAACGATGCGGTCCGTAGTAGCCGTCGGGGGCGTACGGACGATGATCGTTGTAGTAATGGCCGTGGTGCATGCAGCCGGCAATGAAAGGTAACGACAGCAAAGCAAGGACGATTGTAAAACGCTTCATAACGATCTCCTTAGAACAACTTCTCCCAATCTAAACGATCTGATGTTTATGACAAGTCTTGAGCCCTAGGATTTCTACTTAGGTCGGGAGTATCTTTGTCTTTGGTACAGACGGTTTCCTGCTTAGGTGTGAAGGCTTCCATTTGGTAAAATCAACAAATTAGGCTCGGTGCGAGCAGAAGTTAGGAAGCTTCGACTCAATCCGGCTGTTCCATTAACGAAAGGAAGTCCGATGGCCTTAAAAATTTACAATACGCTCTCTCGTAGCGTGGAGCCCTTTAAATCCATTACACCCGAAAAAGTCGGAATGTATGTTTGCGGCGTTACCGTCTACGATGACTGCCACATTGGACACGGAAGAACATTTATCGCTTTTGACGTGGCAAGACGCTGGCTCCAGGAGAGCGGCTACGACGTCAAATTCGTCCGCAACGTAACCGATGTTGACGACAAGATTATTAAACGTGCGGCTGAACGCAAGATTCTGCCGTCCGAGCTGGCCGAGACCTATACCAAGCGCATGCAGGAAGATCTCGGTGAACTCGGCTGCTTGCCTCCGAGCGTTGAGCCGAGAGCGACTCAATACATTCCTAAGATGCTTGCCCTGATCGAGAAGCTCGAAGAAAAGGGCTATGCCTATCAGGACAAGAATGGTGACGTCGATTTCTCCGTTCGTAAATTTAAACCCTACGGCGCCTTGTCCGGCAAGAAAGTCGACGAACTGCAGCCCGGGGAGCGCGTTAGAGTTGAGGAAGCCAAGCAGGATCCGCTGGACTTTGCACTTTGGAAGAGAGCAAAACCCGGTGAACCCGAGTGGGATTCCAAATGGGGCAAAGGACGTCCCGGCTGGCATATTGAGTGCTCTGCCATGAGCTGTGATCTGCTTGGAGAAACCTTTGATATTCACGGCGGCGGTCCTGACTTGATGTTCCCGCACCATGAAAATGAAATCGCTCAGAGTGAAGCTGCCAACGGTAAGAAGTTCGTGAACACCTGGATGCACTCCGGTCCGCTGCGCGTCAACGGCGAGAAAATGAGTAAGTCTCTCGGCAACTTCTGGACCATCCGTGATGCTTTAAAGGAAACGAACACTCAGTACGGCGACAAGAACGGCAACGAAACGCTCCGTTTCTTCTTACTGCGCTCCCACTACAGAAGCCCGATCGATTTCTCTTCTGCTTTGGTCGAAGACGCTCATCAGGCACTGATTCGTCTTTATACGGCGCTCAAAAATACGCCAGCAGACGACAACCCTCTGGACTGGAACGAAAAGTATGCCGCTCAGTTCAAAGAAGCGATGGATGACGATTTCAATACGGCTCAGGCTGTTGCTGTTCTCTTCGAATTGGCCAAAGAAGTCAACCAAACGAAGTCTCCTGAACTTGCACGCCAGCTCAAAAAACTCGGCGGTGTGCTTGGCATCCTCCAGCTAGACCCAGAAGCCTTCGTCAAAGGCGCCGTGGATTCAGTGGACGAAGCAGCTGTCGAAGCCTTGATCGCGGAAAGAAAGGCGGCAAAGGCTGCTAAGAACTGGGCAAGAGCTGATGAAATCCGTAAGGAGCTCTTAGAAAAGAATATTGTTTTGGAAGATGCTCCCGGCGGTGTGACGACTTGGCGCAGAGCTTAATCTCTATGGCAGAGCAAACCGAAAAACCCGAATGGTGGGATCAAGCTAAAAAGGAGCTTTCCGAAGCTGATCCCGTCATGGCCCAAATCATTCGCGCCAATCCTGAAGGATTTCTTGCGACTCGCGGGAATCCTTTTGAGACGCTGCTGCGCTCCGTGATCGGGCAGCAGATCTCCGTTAAAGCGGCGGCCAACATATGGGAACGGTTTGCTAAAGCCTGTAAAGAAATAAAACCTGAAATTATTACCCGCAAACATCGTCGAACCTTGAGGACCGCAGGTTTGAGCGAACGTAAGATTGAGTACGTTTTTGATATCTGTCGCTTTTTTCTCGAGAATCCGGATGCGGCCGACGGCTTTCAACATCGTTCCAATGAGGAAGTTATCAAGGAACTTTGTACCATCAAAGGCGTAGGCCCCTGGACGGCGGAAATGTTTTTGATCTTTGCGCTGCGTCGTCCGGATGTTGCTCCAATGCTCGATTACGGCTTTATCAAAGCCGTCGGCCAAGCGTATTTTCCGGAGATCGCGTTTGAAGAATGGTCAGCGGCCGACCGAAAAGAAGAAATGTCATCGGTGATTGCCAAATGGGGTCCATGGAAAACCGCCGGCACATGGTATTTATGGCGAAGCCTTAACAACGGACCGATGCAGTACTAAAGGAATAACATGGCAAAAGTCACTTACTTAGAATTTGAAAAACCCGTTGCTCAGCTTGAGGAAAAAATTCAGGAACTCCGCGATATGAGCTCCGGATCCGAAGGTTTGGATTTAACGAGCGACATCAACGGGCTTGAAAAGAAAAAAGCCAAACTTCTCAAAGAAATCTTCAATAAGCTTTCTCCTTGGGAAATGTCGCTTTTGGCTCGCCATCCGAATCGTCCGTACACACTGGATTACATCAACATGATTTTTACGGACTTCCATGAACTGCACGGTGATCGTGCTTACGCGGATGATCCTTCTATTGTCGGCGGCATGGCTCGTTTTAACGGTGAGCCGGTTATGGTGATCGGACATCAGAAAGGCCGTGATACGCGCGAAAGAACGCTCCGTAATTTCGGAATGAGCCGTCCGGAAGGCTATCGCAAAGCGCTCCGCTTGATGCAGACAGCCGAGAAGTTCTCCATGCCGATCTTTACCTTCGTCGACACACCGGGTGCCTATCCGGGCATCGGCGCTGAAGAGCGCGGGCAGTCCGAGGCGATCGGTCACAACCTCTTTGTGATGAGTCGACTGAAAACGCCGATCGTTGCAACGGTAATTGGCGAGGGCGGCTCCGGCGGCGCCTTGGCGATTGCAGTGGCTGATGTCGTTCAGATGCTTCAGTATTCCACTTATTCCGTTATTTCGCCGGAAGGCTGTGCTTCCATTTTGTGGAAGAGTGCAGCTAAGGCTCCGGATGCAGCAAAGGCCTTGGGATTGACCGCTCACCAGCTGTTTGATGCCGGTCTGATCGACAAGATCCTGCCTGAGCCTTTAGGCGGCGCTCATCGCGATCCTGAAGCGATGGCCCAAACCTTAAAGCGTTCTTTGAGCGATTCCCTTCGCACGCTGAAGCGCATGAGCACCGAGGAGCTTCTGGAAGAACGCTACAAGAAGCTCCTCAACTACGGAAAATATGCCGAAGTCGAAAAATAATCCTTCTGAAAAGAAAACTGTCCGCGGCATTACAACGCGTGTCCGGACAGCTCTTGAAAATACTGCCCGACAGCTGCAGCTGTCCGCCGACGGACTGCCGATTGCTTCCGGCGAGAAACCGATCAATGTGATTGTCGCCTTCTCGGGCGGTCTGGATTCCTCCGTTCTGCTTTACGCAGTCTCCCAGCTCAAGGGAAAGTCTTACGGCGAAATTACCGCGGTCCACGTCCACCACGGCCTTTCAAAGCATGCCAACGAATGGGCTGAGTTTTGTGAAGAGCGCGCGAAGAAGTGCGGTGTGCGGTTTGTTCTCAGAAAAGTGACAGTGCCTTCGGGCGGCGCCGGTTTTGAGGCTGAAGCGCGTCAGCTTCGTTATGAAGTTCTCGAAGAGGAAGCGAGGAAGGCAGCGGCGGACGCGATCTTAACGGCTCATCATTTAGACGATCAGCTCGAAACGTTCCTTATTCAATGGATGAGAGGCTCAGGTCCTGCGGGATTAGCCGCCATGCCTCCGCTGCTTCGCAAAGACGGATGCACGATTATGCGTCCGCTGCTCGGGTTTCAAAGGACAGAACTGGAACGTTTTGCCGAAATTCGAGGTATCAAGTGGGTCGAAGATGAAAGTAATGAAGATACGAAATATCTTCGCAACGCGATTCGGCACAACATCATTCCCGAACTGGAAAAGATTCGTCCGGGATTCAAAACAGCCGCAGCCCGCAGCATAGAGCTGATAGCAGAAGCGGCAGAGACGCTTCGTGATGTCGCCGAAGACGACTTTAATCAAGCGTCTGAGAACGACGGGAAATACCTTCGTATTGACGATTTTTTAGCACTTCCTGCTGGACGCAGAGCTCGGGTTCTGAGATTGTGGCTCGACAGAGTAGGTTTTAAACCCCTGCCGAGGACGCGTCTGCTGGAAATGATTCGCCAGATCAAAGAGACGACAAAGCAAAGTGTCTGTCTCATGTTCTCCGACGGTTTAGAAATTCGCAAATACGGGTCTCGTCTTATGGTCACCGAGCATGAAAAGCCGGAAAGCGAAGCTGAGATCATTGTCGAATGGCACGGAGAACCTGAAATTGACTTACCACAGTACAACGGGAAGCTTGTTTTCACACCGGCCGAAGAGGGCTTTAACGAAGGTTATCTGAAAGCTCAGCCGCTCTCGATTCGCCGGCGCTCCGGCGGTGAGAAAATCAAGATTCATAAATTCCGTCCCCGCAAAGCCCTCAAAATGCTCTTCCAGGAAGCAGGGGTCCCTGAGTTTGAACGCAAGAACCTGCCTTTGGTTTGGCGGGGCAAAACGCTGATTTATGTGGGCGGCGTCGGCTCCGAAGTTCGCGAGCAAGTGGATGACGACGGTACGCCGCGATACAAAATTGAATTCATAAAAAATCCCGGCCTATTTTCTTAACAGACCGGGACCGGAAGAATTTCAAAAGTTTTTGTTAGTCGACGGTAAGCAGGGCTTCGGGATCATCGAACTCTGCGCCGCTGGCCTTCTCGAAAAGCTCCAGGAGAGACTGAATCGTTAGTTCCTTCTTTTGCTCTCCCTTTACGTCTACCACCACACGGCCTTCGTGCATCATGATCAGACGATTGCCGAAACGCAGAGCATCTCGCATATTGTGCGTGATCATCAGCGTGGTGAGATTGCCCTCAGAAACACGCTTCTGCGTCAGATTTAAGACTTTCTCAGCCGTTTTCGGGTCTAAGGCAGCGGTGTGTTCGTCCAGAAGTAAAAGCTTGGGCGGAACCAGAGTGGCCATCAGCAGCGTGATGGATTGTCTTTGGCCGCCAGAAAGCGTTCCGATGCGGGTTTCCAGACGGTTCTCAAGACCTAAATCCAGCTCTTTCAAAGCCTCACGGAACTCAGCCAACTGACTACTCTGAGAGCTCCACTTGAGCGATAAAGGTTTGCCACGGCGGCTTGCCATTGCGAGGTTTTCGGCTACCTGCATATCGGCAGCCGTTCCTTTCATCGGATCCTGGAAAACTCGTCCGATGTACTTGGCGCGAACATGCTCGGGCATGCGTGTGACGTCGACTCCGTCAATGAGAATGTGGCCTTTATCAGGATAAAAAACGCCTGCAATGCAGTTCATCAAAGTAGATTTGCCGGAACCGTTGGAACCGATAACGGTGACAAAGTCTCCTTCTTCAAGCGTCAGGTTCACACCGCGAAGCGCCTTTTTCTCATTCGGCGTGTTGGGGAAGAAAGTCTTATGGAGATGAGTAATCTTAAGCATCGGCTTCCTCCGAACGCTTCATGATGGCGAATTTGTTTTTGATCAAAGGCAGAGAAAGTGCGATAGCAACCAAAACAGCGGTGAACAGTTTGAGGTCGTTCGGCGGCATGCCCAGTTCCAGAACGATGGCGATCACGGCGCGGTACACCACAGAGCCGAGCACGACGGAAATCAGCCAGTTCTTAAAGCTGCGCGTTCCGAAAAGCACTTCACCGATAATGACCGACGCCAAGCCGATGACGATAGTGCCGGTACCCATACCCACGTCGGCAAAGCCGTTGCTTTGGGCAACGAGGGCGCCGGAAAGGGCGACCAAACCGTTAGAGATAAGCAGTCCGAGAATGACCATGACGTTGGTGTTGATGCCTTGCGCACGGGCCATCTGAGGGTTGCAGCCGGTGGCACGAATAGCAGTACCCAGCACAGTGCCGAAGAACCAATACATGATCACACCGACTACTGTCGTTGCGATTAAACCCACAATCAGGGTAGCGACAACCGAAGAAACACCGAAGAGATCCTCGGTCAGCGTAAAGACGGTTTCTGCGCGGAGCAGGGGGACGTTGGCTTTTCCCATGATCATGAGGTTGACGGAGTAAAGGCCGATCATGGTCAGAATGCCGGAAAGCAGTGCCGGGATCTTAAGCTTGGTGGTCAGCAGTGCGGTGACCGTACCGCCGATGCAGCCCGCGATCAGCGCAATCAGCATGGCAAACCAAACCGAGTGACCTGCGTCGATCAAGGTAGCTGCGACAGCAGCACCGAGAGGGAAGGTGCCTTCAACGGACAAGTCTGCGATATCCAGGACGCGGAAAGTAAGGAAGACGCCGAGGGCCATAATGGCCCACAGCAAGCCTTGAGAAACGGTGGATAAAACTAAATCTAACATCGAAAGAACTTTTGATTACTTAACGAGTTCGTGCTTCACATCAGCCGGGATGGTCAAGCCGAGATTCTTAACGGCGGTTCCGTTGAAAACGGTCTTGAAGTTCTTCTGATACTGGATCGGCATGGTTTCTGGCTTGGCTTTGCCTTCAAGGATATCGGCCGCCATGGTGCCTGCGATCTTGCCGAGTTCGTAGTAATCAATCGCGATAGCGGCCGTTGCTCCGCCTTTCACTTCACCGCCTTCCCCGGCAAAGACCGGCAGTTTGGCTTTTTCGGTGATTTTGATTAGAGCCGGAACAGCGGATGCAATGGTGTTGTCCGTCGGTGTATAGATAAGGTCAACCTTGCCAACTAAGCTCTGAGCAGCCTGCTGGATGTCATTAACGTTAGAGACAGTTGCTTCGCGAACGTTGAGATTGTGCTTCTTGGCTTCTTCTTTGAAGATCTGAACCTGACGTTCGGAATTGATTTCGCTGGAGGAGTACATCACACCGACGTTTTTGGCGTTAGGATAAATTTTGACGATCAGTTCCAGTAAGCTGCTGATGGGCGCCATATCGGAAGACCCGGTTACGTTGGTCCCCGGTTTGTCATTACTCTTGACGAGCTTGGCGATTTCAAAATCGGTGACAGCGGTTGCGACGATAGGAATCTTGTTCGTGGCGTTGGCCATAGTCTGAGCCGCAGGCGTTGCAATGGCGCCGATCAAGTCAACCTTATTGCCGGTAAAACGGGTTGCGATATTGCGAAGATTGGACTGATCCGCCTGAGCATTCTGGAAGTCAAATTTGACGTTCTTGCCCTCTACGAAACCCTTGGATGCGAGGCCGTCGACAAAGCCCTTGTTGGCAGCGTCAAGCGCCTGATGTTCGACAAGCTGAACAACACCGATGTTATATGTTTTAGCAGCAGAGGCCTGAGCAGCAGGAGTAGCCGTTTTTTTATCATCGCAGCCGGTAACGGTCAGGACTGCGGCAAGGGATGCCGCAAGAAGGCAAAGACGAGAAATTTTCATATTTGTACTCTTGTTATGCAAATTTTTATGGAAAAACGATAAATCCTATTCTATTTAAGAAAGGCAAACGAAAAATCTTTTCTCAATAAAAAATCAGACCCGAAGGTCTGATTTGCAGAAAAGAAAAGCTGAAACCGAGGCTACAGGATCTTGGAGAGGAAATCCTGAGTTCGTTTGTTCTTCGGATGAGAGAAGAATTCTTCAGGCGTGGCTTCTTCGACAATTAAGCCGCCGTCTACGAACATCACGCGGTCGCCGACTTCCTTGGCGAAGCCCATTTCGTGTGTGACCACCACCATGGTCATGCCTTCTTTGGCAAGCGACTTCATGACGTCCAAAACTTCCTTCACCATTTCCGGGTCAAGAGCGCTGGTCGGTTCATCAAAGAGGAGGGCTTTCGGGTTCATGGCTAAGGCGCGGGCGATAGCAACACGCTGCTGTTGGCCGCCGGACAGTTCATCCGGCATTGCATCGGCTTTATGTTCCAAACCGACGCGTTTGAGCAGACGCATGGCTTTTTCTTTAGCTTCTTCTTTAGATTTACCGCGAACCTGCATCGGAGCGAGCATGATGTTCTGCAGAACGGTCATGTTCGGGAACAGATTAAACCTTTGGAAGACCATGCCGACTTCACGGCGAATGGCATTTAGGTTTGCACCTTCTTCGAGCTTGATGCCGTCGATAACGATTTCGCCGCCGCTCGGGGTTTCCAAGTGGTTCAGACAGCGCAGAATCGTACTTTTGCCGCTTCCGGACGGTCCGATAATCACGACCACTTCTTTTTCTTTGATATCCAGATTGATATCTTTGAGGACCGTCACGTCACCGAATTTTTTGGAGAGGTGTTTGACGGAGATCATCGTTTTTGAATCTTTTTCTTCCATGATTATTTTCTCGTGCCTTTAGAGAAGCGTTTTTCAAGTAAAGCGACAAAGCGTGAAATGGCCAAAGTCATGATGAGGTACAAGAGGGCGACCACAATCCAGATTTCAAACGCGGCGTAAGTTCTGGAGATGATCAGCTGGCCGGTACGAGTCAGTTCTTCGAAACCGATCACGGACACCAAGGAGGAGTCTTTCAGCATGGCGATGAATTCGTTACCGAGCGGCGGAATGATGCGCTTAAACGCCTGCGGCATGATCACAAAACGCATGGCCTGAAACCAGTTGAGGCCGAGCGCTCTGGAAGCTTCCATCTGTCCTTTGTCGATGCTTTGAATACCGGCGCGGAAGATTTCTGCAACGTAGGCACCACTGTTAATCGAGCAGGCGCCGACGGCTGCCACGAACGGATCGATTCGGTGTCCGATAATTTGAGGAAGAGCAAAGTAAACCAAGAAAATCTGAACCAGCAGAGGCGTGCCTCGGATACAGTCTACGTAGACAGAAGCGAGTCCTCGTATGAGTCGGTTGTCAGAAAGTTTGGCGACGCCGACAAACATACCGATTAGTAAGCCTAATCCCACGGAAAGAGCAGTAATTTCGAGCGTGATACCGGCGCCTTTTAATAAGAGCGGCAGGTTCTCTGTGATAATGCTCAGGTTAAGTTCCAAAGCCATTGTGATGTGATTTTCTCAGTGTTTAGATATGACAACAGGCAGGAACTGTTGATTCCTGCCCTCTCTTTCTACAGCGGGATCAGATTAAGCTCCGAACCACTTCTTGTAGATTTTATCGTATTCTCCGTTCTTTTTAAGCGCTGCTAAGGCTTCATTTACTTGTTTTACAAGCGCTTTGTTTCCTTTTTTGGCAGCGATGCCGTAGTACTCGGCTTCCATGATGTCACCGACCATCTTGCCTTTGCCGCCGTTCACGAGGTAGTAAGCAACGACCGGCTGGTCATTGATGACGGCATCAACGCCCTTGTTGTCGAGTTCGATGAACGGCTCGTTGGCGTTGTTGTACTGTTTGACGTCAGCGCCTTTAACAGAGCTGGCCTTTGTAGCGCCTGTTGTGCCGATCTGTGCACCGATTCTTTTGCCGACTAAATCATTGATGCCTTTGATGTTGGTTTCGTCGGGACGAACTAAAACAATCAGGCCTGAAGTGTAGTAAGGATCGCAGAAATCAACGGCGTTCTTACGTTCTTCCGTAATGGACATTCCGGAGACAGCGAGGTCAATGTTGCCTGTGGAGAGCGCGGGAATCAGACCATCGAAGCCGAGGTTGACGAGTTCAACTTTGTAACCCATCTGTTTGCCAAGTGCTTTAGCCAGGTCAATATCGAAACCGGTCAGGTCGTTAGAACCTTTAGCCTGGAATTCAAACGGTGCAAATGTAGGATTGGTGCCAACGCGTAAAACTTTTTCAGCCTTTGCCGGAGCAGCGGCCTCTTTTTTATTACCACAAGCTGTCAAGAGACTCATGGAGAGTACAGCCACAAGCGGAATAGCCAAAAACGAGCGTTTTAACATTTAGACTCCTATTTCTTAAATGAGGTTAAATTTTAGGTGGTAATCCGATAGCCTCAAGTCTAATTGATTAAGACGTTAAAAGAAAAACAGGTGATAGATAAATGTTTCTGGGCGTGCTGTACGGAATACTCGGATGTTCCCTTTGGGGTTTTATTTACATTATTCCGCTGCTTTTACCTGAATATTCTCCCGCTACCGTAGCGATGGGGCGTTTTACCGTCTATTCGATCGGAAGTTTAGTGATTTGCTACTACTGTCGAAAGACGCTGGCGCTTTTGACCACATCGGACTGGATCAAGGCCTTTTGCTTAGGTTTTTTCGGGAACGCCGTCTATTACGTTCTTTTGACGAAAGGAGTTCGCTTGGCCGGCGTTCCGACTTCCGGGATGCTGATGGCATTAATCCCGTTGAACGTTGCGCTGCTGACGAATCGACCCGGAGCAGAGACCACTGTTGTTGTGCCCTGGCGGCGTCTTTCTTTGCCGCTCGCGATGATTCTAATCGGTTTATGGATCGGCAATATTGACGAATTTTCAGAAATTTCTGTGGCCACTTCTTCTGTCGAGTATTGGCTGGGCTTTTTGTGCAGCTTCGGAGCGATGGCGTTATGGACGTGGTTTCCGATCCGAAACAGTCAATGGTTGCTGAAGCACCCCAACGTTTCGCCGCTGGCTTGGACAACGGCACAAGGCGCTTCCATGCTGCCTGCGACACTGCTTTGTTATGTTGCGGTGAACTTTGAGGCCTTTCTCCACGGAGGAGCGGTTTTGGGACAGACACCGGTTAAGTTCGTGCTGCTGATGGTCGCGGCAGGTTTAATCTGCGGATGGGCTGGGATGGCGCTTTGGAACATGATGAGCGCTCGTTTGCCCGTGGCCTTGAGCGGTCAGATGATCGTGTTTGAGACGATCTTCTCGGTCATATATTCTCTAATCTATAAACAACAAGCGCCCAAATGGACGCTTGTTGTTGGGGTCTTTTTACTTCTCGGCGGAGTCCTTCTGTCTTTGAAAGTCTTTCGGGACTCAGGCCGGAAAGTCAGTCAACCAAATTAGAAATTGGTTTCCTGAAGCTGGAAATAAGCCTGCGGATGAGAGCAGACGGGACAGATTTCAGGAGCGCGCGGGCCGATAACGAGGTTACCGCATTCACGGCACTGCCACATAACGATTTCGCTCTTTTCGAAAACTTTCTGCATTTCGACGTTGTTTAAGAGCTTCAGATAACGTTCTTCGTGGTGTTTTTCGATAGCGCCGACACCGCGGAACTTAGCGGCGAGTTCGGGGAAGCCTTCTTCCTCGGCGTCCTTCGCGAACTGGTCGTACATATCGGTCCATTCGTAGTGTTCACCGCTGGCGGCAGCCTTCAGGTTTTCTGCAGTATTGCCGATGCCCTGGAGTTCTTTGAACCAAATCTTGGCGTGAGCTTTTTCGTTAGAAGCCGTTTCTTCGAAGATAGCGGCGATCTGCTGGAAACCTTCTTTGCGGGCGACACCGGCAAAGTAGTCATATTTATTGCGAGCCTGGGATTCACCGGCAAAGGCCGTCCATAAATTCTTTTCGGTCTTAGTACCGGCCAAAGGTTTAGACATGTTTTTTCTCCATTAAGAAGCTAAAAAAATAGGGTTTCGGAGGATTATAACGACAACTTTAAGCCTTGTTAACCAATTCGAACAGGAGCGGATGAAATGAAAAATCGAATCAGTTACAGTGCAATAAAAGACTTTAAACAGTAGCAAAAATGAAAAGGATAATCACGACCCTTGGCCTCTTTGTTTTGACTTCTGTTGTTGCCGGATGCAGCTGGACAGATAGACAAATCGGACCGAATGACTATGAGATTTCCGGTTATTTTGATTTCACCATGAAGGGTGAAGTCGTCGCGAAAGGACTTGAGGATCAAGCCTGTTTATATTGTAAGGGCATCCAAGAAAATTTAGTTCCCCAGGTTTACTACATAACCGATAAAAACCGCATTTTTAATTACGAAGCGCAGCGAGCCAGTGCAGTTATTCGCTTTCACTGTATTCCGAACAACTGAGGTTAAGCGAGATACTTAGAGGAATGTGGACGTTCGCCTTTTGAGACCCGTTTTGAACTCGTTTGCAAAAAATAAACTTTATCTATAGAATACGCTTTCCTGATCGCAATGATCGATGTGCGGAGAAGTGGCCGAGTGGCTGAAGGCACACCCCTGCTAAGGGTGCAGACTGGCAAAAACCGGTCTCGAGGGTTCGAATCCCTCCTTCTCCGCCATTAATTGATTCTCAGTTGGCTATTGCCTCCTGGGATTTTTTATTATCCAACGACGGCAAGAGACGATGAAAGACTTGGATAGACAGGGCCTTGCCAAAGCAAAGGCACTCTTTGAAACAGGAGATGTCAACTCTATCGAAGTCGGTTCATTCAAAGGCCTCCTGCAAATTCACAAATATCTCTTTAACGGTCTGTACGACTTTTCCGGTGAAGTTAGGCAACAGAATATCTCGAAGGGAAACTTCCGTTTTGTGAACGCACTTTACCTTGTTGAGGCGCTAATAAAAATCGAGAAGATGCCTGAAAAGACCTTCGAGGAAATTATTTCGAAGTACGTTGAAATGAACGTAGCCCATCCTTTTATGGAAGGAAATGGAAGGTCTACTCGTATTTGGCTTGACCAGATTCTCAAGAAAAATTTAGGTGTAGTAGTCGACTGGAAAAAAGTGGATAAGACTGCCTATCTTCAAGCGATGGAAAGAAGTCCGGTGAATGATTTGGAACTAAGATTTCTCAGCCCTGACGTCAGATGTCAATAATCGAGAAATGATCTTCAAAGGTATCGAACAGTCTTACTTTTACGAAGAGCCTTGAGTTTTTTGGCAACTTGTATTTGAAGTCTTGTGTGTTATGCCTTAAGTGTTCTAGAAACGAATTGAAAAAACGGCAAGCCCTCATCATGGTGCCTGCCGTTATTCGAAACGAAAACTATTGGTTTTCTAATCGGACGAAATCTTCATTTTGATGTCGAAAGGACGTCCAAAATAAACCCACGAGGTAACCAATACGTTGCTGCCAGTTAGGGCGTATTCGGATGCATTGGTATCGTTAATACCACCGGCAGCATTAATGATGACATCGTTTCTAATATTTCTAGCTTTAGCAACGAAAGCTTTCAGAGCTGCGGGACTGAAACGCTCGCACTGAATAATGTCTGCGCCGGCGTGGATGTATTTAAAACCTTCCTCTTCATTGTCTACTTCTACCGCGATTTTCTTTTCAGGTTCGTGCTTCTTCGCCACACTTATGGCGGCAACGGGATCTTTACAAAAAACGCGATGCTGATCGAAAACAAGAATAGATTCAGACAGTCCGGCGCGATGGACAATAGCGCCTCCTAAGAGGGCAGCGTTCAGAGAAATGGTTTTTGTTCCGGGGAAATGTTTTCTAGTGACAGCGACTTTGGCCTTAGAACCGGCAGCCTCGATTTGCCTTGTCATCGCTCTGACGCGGTTCGTGATTCCGGAAGAGTACTCAAGGATATTTTGGACGGTCTTATAGACGGAATGGATTTTTTCGGCAGTGCCGCGGGCTTCTAAAACCGTTTGTCCGGCACTGTAAAAATCGCCGTCTTTTCCTATACAAGTCACCTCTAAGCCGACTTCTTTGAAAAGTCTCACACCTATTTCAATGCCGCTGACGAAGCCGTCTTTTTTGGGAAAACAAGAAATTTTACCGGGGACACCTGAAATACCGAGCGCCTCTGTGGTGCTGTCATTCCATGGAATGTCTTCCTTTAAGATATTTTCTAAAAATGATGTGGGTATGTAAAACATAAACTAAATCCTTTTGGGCTGCAGGAAATATAAGGCGGCATAAATAAGTCCTGCAAAAACTGCCAAGATTGTGCACAGAAATGCGGCGCAGTCGAAATCTCCTCTGGAGACACTGTTGAAAATTTCCAGAGAGAGCGTATTAGTTCTTCCCGAAATATTACCGCCGAGCATCATGGTGATTCCCACTTCTCCGGAAGCTCTCGCTAATCCAAGAAGTAACCCCGCTAAAAGTGTTTTTGAACAAAGAGGAATCGAGATGAAAAAGAAAGTTTTGAGTTTGTTAAGACCGCATACGCGTGCAGCTTCCTCTAATTCCTTTGCTTCCTGACAGTCAAAGGCGGCCTGCAGAGGTTTGACGACAAGAGGGAGACCGGCAATGAATGCAGCGAGAATAACGCCGGTTTGTGAAAATACCATCCTTAGGCCCAAGTTTTCTAGGAGGATGCCGACTAATCCGTTTCTTCCTAAAACTACCAACAGCATATAACCCAGCGCGATCGGCGGGAATACAAGCGGCAGTGTAATCAGAAGTTCGACTGCTTTTGCAAAGATGCTTTTCCTGCCGGCAAGCCAATAAGAAAGAGGAACAGCTAAAAACAAAAACAGGAACAGCGAAACCGCGCAGGTCTTTGTTGTGAGCAGCAGAGGAAAGAAAACGGTTTCGGAATTCATAGCTTATTGAATTCCATGTTTCATAAGGATTTTCTTCGCTTGTTCAGATTGAAGGAATGCAAGAAATTGCTGAACGTTCTTGTCGCCCTCATGTCCCTTCACAACGGCTGCAATCATATGAATCGGTGCATATCCTTTCGTCAATTCTTCGCTTCCGCCGATCTTTTCTTTATTTGCGCGGGTGGCTGTGCGGTTCACAAAGCCCGCATCAACCTCACCTTTGATGACATAAGCAGTGACCTGCGGAACAGAAGCGATTTTCATGACCTTGTCTTTTGTGACAGTATTAGGCCCTAAGTTATCGAGGTATTGCTGGGCGGCACGTCCGTAAATGGCGGCCTTCGGATCGGGGTAAGCAAATTGTTTGACTTTATCCGTTCCGAGATCGGAGACGCCTTTGAGGTTCAAGCCTTTCTTCCAAATGAAAACAAGCGGCGTGTTTCCTAAGGAATGAATGTCGGTAAGCTGAACGGGTGTTTTAAGGCTCTTGAGAGTACCTTCGTCGGAGATCACGACATTGGCACCGTTTCCGTTTGCGATTTGGGCCATCATTTGGCCGATATTACCGCCGAAGTTTTCAGTGACTTTATTTCCGGAAGTCGCTGAGAAAGCTTTTGCAAGTTCTTTGGCCATATTTGCGTAACCTGCGCCGGTCGTCAAGGAGACTTCGGCAAAGGCTTGACTGCTGAAGCAAAGAGCAGCAACGAGAGCAACAGTATGGATTTTCATCATTCACTCCTTAAAAATTGAGATTGATTTAAAACTTCGTTGGTTTTTCCGAGAAGAACATTTTTCCCCTCCGCGACCAGCAGGGCCTCTTCGGTGAGCCGCAGCGCTTCATTAGGTCTATGGGTGATGTACAGAAAGGGGAGGCCGGCAAAAGAATGAATTCTTTCCAAATAACCCTGGAGTGAGTTGCTGAGGACAGGATCCAAACTCGAAAGCGGTTCGTCCAAAATCATGAAATTTTCAGCACAGAGCAGAGCTCGTCCGAGAGCGACTCTTTGTGACTCACCGCCCGAGAGTTTTGAAGGACTCTTGTTCAGAAGCGGTTCGAGTTCCAGAAAGAGAACGACTTCGTCGAAAGAGAGCGCATTTTTTCTATTGGCGAAATGGCGTCCGAACAACAAGTTCTTTCTGACGCTCATGAACGGGAATAAGCGATGATTTTGGAATACGAAACCTATTCCTCTTTTTTGAGGCGGGAGGTCGACGCCGGTGCTGGAATCAAAAAGAATGCGTTTTCCAAATTTGATATAGCCGGATTCGGGTTTTAATAAGCCGGCAAGGGCCTTTGCCAAGGTGGATTTTCCCGCGCCGCTTCTGCCTAATATTGCAATTCTTTCAGACAATAAGTCAGCAGAGAATCGAAATTTTCTGTCTTCTATCCTGACCGTAAAATCGAAGGAGATCATTGTTCGCTATTCAAATAATGTATAGCGATGATAGCAAAATAACTATCGAAAACAATTCTTGGAAATAGCGCCGTTAAAGGCCTAGAGAGCGATCGGGAACAATTCGGCGACCTGCTGTGATGAGCTCTAGAGAAAATTGTTAATCTTCGATCAATAAGATCTCGTATTTGGTTGTGAAGACTTCGCCGTTTCCCAGCAGCAGGACCGAGGATTGATCGAACAGAAAGGCCTTGTCAGTCAAAACGTAATTTTTCTCCAGTTCGGAAACTTTTTTCCGGAACAGTTTTTGGTGTTCGTTCATATCTCCTCTAAAGAACCAAGAAGCGTAGTGTCCTGCAGGGAGCTTTAGCAGCTGTACTCCTTTTCTCTTAAGCGGAAAGTCCAAACTGCCTAAAAAGACAAGCCTATTGTCCGCGTCCCTTTTAAAGTCGGCGACATAACCCCAGGGAACCGACGTTGTCTCATCCTGTCTGGACTCGAAAAGAAAGTCTGTATATTCCCGCATCGTATTGAAGGAGCATGGCTTGAGAAAAGGTGTGTATTGAAAAGTCCGCTCTTTCTTTCTCTCAACCGAAATCACTCCTTCGACGTGTCGAGAGGCTTCTTTGCTTAGTTCCAGGATTCCGTCCGTGTAACGAAGAAATCGTTTGGCCTTTTCAATTTCTTCACGAAAGGCTTCGGATCTCTCCTCTAATCGCTTTATGAATTTCTCTTCATTCGGCCGCTTAATGAATTCTTTAATTTCTTCCAGACTGAAGCCGATATCTCTTAAGTGAGAAAGAAAAGCAAATTGCACGGCTTGGCGCACTTCGTAATAACGATATTTTTTGCTATCAACAAATGCAGGTTTAAAAACGTCTATGCGGTCATAAAAGATAAGCGTGTCTTTTGTCGTGTGACACATTTTTGCAAATTCAGCGGTTTTAAGCATTTTGAGATTTGACTATGGAGTTACACCATACTTTAACATTCCCTTCCGTAATTATTAACTATTTGAAAAGTTATATGTTTCATCCTCTGCTATCGAAATTAACTTGCTGCATTTTCTTCTTATTGCCAGGCTTAATGTACGGTCTCCTCATGGCTCGTCTTCCTGCTGTGAAGGCAGCTGCGGAGTTGTCAGATTCGCTTATCGGCCTTTGCTTGTTTTGCACGGGTGCTTTGGGTTTAGTCGGATTGGGAGGCAGCCCGGCGCTTATTAGAAAAGTGGGCAGCCGAATGGTGTTGTGTGTTACTGCCGTCATTGCCGCTGCGGGACTTTGTTTGATTGGTTTTAGTACTGCACTTCCAATTGTCTTGCTCGGCTTTGGGGCCATGGGGATCGGCATCAGTATGCTGGACGTGGCAATGAATACTCAAGGTGTGCTGTACGAGCATTACTCGAAGAGTCAGAGCATGAATCTTTTCCATGCTTTCTACAGCCTTGGGGCTGTATTGGCTTCTCTCATCGGCTCAGTCTGCGCAACCGTGGGTTTAACGGCAGGCCTTAATTTTTTTTGGGCTTCTGTCCCCTTTGTATTGCTCAGTCTGCTGCTTAACAAATATCTGCTTCCGGAGAGACGCGTAGATGAAGAAAAAACCGCTAAGACCCGACACAAAATTCCTCTCGTCGTTTTGGTCTGTGCTGTTATGGCGCTTTTAGCATATGCAGCTGAAGGTTCTGTTGGAGAGTGGGGTGCTCTCTATTTGACTACTGTGAAAGAAGCTTCGCTGGGAGTCGGAGCTCTCGTGTACGGAATTTTTTCCGGAGTGACGTTCGTCGCTCGCTTAGTCGGCGATCCGCTTAGAAAAGAATTCGGAGAAATCCCTGTGATTATTTTCGGATCCGTCATTTCTTTTATCGGCATGGTCGGAGTACTGAGCTTTAGCTCCGTTGCGCTGGTCTTAGTTTCCTATTCTGTTATGGGTCTAGGTCTTGCTCCGATTGTTCCGACGCTTTTCAGTATGGCAGGTAAAAACGGGAAAATACCCGCAGCTGCCGCCACGAGTACGGTTGCTTTTATGGCTTACGGCGGTTTGTTAGTTGTTCCGCCGTCTATCGGCTGGATGGCCCAGCACACGAATCTGCATGAAGCTCTGTTTATTGTTTTGGGCTTGATCGCATTGATGTTTAGTCTCGCTCTTCTTCTGAGGAAACTGCACAAATAATTAACGGAGCGGGTTTTCCGCTCCGTTAACAAATCTTTAGGGTCTCCACTCTGCGCGGAGGCCTTTTATCAATTTGGTTGTTACTTCAAAGCATTGAGAGTGTCTTCAACGATCTGAGGAACTGTCAGGCGATAAGCCTTTTCGAGTTCTTCAGGGTTGTAACGATCAACGAACTTCTTTTCAAGACCGTAGGTCAGGCACTTCATGCCGGTTGCACCGACAGCCTGAGCGATTCTGCCGCCGAAACCACCTTCCTTAGAACCGTCTTCCAAAACCACAACAACCTTATGGTTCTGCCTAAGAGAATTCAGAAGTTCGGTGTCAACACCGGAGACGAAGCGAGGATTGATTAACGTTGCATTGATGCCTTTTTCTGCTAAAGCATCGACAACGCTTTCGCCTTTAACGAAGAAGTCACCGGCCGCGATAACAGCAACATCTTTGCCTTCTTTAACGACCTTGAACTTATTGAGGTCGCTGTAGTCTGTATCGACCTCCCCCTTGCTGTGTTCATAGCTATAGGTCGGAACACGGATGGCAACTTTGTGTTCGTTCTGATTCAGGGCCCAGTCCATCATGGCGAAGTATTCTTCAACATTCGTCGGGGCAAGGTAAACGATTTCCGGGATCGAAGTGATCATCGGAATGTCCCAGAAGCCAAGGTGAGTCAGGTCTGTCAGGGCACGAATACCAGTTCCCATAACCGGCATGACGGCAGGACTGTTGTCCATGGCCCAGTCTTGTTCGAGCTGGTCATAAGCTCTCTGAAGGAAGGTTGCCATTACAGGGTAGATAACCTTGGCACCGCCTCTGGCTGCGCCGGTCATTGTGGAAACACCGGTCTGTTCGGCAATTGCAACGTCAACGTACTGGTTGCCGCAAGCTTTTCTTTCCTTTTCCATGAAGCCGAAGACTTCAGGTGTTGCGGAAGAAATGATGAGCAGTTCCGGATTTTCTTTAACCTTTCGGAGTAAATAATCGCGCGTGTCGGTGATGTAATTCGACTCATTTGACTGCTGCAGAGGTTCACCGTCAGCGACGTCATACGGTGCGCTGAAGTGGAACTCTTCACGGTGGGCTTCAGCAGGGGCGTAACCTTCGCCCTTTTGAGTATTCAAGTGAACAACGATCGGGTTCTTCGTGTCTTTTGCTTTCTTCAGAGCGTTAATCACAGACTCTAAGTCATTGCCTTCGGCGACGTAAATGTAGTCATAGCCCAGAGACTTAAAGTAGTTGTGTTCGCTCTGACCGTTGGTCTCTCTTAATTCCCTTAAATTGTCGTAGAGGCTGCCGTGGTTTTCGGCAATTGCCATTTGGTTGTCGTTGACGATAACGATGAAGTTGTCATTGAGCTTCCCGGCGTTATTCAAGCCTTCAAAGGCAACGCCGCCGCTCAAAGAACCGTCGCCGATGAATGCAACAATATTGAAGTCTTCTTTTTTGAGGCTTCTTGCTTTAGCGAGGCCGAAAGCCAGGCTGATCGAGGGAGAAGTGTGGCCTGCGTAGAAAATATCGTATTCTGGGCTTTCATTCGGGTCGGTGAATTCTCCGATTTCCGTGAACTTGCTCTTGTCTAAATAGTACTGAGCACGTCCTGTCAGCATTTTATCAACAGGGCCCGTAAAACACCGTCAT
>NZ_GL883676.1 GCF_000205025.1 Parasutterella excrementihominis YIT 11859 | reverse complement strand
ACCGTTCAAGAGGTTTTGTTTTATCTGCTATTGAAAAAGCTGAAATTGTTTTGTTTCATCTGAAACATCAGCCCGTGACATCCGACTCTTCTTTTATCGTTGGTTTTGACGACAAATAATAAGTAAAAACCCTTAATGAAGGCGGATGAATTAAAAATTTTATTTCAAAATAATATTTTTATAAACAACAGGTTGGAAACGATTGTAAAATCTGCAGTTTTTACATCTAAGTAATAACCCTAATAATTTTTATAAAGTATCGACGCAGAATTGAATTTAGCGTATCTTTTTATCCGCAAATTTACAAACTTATACAAAGGAGATACGAATGGCTCAAGCCCCTGAGTTCAAATATGCACCGATGTTCCAGGTCGGGGAAGATACCACAGAGTATTATCACCTCACTTCCGAACATGTCTCTCTCGGTAATTTTGAAGGCAAAGAAATCCTGAAAGTTACGCCAGAAGCACTCACGATGCTTATCGAACGTGCCTTCACAGACGTCAACTTCATGCTTCGCCGTTCTCATAACGAATGTGTAGCAAAGATTCTGAAAGATCCGGAATCTTCCGATAACGACAAATACGTCGCTTTGACGATGCTGCGCAATGCCGAAGTCTCTGCCAAGGGTGTCCTGCCGATTTGCCAGGATACAGGTACCGCCATCATTCACGGTGAAAAGGGCCAGAGAGTTTGGACAGACTTCTCCGATGAAGAAGCGATCAGCCGCGGTGTCTACAACACCTATACTAAGAACGCTCTTCGTTATTCTCAGAACGCTCCTTTGACGCTCTATAAAGAAGTCAATACACGCTGCAACCTTCCTGCTCAGATCGATATCGAAGCCACAGAAGGTGAAGAATATCGCTTCCTTTGCGTTGTTAAGGGCGGCGGCTCTGCCAACAAGTCTTATCTCTTCCAGAAGACAAAAGCTATCCTGAACCCGAAAGCTTTAATCCCCTTCCTTTATGAACAAATCAAGGGTCTGGGAACAGCTGCTTGCCCGCCGTATCACATTGCTGTCGTTATCGGCGGAACTTCTGCTGAAAAGACCATGCTGACGGTCAAACTTGCTTCTACGAAGTTCTACGACAATCTTCCGACAACCGGCGATGAAACAGGGCGTGCTTTCCGTGACGTCGAACTCGAAAACAAACTGCTTGAACTCGCTAACAACATCGGCTTAGGCGCCCAGTTCGGCGGCAAGTACCTTGCCCACGACGTCCGCGTCATTCGTTTGCCGCGACACGGTGCCAGCTGTCCGATCGGCATTGGCGTCAGCTGCTCTGCTGACAGAAACGTTAAGTGCAAGATCAACCGCGAAGGTCTTTGGGTCGAGAAACTTGACGACAACCCTGCTGAACTGATTCCTGAAGAATTCAGACATATGGAAGAAGGCGAAACCGTTAAGATCGACTTGAATCAGCCGATGGAAAAGATTCGCGCTGAACTGTCTAAACATCCGGTTTCTACACGTGTCTCTCTGACCGGCAAGATCATCGTTGCCCGTGACATCGCTCACGCTAAACTGCAGGAACGTCTCGACAAGGGCGAACCGCTTCCGCAGTACATCAAAGACCATCCTGTTCTTTACGCTGGTCCTGCTAAGACTCCGGAAGGATACGCCTGCGGTTCTATGGGGCCGACAACTGCTAACCGTATGGATCCGTATGCCGATCCGTTCATGGCAGCCGGCGGCTCTCACGTCATGATCGCTAAGGGCAACCGTACAGACGTCGTTACCGAAGCCTGCAAGAAACACGGCGGCTTCTATCTCGGCACCATCGGCGGTGTTGCTGCCGACTTGTCTGCTGAGTCCATCCGCAGCATTAAGTGCATTGAGTATCCTGAGCTCGGTATGGAAGCTGTTTACGAAATCGACGTCGTTGACTTCCCGGCATTCATCTTGGTGGATGACAAAGGCAATGACTTCTTCAAACAGCTGAAACCTCGTTTCCCTGTGAATTTTGAAGCCTAATAACTTCTCGCAGTAAGTTCGGAAAACCCGGTGGCAAGCATCGGGTTTTCCTATTTCTGAACCAAAATCCAATAAACTACTACCAATAAAAAAACGTCTCTTTCCTCACAACCACTAGAGAGGGACGGAGCTAAGAGTAAATAATTTTATGGGCCGCGCCCTGCGGCTCGGAGTCCCAGGATGAATTCGGTTTTCCTAGTCGTTATAGCAGCGATGATCCTCATCGTTGTGCTTCTTCGTTTTAAAGTTCTTATCGGACCGGCAATTTTGAGCGGCGGTCTGTTAATTTGGCTCTTTGAGTCGAGATCCTTTGAAAAGCTTTGGATTGCGTTCACTGAAACGCTGACAATGCAGAGAACTTGGGATCTGCTTCTTTGTCTGTACTTCGTGATGTGCCTTGAGGTTGAGCTGCGCAAGAGCGGATCCCTTCACGGCATGGTGGTGACGCTGAGGAATATCTTCTCCAGCAATAAAGTTACTTTGGCGTTTATGCCGGCGTTCTTGGGGCTTCTTCCTTCCCTGGGCGGAGCTCGTTTCTCCGCGCCGATCGTGCAGGAAGCCAGTGAAGGCATTGCCGTAGACGATGAACAAAAAAGCGCCATTAATCTTTGGTTCCGTCATATTTTCGAGTTTTCAAATCCCTTGATGCCGGGCGTCATTCTTGCCTGCGGTATTGCGAACGTTTCGATCGGCGATTTAATTGATCAGGTCGGCTGGGTAACGATTCTTTGCTTTGTTTTAGGTTGGATCTTTTTAATTATTCCGTTGAAGATTACGGATCTGGAGAAAGCCACCAATACTCAGCATGACCGTACTATCGATTGGAAGAGTCTCGTCCTGGCTTTCGGTCCGATTGTCACGAGCTTCCTTTTAATCGTTGCTTTTAACGTTCAGGCCGCCCTTGCAATGGGCCTTGTGGTTGTGGCCTTTATTCCGCTTTATTTTTGGTTCAAGCGCCCCATTTCTGTAAAGAGCGTCTTTACAGAAAGCCTGGATAAAAAATTATTTTTCAATGTCGTCTGCATTCTGTACTTCATTCAGCTGCTGACGGTTATCGGCACATTGGATGAAATCGTCAGCGTCTTTAATAATTCCTCTCTGCCTCAGGCGGTTATCATTGCTTGTCTCTCCTTCATTTTCGGAGTTATGACCGGCATGGGACAAGGTTACATTGCGATCGTGATGCCGATTGTTGCCCTTATGGCTCCGGGCAATATTGTTTTGGTCGGTATTGCAATGGTCTACGGCATGGCCGGACAGATGGTGACACCTACTCACCTTTGTATCTTGGTTACCGTGGAATACTTTAAGTGCCGTCTTTGGAAAACGATCGGCAAATGCGGTGTTCTCTCCTTGTTGATGGTTTTGATTTTCTCTGCTTGGACGTATTGGCGTTATTACCTCTAACCTTCTGAGGCTAAACGTAATCTTTTCTGATTTCATGGCTCTCGGTAAAAATCTTACAATGAGGCTATAGACCTCAAAAAAGAATTAAAAGTTCCGTTGCCATGAAGTTAGATAAGGACAATCTCGCCAAAATTCTTTCGCTTTGGCTCCACGTCGAAGCGTTGACGCCGTTCGACCTCGACAAGAATGATCTTATCGAACAGATGCCGGGGAGTCTGAATCAACCTCGGTCGTCTCTTTTTACATGGGATAACGAAGACACAACACAGCGGGACAGTCTGGAAATTGAACTGCAAAAGCTTCCTAAAGAAGAAGACAGAACAGACTTTTTTCGGATGTTTACGGTCTGCATCGGCATCGTTAACCGCAACGAATTCATTGATCGGGCAGAGCATCTTCTCAGATCCAATCTATTGGATATTTCGCAGGATTTGTCTGACTTCAGCGCTGAGGAGCAAAGAACGGATGACCTTATCTGTTTGGGAGTCCTGCGTGCAAACCATTTCGGCAAAATCAGCATGGGGACGGTTGAGCCGTCCTACGCTTTGTGCGAGCTGGTTAACCTAACAAATAAACAAAAGGGCGTCGAGAGTTTTGAGTTCTTGACGGACGTTGCTCAGATTCTCCATACCTCGTCGGTCCGTCAGCTTTCGCTTGACTCTGAAACGACGGCTCAAAAAATCAGTGAAAAGGACAGGCAGTTCTATGGAATGCTCATCCACAATCTGAACAAGAAGGAATTAAAGCCGGATGAAACCCGAGGATATAAACTCATTAAAGATTTAAATCCTCCTCAAAACTTTCTCAATCCCAGAAAAATAGACGAGCTCTGCAAAAGCTGGCTTGAGAAGGCCGGTCTCGGGCCTTCTTACCGAATCTGGGTGATCGTTAATTACTACGAACGTCCAAAGCCTCTGTACTTCGACTTTATGAATTCTCCTTATATCGAAATTTTGGAGAAGATTAAAAAGCGTGTTCAGACCGAGCCGCCCACTAGGGTGCTGAGTCCGGTTTCGGAGCGATTCTTTTCCTTGGCTTACGACAATCCGGATCGAAACGACCTTTTAGCCAACTCTAAGAAGTTTCTGGAGATGACGAATCCGGAAAGGATGATCTTCGGACGCTGGCCGAGCGATATCAAAAATTATCTTGTTCCCTGCCAACAGGTTGCTCTTTCAACCATGATTTGGGCGCCGCCTGTGGATCCGATTATTTCCGTAAACGGGCCTCCGGGAACCGGAAAAACGATGCTCCTAAAAGAACTGCTGACGGAGATCGTAATCAATCGTGCCGCAGTGCTGGCTAACATTGAGGATATAGGAACGGCGCCGTTATTTGAACTGAAGTCAGGCTGGAGGGGAGAGCAGGTTCCAGTTCTTTTAAAGGAGTATGTCGAGGATTATCCGATCATCGTCGCGTCGAATAACAATAATGCGGTAGAAAACATGACGAAGGAGCTTCCTTTCGATTATGGCTTTGAGGAGCCGTTTGATTACTTCTCGGATCTCGCCAACAAATTAAATAGAAGCAAAGATGCATGGGGACTGGTTTCAGCTCCTTTAGGGAAGTCAGATAATTGGACCCGCCTTTGGAAAGCGTTTTTCAGCAATCACAAAACGCCGAAAGGGACAATTCCTTATCTTCAGCATGCCTTGGAAGAAGAGATTCAAAGCGAAGGCGGCATTGCCGAAATTCGATCCAATTGGAAAAAGGAGACTCAGCGTTTTAGAGAACTTTACTGCGATGTTCATGAGCGCATTACGTCAAAAATGCCTGATTACAAGGCTGATGTAAAGAAGTTTGCACAAACCTCTGAGGAAAAGCCTGTCACTGCCCGCTCTTTCCGAGATTCGGTGCTTCGCTCATTCAGATCCAAGAAAGGAGAATCGGAGGACAATCCTTTTGATTTCTCCGGAAGTTCAAAAGAAAAGAATCACGCTAGGCGTCTTTATACAGATGAGGAACTCGACAGAGCCAGGACTCGTTTATTCATTTCAGCATTAAAGCTTCATCGTTTGGCGGTGTTGGCCAAGAAGAAGGATTTCATCGACGGTATTCGAGGTTCGATTACCGCGAATATGTACGACCTGGTTTCTCCTCATCGGCTGTCGTTTCTCGGAACACTGTCTTTTCTGATACCGATTATTTCGACAACTTTTGCTTCGGCAGCTTTTAGATTTAATAATTTTCTTTCTTCTTCGCTGCCTTGGGTGATCGTTGATGAGGCATCTCAGGCGACTCCGCAGTCAGCTTTACTTCTGATGCAGAAAGCGAAGCGGTTTTTAGTGGTCGGAGATCCGCTCCAGCTCACACCTGTCGTGACGCTTCCTGATTCTCTTTCAGAGCTGCTTTGCGGAAAAGAGGAGCTTCTGAGGAAGTGGTCGCCGCATCTTCACAGTCTTCAGCAGCTTGCCGACGGAGCCAATCCTTTCGGTGCCTTCGTGGGTCCGGAAGAACACAAAATTTGGTCCGGACTGCCTTTGAGATTGCAGAGAAGAAGTTATCCCCCGATGTTCCATATCTGCAATCGGATCGCATATTCAGGACAGATGGTCCTACCGCCGGAGATGAAGGTAGATAAAACGCCGGAAAGATTTATCGAAAGCTATTGGGTGGATGTGGTTCCGGCAAGACCGAGCCTCTCCAATTGTGTCTCAGAAGAAGTCGATGCAGCCGAGGAGGTTCTCAACCATATCGACGTGCAAATTGCCATGAAACATCTTCAGGGCGAAGTTTTTGAAAAGAAATCTGTCCTTATTTGCACGCCGTTCCGAACCGCAGCGGCAACCCTTCGAAAGAGAATTAAGAAGACGGGCAACTGGCTTGAAGTGGAGCGCATCGGGACCGTACATACGCTTCAGGGACGCCAAAGCGACATCGTCATTGTTGTATTGGGTTCAAAGACGAATAAAGACGGATTCGGCGCGAGAAACTGGGCAACTTCAACACCTAATTTATTAAACGTCGCCGTCAGCCGCGCTAAAGAAACCGTGATTTTTATCGGAAACTATGAAGATTGGAAAGAGCACAACTACGTTCCGACCATCATGGCCGAGCTGGAAGATTACGGCAAAGGACGTCTTAAACTTTCTGAAGTATTGAATGAACCGGAACGCAATAACTAAAAAGGATTTTTATGAATAAAGGCGTGGTTTCCGTTTTAGTTGCCTATCTTATTTGGGGGCTATATCCGTTTTATTTTCATGCGATGCAGCATGTCGCCCCTACCGAAATTGTGATCCATCGTGTCTTATGGACCTTTGCGCTTTTGGCTGTTTACTTATTCTGCTCAAGGCGCTGGCGGTGGATCCAGAAAGCTATTACTGACAGGAGAACCGTTGCCGTGTTTTTGATGTCTTCGGTGCTCATCACTGCCAACTGGTCAACTTATACCTATGCGATCGTTACGAACCAAACGCTGGAGGCTTCGCTCGGATATTTTATGAATCCCTTGGTTTCTGTATTGCTGGGAACAGTATTTCTGAAAGAGAAACTAAATAAGGCTCAGATGCTTGCGATTGTTTTTGCATGTGCAGGCGTAATGTGGGTGACCTTTAAGCAAGGCGAATTTCCGGCGCTTGGCCTTACGCTGGCGCTCAGTTTTGGATTTTACGGTCTGGTACGCAAGATGGCCCCCCTGGGCAGTCTTGAAGGTCTGACGCTGGAAACGGCCTTTGCATTTCCTGTGGCGCTTTTGGCCACTTTCTATTTTGCGGGGAACGGAGATTTAACTTTCGTCCATGGCACGAGCTGGGACAAGTTCTGGCTGATCATGGCCGGTCCGATTACAACAATCCCTCTGATCTTATTTGCCTACGGATTAAAACAGGTTCCTTACTCAACGGTCGGTTTTATTCAATACCTGAGTCCGACGATGGTATTTTTTATCGGGCCGTTCTTTTTTGGGGAAGAACTGCAAGTTGACCGCTTAATTGGATTTATCCTTATATGGGCCGGCGTACTGATTTTTGTCGGCGAGAATTTTTTCCGCAGCCATTCCGGATATCGTACTGAATTCAACCAATTGTCAAAATGACCCTATCTGATTGTTTTGCACTTTTTGTGAAGTTTTTCTTCCTGCTGACGCCTCCGTTTGTGATGTCGGCATTCCTGTCGGTGACGAAAGACAACACGATTCAGGAAAGAAATACCTTAGCGATTTGGATCACGCTGTGGATTTTGATTATCAGTGGTGTACTCCTCTTTTTCGGCGGATTCATTTTTAAAATTTTCGGCATTACGCTGGACGCATTCCGAATCGGTACGGGTGCGCTCTTGTTTTTGACTGCCGTTTCTCTGGTAAGAGGCGACTCTATCCGAGTGCCGTCCGGAGACTCCGTCCAGTCTTTAGCAGTTGTGCCGATGGCCATTCCGATCACTTTGGGGCCGGCCTCTATCGGTGTGCTGATGGTTTACGGCGGTGAAATTAAAACGGGTTTGGGATTTTTCCTGGCTTATCTTTCCATCAGTGCGGCTGTCATCTGTGTCGGGGCGCTCCTGTTGGTTTCCAACTACATTCAGAAAGCCATCGGAAAGAACGGGTTAGTGGTGCTGAGCAAACTCACTGGTTTGATTCTGGCTGCATTGTCTGCCCAAATGATTTTTGAGGGCGCAGATGCATTCCTGCTGCAGACTTTAGAAAAGTTGAAGTAAAACTCTGCCGATTGGGCGGCGAGTTTGAAAATTCCTCGGCGCTTTTCCGGCATAGTCAAATAGAAAACGGTCATGTTTCGAGAAGGAACACGACCGTTTGGTTTACCTTGAAACTGCGTTATTAGATGGATTCAGGTTCCATCTTGATCGCACCGCAGGGGCATTCGCTGGCGCAGACGCCGCAGCCCTTGCAGTAGTCGTAATTGAAGATGTAGGGGACGTTGTCGTCACCGGTCTTAATCACGGCGTTGTCCGGGCACACACCGTAGCAGTTGTCGCACTGCAGGCAGTTGCCGCAGGACATGCAGCGGCGAGCTTCAAACAAGGCGTTTTCTTCCGTTAAACCGTGCTGAACTTCATCGAAAGTGCTCTGACGGCGGACAAGGTCGAGCATTGGGCGAACGGTCTTGGGAGCATCCGAGTAATACCAGGTGTTGAGGCTTTCGAACGTGGCGATTTCTTTCTTAGGATGATCAACCGGTTCTTTGCCCTTTAGGTAGCAGTCAATGCCGTAGGCAGCCTTGTAGCCGTGGCCGATGGCAACGGTAACGTTTCTGTCTCCCGGGACCATGTCGCCGCCGGCGTAAATGCCGGGGACGCCGGTTCTCATGAAGCGGTCGACTTTAACAACGCCTTTTTCGATGTCGAGTCCGGGGATCTTATCGATGAGGCTCTGGTCGACGTTTTGACCGAGGGCTAGAACAACGGTATCGGCCTCGACGGTTTCGAATTCACCAGTCGGCTGAGGATTACCGTTTTCATCGAGTTCCATTTTTTCGATGCGGATTTCCTTCGGATTTTCTGCTTCTGTAATGGTGGAAAGCCATTTCACGGAAACGCCTTCCTGGAGGGCTTCTTCAACTTCGAAGTCATGAGCCGGCATCTTTTCGCGTGTGCGGCGATAGATGATCAGAGGCTCAGCACCCATACGCTTGGCAGAACGAGCGACGTCGATAGCGGTATTGCCGCCGCCGTAAACGACAACTTTACGGCCGAGCAGAGGCTCTTCTTCGCCTTCCATGGAGCGGAGAACGGAAACAGCGTCAAGCATGTGTTTTGCATCGCCGCCCGGGATGTAGGCGTTTTTAGCCATGCCGGCACCGACTGCGAGAAAGACTGCATCGTAACAGTGAGCCTTCTTTTCTTCTTCGATGTCTTTGACGGTTGTGTTCAGTTCGAGTTTGACGCCCAGATCAAGGATTCTTGCAATTTCCTGATCAAGCACTCGGCGGGGGAGGCGGTATTTCGGAATACCGTAGCGCATCATGCCGCCGGCCTCCGGGCTGCCTTCTTTGATTGTGACCTCATGGCCTTTGAGGGCGAGCTGATAGGCAGCAGAAAGGCCTGCAGGGCCGGAGCCTACGATCAAGACTTTTTTGCCTGTCTTCTGTTCGGGTTTGACGAACTTGTAGCCGTTTTCTAAGGCGTTGTCTCCGAGGAAGCGTTCGACAGAGTTGATGCCGACGGAAGCGTCCAGCTTACCGCGGTTACAAGCGCCTTCACAGGTGTGATAGCAAACGCGTCCCATGCAGGAAGGTAGAGGATTGCGCTTGGTTAAATGGCGCCAGGCTTTTTCATAGTTGCCGCTTTCGGCGTAGAAAAGCCAGCCCTGAATATCTTCGCCGGCGGGACACTGATGGTTGCAGGGAGGAAGCTTGTGGACGTAAGTCGGACGAAGCGTTCTCCAAGAGCCGGTACGGTTTTCCAAGGAAGTACCGACATCTAACGTAATAGCAAAAGGTTTTTTCATGGGATTAAGTCCTTAAACTTTGTCGGCTCGTTCGTCAGCCTGGACAGACGGCGGAATGATTTCAGGTTCTTCTTCGCCGAGAAGGCCGAATCTTCTGATATTTCTTTGAGCGATTGCCTGAATACGAGCAAACGCATCGGCGTCTCCCTTCGGTCCGAAGAGGTGAGCGTAGCGCTTCTGAAGTTTCATATAGTTTTCAACCGGCTGGAGCTGGCGAATCTTGGTGACTTTAGTGATTTCGCCGTATTCGGATTCGAATACCGGGAAGAGACCGGTCTCAACAGCGAGGCGTGCCAGTTTGACGGTGTCAGCCGATTTGGCTCCCCAGCCGAGCGGGCACGGAACCAAGATGTGGATGTAGCGTGCGCCATGGAAAGTCATGGCTTTGGCAACTTTTCTTTCCAAGTCTCTTAAGTCGGCAATTGTGGCTGTGGCAACGTAAGGAATGCCGTGAGCCATGGCGATAAGCGGTACGTCTTTACCTTGGCCGAAGGCGTTGCCGGGATGCTTGCCGACAATCTGTGTGGTAGCCGTACGGACAGCCGGCGGCGTAGCGGACGAGCGCTGAACACCTGTGTTCATATAGCCTTCGTTGTCGTAGCAGATGTAAAGCACGTCGTCGTTTCTTTCGAACATGCCGGACAAGCATCCGAAACCGATATCAGTCGTACCGCCGTCACCGCCTTGAGCGATTACACGGACGAGCGGTTTGCCGGATTTTTTTGCCTTGACGCGTGCAACTGCGGCCATACCGGAACCGACAGCGGCCGTGTTGCCGAAAAGAGAATGAAACCAGGGAAGCTGCCAGCTGGTTTCCGGATAAGGTGTGGAGAATACTTCCAGGCAACCTGTGGCGTTAGCAGCAATCAAGCGGCCCTCGGTCGCGCGCATAGCAGCGTCCACAGCATAGCGGGCGCCCAAGGCTTCGCCGCAGCCCTGACAGGCTCTGTGGCCGGAGTTCAAGGAGTTGTATCTTTCGATGTTGGCCTGTCCGCTTCTCTGATCGGGCTGCAGAAGACGGTTGCCGACCGTGAAAGTACCGGTCTGATAAAACTTAATCTGATGTTCGCTCATGGCTTAGAGATCTCCTTTGTGAAGGTCGGCAACGGCCTTAACAATGGCTTCGGCCATCGGGCCGGAGTGGCGTTCTTCTTGTTCGTGCTTCAGCTGGTCCTGAACGACTTTCTTATCGAGATCCAGGAATGTGAGTTCGGGAAGTTCACCTTTAAGAGCAGCGTCAAAAGCTTTGTGCAGGCTGCGCTTAGTGATAGCACGGCCGCCGAGTCCGGAGATGACGCAGCAGATATCGAGGTCGGAGAGTTTACGGGTCGAACGGATTACGTCGTCGGTGACGACACCGCCGATACCGACCTGAAGAGAACGGTCAATCACGACTGCGGTCTTGGCGCCTTCGAGAGCTGTAAAGACTTCGGCAGCCGGGAAGGGGCGGTATGACTTGATTCCGAGAAGGCCGACTTTCTTGCCGTCTTCGCGCATTTCGTCAATAACATCCTTGATCGTGCCGATGACAGAGCCCAAAGCAACAACCATGACTTCGGCATCTTCAGCACGATAAAGATCAACCAAACCGCCGCTCTTGCGGCCGATGATTTCTTCGTATTCTTTGGCGACTCTGTCGATCACGCCGAGTGCCTGGAGGTGATGGGCGTGGGCAAGATAACGAACTTCGGTAAACGCTTCGGGACCGACCATTGCACCGATAGAAACCGGCTGTTCCGGATCCAAGCTCTGGCGAGGATCGTACGGAGGAAGGAATTGGTCAACTTGCTCCTGAGAAGGAATGTCCATTCTTTCGAAAGCGTGCGTTAAAACGAAACCGTCCATACAGATCATGACCGGAAGAGAGAGCTCTTCGGCAATCTTGAAAGCCTGAATATGGAGGTCGACCGCTTCCTGATTGTCTTCAGCAAAAAGCTGGATCCAGCCGCAGTCGCGCTGGCTCATAGAGTCGGAGTGGTCATTCCAAATGTTAATCGGGGCACCGATGGCGCGAGAGGCGACGGTCATAACGATCGGGAGACCGAGCCCGGAGGCGTTGTAAACCGCTTCAGCCATATAAAGCAGCCCCTGGGAAGCGGTAGCGGTGTAGGCACGGCCGCCGGCGACGGAACCGCCGATTGCCACGCTCATGGCTGCGAATTCACTTTCAACGTTCAAGAATTCGCAGTCTTCAAGAGTTCCTTTTTTGACCATGGCGCCGAGGTTTTCGACGATATGGGTCTGAGGAGAGATCGGGTAGGCGCAGATGATTTCGGGGCGGCAAAGTGCCACAGCCTCAGCGACGCCTAAAGAGCCTTCAATTTGTTTGAGCATTGGGGCGATCCTTTATAAACGATTCTTAGCTTCTAAAACAAAGGAGTAAGCGTCTGCCGCAACGTCGGCGTTGGCTTGGGCAACTTTTCCTTTGTAGCGAGTTTGGAAAGCCTGCTGGACGCTTTCGAGTTTGAGTTTGCCGGTCAGCGCGGCAAAACCTGCCAGCATAGCAGCGCCGGGAAGAGGACGACCGATGCGGGCGAGCGCGAATTTAGTGGCGGGCAGCGTAATGACGTGTCCCTTAGGTAGGCGGTTGACCAAATCTTCCAGACCGAGTTCTTCAGGCGACTGAGAGCTATTCAGAAGGACATAGGCATTTTCCGTCAAGCCGGAAAAGACATTTACGCTTTCGAGCAGTGTGCGGTCCTGAATAAGAACGGCATCCGGTTCCATGATCGGTTCACGAAGACGAATCGGCTTGTCGCTGACGCGAGCGAAAGCGACAACCGGTGCTCCGGTACGTTCACTGCCGAAACTTGGAAAAGCTTGAGCGTAGTGGCCTTCGGTAAAGGCTGCAAGCGACAGCATTTCTGCTGAAGTCACAACACCCTGACCGCCGCGGCCGTGTAATCTGATTTGGAACACTTGTTATCTTCCTTTTATAAATTGTTAGGCGATTGACAAAGCAACGAGCGCTTCTGTTGCATTAAATTTGATTCTTCCGTCGACTGCGATCGGTTCACCGTCCTTACCGCTGATCATTAACGGGTTGATATCGAGTTCGTCGATGAAAGCAAAATCTTCAACGAGCTGAGACAAACGAAGTAATGTCTCCTCGACTTTATTTATCTGTGCGGGAACTGCCCCGCGGGCGCCGGCGAGAAGTTTATAGGCTTTTACGGAATGAATCATGTCGGAGGCGTCCTCGACGGTGAGGGGAGCGAGGCGGAAAGTTACGTCTTTCATAACTTCGACAAACACGCCGCCTAAACCGAACATCATCATCTGACCGTACTGAGGATCCTTGGCGCATCCGCAGACCATTTCACGGTCGCTCTTAACCATTTCCTGGATGATGACGCCTTCAAAGCCGTCCATGAGACCTTTTTCGGTGAGTTTATTCACGAGATCAGCAAACTCGGCGCGAAGCTGATCCGCATCTTTGATGCCGACACGGACGCCGCCGACGTCTGTTTTATGAGAGATCTTTTTAGAGTTGAGCTTCATCACAACCGGATAGCCGATCTTGTTGGCTAAAGCGACGGCTTCATCGGCATCTTTGGCTTCGCCGTCTCTGCACACTCGGACTCCGTAAGCAGCCAGGACCTGCAGAGACTCTCCGGTCGTCAGCTGCACGCGATTGTCGGCAGCCGCCTGTTTGAAGACGGCTTCGACGGTCTCGGTGTCAACGGAGTAGCGAGGCGCCGGTGTGTCGGTGCGTTCGCGCCAGAGACGCTGCTGATTTAAACGAGCCAAGCCTTCTACGGCTTGTTCGGCAAACATGAAGAACGGAACGTTGACCTCGGTTTCGGAAAGGTGCGCAAAGAATTCGTTCTTTGTCATGAAGACGCCGACGATCGGTTTGTCGGGATGGGCGGCGCGAATTTCCATGACGGCTTTGGCAACATCAATATCTTTAAGGCCGAGGAAAGGCAGGTAAATGACAACGACCATATCAACGCCGTCGTCCGCGAGCACCGTTTCCAATGTCTTCTTATAGTGTTCCAGCGGAGCAGACGCGATCATGTCCACCGGATTTTTAACGGAGGCCGCTGCCGGCAGGAAAGAGCGTAGGGCTTCTTTAGTCTGATCTGAGAGGTGAGCTATTTCCATTCCGTGTTCGCAAACTGCGTCGGTGGCCATAATACCGGGACCGCCGGAGTTGGTCACGATTGCAACCCGATTGCCATTGGGAATCGGGCAGTGGCTGAACACTTTTGCTGTATTAAAGAGGTCCTGCAGAGAAAACTCGCGGATCACACCGGACTGCTTCAGTAATGCATCGGCTGCTTTATCGGCGCCGGCCAACGAGCCTGTGTGAGACGAAGCGGCGGAAGCACCTGCTGCGCTGCGGCCTGCTTTCAAGGCGATGATTGGTTTTTTCTTGCTCGTGCGGGAAGCCAGCGCGCGGAAGCGTTTCGGATCGGCGATAGATTCCATATAGAGAAGAATCTGTTTGACGTCGTCGACGTTTTCCCAGTACTCAATGGCCGAGTCAGCGTTGACGTCTGCCTGATTGCCGATGGAAATAAACTGAGCGAAACCTAAATTTAAATCCTGCAGGATGTTCAGAATACCGCCGCCCAAAGCACCGGACTGAGAGACGAAACCGATATCGCCGCGAACGGGGAGGGACTCGGCAAAGCAGGCATCGAGTCTGAATTTCGGATCTGTGTTGACAACGCCGAGGCAGTTCGGGCCGACGCAGGTCATGCCGTATTCGCGGACTTTATTGACGAGCTTTGCTTCGAGCTCGGCGCCGGCGCCCCCGGTTTCTTTGAAACCTGCGCTGATGACGACGATTCCTTTAATTCCTTTCTGGTGGCATTGATCCACAGCAGAGAGCACATATTTAGCGTTGATGACAATCACCGCCATATCGATCTCTTCCGGAACTTCTAAGACGGAAGGGTAGGCCGTCATACCTTGGATTTCAGAGTCTTTAGGATTAATCGGGAAAATCTTGCCGGTGAAGCCGTACTCGACGAGGCGCTTCATGATATCGGAACCGATCGTGTGTTCTTTATTAGATGCACCGATCACAGCCACGCTGCGAGGGCTCATGATTTTATTCAGATATGACATAAATTCTTTTCCTTAGTAATCCTTGGGAGTCTCTAAAATTCGACTGTATTCGCCATTTTATTGAAAATAATCCGTGGGTTCAGTAAGTTTTCATATTGTGCAATAGCCATTCACTCAATGAGATATGAGTTTTTTGATTTCTTTATGTTTATCTAACTGTTTGATCTAAAAGAAATAAATATTAAAACTTCATTATCTGATATTTGCATATAGCGAAATATTTAAATAATTCAATGGGTTATGCATTCTTCACCTTATTTCTAACGTTAACAATTTTTTCCCTAAAAACTCTTATTGAAGTCGGCGAGCCGAGAGGAAACTCTCCAAGTTGAAGGTTGCAATCCGAGAAGTTTAGGAGTTTCGGCGGTCGGGTGGTGAAGGTCGCAGTTCAAGTTACAAATTAGTTCCGTTCGGCTTATTCGCGAACTCAGAAAAAAGCGGGAAAAAATTTCGTTTTTCCTGTCTCTTATGAGATTTCATAACGTTCGGATTTTTAAAGAAAAAACAGTATCCCAAACATAAGTTATTTTGTGTAAAAGCGGCTTGCCTTTCCCTGAAGTTATCGGTATATTGCTCGGACTTCTTTAGGAGGGTAAAAAAAATGGAAAAAGGAAAAAGAGAACAAAAAGATAAAGCAAAGATCATCGCTGTGTCCTCCGTTATGTCCATCATCGGAAGCGGCGCGATTCTTCTTGCTGCGCAGTTCTTCAGTTAATTGAATTAAAGGGGCTCAAACGCCCCTTGGTGAAACAAAAAATCCTCGGCTGGACCGAGGATTTTTTGTTTAAAACTTCTCTGTTTCTGCCGTTTGATTTTTTCTGAACAGACTTGAGGCCGCGAGGAGAGGCATGGAACGGGATTTTCGATTAGAATTTCGTGCGTCGGCCCCATAGTTGAATGGATACAACGCGGTCCTCCTAAGACTGAGGTACAGGTTCGATTCCTGTTGGGGCCGCCACCCGTCTTTCAACCGTATTTTTAGACCCCTCTATAATTCAAACCTTTCTAATTGTTTATTCGAAATAATTTGTCTTTATTCCGAATTTAACTTAAAACAAAACCCGATTTGAGATCTTTTTTAATCCTTCTTTTTGAATTTAGTTCGGCACCGAACTATAATTTCGTCCATGGAAAATTATGAGATTGTTTATCTTTCATCGCTTTTGAACGAGAAGGCCGGATTCTTCATTCAGGAAGAACTGAAGAAGTACGGTTGTCCGGAGCTGAAAATGGCGCACGGAGATATTTTTCATACGCTGTTTGAGGCAGGGGAGCTGAGTGCAAAAGAAATTGCCGAACGCACTCGCCGTTCGAAGTCCACTGTTTCTGAGCTTGTGGATAGGCTGGTTAAGCTCGGTTATGTTTGCAAAAAAACAGATCCGGCCGATGCCAGGGGCGTGAAGATCTCGCTCACCGAAAAGGGTGTCGCATTTGAGGCGGTTTTCGGAAAAATTTCTGAAGACCTCTCGGAGAGGATCCTTTCAGCAGTGGAACCGGAAGAATTAGAAATTGCCGAAAAAGTAATGAGGAAGCTCACTTCAAATTTTTGAGGAAACTTTAGTTTTTAACTAAATAGTTCGGTTACGAACTAAATTTTAATTAAGGAGTTTGAGATGGAAAATTTTAAGATGGTTGAAGTAAAAGACGCTCCGCGTGTCGAACTGCACAACTTGCTCGGTCTGACCGGATGCGAAATTTCTATTAATGAACTTCCGGCTAAGGCCGCAGTACCTTTCGTCCATGCTCATAAGCAGAACGAAGAAGTCTACGGTGTTTTGGGCGGCAAGGGCCAGCTCTATATTGATGGCCAGGTCGTTGATATCAAAGCAGGTGACTGGTTTGTGATTCGTCCCAACGGACATCGCGCTATTCATGCCTCTGACGACGAAGGCATCAAATTCATCTGCATTCAGACAAAGAGCGGAAGCCTGCAGGAATTTACTGCCGGAGACGCCATCATCCTCGAAGAAAAAACCCCTTGGTTGAAATAATCTGAAGCCTTCTCCATAACCAGAGTTCCCGCTTTCGGAAATAAAGAACCGAAGCGGGAATTTTTGTTTCAAGTCTGGTATATCCTGTTACAAAAACACACATAAGGATTCATCGTGGATAAAAAAATCTTAGCTGCCGGGATGCAGAAAGGCTTCGTTGGCGTGGTTGTTGCCTACTTTTTGGCAATTGCTCTAGGCATTTTGGCCGGAATTTGGGAAAACCATTATTTAATGATCGTTGTGCAGTTCATTAGCACCGTTTTCATTAGATTGTTCAAGTTCTTAAGTATTCCGATCATTTGCGTGTCCATTATTTCTTCTTTGTCGACTTTGTCTCAGAACAATGAATCGGCGAAGATTTTCAGACACACGATTTTTTATACGCTTTCAACAACGATTCTTGCCGCTTGCGTGGCCGCCTCTTTATACGTGCTTTTTACACCGGCGAACGTGGCCGTCACCGGAACGGCTCCTGATATCTCTAATAAATTAGGAAGTCACTCTTATTTGGATTACGTGGAAAGCATTGTCCCCGATAATTTCATTACGCCGTTCCAAACAGCGAACGTTCTTTCTGTACTTCTCATCGCTGCAGCTGTCGGTATTGCCATTGCAAAGATGCCGAGAGAATCTAAGAATCAGGATCTCATGATCACATTCTTTAAAGCGTCTCAGGATGTTCTCTTTACGCTTGTCAATTGGCTTATCGTCGTTTTGCCGATCGGTATCTTTGCTTTCGTCGCTTCACTGGCTCAGGAAGTCAGCCATGGCGTCAGCTTAGGCGGTTTGGGAACTTACTTCGCATTGGTTATTTCCGCGATCTTAATCCAGATGTTCATCGTGATCCCTGCCTTCCTGATGTTTAAAGGATTCAATCCGATTAAAGTTGCAAAGGGAATGCTGCCGGCTCTTGCTTTGGCTTTCTTCTCTAAGTCCTCAGCTGCAACACTGCCGGTCACAATGAGATGCGCGCAGCAGAACCTCGGAGAAAAACCGCAGGTTGCGCAGTTCGTCCTTCCGATGTGCACAACAATCAACATGAATGGCTGTGCGGCTTTCATTTTCTTAACCGTCGTCTATCTGATGCAAAATGCTGGTCTTGATATCCATCCCGGTGTCATTGTTGCCTGGATCTTTATTGCGACTCTGGCAGCTATCGGGAACGCCGGCGTGCCTATGGGCTGCTTCTTCTTGTCCGCAAGCTTGCTCGCCAGCATGAATGTTCCCATCCTTCTGATGGGAGTGATTCTGCCTTTCTATGCCGTGGTAGATATGATTGAAACCAGTCTTAACGTCTGGTCCGACAGCTCTGTTTCTGCGATGGTTGATAAAGACATGAAGGAACTTGATGCAGTTATGGCAGCCAAGTAACTTGGACTTCTCTGCAATTTGATTGCAGATGGTCATTGATAGCTAATTCAGCCTCCGATGGAGGCTGAATTCGTATACAGCGCTCATAGAGTAGGAAAATCTGGATAATAGGTGGTGAAGAAACCAAGGTTAGTGATCACCCGCAGAGGCGTCAAAAATGTAAGCAGGCGTAAAGCAACCTTGGTTAGAATGGAAGTAGTCCGTTTTTTAGTCCTTTTGAGCTGTCAGGTTGTATCATGTTTATTAACGATATTTGGTCTTGTGGTGTTACAACGAAAACCAAGAAAATCGTTGCTGAAGCCCAGAAGGACGGTTATTTGCTGAATTTTTTGCAGCTGGAATTGGAGGAAGGCGGTCTTCCTAATTGGAAGACGATCAATTCTTTCTGCGAACTGGTCGCAACCTCGACACAAAATAATCCTCCTGACGAAGCAATGCAGTCGCCTCAGGAAAAGTTTGACCGCTTGATGAACGCTATCTTTTTGAAGACGTTCAATCTTAGAAATTATGAGGAAGACCCTCTTTCTGCCGGCGAAATCCTCCTATTTACAAAATTGGAATCCATTGATCGCCGGGACCGGTTTGCGACAACAGCTCTTTACTTAGCTGCTCCGGCGATTCTTAAATTAAGAGGCTTAAAAGGCGGCTACGATGTGAGAAGGATCTTTTCCTTGGCCGCTTATAAAGCTATGGAAGGCGGGACTGCTAAGAACAAGGAGCTGCAAATTCTCATCGGCGATCTCTTCGAAGATGAAAACTTGAGAAAAGCGGTCCATCGAATTTGGTATGTCTTTAAGGACGCGAGAGGCAATCCGGAAAAATGCGCCAGAGGACTTCGAGACCTCGCCGACGGGATTTATCTGCAGGCGATGAAGGCAGAACAGGCTCGAAAGGCCTCGTAGGATTCTGTAAAAACTATTAGTAAAAACGCGTCAAAAGATGACTTCCCGGCCGTAAAAAGGCAGAAGTCGGTCTAAATCAATTTGTTAAAATAGCCATTTGCATCTTTTCTTTGTCGCTGGATTGGCGCCCGTATGTCTCTTGAGCAAGATAATAAAGTCAACGATTACTCCGAAAAATCGATTCGCATTTTGAAAGGTCTTCAGCCGGTTAAACAACGCCCCGGTATGTATACCTTGACGGATTGTCCTTTGCACATTATTCAGGAGGTCATCGACAACGCGACGGACGAGGTTTTAGCGAATTTCGCCAACCGAATCATCCTGACCGAACACGCTGACGGATCGATTTCCGTAGAAGATAACGGACGCGGCATTCCGGTCGGTATTCATCCGGAAGAGAAGGTTCCAGTTGTTGAAATCGTTTTCACTCGTCTGCATGCCGGCGGTAAATTCGACAAAGGTGCCGGCGGTGCCTATTCTTTCTCCGGCGGTTTGCACGGCGTCGGTGTTTCTGTCACCAATGCGCTGTCCTCTCGCCTGGAAGTAACCGTTTGGCGTGACGGTCTCGAAAGCTCAATTACTTTCGAGGACGGTTTTGTTACAGTGCCTTTGAACAGTGTTAAAACTCCTCGACCAAAGAAAGCGACCGGAACGAGGGTTCGCTGCTGGCCGGACGGAAAGTATTTCGACACGCTCACGATTCCTAAGAACCAGTTGATCCGCCTCTTGAGAAGTAAGGCAGTTTTGCTTCCGGGCTGCGAGGTGGTCTATCGCAATGAAAAAGACAACATCGAACAGGTCTGGAAATACGAAGGCGGTCTCAAGGAATATTTGACCGAACAGCTGGACCGTCCTCCGTTGGTTCAGCCTTTCGAAGCTCAGGGCTTTGCCGGAGCGGACGACGATACCTTTTCTCAGGGCGAAGGCGCCGGCTGGGTCGTTTGCTGGACAGATGAAGGTCAGCTGGAACGTGAGAGCTACGTGAACCTGATTCCGACACCGCTCGGCGGCACTCATGAAGCTGGTTTGCGCGACGGCGTCTTCCAAGCCATGAGAAGTTTCATGGAAACCCATGGCTTGGGCGCTAAAGGCATCAAGATGATCGTGGATGACGTGTTTGCGCGTGCCAGCTTTGTCTTGAATGCAAAAGTACTGGACCCTCAGTTCCAGGGACAGACCAAAGAAAAATTGATCAGCCGAGATGCGCTGAAGCTGGTTTCCAGCTTTGTGCGTCCGCAGATGGAGTTCTGGCTCAACAGCCACGTTGAAGAGGGCCGCAAGCTTGCTGAAATGTTTATCAAGCAGGCACAGGCGCGCCAGCATTCCGCTCAGAAAATCGAAAAGAGAAAAGGATCTTCTGTTGCGGTTCTTCCGGGCAAACTTACGGATTGCACGAGCGGCGATATTTCCCGCAATGAACTCTTCCTGGTGGAAGGTGACTCTGCGGGCGGTTCGGCTAAGAAGGGACGCGATAAAGAATATCAAGCCATTCTTCCTCTTCGCGGTAAAGTTTTGAACACATGGGAAGTCGATCAGAACCTGCTTTTCGGCAACAAAGAAATTCACGATATTTCGGTTTCTATCGGTGTCGATCCCCACAAGATCGGTGAGAAGCCCGATATTTCAAATCTTCGTTACGGCAAGATCTGCATCATGGCCGATGCCGACGTGGATGGCTCTCACATTGAAGTGCTCCTGCTGACGCTTTTCTACAAGCACTTTTCCTACCTTATGGAGACAGGGCATATCTACATTTCGATGCCGCCGCTCTTTAAGGTTTCGGTTCCGAACAAAGGAAAGAAGAAAGAACGCCGAATTTACTGCTTGAACGAAGAAGAGCTGAAAAAGACAGTCGAGAAACTCAAAAAAGAAAAATTTACCGATGCTCAGATCGTTATCTCACGATTCAAAGGTCTCGGCGAAATGGATTGGGAAGAACTCAAAGAGACTTCTTTGGATCCCGAAACCCGCAGACTTTTGCCGGTGAAGGTCGGACTACCGGGCGACGATTTAACCGGAAAGGCCATGCAGATTCTCATGGGAAATAAAGAAGCCGACGCACGTAAGCAGTGGATCGAACGCCACGGCGACCAGTTCGAACCTGATATTTAACTGAGCGCAATAAATGCCTAAGAAACCAAGACGCAAATTAACGGAAGCTGATCAGACCGAGCTTTTTGAAGAAATCGACGGAAAGGCGGTTCTGCCCGCAGCTGAAGACGAAGAGCCCCAAGAGAAGAAAGGAAAAGCTAAAAAAGCTCAGCCGGAACCCGAAGAAGACATCGGTAAGGGAACCGGTTTCCTCTTTGATATGCTAGAGGAGGAGCCGGAACATTCTCCTGAGGCAGAAAAGTCTTCCTCCGAGGGTGAAAAGAAATTAGAGTTTCAACTGGAAGATGCAACAGCAGAGTTGGCTGAACCGGCTTCTGAACCGAAGAATGAAGATTCTCTAGAAGAAGCCGAGCAGCTCGCTCAAAACCTGATGCGTGAAGATGCTTCTGACATGAAGGAAGAGCTTCAGGAAGTTGCGGACGAAGTTGAAGAAGCAGAATTGGTTCCTGCGCCTGCACAGCCCCGTGGTTCTGACATCGTCGAAGAAGCTCTGAAGCATGCCGACACAGACTGCGATGAATTAACGCTTGCATACTTTGCAAGCCGCGCTTATCTGGAATACGCTATTTCTGTGGTAAAAGGCCGTGCATTGCCGGACGTCTGCGACGGCATGAAGCCTGTCCAGAGAAGAATTCTCTACGCAATGAAGCGGCTCGGCCTGAATCCGGATGTCAAAACGGTTAAGAGTGCTCGAGTCGTCGGTGAAGTCTTAGGTAAGTATCATCCGCACGGTGACTCGGCCGCTTACGACGCTATGGTTCGTTTGGCGCAGGACTTCACGATGCGCTATCCGTTGGTTCAAGGTCAGGGTAACTTCGGTTCGGCTGACGGCGACGGTGCTGCGGCTATGCGTTACACCGAAGTCCGCCTTTCTAAGTATGCCGATCTTCTGCTTGGCGAACTGGACAAAGGAACCGTCAAATTTATTCCGAACTACGACGGAACCCATAAAGAACCAGTTTTACTGCCGGCCCGTCTGCCGGTGCTTTTATTGAACGGCTCCAGCGGTATTGCGGTCGGTATGGCAACCGAAATTCCGTCCCACAATCTTACGGAAGTCGGAGAGGCTGCCATTGAAGTGATCCGTAATCCTGAGATCACGACGGACGAATTGCTTGAAATTGTTAAAGGTCCGGATTTCCCGGGCGGTGCTCAGGTTATATCTTCTGCCTCTGACATTAAGAATGTTTATCGAAGCGGTTACGGCAACCTGCAGGTTCGCGCCACTTACCACTTTGAAGAGCTTTCCAGGGGCCAGTGGCAGTTAGTTTTTGACAGCGTTCCGTATAAAGTTTCCGTCATGAAGGTGATGTCGGAACTGGAAGCGCTCACTAATCCTAAGGCACCGCAAGGTAAGAAGTCTCTGACTGCAAAACAGCAGCAGGACAAGCAGCTGATCATGAACGTCATGAGCGGCATGAGAGACGAGTCGAGTGCTGAGGCACCTGTACGCTTGGTCATCGATCCGAAATCGAAATCCATTGATCGAGAAGAGCTCGTCAGCACCATTCTCAGTAAGACCAGTCTTGAAACCTCCTGCAAGTTCAACCTTGTGGTGATTGGCATTGACGGCAAACCTCGTCAAAAAGGTTTGAAAGACATTCTTTCCGAATGGGTTAGCTTTAGACTGCGTACGGTTCGCGCTCGATCTCAGACTTCTTTAAATGAAGCTGAAGCTCGTATCCATACGTTGGAAGGTCGTCTCATTGTTCTCGTTGATATTGAGGAAGTGATTCGCATCATTCGCGGTGCGGACGATCCCAAGAAAGAACTGATAACGCATTTCGGGTTGTCTGATACGCAGGCCGAAGACATCCTTGAAATCAAACTGCGTCAGTTGGCCTCTCTCGATGAAGTCAAACTCCGTAAAGAGCTGGAGAAGCTTCGGAATGAAGCTGAACGTCTGCGCGGCTTGCTGACGGATGAAAAGAAACTGAGAAGAGAAGTCACCAAAGAGATCCGTCAGGATATTGACACCTATGGCGACGAAAGACGCACACTCATTGAAGAAGCCAAGGGCGCTTCGATTGCGAAACAGGTGATTGATGAACCTGTCACAGTGATCGTGAGTGAAAAGGGCTTCCTGCGTTCAAGACAAGGTCATGGATTTGACGCTCGTGCCATGAACTTCAAGCTGGGTGACAAGTATCGCTGCTCTATGGAATGCCGCAGTGTCGACAATTTGTATATCTTGTCGAACACCGGACGCATTTACAGTATTCCGGTTTCTTCTCTGCCGAGTGCCAGAGGCGAGGGGACTCATGTGAGCGCGTTCGTCCAATTCCAGGACGGAGATGTTCCCTTTGACTACATTTGCGGTGCGTCCGATACTGTCTTGCTGTTTACCTCAGACGCAGCCATGGGCTTCTTCTGCAAGATGTCTGATCTTGCAGTCCGTCAGAGAGGCGGCAAATCCTTCTTTATCTTGGACGGAGCTAAACCGCTTCCGGTTCAGGTTTCAACACCGTTGACCGGCTGGATCGCCGCGTTGTCTTCGAGCGGTCGATTGGTTGTCTTCACGACGGATGAACTCAGAGCTCTTTCGAGCGGCGGCAAGGGCACCACAATCATGGCGCTCCAGGACGATGAGAAACTGGTCGCAGCCGTTCCGATTTCTCCGAACGGAGTCGTGGTGGTCGGAAAAGGCCGCGGCGGCAAGATTCAGGAACTTTTGGTCGGTCCTCGCTCCATTGAAGACTACCGAACACGGAGAGGCCGTAAGGGCCGGTTCGTTGAGGCTAAATGGGAGTTCTTAGGTTTGAAGCCTTATAAGCTTGAGACTGCCAATAAAGGTGACGATAGCGAAGAGGTTGAAGAAAGCACGATCATCTAAGAGCTTCAGACTCAAATACAAGGCGCTTGTTCCCGCGGGAACGGCGCCTTTTCCTAAAAGGGGCCCCGGTAGAAAGTTTCTTAGGAGGACGGCCCCTAAAATGTGCACAGGCAACACGTGCATCGGAGGATAAGATGCTTTGGAAAGACAGAGAGGGCAGCAGCAACGTAGAAGACCGCCGTGGAGAAGGCGGAGGATTCGGGGGCGGCGGTCCGAGATTCCCTATGCCGAGAGGCAAGCTGGGATTAGCTGTCTTAGCGGTCGTTTTAGTTGCCGGCTATTACGGCATCGATCTGACGCCGCTGCTAGGCTTGGATTCTCCGATGCCTACTCAGACACAAAGTTCAAGCTACCAGCCGAGTGCTCAGGAGCAGGAACTGGCGAAGTTTTCTTCTGTGGCACTGAGAACAACAGAAGAGACGTGGGGCCGAATTTTTGCTCAATCCGGCAAAAAGTACATTCCTCCGAAAATGGTGCTTTATTCCGGAAGCACCCGGACCGCATGCGGATATGGTCAGGCTGCGATGGGTCCGTTCTACTGTCCGTCCGACCATAAGCTTTATGTGGACCTCTCTTTCTATAAAGACATGCAGAGAAAATTGGGCGGCGGAGGAGACTTCGCTTTAGGTTATGTCCTAGCCCATGAAGTAGGACACCACGTTCAGACGCTTCTAGGGATTTCCTCTCAGGTTCAGAAACTGCAGTCTCAAGTCAGCCCTAAAGAAGCTAACAGACTTTCCGTTAAGCTGGAACTTCAAGCAGATTGCCTGGCAGGTGTCTGGGGACACGATATGCAGAGACAAGGAATCCTTGAGAAGGGAGACTTGCAGGAAGCTTTAAGAACAGCAACCGCAATCGGTGATGACCGACTGCAGCGTGAAGCTCAAGGAAGAGTCGTGCCGGACAGTTTTACACACGGCACATCTGAACAGCGGTATTACTGGTTTAAGACCGGATTCGATACCGGAAATCCGGAGATGTGCAACACCTTTAAAGCCGGCGCCGGTCCGCAGTAACTCCAAAAACAAAAAGTCCGACGAAAAAACGCCGGACTTTCGCATAAGACTAACGAGAATTACTCGTCTGTGCCAACCATAACGTTGGAAGCCTTGATGACGGCATAGACTTTCTTGCCGACTTCGAGTTTCAGGGAGTCAGCAGAAGCTGTGGTGATGGAAGCAACAACGCGTTCGCCGCCTTTAGTCTCGATATCAACTTCGGTAGAAACCGGACCTTTTTTTGATAGAGAGAACTTTGCCTTCGAGAACGTTACGTGCGGATAATTTCATTTAAATTCCTTTAGTTAGATGATTAAAAAATCAACGAAAGTTTAAGAAGTTCTCAGCCCTTTGTAAAAAGAGAAGTCTCGCTTGTAAATAAGAGAATAACGATCGAGGACTTGAGGAAAAAGTTGTTTTGCATGTAAGGGTAAAACTATTCTGAATTTAGAAATGGCTGAATGGTTCAGCTGCAAAAAAAACTTGTTTTTGCCTTTTGCGGAAATAATTTTTTACAAGAAAGCTTACTTTCTTAATGGTATTAGAAGTTCTTTTGGATTTTACGAAAACAAATCCGAGGGGTAAATCCTAAGAATAAACCCTTAGCAAGCAACTAAAGAACCTTTACATCCATGTTTTGCGGAACTATAGTTCACCGCAGAAAAAGAATAATAGTGCCAAGAAGAAAACACTATATTTGACGAGGCGCCCGATGCTTTTGGGTTCTTTTTAAGGCCTCCGGTCTCGCCGCCCATTGGGGAATATTTATTGGCGGGAATTCCCAAGACTAAATCAAAGTCAAACAGCAAAAAGAGGGATTTTTGCTCGATTTGCCTTTGAACTAAGGAGAAATATTCATGAAATTATCAGTACTTGCCACCTCAGTTCTGCTTGCTGCCGTTTCTACCGGTGCATATGCCTATACACCGGGCACCTACACGGGCGCCATTGCTGGCCAGAACGGACCGGTCAAAGTCGAAGTAACGACTTCAGCGGACAAGATTCTTTCCGTCAAGATCGTTGATCAAAAGGAAACGGAAGGTATCGGCTCCAAGGCAGTTGCCTCTCTTCCGGCTGAAATCGTTAAAGCACAGTCTGCAGATGTCCAAGGCGTCGCCGGTGCTTCTGTTTCTTCTGCCGCCATCAAGAAAGCTGTTCAGGAATGCCTGAACCAGGCCCAGGGCAAGAAAGCCGCTCCTCTGGCTCTCAAGAATGGCAATTTTGAAGGCAAAGCATACGGCAATAACGGCTGGCTGACCGTTGAAGTTACGATTAAAGACAACAAGATTATCGACATTAAGACACCGGGCCAGAGAGAAACGAAATATTTAGGCGACACGGCAATCCGTGAAATCGGTAAAGACGTTCTGCAGTATCAGACGCTCAATGTTGACAACATCGCCGGTGCGACGGTCACAAGTACCGCCCTGAAGACAGCCATTGCTCAGGCAATTGAAAAAGCCGGCGGCGACATCGCAGCATTCCAAAAACCCGTTTCTGAAAAGATCAAGAAAGTTGCCGGGATAACCAAGGACAGTGCAGATCTCATCATCGTAGGTGCTGGCGGCGCCGGTCTTTCCGCTGCTGTCACAGCTAAAGATTTAGGCGTTAAGAACGTTTTGGTTTTGGAAAAGATGCCCGTGATCGGCGGAAACACACTTCGCTGCGCATCTGCATTTAATGCAGCTGACCCTGATAGACAGAAAGCGCTTCCGATGACCGAAACACTGAAGGAAGCTGTGGTTAAAGCAATCAGCGAAAAACCTGTCAGCGAAGAACACGCCAAGCTAATGGCCGACGTCAAAGCCAAGTATGAAGCCTACTTGAAGAGCGGTTCTAAGACTCTCTTTGACTGCCCTGAATGGCATGCTCTCCAAACTTATAACGGCGGCGACAAAGTCGGTCAGATTCCTCTGATCAGGCAGTATTCCAACAATGTACTCGATACGCTGCACTGGATGCAGTCTAAAGGTTCTCCTGTGATGGACCGCGTCAGCCAGGGCGCTGGCGCTCTCTGGCAGCGTACACACCAGCTCGATGCTCCTGCAGGTCTCGGCCTGATTGATCCTCTGTATCAGTCTGCCGTCAAACAGGGCGTTAACTTCAAGCTGGGTATGCGCGTTCAGGACCTTATCCTCAATGACAAGGGCCGCGTGATCGGCGTGACTGCAACCGACAAGGTTGGCAATAAGTACGAATTCACATCCAAGGACGGTGTCATTCTGGCTACCGGCGGCTATTCCCAGAACAAAGAAATGCGTCGGAAGTCTGCTCCGCACCTCACTCCGGAAATGGTTTCTACGAACCAGCCGGGTGCAACCGGTGACGGTATTGTTATTGCCACAAGACACGGCGCAGATACAACCGGCATGAACTACGTTCAGGTTTATCCGCTGGCTACTCCGGGTACCGGCGCTCTGCAGGGCCGCGCCCGCAAGATGTCAGGTTTGGACGATGTGATTGACGTCAACAAGAACGGTGAACGCTTCGTCAAAGAAGATGCGCGCCGCGACGAATTCGTTGCCGCGATCAAGAAGCAGCCCGGCGGAGTTGTTTACGATATCAACGATTCCTCGATCGTTAAACCGCTCAACAGCTTTAACGAAGATGTTGAAACTTTGGTCAGCATCGGCCGTATCTACAAGGCTGATTCTTTAGCTGATTTGGCTAAACAGCTCGGTATGCCTGCTGATAAGCTCGAAGCAACGGTGGCTGAATTCAATAAGATGGTTGAAGCTAAGAACGATCCGAAGTTCGGACGCAAACTCTTTGATCGTCCTATCGTTAAACCTCCGTTCTATGCTACTCCGCGTGCACCTTCGATCCATCACACTATGGGTGGTTTGCAGATTTCGACCAATGCTCAGGTCTTGGATAAGAACGGCAAGCCGATCCCCGGCCTCTATGCAGCCGGTGAAGTGACAGGCGGTATCCATGGCTCTAACCGTTTAGGCGGTAATGCCACGGCTGATGTTTTAACGTTTGGCAGAATTGCGGCTAAGTCTGCTGTTGCTCACAAGTAAGATAGAGCCAAATAATTGACGATTGCGGCCGGATTTTTCGGCCGCTTTAGTTTGCTGCATAGCAAAACAGATCCCGAAGGACCTGTTGACATCGCACTGCTTAACGCGGATTAAGCGTTGTGAGCAGCCATTTTTTCCTTAATAAGGTCAGCTAGAACCTTGACGCCTTGGTCAATCTTTTCCGGAGGAACCGTCACGAAGGACAAGCGCATCTGGTTGAACTTCGGCTCATTGGCGTAGAAAGCGGAGCTCGGAACATAAGCGACTTTTCTGTCGAGCGCTTCTTTCATCATGTCGTCGGTGTTGATGTATTCCGGCAGTGTGACCCAAATGAACATACCGCCGTCAGGTTTAGTCCAAGTTGTGCCTTCGGGAAAGTAACGTTCTAATGCATCGAGCATGCAGTGGCACTGAGTTCTGTAAAGAGCGCGGACATCCGGCATGTGCGTCTTCATAAGGCCTTCATCAAGGCAGCGGGCAGAAATCAGCTGCGTGAATGTAGACGTATGGAGGTCAACGGCCTGCTTAATCGTTGTGAGAGGATCAAGCGCAGGCTTCGGCCCGATGATGTAACCGAGACGGAAACCGGGAGACAGAACTTTGGAGAATGTTCCCATTGTCAGAGTACGTTCCGGGGCATAGCAGCGAATCGGCTTCGGAGGCTGACGGTCATACCAAAGTTCGCCGTAGGGGTTGTCTTCCAAAATCCAGAAATCGTATTCACGGGCTTTTTCAGCGAGTTTCTTACGTCTTTCTTCAGTAATCGTGATGCCTGTCGGGTTCTGGAAAGTCGGCATGACATAGGCAAAACGAATGCCGCTGAATTCTGGTCCGATTAAATCCGGGTTCAAGCCATGTTCATCCGTCGGGAGCGTGACAAATTCAGGACGCTGGAGTTTGAAAGCAGACAATGCACCGAGGTAAGTCGGATCTTCGACTGCAACCTTGGAACCTTCATCGATGTAGGCGAGGGCCATTAAATCCAAAGCCTGCTGAGAACCGGAAACGATTTGAATGCAGTCAGGGTCAACGGGAGCACCTAATTCAGCTTCATGAGCGGCAATGGCCTTGCGAAGAGCGGGTTCACCTTCGGTACTGGAGTACTGGAGGGCACGGGTGCCTTGTGTTTCTAAAACCCAGTCGGTCGCTTTTTCAATGGCTTTGACCGGGAAGCTCTTAGGAGAGGGCAGGCCGCCAGCAAAAGAAATGACATCGGGCTGGCTCGCCAGTTTGAGGAGTTCACGAATAATGGAACGCTGAGAGGATCTTGCGCGGATCGATTTTGGAGGTGTTAAAGAATTGTCAGACATAGTGCGCATTCCTGCGATAAATAAAAACATCGGAGCCAAAAAGCTCCAAAAAATAAAGACCTTGTAGTTGAGCTGTTTGTGGCAGCCTTTATTGCGGGTATCGGAAAACCAAAATGGGCAGAAGTGGTGATAATCACTCCCCTTATTGCCCGCATTCAGAAAATCTTACATCAGCAGAGGTTGAAAATACGAAAAGTGACACCAAATAGTGTCATAAGCCTGAATTATTCAACAGAGGTATCGCTTAATGTCTGAAAACAAGAAAGAGACGCTCGGTTTCCAAACCGAGGTGAAACAGATGCTCCATCTGATGGTGCATTCTCTTTATTCCAACCGCGAGATTTTCTTGCGTGAATTGGTGTCCAACGCTTCGGACGCCATCGACAAGCTGCGTTTTGCCGCAATCGACAATCCTTCCTTGCTTGCCGACGATCCGCATCCTTCGATCCGAGTCGGTGTAGATGAACAGAAGCAGGAAATCACGGTCAGCGACGATGGTATCGGCATGACGCGTGCAGAAGTGATTGAACACTTAGGTACGATCGCCAAGAGCGGTACAAGAGAATTTTTTGCCCGCTTATCCGGAGATCAGAAGAAAGACTCTCAGCTTATCGGACAGTTTGGTGTCGGTTTTTATTCTTCCTTTATCATCGCCGACAAAGTAACCGTTATTACCCGTAAAGCCGGTGATCCGGCCGATGCCGCTACAAAGTGGGAAAGCAACGGCGAAGGCGAATTTACGGTTGAAAATACAACCCGCGATCATTTTGGTACGGACGTCATTCTCTCTGTTAAGAGCGAGGACCGCGATCTGGTGAGCAAGTATCGTCTGCGCACGATCCTTCAGCGCTATTCCGACCATATCTCCACGCCGATCTTAATGGGCAAGGATGAATACAAGGACGATAAAGTTATTGACACCGGAGAATGGGAAGCCATCAACACCGGTGCAGCTCTTTGGGCACGTCCGAAGAATAAAATTACTGAAGACCAGTACAAAGAGTTCTATCACCACGTTTCTCACGACTCTACCGATCCGCTTTGCTGGACGCACAACAAGGTTGAAGGCAAGAACGAATACATCCAGCTTCTGTATGTTCCGTCTGCCGCTCCGTTTGACCTTTGGGACAGAGAAAACGTACATGGCGTGAAGCTGTACGTGAAACGTGTCTTCATTATGGATGACACGAACCAGCTGCTTCCGCACTATCTGCGCTTCATTAAGGGTGTGATCGATTCCGAAGATCTTCCGCTCAACGTCAGCCGTGAAATTCTTCAGCAGACCCGCGACCTTCGTATCATTCGCGACGGTACGACAAAGCGTGTTCTTTCCATGCTGGAAGACCTTGCCGCCAACAGAGCTTCCGATTACGACAAGTTCTGGGCGCTGTTCGGCAATGTGCTGAAAGAAGGCCTGGGCGAAGATCCGACCAATAAAGAGCGTATCGCCAAACTTCTGAGATTTGTTTCCACGGGAAGCGAAGGCAAGGCCGATGTCACCCTTGAAGGTTATATCAGCCGTATGAAGACCGGTCAGGACACCGTTTACTATGTGATCGGTGATACACCTGAAGCAGCCGCCAAGAGCCCGCTGCTCGAACTCTTCAAGAAGAAGGATATCGAAGTACTGCTCCTCAGCGGCCCGATCGATCGCTGGATGATGCAGTTCTTGACTGAATTCCAGGGCAAGAAGCTTGTCAATATCGCAAAGGGCGACCTTGATCTCGGCGACTTGGCAGACAAGGAAGAAAAGGAAGAGAAAGAAAAAGTTCAAGCTGAGTACAAACCGCTCGTCGACGAATTCAAAGCCGCTTTGGGCGACAGCGTCGAAGATGTTCGTATGACTTTGCGTCTGACCGATTCTCCTTCCTGCATCGTGACGGACCCGAACGGCTTGGATCCTGCTTTTGTCCGCATGATGAAAGCAGCTGGTCAAGACGTTCCCGAACCGAAACCTATTCTTGAACTGAACCCGAACAATCCTCTGGTTTCTAGACTGAAAGAACAGGCTGCCTTCTCTCCGGAATGGGCTAAGCTCTTCCTTGAACAGGCTCAGCTGATGGAAGGTGAACAGCTCAAAGACCCGGCCGGATTCATCAATCGTATGAATACGATGCTGATGGATACGATCGGTAAGAAGTCTGTGAACTAATCTCGGTTAAAAACGGAAACAATAAGCGCAGCTCCAATTCGTTGGGACTGCGCTTAATTTTTTGTTTTCGGCGTTAGACTCACACAAATTCAAAAGGTTACAAGGGCAGGAAATGGCTAAAACTAAGAGAACACCGGTGGACTTCTCCGAGCTCGGAGGTTTCCGTTATCTTCATTTCGGATCCGAGTGGATTCAGGGCGGCATGAGAATTAACCGTCCATACAGTTTGGCGCTGGAATACCAGCAGTACATGCTGGCGCTTCTTTTCTTCCGACCGGAACCTAAAAATATTCTCCAGCTCGGGCTCGGCGCCGGCGGACTTGCGAAATACACTTGGAAGTATTTTCCCGAAGCGCACACGAAAGTGGTCGAGATTTCCGAAGATGTCTATATGGCTTCGAGGATGTGGTTCAAGATGCCTGACGATGATGATCATTTGGAAGTCGTTTTTGAAGACTGCAAGAAATATCTAGCCCGAGCTGCAAATACAGCCGATTGGCTTTTAGTCGATATTTATGATGCGGAAGCCTGGGGTCCGGTCTATGACGATGTTCCGTTCTATCGACTTTGCAAAAAGGCGTTGACGGACGGAGGCATCTCTTCTTATAACGTGTTCGGCGGGGAAGATTTCACCAAGAGTCTCGATAACATCTCGAAAGCATTTGACGGACGAGTGCTCGTCATGCCGGATGTAGCAGAAGGCAACAGAATTATTCTTGCCAAGAAGGGACCGAAGGAAACTTATTCCGTCGAGCTGCTTGATCAGAGAGCTTCTGAGCTTCAGGCTTCAAGACACCTTCCAGCTAAGAAAATTTGGAAAAAGCTGAAACAGGAAAACAACCTTAAAGGCGGGTTCGAGTTTTAGTCTTCAATAGGAAGCAGACGTTTCTTGGACTTCTTCGGTTCGGGAGGCTCAAGATTCTTTTCTTTGTATTCGCAGTACTGCTCAATCGGGCACTTCCAGCATTCGGGCTTTCTGGCTTTGCAAATATAGCGGCCGAGCAGAATGAACCAGTGATGAGCATCTGCACGATAGGGGAGCGGAGTGTACCGCTCCATTTTTTTCTGGACGATTTCAGGCGTTTTGCCCTTTGCATAGCCGGTGCGGTTAGCGACACGGAATACATGAGTGTCCACGGCAATGGTCGGCTTTTCGAACGCAACGTTCATGACGACGCTGGCGGTTTTTTGGCCGACGCCGGGAAGCTTGATCAGGGAATCAAAGTCCGTAGGCACCTGACCGTTGTGATGCTCGATCAAGTCCTCACAGAGTTTCATCACGTTCTTCGTCTTGCTTCGGTAAAGCCCGATGTGCTTGATGATGTCCGTGAATTTTTCCGGGCCTAAATCCAAAACGGCCTGGGGCGTATTGGCCAGCGGGAAAAGCACTCGAGTGGCTTCATTGACGCTTTTATCCGTTGCCTGTGCAGAAAGCACGACGGCAATCAGCAGTTCAAAGTTCGAATGGTATTCGAGCTCGGTCTTCGGCGTGGGATTGTCCGCTTGAAGGGCCTTAAGAATTTCGAGGCGTTTTTCCTGATTCATTTAAGATTTTCCGGCGAATAAGATTTGCCACGAAGTCGCGCTTGTCACTCGTCAAGCTCTTGGCATTGAGGAGATTTTCTTCCTCTTGACGAATCTTGGCGCGCCTTTGATTTCGTTTCAGGTAATTTTCCTTAGATTGACGCGCAAGCTCATCCGTCCACTCTCGGTCAATGCGAACCATGGAAATGCAGTCGACAGGGCAAGCGAGCTGACATAAACAGCAGCCGTTGCATCGTTCGGCGTCAACACAATGCATATGTTTCGGGGAGCCGATGATGGCGTCCGTCGGACAGGCGTCCGAGCAAAGTCGGCAGCCGATGCACTTGTTCGGATCTATTTCCGCGATCTCAGGCGGAACATGCACACCGCACTCTTCATTGAGGGAAAGTTCTTCTCGACCTAAAAGGGCGGACAGGCGGGAAATTACTTGAGGGCCTCCCGCCGGGCAGCGATTATGCTGTTCTCCGTTAGCAATGGCCTTTGCATAGTCAGCGCAGTCGTGATAACCGCACTGCCTGCACTGAGTCTGCGGGAGGATTTCTTCAATCTTAGAAATTTCGATCATCACTGCCAAAGGTTTTCTGCGATTAGGTTGCCGGGTTCGCCGCGTCTCGGTGCTTGGAAACCCATAGGTTTAAGCAAAGCGCGGACTTCCTTGATCATGGCAGGGTTGCCGCAAAGAAGCACGCTGGAAAGAGAACTATCGAACTTAACGCCTGCGGTTTCAGCCAAATCACCGGAGCTGATCAAATCCGGAATTCTTCTGGATAAGAACTGTGTTGCTTCTCGTGTGACGATGGGAATATAAACCAGGTTTCTTCCGCTTCCGCCGCCGAGTGAAGAGTCATCCTTGATTTTCTGAATCAGCTGGGTGTAGGTCAGATCTTCAGCCAAACGCACGGAATGGACAAGAACGATCGTAGGCCATTTTTCCCAAACGGATTCTTGGCGAAGAATGCTGAGGAACGGCGCTAAGCCGGTTCCGGTGCTGAGACACCAAAGATTTTGAGAAGCAGGAAGTCTTTCCGGCAGCAGGGAGCCCCAAAGATCGGTTTCCAGCCAAAGTTCAGAGCCCGCTTCCAAGGCGCACAGGCGAGGGGAGACAAGGCCCTGCGGGACTTCGACGATGAAGAATTCAAGGAACGGGTCAGAGGGGACGGAAGCTATGGAGTAGCCTCTAGCGGCGTATTCCGTTTTTCCGTTCTCTTCAATATCCAGTCCCAAACGGACAAACTGTCCGGGCGTGAAGGTAAAGCCTTCCGGTTTGGTCACTCTTATAGAGACCAAACCTTTTCTCCAAACCTGTTTTTGAAGCAGGCGGACTTTGGTGCGATTTTCGGACACGCTTAGAGTTCCTTCTTCAGGTACTGACGCTTATCGAGGACGTCACGCCATTTTTCGGCTTCGTCTGTGTGCGGTTTCATTCTGGTGATGGACGGCCAAACGCGAGCCAGTTCTGCATTTAATGCGATGAATTCCTGCTGATCTTCAGGAACATCTTCTTCAGCCATAATGGCGTTGGTCGGGCATTCAGGAATGCAGACAGCGCAGTCGATGCATTCATCCGGATCGATCACGAGGAAATTCGGACCTTCACGGAAGCAGTCGACCGGGCAAACGTCAACGCAGTCGGTATATTTGCAGAGGATGCAGGGTTCGGTCACTACATGTGCCATTGGAAAACTCCGTTTTCTTAATTCATTACTAAAACTCTATATTTTAGTAGATTCCGATCTGTAGAGAGCTCATGCCGTAGCCGAATCAAGACTAAGAAATCCGAAACGCTTTGTTAACTGCGGAGCGTGAAGAAGTCTCAACTGAAAAACTCCTCCGTCCTTTCGGTTCGCGTCAACTCGAGACTATAGAATAGCTATCGTAGTTGCCAAGGAGCATGCAGTGATTATTGATTCTTTATTAGACACCGACTCATATAAATTTACGATGATGCAGTGTGTCCTGCATCAGTTCCCGGCCGCTCAGGCGGAATATAAATTCAAGTGTCGAAATCCCGGAACCGACCTTCAGGCCGTGATCGGTCCGATCAATGAAGAGATTGATCACTTGTGCGCGTTGCATTTCCGCAAAGACGAGCTGGACTATTTGCGCAGCCTGCGCTTTATGAAGAGCGACTTCATCGACTTTTTGGAACTTTTCCATCTCAAGCGCTCCTGTATCCAGGTCAAGAAGGCGGAAGGCAGCGATACCGATATTGAGATTCGCATTCGCGGTCCTTGGCTGCACACCATCATGTTTGAGATTCCGGTTCTTGCCATCGTCAACGAGTGCTACTACCGCAAGTTCTATCCTAATCAGGATTTGACGGAAGGGCGTCGACGTCTGAAAGCAAAAATGGAGTCCATCAAAGATATTCAGGATATCGGTATTTCTGAGTACGGCACCCGCAGACGTTTCTCTAAAGCCTGGCAGGAAGAGGTTATTAAGACCATGCAGGCGACCATGGGCAAACAGTTCACGGGCACCAGCAATGTTTACTACGCGATGCAGCTGGGCCTCACGCCTCTGGGAACCATGGCCCATGAATATCTCCAGGCATGTCAGGCGTTAGGCCCCCGTCTTAGAGATTCTCAAAAATACGCCTTCGAAATGTGGGCAAAAGAGTATCGCGGCGACTTAGGAATTGCGTTGTCGGATGTGTACGGCATGAAACCGTTCCTGCTGGATTTCGATATGTACTTCTGCAAACTCTTTGACGGAGCACGCCATGACTCCGGCAATCCGTTTGAATGGGGCGAACACCTTATCGAGCATTATCGGAAGAACCGCTGTGATCCGAAGACAAAGACGCTGATTTTCTCGGACATGCTCGACTTCCCGAAAGTGATTAGTTTGTATAACGCTTTCCACGGAAGAATCAGACTCGGCTTCGGCATCGGCACAAACCTTGTCAACGATTTGGGAATTCCTGCACTGCAGAATGTCATCAAACTAATTCGCTGCAATGATCAGCCCGTGGCAAAACTCTCCGATGATCCGATAAAGAGTATGTGCGAGGACGAATCGTATTTACGCTATCTGAAAAGTGTTTTTAATATATGATAAATCTTATCGTAATATGAAAGTTACAAACTTAACCCAGTGAATTTGTTAAACTTTTACCTTTTCTTTTAGGCAGTTATTCAAATTTTGACTGTTTGAAGGAGCAGAATTTATTTCTGTTGTTATTAAAGACAAACGGACTTTAAATTCTGCTTTGGTTTTGTTTTGCGGTACATCGAATCATTTGATGGTTTCGGTTCCGGCATTTTTGTTCTGCCGGCCGCGAACGTAGAAAAGGTAAATGATGAACAAGAAAACAACATTCCTCGGAGCAGTGGCGGCGTTATCCGGCTTGCTTCCGATTTCTGCCCATGCGGCGCTTCCCGGTGCCGAACTGAGCTTGTGTTGGGCGATTCCTTTCGCCGGTATTTTGCTCAGTATTGCTCTGGGACCTCTGCTTTTTGCACATTTCTGGCACAAAAACTACGGCAAAGTCGCCTTGATGTGGGCAGTTTTGGCAGCCGTTCCGCTCTTTATGTTCTTCGGAACACAGACTTCTGTCGAAGCTCTTGCACACGCCCTGATCGGAGATTACGTTCCGTTCATTATTTTCGTCGGCTCTCTTTATATTGTGGCCGGCGGTATTCATCTCAGAGGCTCTTTTGTCGGCAAGCCTTGGCTTAATACTACTTTTCTTTTAAGCGGCGCTATCTTGGCCAACCTTATGGGTACCACGGGCGCCGCTATGCTTTTGATTCGTCCTCTGCTGAACGCGAACAGAAGACGTCACTATCAGATGCATACCTACATTTTCTTCATCTTCATTGTCGCTAATATCGCGGGTTCTTTGACTCCGCTCGGCGACCCACCCTTATTCCTGGGCTTCTTGCGCGGCGTGACCTTCTTCTGGACGGCCGGTCATCTTTGGGAAGTGACCGGTCTTGCCGTGGGACTCCTTCTGATCATTTACTTCCTTCTTGATACTTGGCTGTACAAGAAAGAACTTAAAGACAACGAAGAACTCAAGAAGCCCGTCGCCTACGTTCCGTTCGGTTTCGAAGGCTCCGTTAATTTCGTTCTTCTTGCCTGTATCGTGGGTGCCGTGCTCATGTCCGGCTTCTGGAAGACAGGCGTCGAATATCACTTCCTCGGTCTGCACATTGCACTTGAATCCCTTATTCGCGACGCTATCTTTGCGACAGCAGCAATTCTTTCTCTTATTCTCACGAAGAAAGAGTACCGCGAGGCCAACCAGTTCTCTTGGGAACCGATTCTGGAAGTCGGCAAATTGTTCTTCGGTATTTTCGTAACGATCGTTCCGGTTCTGGAAATGCTGCGCGCAGGTTCCTCCGGTGCTTTTGCTCCGGTGGTTGCTTTGGTGACCGGTTCCGACGGACAGCCTGTCAACGCCGCTTATTTCTGGCTGACCGGTATGCTCTCCAGCTTCCTGGATAACGCTCCGACATACCTGGCTTTCTTCAACTTGGCCGGCGGCGATCCTGCCTACCTCATGACGACAGGCGCACATACCCTGATGGCGATTTCTATGGGTGCCGTCTTTATGGGTGCGATGACCTACATCGGCAATGCACCGAACTTCATGGTGGTCAGTATCGTTCAGAACCGCGGCGTCAAAATGCCTTCCTTCTTCGGCTTCATGGCCTGGTCGTACGGTATTTTGGTTCCGATCTTCCTGGTTCTTACGTGGCTCTTCTTAATGTAAGCCGCTTAGGATAGATATCCTTCCAGCCGCTCCTTTCATTCGTGATCGGAGCGGTTTGTTTTTGCCGGAAGGAAAGCCTCGGAAAAGAAGAGGCTAACCGCACAACTTAGGATGCAAAGCGTCAGATTCTGTGTTGAGAAAGATACAATGATCGTATTTACGATCAATAGAAACGAACCACACGCAATATATGTCTCACACTCATTACTATCAAGAAGACACCGATGAGGGGCTGAAGATCGCTGCGCTTTTAAATCAGCTGATTGAATCCCCTGGGGCCCTGTCTAAAAAGGAATGGGATTATCTGAATACCTTGCCTATCGGCACGCTGATGCGCGAAGCCGGCATCAGTCGTAAAGAGGCGGTTCATGTTTTTAACCAAATTGATCGGATTGAAGCAGATGTGAGCAGGATCGGGCGGTTTGAACATCTGACGGATGCCTTCATGATGTGGCTCGTCGGAGGAAGCTTCGTACTGGCCGGTGTGCTTCTGGCCTTAATTTCTATTCCTGAAAGTGTGTGGGGAAGAATCACGATTCCGGTTAGTATCGGTATCGGCCTTATCTTTATTTTTGTCCCGTTCATAGCCCGGAAGCGAGCTCTGACTTACGACAAGGACTGTTTCAGACATGCCATTGTTGAAATCTTAGGTAAGGGTTTAATGAAACGCTCAGTTTTAACCACGGACGCGCTGATTCGAGAAATTCAGCCCCACGAGCCGAAGAAAGCTTTGTTGGAAGTTGTTGAGAAATTTGCCCAAACTCAGAATCGGAAGATCTCAAAATATGAAGAGATCTGCCTGATTAAGCAGCTTTTGGACGGTTACAACCTTAAAATTTCTGATCTGCCATTTGAAGTTATTGAGGAAATTGACGGCATTTGTCCGGCAAGAAATCCGGCATGAAAGAAGTAATTGAATCGACCAATTTAGAAAAGCAGCTGACACGCCATCATGAAGGCGACAGCGACTATACCCATCAAGGCACAGGCTCATCCAAAAAGGTATTGATCGCCTCGGTTTGTCTGACCTTAGGATACGCCGTGATCGAAGTCATCGGAGGTTTTCTTTCGAACTCTTTGGCGCTGCTCTCTGACGCCGGTCACATGGTGACGGACTCAGCCTCTCTTTTCTTTGCACTGCTGGCCAATGTTCTTGCAGGACGCCCCGCAAGCGGGAAATATTCTTTTGGCTTTGCCAAGCTGGAAGTGCTCGCAGCACTTTTGAATGCGCTTGCCATGTTTGCGGTGGTGCTTTGGATTGTTGTGGAAGCGGTAGAGCGTTTCAGCAGTCCGGAACCGGTCAACGGTTCTAGCGTCTTTTTGGTTGCCACGCTCGGGTTGCTGATCAATATCGCTGTTGCCTGGACGCTTTCCCGCGACCAGAAGAGCATCAACACGCGGGCAGCGCTCCTGCATGTCATGGGCGACTTGCTCGGATCTGTGGCCGCGATCACGGCTGGTATCGTGATTTACTTCGGCGGTCCGGTCATTGTTGACCCGATCCTTTCTATTTTTGTGAGTGCTTTAATTCTGCATTCCTCCTGGGGCGTTGTGAAAACTTCAGTACATCTTCTTTTGGACGGAGTTCCTGACAACATTCCTTATCAGGAAGTCGGTTCGACTCTGGAAGCAATTCCCGGTGTTTATGCCGTGCATGATCTCCACATTTGGGATATGACGGCAAACGAGGCGGCTCTTTCCTCTCATATTGTTTTAGAGCGGATGGATGAATGGCCTCAGGTTTTGGAGAAGGCGCGTGAGGTTTTGGAGAAAAAGTACGGCATCTCACACATTACGCTTCAGCCGGAACCGGTTGAGGAAATGAAAAAGCGTTTCATGTGCATCGGCGAATAGCAGAGAAGCGGACTTGTATCAAACCGTCAGGAGCGGCCTTTTAGAAGTTACAAATAGGCTCCCGACCGCTATAATTGATTGAATTTTGTAAAGCCACGCCTGCTCATTTGAAGCGCGTCTCTTTTTTTTTTCTGTTGAGAATAAGATGACGAAATATGTATTTGTTACCGGCGGTGTAGTTTCTTCCCTGGGGAAAGGTATTGCAGCAGCTTCCCTGGCCGCCATCCTTGAGTCTCGCGGGCTCAAGGTCACAATCATCAAGATGGACCCCTACATCAACGTCGACCCGGGCACAATGAGCCCGTTCCAGCACGGTGAAGTCTTCGTGACCGAAGACGGTGCTGAAACCGACTTGGACTTAGGTCACTATGAGCGCTTCATCACGCCGAAGATGCACAAGGCGAATAACTTTACGACCGGCCAGATCTATCGTAATGTTCTGCGCAAAGAACGCCGCGGCGAATACTTAGGTAAAACCGTTCAGGTCATTCCACACATCACCAACGAAATCCAGGACTTCATTGCCCGCGGTGCTCATGCTGCCGGCGATCCCGATATCGCATTGGTTGAAATCGGCGGTACGGTCGGTGATATCGAATCTCTGCCGTTCCTTGAAGCCGTTCGTCAGCTGTCGTTGAGAGCAGGCCGCAACAATACCTGCTTCATTCACCTGACACTCGTTCCTTATATCGCCAGCGCCGGCGAATTGAAGACAAAGCCGACTCAGCACTCCGTGGGCGAACTCCGTAAGATCGGTATCAGCCCCAACGTTCTGCTTTGCCGTGCCGACCGCAAGATTCCGGACGACGAAAGAGCCAAGATTTCTCTGTTTGCCAATGTTCCGATGGATGCCGTCATCTCCGTTTGGGACGTTGACACGATTTACAAAGTTCCGATGATGCTGCATGAGCAGGGCTTAGATGAAATCGTCTGCCGCTGCTTAGACCTGAATCCGAAAGCTGCCGATCTTTCCGCTTGGGAAAAGGTCGTTGATCGTCTTGAACATCCGAAAGACACTGTCAAACTTGCCATGATCGGTAAGTATGACCTGAAGGATTCCTACAAGTCCTTGAATGAAGCTCTGATCCACGCTGGTATCCATACCGGTCATCATGTGGATGTCACCTTCATCGAAGCTGAAATTCTTGAAAAAGAAGGCACTGACTGCCTCAAGGGCATGGATGCTATTTTGGTTCCCGGCGGCTTCGGCAAACGCGGTACCGAAGGCAAGATCAAAGCCATCGAATACGCTCGTAAGAACGACATTCCTTACCTCGGCATTTGCCTGGGTATGCAGCTTGCCGTGATTGAATTTGCCCGTCATGTCTGCGGTCTCGGCGGCGCTAACTCCACTGAGCTGGATCCGGAAACACCGCATCCTGTTGTTGCTTTGATCACCGAGTGGAAAGACCACACTGGCGTTATCGAAAAACGCGATGAAGACAGCGATCTCGGCGGCACAATGCGTTTAGGCAAACAAGTTGTTCCTGTTAAACCCGGAACACTGGCTGCCGAAGTTTACGGTAAGGAAGTCGGCGAGCGTCATCGTCACCGTTATGAAGTGAACAATTCTTACTGTGACCAGTTCGAGAAGGCCGGTATGGTGATTTCTGCCAGAACCCCCGGCGAAAATCTTCCCGAAATCATGGAACTCCCCGATCATTCCTTCTTCATCGGCGTTCAGTTCCATCCGGAATTTACTTCCTCTCCGCGTTTCGGTCATCCGCTCTTCAATAAATTCATTGAAGCGGCTGCCAAGTATCACAAAGAACACGAAAAGGCTGAGTAATCGACATGCAGTTATGCGGTTTTGAAGTCGGTCTGAACCGACCCTTTATTCTTCTCGCCGGTCCCTGCGTCATTGAGAGCGAACAGCTGACGCTCGATATCGCCGGCAAGATGAAGGAGATCACCGATAAGCTCGGGATCCCCTATGTTTTCAAGGCAAGCTACGACAAAGCGAATCGTTCCTCCGATACGAGCTTCCGCGGTCTGGGTATGACCAACGGTCTTCGTATTTTGGAAGAAGTCCGCCGTCAGATCGGCGTTCCGGTTGTCACCGATGTTCATACGGCCGATGAAGTTCCGGAAGTTGCCGCTGTGGTGGATCTTCTTCAGACGCCGGCTTTCCTTTGCCGTCAGACAGACTTTATTGCCGCCTGCGCAAAGAGCGGTAAGCCGGTCAATATCAAGAAAGGTCAGTTTTTGGCTCCTCAGGATATGAAGCAGGTTGTGCTCAAAGCTCGCCATGCTGCAGCAGCTGCCGGACTCTCTGAGGACCGCTTCATGGTTTGTGAGCGCGGCGCCTGTTTCGGCTACAACAACCTTGTATCCGATATGCGCAGCCTTGTGATCATGCGCGACTGCGATGCTCCGGTGATTTTTGACGCAACGCACTCCGTCCAGCTCCCCGGCGGTCAGGGCACAAGCTCCGGCGGCCGCAGAGAGTTCGTTCCGCCTCTGGCCCGTGCGGCGGTTGCTGTCGGTGTTTCCGGACTCTTCATGGAAACACATCCGAATCCCTGCTGCGCTAAGAGCGACGGACCGAACATGGTTCCGCTGGATAAGATGGAAGCACTGCTGACCAATTTGCAGGGCATTGACCGACTCGTGAAGTCCGGTGAATTTTTAGAAAACCAGTTACATTAACTTTTAAAGAGATAAACATGAGCGAAATTGTTGAAGTCTTTGGCCGTGAAGTATTGGATTCCCGCGGCAACCCGACGGTTGAAGCCGAAGTCATTCTTGCCTCCGGCGTGATCGGCCGTGCAGCTGTCCCGAGCGGTGCTTCTACAGGCAGCCGCGAAGCCATCGAGCTGCGCGACGGAGATGCTTCCCGCTACAACGGCAAGGGCGTTCTGCAAGCCGTTGCCAACGTCAACGACGAAATCCGCGATGAGGTTGTCGGTTACGACGCCAGCCAGCAGACTGAAATCGACCGCGCCATGATCGAACTCGACGGCACCCCAAATAAGTCCCGTCTCGGCGCAAACGCCATCCTCGCTGTTTCTTTGGCCGTTGCCCGCGCAGCTGCAGAAGAATGCGCACTCCCGCTGTATCGCTATTTCGGCGGTATCAACGGCTTCACTCTGCCCGTTCCGATGATGAACGTTGTGAACGGCGGCGCTCATGCCAACAATAATCTCGACATTCAGGAATTCATGATTATCCCGGCTGGTCTTCCGACCTTCAGCGAAGCTCTTCGCTGCGGCGCCGAGATCTTCCATGCCCTGAAGAAGATCATGAATGCTCACGGTATGTCTACTGCTGTCGGTGACGAAGGCGGTTTCGCTCCAAACATCGACAGCCATGAAGCTGCCATTGAATTCATTATCGACGCCATCAAAGCTGCCGGCTACACACCGGGAGAACAGGTTTTCATCGGTTTGGACTGCGCTGCCAGCGAATTCTATGCAGACGGCGTTTACAACCAGAAGGGCCAGGGCCTGAAACTCACCGCTGACGAATGGATCGCTAAGATGACCGAGTGGGTTGACCGTTATCCGATCATCTCCATCGAAGATGGTATGGCCGAAGGCGACTGGGAAGGCTGGGCCAAACTCACCGAAGCTTTGGGCGACCGTGTTCAGCTTGTCGGCGACGACCTTTATGTCACTAACACTTCCATTCTTAAGGAAGGTATTGAAAAGGGCATCGCCAATTCCATCCTGATCAAGATCAACCAGATCGGTACGCTGACAGAAACTTTCGAAGCTATCGAAATGGCTAAGAAGGCCCGTTATACCGCTGTGATTTCTCACCGCTCCGGCGAAACTGAGGATTCCACGATTGCGGATATCGCCGTCGGTACAAACGCCGGTCAGATTAAGACAGGTTCTCTGAGCCGCAGCGACCGTATGGCCAAGTACAACCAGCTTCTTCGTATTGAAGAAGAACTCGGCGACATCGCTGTCTACCCGGGCCTGGATGCCTTCTACAACATCTGCAAGTAATTTATGGCGCGCCTGACGAAAAAGGTAAAGCTGGGAGTACCTCGATTTTTAGTCCTGGTACTCGCCATTGCCGTGGTCGGCATTCAATATCCGTTATGGGTCGGGAAGGGCAGCAATGCTACGCTTCTCGATTTGCAGGACCAGCTCAAAACTCAGAAGGAGAAGAATGCCGCGCTCGAGCTTGAAATTACAAGGCTCGAAGGCGAGGCCGATAGTCTTCGCCATGGCAGTGAAGCCTTAGAAAGTAGGGCTCGTGAAAAACTCAATATGATTCGCGAGAACGAATACCTGATTCGAATTATGCCGTAATCAATTACTTATTAATTAGAGAAGTGCCGGAACTAAAAACTCCGGCCTTTTTTATGTCCGTGTCAGGCAGAAAAAATCCTTCCTAGCCGCAAACGAGAGTAGTCTCGATTTCAAAATTGAGAGTTGAGAGTCATAAGAATGACGAAGTCGGATCTTTTTGTTAGGAGTGAACATGAGTAAACCGATGACGGTGGCACGCTACGCAAAGGAGCATCGCGGATGGTTTTACGGATGTCTGCTTCTGTTTGCACTTGTCGCTTTCTTTTGCCTGAAAGCGATTTACGATATGACGGTTTACGGTGCTAAGGCCCCGCTTTACGCCTTTATCGCCGGTATGGTCGGTTTCGGTGCGACGGCCTTAGGCTCCCTGCCGGGTTTTTATCTTCATAAACTTTCCGATAAAGCCGAAGACTGGATGCTTGGCAGTTCGGCCGGCATGATGCTTGCAGCAGCGATCTTCTCGCTTTTGCTTCCGAGTATCGAAACCAGTGAAAAGCTGTTCACTTCTGAATTAGCAGCAACGCTTTGGGTACTCTTCGGAGTTTTTCTTGGTGTTGTCTTCCTCCTGATCATTAATGCGCTGACTCCTCATGAGCACGGAGGTCAGAATTATGAAGGTCCGGAGATCGAAGTCAAAAGCGGCATCTGGCTCTTTGTTCTTGCCATCATCATTCACAACATCCCGGAAGGCCTGGCGATGGGCATATCTTTTTCAGCAGAAGACATGCAGATCGGTGTGCCGCTCACGATTGCCATTGCTCTGCAGGACTTTCCGGAAGGTCTGGCGGTCGTACTCGCTCTTTGCTCGACTCACATTTCACGCGCGAAGGCAGTGGGGATCGGAGTGTTCTCGGGTCTGATGGAACCGGTCGGCGCACTTTTCGGCGTGAGCCTTGCCGGCGGGTTGGGCTATGTCTATCCGCTGGGACTGGCGTTATCTGCCGGCGCCATGATGTTTGTCGTTTTCCACGAAGTGATTCCTGAAACACACCGCAGAGGCCATCACAGTACGGCCACGATCGGTTTGATGTGCGGCTTCGGCCTGATGATGATTTTGGAAAAAATATTCAGCTAGAAAAATCTTTGCTTCGGTCTCTGTCGGTTTGCAGTTCACTCTAAAATATCGCAATAGCTTTCAGCGAGATAGGAAAAAGAATGACAAGACCGATTAGAGCCCTCATCGATACATACGCACTGGAAAAGAATTTGTCTTTGCTTCGCGCAAAAAGCGGCAATCGTTTTTTATGGGGCGTTGTTAAGGCCAACGCATATGGTCACGGTCTGATCGGTCTGCTTCCGACCTTCGACAACTGGGTTGACGGGTTAGCGCTTCTTGATCCGAAAGAAGGTGTGGATATCCGCAAAGCCGGCTGGGCCAAAGCGGTATTGTTAATTGAAGGCATCTTTGCGGCCTCTGACATCGAGATGGCTGATGAGTACGGATTTGAAACCGTCATTCACAACGAAAGACAGATTGAATGGCTGGAAAAAGCCGAACTCAAAAACACGCTTCGCGTGCACTTGAAGTGCAATACCGGTATGAACCGTTTGGGCTTCAGACCGGAGGCGATTCCTCAAGTTTTGTTCCGCCTGAATAATATTCCTAAGGTAGAAGTTGTCGATCTGTTGGCGCACTTTGCCAATGCTGAAGTTACTTACGAACAGGACAAACCGGTTACCGTCCAGAATCAGCTTGCTGCATTGATACAACTGCGCGGACTTCTGCCGATGTGCTTATCCAACACGGGCGGCATTTTGTGGCATGAAGCCGGAGACGAGGCTGTGCGCGCAGGTATTGCCATGTACGGTGTCAGCCCCGACGGTAATGTTTCTTCACAGTCTCTGGGTATTGATCCCGTCATGACACTGGAGAGCGAAATCATTGCCTTCCAGGATCTTCAGCCGGGCGAAGCCTGCGGCTACGGCTCTAAGTTTATTGCCCATCGACCGACGAAACTCGCCGTGGTAGCCTGCGGGTATGCCGACGGTTATCCGCGTAAAGACAATCCGCACAGAGAGGTGGTCGTTGAGGGCAAAAGAGTACCTGTTATCGGAAACGTTTCCATGGATATGCTGACGATTGACGTCACCGATCTGCCCAATGTCCGGTTGGGTTCCAAAGTGGAAATCTGGGGTAAGAACCTGCCGGTCAATGAAGTCGCAAAGGGATTCGGCACGATCGGCTATGAACTTCTTTGCGACGTGAACCAGCGTGTACCCCGCGTTCTAATTAAATAACGAATCGCGTTATCAGAGAAATCAGCAGCATGACTAACACGAAGTAGAGCATGCTGCGTACGAGCGTCGGACCGATTTTGACGGCATAGATTGCGCCTAAGCGGTTGCCCAAGATGCTGGCAACCGCGCAAGGGAGAGCCAGCGAGTAATAAAGCGTTCCTGCGGAAGCAAACGTTGTGACCGCGCCTAAGTTGGCGGCGATATTGAATGCTTTTGCCGTACCGGAAGCTTTAACCAAACCGGCCTTGAGCAAGAGGTGAATGCCGATCAAAAAGAAACTTCCGGCGCCGGGACCGAAAAAGCCTTCATAGAAACCGACGGACAAACCGATTGCCGAGACTCTCCACCATAACCCTTTCTTTGGAAGGTCTTCTTCCGTCAGTTTGAGCGTTCCGCAGAAAAGCGAAAGGAGAATCGCAACTGGCAGAAGAAAAATCATGATGATCGTCATCTTCTCATTGGAAATGAGAAGTGTCGTCGCAGAGGCAATTACTGCGCCGAAGTAAGAAGAAATAACGCCCAATAGGACGACTTCTTTGATGACGGCGCCTCTTTTCCAGAAGGTAATCAATGCCGTAATTGAACCGAGGCTGGAAGCGAGCTTTCCGGTTCCGAGCGTGTAGTGAGCGGGTATGCCCAACAGCAAAAGGACCGGCATCGTGATGAGACCGCCTCCGCCCGCAATAGCATCGACAAAGCCTGCAATAAAGAAAACAACAAAGCAGACGAGTATGACGGTAAGCGTGATGTCCATGATTCGGATCGAGGCAGTGTTTTTGTAATGAAGAAATTATGCTCGTCCGGGATTATCAAAACCTAAAACTTTCTTAGGTAAAAATCCTCAGGGAGTCCTTGAGGGTCTCGGGAGATAATCTAAAAAAGCGATTTCTTCCAAGTTTCCATGCGTTTCCGGACTCTATTATTTTTTATCTCGGCTGCGGCCGTAACCATTCCCTGTTTGGTCATGGGATGGCTTCAATACGTTGCGGTTGAAAGAGAATTCACTGAGGACGATCGCACGAGAGCGGAGATCTCTTTATTAGTGTCTGAGCGTCTGGAAGCCAAGGTCGACAATGCCGTTTCCTTGGTAACCGCTGCTGCGGAAATCTTGAAATCCGAAGAAGGAGAGCCCGCTGAGAAACTGAGTTTGATATTAGAAGAGCTTTGCAAGGCTTCGCCGGATATCCTGAATATGCATTTCGACGATCCCTCCGCTGTGAGCGTGGCTTTTTCTCCTCGAAAAAACAAGCGCGGTGAATCTAATATCGGCGTTTCACATAAAGATCGCTCTCACTGGAAGAATCCTTATGTTAAGGACGGCATATCGGTTTCTGGACTCGTTCAAGCGGTCGGAGCTTCCGACCGTAAGATTGTGAATATTACCAAGCCTGTTTATTCCAACGGACGTTTCGTGGGTTTGGCCGTTGCCGCCCTTGATCTTGAGCAGATTGCCGCTCAGGTTTTAAAAGGCTTGGCCACGGATGCTTATCAAATCGGCATTTTCGGCAGAAACGGAGAGGTTATCTTTTCTTCCGGCAAGTCGGTTCCGCTTCACAATCTCTCGATTGAAGAAAGAACGCACCGCAGCTTCACTTTCTCGAATGCCGAATATTACGGTTATGTGCGTCCCTTAGCGGTTACGGATTGGTCTGTGGGTGTATTCTCACGAACCGTTGATCGAAAGACGGTTTTGGTCCAGCTTTTCATACGCAATGTATTTGTTTGGCTCGCGACTTTCCTAGCTGCGATTGTGATCGGCTTTTTAGCTTCGATTTCAGTAGTTCGGGCTGTTGAAAAACTGACGCGTCAAATGACGGCCGCAAGAATCCTTCCGGATAAAAGCGAAAAAATTAAGTCGCCGAGAGAGCTTGTTCAGCTGCAGCGCACGTACGGACGGATGCAGGAAAGACTACTGACAGCTCAGACACGTCTTAAGGAGTTGAATTCCTCGCTTGAGGCTAAGGTGAAGGCTCAGGTTGAAACGATTCAGCGGCATGAAGCGCTTTTGACTTCTCTCTTCTCAGATATGAATGAAGGGATTGTCTTGTTTAACCAAAAGCTGGAAATGCGTTTTCGTAATCCTTCGGCTGTTCGTCTGCTTAACTTGTCAGAGAACGAAGCACGGAAACGCTTTTTAGCCCTGGTAAAAGAAATGCATCAGAGTCCTGATAAGCATCTTTTCATTCATTCCGGTGTTTATGATTTGGAACTGCGTATGTTTGAGAGCGGGACCAAAGATGTGTTCTGTGTAATCGCTCGCGATGCGACTTCAGAAGTTCAAATTGACCGATTAAAGGATGAACTGATCGGAATCGCTGCCCATGAACTTAAAACGCCGCTCGCCGGGGTGCGCATGGCGGCAGAATGCCTGGTCAAAACGGTTCAGGACCCAGAGAGTAAAGAGACGGCCGCCGAGCTTCTGGAAAGCGCCGACGAAATGAAAGACATGATCTCTCGTTGGCTGGATGTTGCCAAACTTCAGACAGGCTCTTATGAAATTCACCCGGAATTCTGTTTGATTAAGCCCATGATACGAAAAGCGCTCAAACATTTTTCCGGCTTTAAAGATTTTGAATGTTCCTTGGAAATTTCGCCGGATGCTGCGGCTGCCAACGTGGACAAACAGGCATTTATGCAGATCATTCAGAATCTTCTCTCGAATGCCTATAAATACCGGAAAGAGGGCAGTGCCTGCCGAGTGAAAATTCAAACCCGGAAGTTAGGAGATTTCCTGGAACTCATGGTGGAAGACGACGGTATAGGAGTGCCCGAGTCGGCGCTGGATAAGATCTTCGATCGGTTTTATCAAGTCAGAATGGATTCCGCTAGAAAAATCGGCGGAACGGGTTTGGGCTTATACATTACTAAGGAATTGGTGCTTCTGCATAAAGGAAAGGTCACGGTCGCAAGTACTTTAGGCGAAGGAACGGTCTTTACGCTTGAGCTGCCGGCGCTTCCGACAGAGACAGCAAATGAGGAAGAAGAATGACGGAAAGAACGACGATTTTGATTGTTGATGATGAAAGCAAAATCCGCAGACTGCTTTCCCGCTCTCTAGAGGCAGAAGGATTTGATGTAGCCGTGGCAGACTCGGCAATGAGCGCTTCGGAATACTTAAAGAACGGTCATTGCGATCTGATTATTCTCGATTACATGATGCCTGAGATCGACGGTATGGCGTTCCTAGCAGAATTGAGAAAGAAATCGTCAATTCCCGTGATCATGCTTTCGGCTCGAGAAGAAATTGCTAAGAAAACCCAAGCCTTGGAACTCGGGGCCGACGACTATGTCGTCAAACCATTTTCCATCGAAGAAATGACGGCTCGCATCCGAGCTATCCTGAGACGCTCCGGCGGCGTGAAGACCGGGCCGGCAGCGACCGTACAGGCAGTTAACGGACCTCTCGTTATGGATCCCGATAAACGTACATGCCGATACAAGGATCAGGAAATTAGGCTTGCCGATACTGAGTTCCGTCTTCTGTTTATCTTGGTTAAACGGCCGGGAACCATCTTTACACACGAAGATTTGCTTCGGCGAGTTTGGGGGCCTGAATTTATCGGAGAACTCAACTATTTGCGTGTGTCCCTCTCCAGAATAAGAAAGAAACTGACGGCGGCAGGTTTCCCGGGCTCGGCCATTTCCTCTTATTCAGGGATCGGTTATTACATCGAAGACCTTTCGGAAGAGGACTTGTAATGTTTTTGTAATCTTTTCGATTTTTTTTTGGCGGCGCTGAAAGTTTATTTTTAGAAAATAACAGTCATAGACCACCTCAAACCATAACAAGAGGAAAAATATGACAACATCCGCTTTGAAGCGTCGCTCGTTTCTCCAAGGATCTCTGCTTGCGGCTGCAGTTATCGGTTCCACTCCGGCCGTTGCCGCCGAAGCTGCCAAACCCAAATTCGATGAAAGCTTCGACGTGATCGTCGTAGGCAGCGGTATTGCCGGAACGATGGCCGCACTTTCCGCCGCCGATAAAGGCGCTAATGTTTTAATGATTGAAAAGATGAGCCGCCTCGGCGGTACATCCCGCATCAGCGGTCTGAACTTTGCCTGTGTCGGTTCTCCCGCTCAAAAGGCTAAAGGCGTCAAAGACACGTCTGAGCAGCTCGCCTCCGATATGTATAAAGTCTCGGGCAACATGGGCGATTATGAAAAGGCCCTTGAAATGGCAAAGAACACTGCCCGCGCCGAAGCTTTCATGACACAGCGCGGCGTCAAGTGGGACGGCCGCCTGCTGAAATTAGGCGGTCACTCTCAGCCTCGTGTTCTCGTTTCCGAAGGTGACGGAGCCGGTCTGCTGAATGCTCTGTGGACTTACATGAAAGGTTTGAAGAACGTCACTGTCCGCACCCATGTGAAGGCCGATGAAGTTCTCTTTAACGATAAAGGCGTCGCGGTCGGCGTCAAGGTCAGAGAAAAATATTTCTTTGATACCCCTGAAACCGACGACAACGAAAACAAGACCGGTGTGGAAAAACGCATCGAAGCTAAGAAAGGCGTGATTTTCGCTACCGGCGGCTACGCCAGAGACAAAGCATTCCGCTCTTCAGAGGTTCCGTTCTTAGCAGGCGTTGCAACCACCACAAACCCGGGCGCAACCGCCGGAGCTCTGAAGATTTTAGTTAACGCAGGTGCCCAGCCGATGCACTTGTCTCTCTTTCGCTTTGCTTATCCGCTGCCGACGGAAGATATGATTTGGGGCATGATGGTCGATCCCGCCACCGGTCGCCGCTTCATCAATGAAGGCTTAACAAGAAATGCGCTTGCACAGGCGGTTCTTCTGAAGAGACTGCAGAACGGAGACAAGAAACCGTTCATCATCTACGATGAAAAATCTCTGGGTAAATTCCACAACCTCAACCGTGTCCAGCGCAGCCTTAACGGCTTAAACGGCATCGACGGCACAATGGTCAAGTACGACAATCTGAGCGAACTTTGCAAGGCTTTCGGCGCTGATCCAAAGGTCGTTGAAGACGAGCTTGTTAAATACAACGCCATGATCACGGAAGGCAAGGACGCTCAGTTTGATAAACCGCTTGAACGTTCCGGCCGCAAGGTTGAAGCGCTCGACCTGAAGGGACCGCTCTTTGCGATGGTCATTAACCCCAGACTGAACTACACACCGGGTGGAATCCGCACGGATTTACAAGGCAGAGCAATTGCGCTGAAAGACGGTAAACCGATCGAAGGTTTGTATGTGGTCGGAGAAGCCAGCGGCGGACTGCACGGCCAGGAACGTATGACCGGCTGCTCGATGCCTGAATGCGCAGTCTTCGGCATGATTGCCGGTGAAAGTGCCGCTCAACGCAAAAGTATCTAGGAGGAAGCCATGAAATTTACTTATAAAGCCGCACTCTTAATCTGCTCGTCCGTTTTCGCTATGTCCGTTCAGGCCGCTGGAATGCCTCAGTCCAGCAAGCATGCTCAGCGCGGTGTGAACTGCACGCAGTGTCATACCACCGGAAAGTTTGAACCGGTCGAAACAAAACAGTGTCAGACCTGCCATAACCAGGATCAGCTGGCCCAAAAAACCGACCGCCTCAACTACATTTCACGCATGAAGAATCCGAAGACCGGCGAAGTCAAAGAGCACCTCGCCCGAATCAATCCTCATGACAGATATCACTTCGGCAAGACGGAAGACTGCACCGACTGCCACCGTGAACATCGTCCGAGCGTTAACGACTGCGCCACCTGCCATGACGTCAAAGCTTGGAATATGAAAGATCCGAAGTAAAAGAATCCCTCCTTGGTCTCTCCTAGAGACCAAAAAAGCTCGGCTACTGTATCTTCAGCCGAGCTCTTTTTATGGGAAGCTTTCAAAAATTACTGAGGACGTTTTGGGTCGGTTCCCATGGCGGCAGCATCAATATTCGGCTCCACGAATAAGGCTTCCACTTCTTCAGGCGTGTAAACCTGCTTGCGGTTGCAGAATCGGCAGTTAACTTCAATCTTGCCTTCTGCCTTCAGAATATCCATGCATTCCTGCTTGCCCAACTGCAGCAGCATGCTGTCAGTCTTGTCGCGGGAGCAGTTGCATTCAAAAGTGATGTCGGTTTCTGCGACGGGAACGAGTTTTTCCTGCCAGAAGAGGCGATGAAGAACATCTGTCGCAGGAACGTTGAGCAGCTCATCCTTAGTAACGGTGTGAGCGAGCTGCAGGATTCTCCCCCAGGCATCCGGATCTGAAATTTCGCTAACGTTGCCGCCCACCGACGGCATTTTCTGAATGACAAGGCCGCCGAGTTTCTTGCTGTCAGCGGCAAGATAAAGCTTGGTTTCGAGCTGTTCGCTCTTGGCCATGTAGTTTTCAAGATTTTCGGCAACGGAGTTGCTTTCCAGAGAAACCATGCCTTGGTAAGGCTGAACTCCCGGTCTGCGGTCCTTCGGGTCAAGGATCAGGGCGCAGAGACCTTTACCGTCTTTGTTGATCAGTTCCTGCAGATCCATTTCCGGCTTAATTTCCGCACCTTCACGGATTTCGGCCATTGCGCGAACGCTCATCGGATTGCGGACTTCGGCGTAAATGAAGGCGATCGGGCCGGAACCCTTAACCTGAAGAATCAGGCTGCCCTCAAACTTGATGGTGCTCGAAAGAAGAAGAGCCCCGGCTGTGAACTGTCCGAGCAAAGCGGCCACGTTTTCAGGATAGTGATGGAATTTAATCATCTCCTGCCATTCTTCGGCCATTTGTACGCAGGCACCGCGAACCGGCGCACCCTCGAACAAAAATTTAATCATGCGGTTGTTAAGATTTTCTTTTTTATTTTCTGTCATAGATTGATGTGGTTACCTAAACTTATACATATTTTCACTAACTCGTGAATTTTAGTATTTCGCTCGCTCGGGGTATACCCCCGATATGTTCAAAACGGACAAAGAGCTAAGCGTTTCACTGATGGATGGTCGTTGATGAAGCAAATTAAACGCGCAGATCTGCATATGCATTCGACATTTTCGGATGGTGTGGAAGAACCCGAAGAATTGGTTATTCGAGCTAAAAATAACGGCGTCGAGCTGATCTCGCTGACTGACCATGATGAGACGGGCGGACTTGAACGCATGAAAGCAGCGGCCGCTCAGCACGGGCTCCAGTTTGCGAACGGGGTAGAAATCAGCGCCGATTACGGGGAAGTTTCCATTCATGTGGTGGGGCTCGATTTTGATCCTGAAGATGAAATGCTCCAGGCGCTCTTAGGACGCATCCGCGCTAACCGGTTTGAAAGAGCAGTGCAGATAGCCGAAAAATTAGAGAGGCTTGGCATGAAAGGCGTTTGGGAAGGCGTTTTGGAAATTGTGACGAATCCCCGACTCATCGGACGTCCGCACTTTGCCGCGTGGCTCGCACAAAACGGTTATGTCGAAGATTACAACGCCGCCTTCTCCAAGTATCTCTCCCGCGGTAAACCCGGTTACGTAGAACGCGCTAAAACCTCCATCCATGAAGCAACCTCGGCGATTCTCAAGGCAAAAGGTATTCCCGTTCTAGCTCACCCGGGCCGATACAAGCTTAATGAATGGGAATTCGACAGCATGTTCAAGGAGTTTACCGAAGCGGGAGGCCACGCGATTGAGGTGACGACGGGAAGCCATACCCCCGGACAGAATTTGCTTTTTTGCGATTTCGCTCAGTCGAGAAATCTTTGGGCCTCTACCGGCAGTGACTTCCACCGTCCTATGAACCGCTGCGAGCCCGGTCTTCAAGGCGATTTACCGAGAACAGTTGAGCCCGTTTGGAATCATTTTCGCGCGTCATGAACCGCACACCTATACAATACTGACCTAAAAATCAGGCGGTTTCTCTTCGCCCGAATTTATATATAGAAAAGGTCAAAGTAATGGGATACATATTGCAAGTGATGCCTGAGAGCCCTCAGCCTCATCGCATCGAACAAGCCGCGAAGCTCCTGACAAAAGGGCAGTTGGCTGCTGTTTCTACCGACACCGGTTTTTCTTTGGTTTGCCGTTTGGACGACAAAGAAGCGCTGGATAAGATTCGTCTGATTCGTCAGCTGAGCGAGAAGAAGCACTTCACGCTTTTCTGTGACTCTCTGTCTCAGATGAGCAAGCTCGCTCGCGTCAACAATACCGGCTACCGCATGGCAAAAAGCGTCACGCCGGGGCCATACACCTTCATTTTGGAAGCGACTAAAGAAGTGCCCCGTCGCCTTTCTCATCCGTCTAAGAAGACCATCGGTTTAAGAGTTCCGTCTAATAAAGCACTGCACGCTTTGCTGGAAAAGATCGGAGAGCCTCTTGTCGGCACGACGGTCATCATGCCGGGCGAGGAGGAACCGCTTTCTTCCGCTTGGGAAATTCAGGATCGAATCGGTGACCAGCTGGCTTTCATTTTGGATGACGGCACTTCCGTAATCGGTGATACGACAGTGGTCGATCTTTCCGGAGACGAACCCGAAGTTATCCGTGAAGGCTTAGGCTCGGTTTCTGCCTTAGGCCTTTAACAAAGCTCCCATCTAATCAGCTCCTCTAAAGAAGCATATGGACATTTCTTCAATTGTTCAGACGATCGCGGTTTACGCGATCCCTTTGATTTTTGCGATCACGATTCATGAAACGGCGCACGGTTACGTCGCTAAGCTCTGTGGCGACCAGACGGCCTACATGCTCGGCCGCTTAACGCTGAACCCGATCAAGCATATTGACCCGGTAGGAACGATCTTGGTTCCGGGTGCGCTGCTGATCGGCAGTGCGCTGACCGGCATGAGCGGCATTGTGTTCGGTTGGGCAAAATCCGTACCGATCAATTTCCGCAATCTGCGCAATCCTAAAACCGACATGATCTGGGTGGCGGCAGCCGGTCCCGGCGCCAATCTGATCCAAGCCATCCTTTGGGCCATCGCACTCAAAATTTTGATCTCCATGGGCATTTACGAAGACTTCTTCATAAAAATGTGTGTGGCCGGCGTCAGCTGCAACATCGTGCTCATGGCATTGAACCTGATTCCGATTCCTCCTCTGGACGGAGGCCGCATTGTTACCGGTCTTCTGCCTCCGGGAATGGCTTGGCAGTACTCAAGAATCGAGCCGTACGGAATGTGGATTTTGTTTGCGCTGATTCTGACGGGAACTTTGTCCTTCCTTATGCATCCGTTCATGAGGATGGGACAGGCAATCGTTCAGTGGTTCATTTAGTTCGAGGATAAGCACATCATGAGAGCACCTTACATTCCGTCCGAGCATGCCGTTAAAGGATTAAACGCTGAGCCTTCTGCGTGGATCAAACGTTTTTGTCCGCTCTTTTCTCCCAACGCTAAGGTGCTGGATATGGCCTGCGGCGCCGGCCGAAACACTAAGCTCTTGGCTTCTTTCGGCAACCAAGTGACGAGTTTGGATATCGATGAGCGCTGCAGACCTTACATTGAGGTAATTCCGGGCGCGACGTTTATGCAGGCGGATTTAGAAGGGGCTCCGTGGCCGTTCGAGGATGAAGTATTCGACGTGATCGTCGTGAGCTTCTACCTGGAGCGCTCGCTTTTTCCGCATCTGGTCAAATCGTTAAAGCGGGGCGGATACCTTATTTATGAAACCTTCATGCTTCCCTTTGAAGGGTTTGACGGCAATCGCGCAAAGAGCCCGGATTTTGTACTGGAGCCTTTGGAACTCATTGATGCTTTCCGGGATACGCTGGAAGTGTTCGCATACGAAGAGTCGCTGATTGAAAAGGGCGACTGCTTCCAGCGGTTTGTGGCTAGAAAGCCGATCAACGGGAAAAATGTTCCGGTGATCCTGCCAAAAGAATAAATCTTAGTGAAATCAATGATTATGGAGCCTCGTTAGGCTCCATAACTTCTATACAATGAATTTGATAAACCAACCAAGGATCTCACCTCAAGGAGTGACTGATAATGATTAAAGGCAGTATTGTTGCACTGGTCTCGCCGATGTTCGAAGACGGCACCATTGACTACGACTCTTACCGCAACCTCATTGAAATGCACATCGCCGCCGGCACTAACGCCATCGTTGCCGTCGGTACAACCGGCGAAAGCCCGACGGTTGATTATGACGAACATAACGAACTTGTTCGTGTCGCCGTTGAAACGGCAGCTGGCCGCATCCCCGTGATCGCCGGAACAGGTTCTAACTCTACGAAGGAAGCCATCGAGCTTTCCGCTTATGCAGCTTCCGTCGGCGCAGATGCGACACTTCAAGTTGTTCCTTATTACAACAAGCCGACACAGGAAGGTCTCTTCCAGCATTTCAAAGCAATTTCCGATGCAGTTGATATTCCTATTATTCTCTACAACGTTCCCGGAAGAACGGTTGCCGATTTGAAGAATGACACGGTGCTTCGTCTGCTGGAGCTTCCGAACATTATCGGTTTGAAAGACGCAACCGGTGATTTGGGCCGCGCTTCCGAACTCTTGAGCCGTCTGCCGAAAGATCGTGAATTTGCGATTTACAGCGGCAACGATGATTCCGCTTTAGCTTTGATGCTGATGGGCGGCGCCGGTGTTATTTCCGTGACTGCCAATGTGGCTCCGGAACTCATGAGCCGCATGTGCGCGATGGCCTTGGCCAACGATGTCATGGGCGCTCGTGAAATTAATGATCGCCTGATGCCGCTGCACAAAGAACTTTTCTGTGAACCGAACCCGATCGTTCCGAAGTGGGCCCTTCACAGAATGGGACTCATTCCTCCCGGAATCCGTCTCCCGCTGACACCGCTTTCCCCCTCGAAACACGAGCAGGTTGAGCGTGCATTGATGGTCGGCGGATGCATCTAATTCACTGAGCACCACGAAAGAGGCGGTATAAGCTAAAATTACCGCCTTAATAGTTTTAATTTTCCCGATTTTCCAGGGAGTTGGAGTGACTAAATGAGCAGATTTCCTCTGCGTGCCTGTACTGTTGCCGTCATTGCGGCCTCTTTGACCGGATGTCAGTACTTGGGTTCTAAATTTACAGACGAAAAGATTCAGTACGAGAGCACAACCAGCCGCGCTCCGTTAGAAATTCCGCCTGATCTTTCACAGCTCCCGATGGACGATCGTTTTACCGTTCCCGGTAAGACTCAGACCGTTACGGCTACTCAGGTTGCTGAAACCGAGCAGGCTCGCAAGAACGCTTCCGGCGCCGCTGTTGAGAACGGCACCGCTCCGGTTCTTCCCACAACCGTCGTGACAAAAATTGTTAAAGACGGCAGTGAAAGATATATCCAAGTCAACCTGCCTCCGGAACAGGTTTGGGAATCTCTGCTGGACTTCTGGCCTTCAGTCGGTCTTCAGGTTGAACGAGAAGATCCGCGCGCCGGCGTGATGGAAACCAACTGGGCAGAAAACAAAGCCAATTTGCCGCAGGACATTATCCGAGCTACGCTCGGCAAGCTTCTCGACTCCGTTTACTCCACCGGCGAACGTGACCGTTACCGCACTCGTATTGAACGCAATGCAAACGGCGGTACCGATATTTACATCACGAACCGCCGCATGGTTGAGGTCTATACCAGCTCCAGCGAAGAACACACTGCCTGGCAGCCGGCTCCGGCTGACAAAGAACTTGAAGCCGAAATGCTGACTCGCTTGTCTCTGCGCTTGGAAAATGACTTCAATCCGAAGCAGAAGACCAGAGAAGAAATCGAAAAACAGCCTGCACTGCAGAAAGCCGCTCCAGTTTACATCAGCCGTGAAATCAAGGGAGCTGACGGCAAGACGGAAGCCCTGGAAATCGACGAAGACTTTGACCGCGCCTGGAGACGCGTTGGCGTCGGCCTTGATCGTGTCGGTCTGAACATTGAAGACCGTGACCGCTCTGCCGGTATCTACTACATCCGCTATCTGGATCCGGACTACGAAGTTAAGAAGCGCAACGACGAAGGCCTCTTTAGCCGCTGGTTCTCGAAAGAAAAACCCGTCGATGCACCGCTTTATCGTGTCAAACTTGTTTCTGACGGCAATAAGACAACTGTCACCGCAATGCCTGACAGTGATAAGACCGATCCTTTGAGCACTTCTGCAAGAATTCTGAATCTGCTCCAAGAACAAGTCAGATAAAAATTCAAATCAAATTCGAAGCCGGCGCCCTTAAAACGTCGGCTTTTTCATAGGAGAAAATAAATTGCGCCGAACTGACCGTGAAGTTGCTGATGTTCAGAAGATGAAAGTGATTCTTGATCGCTGCAAAATCGTGAGCTACGCCATGTGGGATGGAGAAAAACCGTACGCAGTGATCATGAACTTCGGTTATGAATTTACGCCTGAAGGGAAGCTCCGCCTCTACAGCCACAGCGCGCTCGATGGTAAAAAAGTTTCCATCATCCGCGGCATCTGCAATAAAGTGGCTGCGATTATGGAGTGCGGAGAACGCGTCGTCATTGATCCCGAAATTCCTTGCAAGAGCGGCTCGGCTTTCCAAAGCATCATGGCCAACGGAACGATGAAAATCCTTCAGGGCTCGGAAGCCCGTCACGCGCTCGAAGTTTTCTATCGCCACCAGACCGGAGTGGTGCCTTCCTTCCCGGAAGGTGCGGAAAACTTCGTCACGATGTTCTGCTTAGAGTGTGACGAATACAGCTGCAAGATCTGCGTGAAATAACCGTTCTGAGGTGATCGAAAGCCTTTATAACGCTTCAGACTGGTAGGATGAGCGCAGTCAAAAAGGAAGGTTTAAAACCATGGCAGAAACAGTAATTGGAAAAGATACGGTTGCTTGGCTGAAGATCGATGTTTTTGATCTCACCGGAAATCAATTACAGGAAGGCCCGGAAGAAGGCTGGCAAGTGTTGTTCGGACACAATGATATTTTCCCGAAACTTGAACAGGCCTTGATGGGTAAGAAGGCACGAGATACCGTTACGCTGACGCTGGAGCCGGAAGATGCTTTCGGGGAAAGCGAACCGGAACTGATTCGCTCCGTTCCGCTGAATTTACTCGGTGACAATGTGGAACCCGGTATGAAAGTCGAAGGCGTTCCTGGAGAACCGAGCGACGGAAGATTTTATACCGTGATCGGCAGCGATGAAAACCACGTCTTCTTAGACGGTAATCATCCGTTTGCCGGCTGGGCTCTGAAGTTTGTCGTTAGAGTCCTCAAGGTCGAAAAAGCCACGCCGGAAGAAGTCGAAGAAATGGAAGCGCCGGAACTGCTGGAGGTCGCAGATCTGGTCAAAGAGGCTTCAGAAACCAAACACTGATTCACCGAAGAATCAAATATGCGAATGGCTCGACAAAGGTCGAGCCATTCGCATTAAAAAGACAGAAAAATACTATTTCGTCTCTTTGGCTTTCTTTTGCAGATCGGCCAATAATTCCCAAGCCTGGCGCGGAGAGAGATCATCCATGGAAACATCCGCGAGCTGGTCTCTGAGTTCGAGCAGAGTCGGATCTTCTTCGGGGAGTTCTTCTTCCGGGAAGACTGTTGACGAGGCCTCAGACGCAACAAAGAGGTCGAGCTGTTTATCATCCGTTTGAGCCGCACGTTCTTCAAGTTTTAAGAGCACCTTTTGTGCACCTCGAATCACACTTCTCGGAATGCCCGCCAGCTTGGCCACAGCGATACCGTAGCTTTGATTGGCGGCGCCGGGTCGGATTTCGTGCAGGAAGACAATGTTCTTCGAACTTTCAGCGGCCGCCACATGAACGTTGACGACATCTGGGAGCGTCTTTTCTAACTGCGTCAGCTCAAAATAATGCGTTGCAAACAGCGTCAGGCTTCTGCAGTTCACAACTAAATCTTCCGCGATTGCGGCTGCCAAAGACAATCCGTCAAAGGTAGAAGTTCCGCGTCCGACTTCGTCCATAAGGACTAGGCTCTTATCGGTCGCCTGGCGGAGGATCGAAGCGGTTTCGGTCATCTCCACCATGAACGTGGAAAGTCCCCTTGCCAGATCGTCTGCGGCACCGATACGAGTCAGAATTTTATCGATGACGCCGATGTCCGCGCTCTCTGCGGGAACAAAGCTACCGCTGTAAGCTAAAAGAACAATCAGCGCGATGGAACGCATGTACGTTGATTTACCACCCATGTTCGGTCCGGTAATGATGTGCAGACGGTGCTGGGCATCGAGGTCGCAGTCATTCGGTACGTAGTTCTCGATCGTTTCTTCGACAACCGGGTGTCGGGCACCCTTAATCTCCACAGAGGTCACCGGAACAAAATTCGGTTTAATCCAGCGGTAGGTATCGGCGTGCTGAGCAAAAGAAGAAAGCGCATCAAGGGCGCTGACGCCGTGAGCGGAATTCAAAAGATCCTGGCAGAAGGGCTTGCACTTAAGAATGAGCTCTTCGTAAAGCTGCTTTTCCAAAGCTTTGGATCGTTCCTCTGCGCTGACGGCTTTGTCCTCAAATGCTTTGAGTTCCGGCGTGATGTAGCGTTCAACGTTTTTGAGGGTTTGGCGCCGGCGGTAATCCGCAGGGACTTTATCAATTTGGCCTTTAGGGACTTCAATGAAGTAGCCTTGAACGCTGTTGAATTCCACTCGAAGATTGGGAATGCCTGTTCGTTCTTTTTCACGGGCTTCGTAGTCAACTAAGAATTGACCGCCGTGATTTTTAAGGGCGCGAAGTTCGTCAAGCTCAGCATTAAATCCTTCGGCAATAACATTGCCGTCGCGGATAAAGGTGCTCGGTTCTTTTTTTAGAGAAGCGCAAAGAAGCTGATAAAGCTCTTCGGGGAGCGGCAACTCTTCCGCGGTTTCTTTGAGAAGTTCGGAATCAAGATCCGACAGGTTCTCGGCTATTACGTTGAGCGACGGCAGCGCGTCCCGCAAAGCAGCAAGTTCACGAGGTTTGACTGAGCCTAAAGCGATACGCGTAGCGGTTCGTTCAAAGTCGGGAATGCTTTTTAGGAACTCGTTAATGTTTTCCAGCTTTTCCATCGAGCCCAAAAGAATCTCGACAGCATCCGACCGTTTGGTGGCTTCAGACTGATCTCGACAGGGCGAAGTCAGCCAGGAAGCAAGACGGCGGCTTCCCATCGCCGTCCGGCAATGGTCCAACGTCGAGAAGAGCGTATTGGTCTGCTCTCCACGCAGCGTACGGACAATTTCAAGGTTTCTGCGGGAGGCAGCATCAAGGCCTAAGTGGTCGTTGTCTGTCTCGCGGGTAATGGCCGTGATGTGCGTTAAGTCGGTTCCCTGGGTGGAACGGGCATATTCCGCTACCACTCCGGCCGCAGTAATCAAGAGGTCGGAGTCGGCGATTCCGAAAGGCTCAAGGGTGGAGGTTCCGAATTGCTTCAGCAGGGTCTTTTCTGCTCGAATTCGATCAAAGTGCCAGTCGGGAAGGGCAGATACAGAACGATCCGGGAAACGCTCTTCAGCAAGTTCGCGGTCATGGTCTGCAATCAAAATTTCAGACGGATTGATGCGTTCGATTTCGTTCAGAAGACCGGCCTCGGTGGTTTCCATCGCCTTGAAGACACCGGAAGAAATCGTCATCCAGGCTAATCCGACAGCGCTTCCCTTGCCTTGAATGTACACGGCGAGCAGTGTGCTCTCCGAGCGGTCGTTGAGAAGGCTTTCGTCTGTCAGCGTTCCCGGCGTGATCGTACGAACCAGCTTTCTTTCCATCAAACCTTTGCCCGGGGTACCGAGTTGCTCGCAGATGCCGACACTGAAGCCTTGATTGACCAAACGGACCAGATACTGATCCAGCGTCATGTAGGGAATGCCGGCCATTGGGATACGAGTCCCGGAGTTGGTGGACGAACGCGAAGTCAGCGTCAGCCCGAGCACTCTATGGACGAGTTCGGCGTCTTCGAAAAAAGTTTCGTAGAAGTCGCCCATTCGATACATGATCAATAAGGTCGGATTGTCGCGTTTGATTTGAATAAACTGACGCATTGCAGGCGTAAAGCTCAGCAAATCCTGTTCACTAATATTGGCAATCGAGGCGATAGACTTGTCGGACATTGATACTTGGATAATAAGTGGCGTTCGTTGATGATATCTCAACGGACAAAAAATCGATAAAAAAAGCCTTCGGACGGTTCGCCGAAGGCTTTATCAAAATTTGCGCTAAGGATTAAGCTTGGCGGCCCTGAATGACGTTAACCATTTCCGGGAAGATCTTCGGAGCGGCGGCAATGATTTCGCCTTTCTGAAGATAATCACCTTCGCCGGAGAAGTCGGTAACGAAGGCGCCGGCTTCACGGGCAATCAGTGCACCGGCAGCGATATCCCAAATCTTGATGCCTTTTTCCCAGTAGCCGTCAAAGCGGCCGCAGGCTGTCCAGCAAAGATCAAGAGCAGCAGAACCGATGCGGCGCAGACCGCAGGTCTTTTCCATCATGACCTTCATGGACTTGATGTAAGCATCGTAGTTATCGCCTTCGCGGAAGGGGAAGCCGGTGGCAAGCAGGGCATCCTGCATGGAATTGCAGCCGGAGACGCGGATACGGCGGGAATCAAGGTAAGCACCTTTGCCTTTGGTTGCGGTAAAGAGCTCATTGGCCATGGCGTGATAGACGACAGCATGGAGCGGCTGACCGTTTTTCAGCAGAGCGATGGAAACGGCAAACTGAGGAATTCCGTGAATAAAGTTCGTCGTGCCGTCGAGCGGATCAATGACCCAAGTGTATTCGGCGTCTTTCTTGCCGCTCTCACCGGTTTCTTCACCGAGGAATGCGTGATCGGGGTAGGCGGTCTTAAGTGTTTCTACAATGACGCGTTCGCATTCTTTGTCCACTTCAGTGACATAGTCGCCGAGACTCTTGTTCGAGATCTGAAGATTGCTGCGGTCACGGAAAGCGATGACCTGAATCTTGCCGGCGTCGCGAGCGGCCTTAATTGCCATGTTGAGCATGCCTTCATTCTGCATCGGCAGAGATGGAGCAGGGCGGTAATGTTTCTTCTGATCGCCGTTTTCAGCGCTTTTACGGCTGGTGGAGCGAGGAGCGCGCTTTTTATCGGTGGCCTTTGTCGTTTTTGCCATCGGCTTAGTTGTGGTTGCCATTTATTCCTCTGATGAACTTTTTATGCACCGCCTCAGCGGTGAAGTAAACTTTAGAGTCAGAAATTTTACCTCAAGAGACAGTAGTTTATGGACTTCCTTCCCCAACGAGGGCGTATCCGCTTCGTTCTCGTTTCACCCAGCCACCCGGGCAATATCGGCTCTGCCGCAAGGGCGATTAAGACCATGGGATTTGACCGTCTATACGTCGTGAGCCCCCGTCATCCCGAGTACCGCACCGATCCGGATGCAATTGCTTTTTCTACTCATGCTGTCGATGTTCTTCAAAACAGCGTCTGTACTGAGACACTTTTAGAAGCGTTAAAAGATGTTTCTTTTGCCTGTGCGCTCTCCGGCTACGATCGGGAATTCGGACCTCCTCTGGCAGACTTGCAGACTTCCTGCGAAATGGTCAAGACATGTTTGGAAGAAAATCCTCAGGAAGAAATCGCCTTTGTCTTCGGAACGGAAAGAAGCGGCCTGACGAACGAAGAGATGATGCTCTGTCAGCTCTGTACCGCTATCCCGGCTAATCCTGAATGCGATTCCCTGAATCTGGCCCAGGCTGTGCAGGTGACGGCTTATCAGGCTCAGCAGACACTTCGCGGAAGAGCCTTGGATGCGCATGCCAGCCGTTTTGAAGGTGAGGCGCCCGCAAGTGTGGAAGCCATTGAAGGGCTCTATGAACACCTTGAAGAGGCAATGATCGCCTGCGGAGCTCTGAATCCCGAACGTCCTAAGCTGATGATGCCCAAACTGAAAAGAATTTTGTCTCGTTCCGGTTTAAGCGTACCCGATGTCGATATGCTTAGGGGTATCTGCGCTGCGATTATTTGTCCGCGGGCGGAACGCAGCGGAAGAAAATCGAAAAAAGACGGACAGCAATAAGAGATTCAGAGGGAAGGATGTTTTCGAGAATCAAAGGAGATGTCAACTCCATTTATGAAAGGGATCCTGCCGCGCGTTCACGCTGGGAGGTTCTTCTTTGCTACCCCGGACTGCATGCCATCATTGCACACCGAGTGGCACACTGGCTGTGGAATAAAGACTGGAAGGTAAGCGCAAGAGCACTTTCCCAGTGCAACCGCTTCTTAACCGGAATTGAAATCCATCCGGCAGCAAAGATCGGAGACCGCGTGCTGATTGACCACGGCATGGGAGTCGTGATCGGAGAGACGGCTGAGGTCGGAGATGACTGCACGATTTATCACGGCGTCACGCTGGGCGGAACTTCTCTTGCCTCGGGAACAAAACGGCATCCGACGATCGGTAAAAACGTCATTGTCGGCGCCGGCGCCAAGATTCTCGGCGGTTTTGAAATCGGCGATAACTGCCGCATCGGCAGTAACGCCGTGGTGATCAAGCCGCTCCCGCCCAACTCAACAGCTGTGGGCAACCCGGCTCGAATCGTGGATAAATCCAAGAAAGCGGTTCCGAAGAAAGAGCCCGAGCCTCAGCCTGACCCGAAAGCCCAGGTTCGTTTAGCTGCCTATGGCGTCGTTGCTAACGAAGAAGACCCGTACGTAGAGAAGATTAAATCGCTCGAGAATTTGCTTCAGGAGCAGCAGGCACGTCTGGACGAAATGGAAAAGAAGATCAGCTAAGCACACCTGATCTAAGCCCAAAACAAAACGTGCAGCCCGAAGGCTGCACGAATCAAGGAATAATCTCTGATTAAACGTTATTCTGCGGGACGGTGTAGAGCTCGTCGATCTCAGCGCGGAGTTTTTCGCGGATGATCGGACGGCGAAGCTTCATCGTGACCGTCAGACATCCGTTGTCAACGGTCCAATGTTCCTTCAACAGGCGAATATTTCGCGGAATACCGTACTGCGGGAAGCGAGAAGCAGCTTTCTTTAAACGCTTCAGCGCGGCCATGCGGATGTCGCGACGCATGAGCATGCGGTCGTCTGAAGGATCCACATTGAATTCCTTAGCAAACTTCTCCCACTCGGCTTCGTTGACGACAGCTAAAGCTGTGATGAAAGGACGAGCTTCGCCCACCACCATGACCTGCTCAAAAAGCGGATCTGTCTGAATCGCAAGTTCCATGTCGGTCGGAGGAATCTTCTCTCCGGTGGAAGTTACGATGATTTCTTTGATTCGACCTTTGATGCGGATGCGGCCGGCATCCGACAAGTCAGCTTGGTCGCCCGTTCTGAACCAGCCGTCTTCGGTAAAGACTTCGGCTGTTGCGTCAGGACGCTTCCAGTAGCCTTTCATGACAGTCGGGCCTTTAACCTGCAGCTCTTCTATGTCGCCGAGACGAATTTGAAGTCCGGGAATCGGCTGTCCGACCGTGACGGGATTGTTGCAGTTCTCGCGATTCACGGAAATAACCGGAGAGGTCTCGGTCAGACCGTAACCCTGGCGCAGTTCAACGCCCATGGCGTTGTAGAAACGGCCGATAGCGTTGTTTAACGCGGCACCGCCGGCAATCGCGATTCTCAATCGGCCTCCGAACACATCGCGGATCGGGAGCACGATGCGGCTTTCCAGCATCGGCCAAATGAAAGAATCAAGCCAGGAAGCGGAAGAAGAGGGAACGGCCAGGCCGTTACGGCGGCAGAATCTTCTCCAGCCGATCATTTCGGCTTGATCGGCAAGCGTGGCGGCAATGCTTCCCTTGGACTGAAGACTCGCTTTGATGCGGCTATGAAACTGCTCAAAGACGCGAGGTACGGCCACAAAAATCGTCGGACGGATGATCTTCAGGTCTTCGGCAAGTTTTAAGACGGAGCGGGCAAAACCGACTTCGGCGCCTAAGAACAAAGTGAAGTAGAAAGTGACGGTTCTTTCGAACGTATGAGAAAACGGCAGGAAAGACAGGAAGACGTCATCGGAACCGACGTCAATCACCTGAGAAAACGATTTCACGTTGCTTAAAACGTTATCGTGCGTGAGCATGACGCCTTTCGGTTTACCGGTGGTGCCTGAGGTGTAGACGATGGCAGCGAGGTCATCGGGATCAATCGAGACTTCTTTAAGGTCGGTGTTTTCTCCCTGTTTGAGCCAATCGGAAAGATTGACCACAGGGACAGGAGAGTCTTCTGAAGCACCCTCGGCATCGTTTCCGGTCGTGACGACGAGTTTGAGGTACGGATATTCTTTTTGCGCGTTCAGCATGGCGTTCCAGCGCAGAGTACGCGGAACAAAAAGAATCTTAGCTTCCGAATTGTTCAGAATGAAAGCGCTGGAAGACGGCGTATCAACCGCGTGCAAGGGAACCGGAACCATGCCTTGCGAAAGGATGCTCAAGTCGCAGGCGGTTGCCGTGATGGAATTGGGCAACAGGACAGCTGCGTGGTCGCCTTTTGATAAGCCGGAGGCCGTAAAGGCTTTGCGCCAGCTGCGAACCATATCAGCGAATTCTTTCCAAGTTACGCTGATCCAAGTCTTAGATTTGTCGTCAAACTGGCGATAAGCAACCTTGTTCGGGCGAACTTTTTCGTTGATCGCGAGCAAGTCCGGAATGACGCGCATGTTGTTGAGGTTGTCTGCTGTCATTTACTTTCCAAAATTTTCATAAAGTTTCTCGATTTCGTCACCGTGTTCGGCCACGATAACGCGGCGCTTCAATTTCAGCGTAGGCGTTAAAGAATCGTTTTCAATTGTCCAAGGTTCTTTGAGAAGAAGCACGGAACGAGGTACACCATACTGCGGAAATGATTTGCAGGCGGTCTTGATGCGTTTAAGGATTTCCCTGATAACTGCCTTGTTGGTAAGGATTTCAGGATCTTTGGGATCCAGGTTCAGAGAAACGACAAATCGTTCGAAGTTATCTTTGTTCAGCACGAGGAGGCCGACGATAAAGGGACGATTGTCGCCGTAGACCATGGCCTGATCAAAAAGCGGATCCGTTTCGATGGCTTGCTCGATGTCGACAGGGGGCACCTTCTCGCCGGTAGACGTCACGATGATCTCTTTAATGCGGCCTTTGATCTTCAGGTAGTTGCCGGGAAGGATGTCGGCTTGGTCACCGGTAGAGAGCCAGCCTTCGGGATCCAGAGTCTTGAACGTGTCTTCCGGACGCTTCCAGTAGCCTCTCATGACCTGCGGTCCGCGCACTAAGAGCTCGTCTTTTTCTCCCAGTTTGGCTTCAATACCTTCGAGGATCGGCCCGACAGTATCGGGATGATTGGCTTCGATTTTATTGACGGAAATGATCGGGGAAGTTTCGGTCATGCCGTAGCCTTGGAAGATTTCAATTCCTAAGCCGATGATCGTTTTGGCAACTTCTGGGCTCAGGGCTGCACCGCCGGAAACCGCGACGCGCATGCGGCCTCCGAAGGAGTTCTTAATCTGATTGCGAACGAGTTTGTCGTAAAGAGGATCCATCAGACGATCGAAGGCTGCCGGGACAGCGGAGTCGACGGGCAGGCCGTTGCAGCGGCAGAAATTACGGTAACCGGCGTCAACAGCCGCGTTGAAGACTAGGCGGCTCACGGCGCCTTTTTGTTTCAGACGTTCGTTGATCTTAGCTGCGACTTTTTCAAAAACTCTCGGAACGGACATCATGATGGACGGACGTACAAGTTTTAAATCGTCCAGAATGCGTGCAACTCCTCGGCTGAAGGTGACTTTATTGCCCATTCCCAGGCCGATGTAATAGGAAGTGGTGCGCTCGAAGGTGTGAGACAGCGGGAGGAAGGATAACCAGGTGTCGGAAGGATTCGGCGCGATGTTGTAAAGCAAGGCCGAAATATCGCTCATGATATTTTTATGTGTGAGCATGACACCTTTAGGTTTACCGGTTGTACCGGAGGTGTATACCAAAGCGGCCAAGTCTTCCTCTTCGGGTCCGGGCGGAAGGGTTAAGACGGATTCGCCTTCTTTCAGCCATTCAGCAACGTTAACGCTGCGAACCTCGTTGCTTTCAGGTTCGGATTCATCATCGATGTAGACGACTGTGCGGAGCTGAGACAAATCGGCGCCGGTTGCTTGAATGGCATGCCAGCGTGCGCGGTTAACAGTGACGAGGAGCTTCGTGTCCGAATCTTCCAGAATGTAGGCGCAGTTGGCCGGCGTGTCGATGATATGCAGCGGGACCGGAACAAGGCCGACGATCAGTGCGCCCTGGTCAAAACAAACGGCATCAATGCCGTTTGGCAGAAGCATGGCGACTCGATCGCCTTTCTTTAAACCGGAGGCTACAAACGCGTTGGCCCAATCTAGGGCGCGAGCGTAGAGCTCTTTAAAAGAGAGCGTTTCCCATTGTTTGGTTTTGGCATTGAATTGACAAACGGCCGGATCATCTCCGCGGATTTCTAGGTGATGAGAAATAAGCTCAGGAATAACGCGGAGCTTTCGAATCTCTTCAGCGCGGGTAAATTCATTATCTTGTGGTTGCTGCATGATTGATTATTTTGAAGAAGAGTTGTCCGTAACCGCAAAGTTCAAATTCAGGGCACGGATGATTTTGAGAATGGTTGAAAATTCCGGAGAACACTGTCCCGAAAGCGTGCGGTAAAGGCTTTCTCTGGAGAGTCCAGTTTCTCGGGCAAGGCGGGACATGCCGTAATTCTTGGCAATACGCCCGAGTGCCGCTGCAATTTCCGCAGCGTCGTTCTGAGCGCTCTGGAGCATTCGATTGAGCGAATTGACGAGCTCTTCCGTGTCTTCCTTAAGAGAAGAGGAAGGAGTTTTTGTCGATAAATTCATCAAATTTAGGCGCGGAGTCCCCTGCCTTCCGGCAGGGGAGGAAGCGCCTCCTCCTTTCGAAT
>NZ_GL883675.1 GCF_000205025.1 Parasutterella excrementihominis YIT 11859 | reverse complement strand
GCTTTCGACAGACTTTTGCAACAGCCCCTTTTGCGTTTCCGAAGGGACCTTAACTAAAGCTCCAAAGCTTCCAAAACGGCCTTTTCAAATTCAGCGCAGAAGACGGGATCCCGCAGCTTAAAGCTTTCGATCAGGAAGACGTCCTCCGCCCTTTCTCCCAGCGTCGTGATTCGGGCTGTCACAAGATTGATTCCGTACTGCACAAAGACTCGCGCGATGGATGCCAAAAGGCCGAGCCGGTCGGTTGTGACGATCGAAAGCATGTATTGTCTTCCAGCGGCATCGGGTCGTAGCGAAGCCTGCGGTGAGATCGGGAAGAGCTTGGATTGACGGGACGGGCGTCCGCGAAGAGGCGGCGGAAGCTTTTCAGCCAAATCCAGTTTTTCTGCGAGGATTTCTTGGAAACGAGCGAACTCTTGTTCGAAGTTGGGGTCTGAGCCGTCGTCAACGACGATGAAAGAGTCGACCACTCGTCCGTCGCGCCCCGTGTGGATACGGGCTTCGGCAATGGACAGACCGTATTGCTGCAGATTAGAAACGATGCGGGCAAAAAGTTCGGGGCGGTCCTGCGTCAGGATAAGAATTTCGTGTGCGTGTTCCATGCCGCGCAGCGGTCTGGATGCGACAAACGACTTCGGAGAATCGAGATGCGGCAGTAATACCTTGGCGTGCCAAACGATATTCCGCACGGAGTGCTTCATAAAGTATGCAACGTCAAAGTTATCCCAGAACTTATTAATTCGATCTCTCTGTTCAGGCGTAAAGCGCGTCAAGCGCAGCGCATCTTTACGGCGCCGGGATACCAATAAATCTCTGTCGATGCCTTTGCCCTTAAGGAAACGGGCGGTCGAATAAAACAGATCTTCAAGAAGTTGGGCTTTCCAGGCGTTCCAAATTTTCGGTCCCGTCGCTCGGATGTCACAGACGGTAAGCAGATAAAGACTGACGAGGCGCTCCATCGTTCCAACTTTCTTGGCGAAGTTTTCAATAACCTCCGGATCTGAGATGTCTTGCTTTTGGGCAACCATACTCATGGTCAAATGCTCACGAACGAGGAACTCGATGTAGTCAGCGTCCTCATCGGCGATCTCAAAATCTCGACACATCTGCCGAACAATCTCCGCGCCGATTTTGCTGTGGTCCCCGCCTCTGCCTTTACCGATGTCGTGGTAGAGAAGAGCAAGAACCAAACGCCAGCTTCCCTTCATTGCCATCATGAGTTCGGTACAGAGCGGCAGCTCGTGGGCGTTTTCACTGTGTGTGAAGTTTCGGAGATAACGAATTGCAAGGAGTGTGTGCTGATCGACCGTGTAAGCATGGAACAAATCATGCTGCATTTGACCCACGATTCGGTTGAAAGACGGCAGCAGTTTTCCGAGCACACCCCAGCGGTTCATTTCTTCCAAAGCGTGCCAGACGCCTCTGCGTCCTTGGATAATCTTCAAGAATGTCTGACGATTGACAGGATTTTCAGCCCATTCTTTGTTCATCAGAGAATGAGCTTCAAATAAGGCACGGTAAAGTCGGGAAGACTTCATCGGAATGTCCGGATGACGTTCCTGAATTAAAAAGGCCTCGAGAATTCTTTCAGGGTTCTTCACGAGGACGTCGGGAGACTCAAGGCCGAGCACGTCGCCCTGACGCACAAAACCGCTGCAAATGGGTTCACCGGTTTGTTCGGGCTCTTTAGAGTAGCGCTCTTTAATGGCCTGAAGAATGATGGAGTTGAGCTGGCCGATGGTTTTTGCATTGACGTAGAAGTGCTGCATCATCACTTCACTCGGACGCCGGCCGACAGTCCCGACAATGCCCAGCGCTTTAGCCAGCGGTTCCTGAATTTCGAAAATCAATCGGTCTTCGTGGCGGTTGGTGAGCAAATGCATATGAATCCGCAGCCGATAAAGGCTTTTGGTGACAGATTCCAAAAGTTCGCATTCTCGGCGGGTGATCAAGCCTTTTTCAAAGACTTCCTGCCAAGTGTTGCCGAGACGAGCCGCCCTGAGCACCCAGATCAAAATATTCAGATCTCGAAGACCGCCCGGGGCTTCTTTAATGTTCGGCTCCAGAGCATAAGAGGACTCGTGGTACTTCAAATGCCGCTGCTGCTGTTCGATGAATTTTGCCCGATAAAACTTTTTAAGATTCAGATTCTTTTCCATCGTTTCCGAATAGGTCTTAAAAAGCTCTTCATTTCCGGCGATGAGGCGCGACTCAAGCATCGCCGTTTGAGCGGTAATGTCGACTTCGGCTTGTTCAAGGCATTCTTCGATGCTTCGCACCGAGTAACCGACGGTCAAACCGAGCGACCATAAGTTGCCGATCGCATCGGAAATCGTTTTTAAGTCCTTGTCTCGGACGCCGTCAGGCAGAAGGAAAAGAAGATCGAGGTCTGAGTAGGGAAATTGCTGCTCTCTGCCGTAGCCTCCGACGGCAACGACAGCAACATCCTCGGATAATTGATTCAGCTTGAGAATCGCCAAGACTGCCTTGTCGGCAGCCTTGGCGTGCGCAGAAAGATAGGCATCGGCGTCAACGTCCGCCAAAAACTTCTTTGCTAAAACTTCTCGCTGATCTTTAAATTTTTTGACGATTTCGTTGATTTCCATAGCCTTGAGATTCTTTCTTTATTAATTTAGGAAGAAGGTTTTATCCATGAGGGAGCAGGCGGGCATTTTGGCGAGACCGTCAGAACTTCGTATCCGGTTTCAGTGACGAGAATCGTATGTTCCCACTGGGCGGAAAGACTTCTGTCTTTGGTTACAGCCGTCCAGCCGTTCGGAAGAATGCGAAGTTCTTTTCTTCCGGCGTTGATCATCGGCTCGATCGTGAAGATCATGCCGGGCTTCATGACAGCGCCGGTGCCGAGCTTGCCGTAATGGCAGACCTGAGGATCTTCGTGGAAACCGACTCCGACCCCGTGACCGCAGAATTCACGAACGACGCTGCAGCCCTGAGGTTCGACAAAATGCTGAATTGCATAGCCGATATCTCCGAAATGGGCGCCGGGACGCACGATTTCAATGCCTTTCCACATGGAGTCGAAAGTGACATTAATGAGGTGCTTAGCAGCAACGGAAATATGGCCGACGGAATACATACGGCTGGTGTCTCCGTAATAACCGTTTTTAATGACGGTCACGTCAATATTTAAGATATCGCCGTTTTTGAGCACTTTCTCATTTGGAATACCGTGGCAGATCTGATGATTGACGGAAATGCAGGTAGCTTTCGGATAAGGATTGGTGCCGTCCGGGTCGTAGTTGAGGCAAGCGGACTTGTCTTTGAGGACGTCTTCGGTATATCTGAGCATCAAATCATCGAGGTACTCGGTGGTGACGCCGGCTTTAACAAACGGTTCAATGTAGTCGAGAACCAAAGCCGCATCGCGGCAGGCCGCCCGGATGCCTTCGATTTGTTCCGGGGTCTTAATAAGAATATTGTCAAACATTGATTAAATCTGACTCGAAAAAGTTTTTCAATGCCGCAATTTTAGTGGATTCACCGATGAGCGGAGTTATCTCAGCCTTATATAGGTCAACCGGAAGAAAGGTGGCGATCATTCTTTAAATCGCCGCTAAAACAAGGTTTCATTTGTTTTGTCTCAAAAAGGAACGTCAAAAGGTTGTAACGCCTCTTTTCAAACGCTTAACTCTTTGAAAAAGCATGATAGAATTCCGCCCCGATCCGGACGGAAACGTTTGGACTTTTTTGTTAAATAGCGCAGTCTCACAACAGGGTTCCATTCGGAAAACGTGAGGCTGTTGGAATTAAACCCTAAAGGAATTAAAGATATGTCATCTCTGAGCATGCGTGAACTGCTCGAAGCCGGTGCACACTTCGGTCACCAGACTCGTTTTTGGAGCCCCAAAATGTCCCAGTACATTTTCGGCTCTCGTAACAAGATTCACATCATCAACCTCGAAAAGACTGTTGCTAAGTTCGACGAAGCTGCCAAGTTCTTAACAAACCTGGCCGCTCAGAAGGGCACCATCCTTTTCGTCGGCACAAAGCGCACTTCCCGCGACGCCATCGTTGCTGAAGCCAAACGCGCCGGAATGCCTTATGTTGATCAGCGCTGGCTGGGCGGTATGCTCACCAACTTCAAGACGGTTAAGGTTTCCCTGAAGCGTCTTAAAGAAATGGAACAGAAAGTTGCCGACGGCGCTCTTGAAAAGATGACCAAAAAAGAAGCTCTCGACTTCACTCGTGAACTCGAAAAGCTGAACAAAGCTATGGGCGGCATCAAAGAAATGAACGGTCTGCCCGACGCTCTGGTCGTTGTTGACGTTGGCTACCACAAGATTGCTATTCAGGAAGCTAACAAGCTTGGTATTCCTGTTGTCGGTATCGTTGATACGAACCACAATCCTGCCGGTGTTGACTATGTCATCCCGGGTAACGACGACAGCGCCCGCGCTGTTGCTCTTTACGCTAAAGGATTTGCTGACGCAATTCTTGAAGGCAAGAACAAGAACCTTGAAGACACTGTCAAGGCTGCTAAAGACTCCGACTTCGTTGAAGAAGCCGCTGTCGAAGAAAAAGCTGAGTAATTCGCCTCTTCTTGTCTGAAGTACCAAGGGAAGGGGCGTTCGCGCCCCTTTCTTTTTAAACCAATTATTTTTTAAGGATAAAACAATGGCTGTTATCACTGCCGCAATGGTTAAAGAACTTCGTGTTAAAACCGACGCTCCGATGATGGAATGCAAAAAGGCTTTGACAGAAGCAGACGGCAACATGGAGCAGGCTGAAGAAATTCTTCGCGTTAAGCTCGGCAACAAGGCCACTAAGGCTGCTAGCCGCATTACCGCTGACGGCGTTGTCGCTATCTACATCGACGAACCGGGCAAGATCGGCGCTATCGTTGAACTGAACTCCGAAACCGACTTCGTTGCTAAGAATGCCGACTTCATCGCTTTCGCCAACGATATCGCCAAGCTCGTCGCCGAAAACAAACCGGCTGACGTTGCTGCTCTTTCCGCTCTTCCGCTCAACGGCTCTACCGTTGACGAAGTTCGTAAAGGCCTGATCGGCAAGATCGGTGAAAACATCTCCATCCGCCGCTTCCAGATCATTGAAGGTAAAGGCAAGCTCTCCACATACATCCACGGCGGCGCCAAGATCGGCGTTATCGTTGACGTGGTCGGCGGCAACGACGAAGTTGCTCACGACGTGGCTATGCACATCGCTGCTTCTAAGCCGAAGGCTCTCGACAAAGACGGTGTTGATCAGAACCTGATCGAAACAGAACGCCGCGTTGCTATCGAAAAAGCTCGCGAAAACGGCAAACCGGAACACCTGATCGAGAAGATCGCCGAAGGTTCCGTTAACAAGTTCCTCAAGGAAGTCACGCTTCTTTCTCAGCCGTTCGTTAAGGACGACTCTAAGAGCGTCGGCGAACTCCTGAAGAGCAATGGTGCTACAGTATCTGCATTTGCGCTGTTTGTTGTCGGTGAAGGTCTTGAAAAACGCAACGACGACTTCGCTGCCGAAGTTGCTGCTCAGGCTGCTGCCGCACGTGCCTAATTGTTGAACTTTTTTCGGAGTAAACGATGAGTAAGTCTGAAACGCCTAAAACCAAACGAATTCTGCTGAAACTCTCCGGCGAAGCCCTTATGGGCGACAACGCCTTCGGCATCAGCCGCGATACGCTTAAAAGCATCGTCGGCGAAATCAAGGAAGTAGTTGACTTAAGCGTTCAGCTTGCGATCGTGGTCGGCGGCGGCAACATCTTCCGCGGAGTCGCACTCGGCTCTACCGGTATGGATCGCGCCACCGGCGACTATATGGGCATGCTGGCCACCTGCATGAACGCAATGGCACTTCAGGATGCACTGAGAAACGCCGGTGTTGAAGCCCGTGTCCAGTGCGCCCTGGATATCGACCAGGTTGCCGAGCCGTACATTCGCGGCAAAGCATTGAGCCATCTGAAGAAAGGCCGCGTCGTGATTTTTGCTGCCGGCACCGGTAATCCGTTCTTCACAACGGATACTGCTGCAGCTCTGAGAAGTGCGGAAATCGGAGCCGATATGGTTCTGAAAGCCACTCAGGTTGACGGCGTATTTACCGCTGATCCTAAGAAGGATCCCAACGCAAAAATGTATAAGTCTCTGACCTTCGACGAAGCCATTCAGAAGAAACTCAAGATTTTGGACGCCACGGCTTTTACGCTCTGCCGCGATCAAGGCATGCCGATCAGAGTCTTCAACCTTCATAAGCCCGGCGCGCTCAAACGCGTTGTGCTTGGTGAAGACGAGGGCACGCTCGTTCACGTTTAACCGAGAAAAAAACGGATACAAAAAGCTCCGGGCCTGCATCAGCGGGTCCGGAGCTTCTTTTTCGGTCGGCGAATTACTTTTCGGCTTTTTCGCGTTCGGAAGATTTCTCAGCTTCTTCCTTTTTGAGTTTGTTTTCTGCGTGGATCTTGTCGCGCAGTTCATCACTCTTTTGTTCCTGATCTTTCAGGATTGCGCCGAACATTTTTTCAATTTTTGCCATAGTTCAAACTCCTTATCAGATGTTTTGAGCTTAAGCGCGTTTGGCCGAGGAGCCTATTAAACCAACTCGAATCGAGCGGTTTGAGGCTATTGCGCTCCGTGGTAAACTCAACGAATTAATAAGGCTGTCACTGCCGCCGTTGTTTTATTTCGGCGGATTTGACCGCGTCCGTGATTTTCTGCTCACCGGCGTGCGACTAAGTTTTGCGACTTGCAGCCGAGAAATCTGCAGAGATTGGAAATTGACATGACAACTAAAGACATCTATTCACAGTCCGAACATCATATGAAGCGTTCTATTGAAACGCTCAAAGAAAACCTGATGAAGATCCGTACGGGTCGTGCTCATACCGGTTTGCTCGAACATATCACCGTCGATTACTACGGCTGCCCGACCCCGATTTCTCAGGTCGCTCAGCTCGGTTTGGCCGACGCCAGAACAATCACTGTTCAGCCTTGGGAAAAGAAAATGGTTGCCGTGGTTGAAAAAGCAATCCGCAACTCCGATCTGGGTCTGAATCCGGCAACTTCCGGCGAAGTCATCCGCGTCCCGATGCCTCCTCTGACAGAAGAACGCCGCCGTGACTTAACGAAGGTCGTTCGTTCCGAAGGCGAAGAAACTAAGGTTGCCATCCGCAATCTGCGCCGTGACGCCAACAACAAGGTTGCCGCGCTCGTTAAGGAAAAAGAAATTTCCGAAGACGACGAACGCCGTTCCAATACTGAAATTCAGAAGCTCACCGATAAGTACATCGGTGAAGTCGACAAGCTGATTGCCGAAAAAGAAAAGGAAATCATGACCGTTTAATCGGTTTTAAATCCTATGACAAGTCAGGAATTGACTGCAAAGCCACGTGAAAGGGTGCCCCGTCACGTGGCTATTGTTATGGATGGCAACGGAAGATGGGCCAAGGCCCGCAAGCTTCCGCGTCTCATGGGCCATCAAAAAGGGGTAGAGTCCGTCCGAACTGCAATCCAGACTGCGGCTAAGGCCGGAGTTCAGCATTTGACGCTCTTTGCTTTTTCCAGCGAAAACTGGAATCGGCCGGCCGAAGAAGTGAAGGGCTTGATGAAGCTTTTTCTCGTGAGTCTGCGCAGAGAGATCGCCGCTCTCAATAAAGCGAATGTTCGTGTTCGTCTCGTCGGTGATTTGACAGCTTTTTCTGAAGAACTTCAGCAGCAAATCGCAGATTCAATGAAGATCACAGAGAACAACACGGGTCTTACGCTCAATGTCTGCGTGAATTACGGAGGCCGCTGGGAGATTCTTGAAGCTGCCAAAAGATCTCGTGAGGTTCCTCCGGAGGAGCTGACGGAACAAAAATTTGCATCACTGCTGCCGTTAGCAGATTCCGGAGATGTGGACCTGTTTATCCGCACGAGCGGAGAGGAGCGCATCAGCAACTTTATGCTGTGGCAGCTCGCTTACGGGGAGCTCTATTTCACGAAAATTTTATGGCCCGATTTCACCGAGAACGAGTTTTTAAATGCGCTAAATTGGTACTCTAATAGAGAACGTAGATTTGGTAAGACTTCCGAACAAATTCAACAGGAAGCGAAAAAGGAATAGTTCATGTTGCTGCAAAGAGTCATCACCGCCGTTGTGTTGTTAATTATCATCATCGGCGCGCTTTTAATTTCCCCTCTCGCTTTCACGGCGGTGGCCGCGATTGCCATCGGATGCTGCTTTTGGGAGTGGCTCCGGATCTGTAAATGGAATAACGGAGTCGCTATGGTCTGCGGCGTTTTGCTGGCGGCCTTCCTCTTCTTTCTAGAGTATGTTTCACCGGCTGCGCTGCAAACCATTCAGTCCGGCAACGGGCTCATGATTATTACAGCTGTGGCTACCGTGCTTTGGGCTGTTATCACCGCTGTCATCTTCACTCGCCGGGCTTCCGGCTGGATGGTACCGAAAGGCATCGGGGCTTTGCTTGCCTGGATCTTTGTTCCGGCAGCTTGGTTCTCCCTCATGTATCTCTTCCGTGAGAAGGGCACCATCTACATGCTTTCCGTCTTAGCTATTGTTTGGGTTGCCGATATCGTGGCCTATTTCGGCGGCCGCTGCCTAGGCGGTCCGAAGATGGCCGAAGGCATCAGTCCGAAAAAGACTTGGTCAGGCGCGCTGACGGCTTTTGTAAGTGTCCTGGCTTTGTCGTACGTTCTTTATTGGGCTCAGCCGTCCTTCCCGCTCTGGACCAACGCTCTGATCTCTCATTTAACAGGCTGGGCTTCTGCCTTGATCCTGATCGTAGTAGTTCTGTTTTCGATTGCCGGCGACTTGTTTGAAAGTGCCCTCAAGCGCTCCGCCGGTGTCAAAGATTCGAGCAATCTTCTTCCGGGACACGGTGGTTTCTACGACCGTCTCGACGCTCAGATGAGCGTTCTTCCGCTTACCGTCTTCATTCTTCTTTTCCTCCAAGGTTACTAAGTTTCAGTCATGGAAAGCATTGCGATACTCGGTGCGACCGGCTCGATCGGTAAAAGTTCATTAGATGTCATCTCTCGTTATCCCGACCGGTTCACCGTGTATGCGGTAACGGCGAATTCCAGCGTTAAAAAAATCGCTCAAGCGGCTAAGGACAGCGGAGCTAAAGTCGCGGTTATTGCTGATAAAGAGCTTCTGGGAGCCTTACAGGAAGAGCTTAGAGCTGCCGGAAGTACGGCCGAAGCTTTGGCCGGTTCGAAGGCGATCGATGAAATCGCTGCGAACCCCGAAGTCGATATCGTTATCGGAGCCATCGTCGGAGCTGCCGGAATTTCTTCTACATTTAAAGCTGCGGAAGCCGGAAAAAAGCTTCTGCTCGCCAATAAGGAAAGTGTCGTTTGCGGCGGCCGAATCCTGATGGATGCGATAAAGGCCTCAGGTGCTGTTCTCATGCCGGTTGACAGCGAACACAATGCCATTTTCCAGTGTCTTGTCGGCGCGACCAAAAAAGCTAGATGTGAAGCCAATATCATTCTGACTTGCTCGGGAGGCCCTTTCCGTCAAAGACAGGACCTCTCTGATGTCACGGTTGAAGAAGCCACGCATCACCCAAACTGGTCGATGGGCAAGAAAATTACCGTTGACTCTGCGACGCTGATGAATAAAGGCCTGGAAGTTATCGAGGCCCGCTGGCTTTTTGATTTCGAACCGGAACGCATTCAGGTTGTCGTTCATCCCCAGAGCGTCATTCACTCTATGGTCCAATACGCCGACGGCGTAGTCATTGCCCAAATGGGCGCTCCAGACATGAGAAACACGATTGCTTACTCTTTAGGCTTCCCGGAAAGATTGGACGCCGGAGTAGAACCATTAAACTTCTCAAAAATCAAAACGTTAACCTTCGAAGAACCGGACTTAAAACGTTTTCCCCAGCTCGGCTACGCTTATGATGCATTGAAGCTGGGCGGAGCTGCTTCGATCGTCTTGAACGCGGCCAACGAGATCGGCGTCGAGGCGTTTATTCAAGGCAAGATCGGCTTTACCGACATTGCACGCCTGTGTCATGCAATGATGTACGGCTTCCAGCCCCCGACTCCGACCAACTTGGAAGAGATTTTGGAAACGGATAAAGAAGCCAGAAAACTGGCTCAGTCTTGGCTCGAAGGTTTTTGCGACAAACTGGAGAACTAACCTTGACATTGTTGACGACCATTGCTGCCTTTGCGGTAACGATCGGTATTTTGATTACCTTTCATGAGCTCGGGCATTATTTAGTCGCCAGACTTTGCGGCGTAAAAATTCTGAGATTTTCTCTCGGCTTCGGAAAACCGATTTTTATCTATAAACGCAAGAACGACCCGGACGCAACCGAGTGGGCGGTTAGTGCACTGCCTTTAGGCGGATACGTCAGGATGCTTGATGCGAGAGACCCTGCCTGTCTGCCTATCAAACCGGAAGATAAAAACCGTGAATTCGGGGCCAAGAATGTATGGCAGCGATTCGCCATCGTTGCTGCAGGTCCATTTGCCAATCTTCTGCTCGCCGTCCTGCTTTACGCTTCTATCTTCATGATAGGCAGCACGCAGCCGACGCCGGTTGTTGCCGAGCCTCCCGCCGGTACGCCGGCCGCCATGGCCGGACTCCATGCCGGCGACAAGATTCTGAAAGTCGGCGATTCCGAAATTAAAACTTTTACGGATCTCCGTATGGAGATGCTGAATAAGTTCGGAAGTACGACGGATATTTTGGTTCACCGTCCCAACGGGAGCGAAGTAACGAAAGAAATTGACCTCACGAAGATGAGTCTGGACCCGAAAGCAAAAGATGCCGATCCTTTTGATGAGGTCGGTCTTCATTTGAATATGGGCCATCCGTTTATCTCATCTTTTGTTGAGAACTCTGCCGCGCAGCGCGACGGAATCAAAATCGGCGACCATATTTATCGCGTCGGTAATGTTCCGGTTAAGATGCCGAAAGATTTTGTCAGTGAAATCAAAAAATATCCCGGGAAACCCGTCACATTACTCGTCGGAGACGAAAACGGTCCGACACATACTCTGGAAGTTACACCGGCAGCCGCTATGGACGAACAGGGTAATGAAATCGGCCGCATCGGCGCAGCGATCGGGGTAGATTTTCCGCACACTCAGGTTTCTTATGGCCTCCTAAAGAGTCTGGCCGAGGGTGTGAAGAAGACGTGGGATACCGCGGCGATGTCTGTTCGAATGATCGGAAAGATGTTCACCGGTGATGTCTCTATCAGCAACATCTCTGGTCCGGTGACGATTGCCGACTATGCCGGCCAGACTGCTCAGCTGGGTATTCTTCCTTTTATTTCGTTTTTAGCGTTGGTTTCCATCAGCTTGGGAATTTTGAACTTGTTACCGATTCCCATGTTGGACGGCGGCCATCTCCTGTATTATTCTCTCGAAGTAGTGACTGGTAAGCCGGTTTCTGAGGCTGTACAAGCGTCTGCACAAAAGATTGGCATCGCAGCTCTCTTTGGTTTGACTATACTTGCACTATTTAATGATTTGACGCGACTTTTGCCGTGATTTCAATCACGCAGGGTCATTTTTTAATTTATAGAATATGCCTCATCCTAAGAAGATAGCGCTAGCTTGCGCTTTAGCTTTGGCAGCGACGACCGTGCTTGCACAGGGTCATGTGATTAAAGACATTCGACTCGAGGGCATTTCCCGTACGGAGGCGGGTACTGTATTTTCGCATCTGCCGATCCGAGTGGGAGACACGTATTCTCCGGAGCTGGGCGCTGAATCACTGCGTTCTCTGTATGCCTCCGGAATGTTCCAAGACGTTCAGCTCGACATGGACGGCAACGTCCTGGTTGTTCGAGTTCAGGAACGTCCGACGGTCGCAAACATTCACACTACCGGTATTTCCGAGTTTGATGCCAAAGGTGTTGAAAAATCTCTCCGTGATGTGGGCTTAGCCGAAGGCTTTATTTTTGACCGTGCGGTGTTAGACCGTGCCGTTCAAGAATTAAGACGCCAATATCTCTCGCGTGGCCGTTACTCCGCAGATGTCAAAGTCACTGTGACGCCGGTCGAACGCAACCGCGTCCGCATCAACATCGACGTTGATGAAGGTCCTGCTGCAAAGATTCAGCAAATCCGTTTTGTCGGCAACAAAGTTTATGACGAAGGCGATCTTCGCGACGAAATGCAGCTCGGTACCCCGAACTGGTTCTCTTGGTATACCAAACGCGACCAGTACTCTCGAGAGAAGCTCACTGCCGACTTAGAGGCAATTCGCGCTCTGTACAACAACAACGGTTACCTCGACTTCAAGATTGACTCGACACAAGTATCTGTCAGTCCCGATAAGTCAGAGATTTTTGTCACCATCAATATTGATGAAGGCAAAAAGTACACAATCAAAGATATCCGCTTAACCGGTGACATGCTTGGCCTTGAGCCCGAGTTTGAAGATCTTGTGGATATCAAGCCGGGTTCCGTCTACAACGCTTCCGAAGTAAATGGTCTGGCAAAGAAATTTACGGATCGTCTTTCCGCTTTGGGCTACGCGTTTGCAAGAGCAAACCCGAATCCGGTCGTTGATCCGGAAAATCCGGATGAAGTTAGTGTCGTATACACGATTGACCCCGGCCGCCGAGTTTATGTTCGTAAAGTGAACATTACCGGCAACACGCGTACTCAGGACGAAGTCATTCGTCGTGAAGTTCGTCAGTATGAAGCGAGCTGGTTTGACAGCGATAAAGTTGCCGTTTCTCGTGACCGTATCGACCGTCTCGGTTTCTTTGAAACTGTTACTGCGGAACCCGAACCCGTACCCGGTTCTCCGGACGAAGTTGATTTGGCCGTTAACGTGAAAGAACGTCCGACCGGCAACATCTCGATCGGTGCCGGCTACTCCACCTCCGAAGGTATTGTTCTTTCCGGCGGTTTCTCGCAGAACAACGTTTTCGGTACCGGTAATTCTCTATCTCTTGAAGTCAATACGTCTAAGAGCTCTAGAACTTATGCTGCCAGCTTCACGCAGCCTTACATCACGACTTCGGGTATTAGCCAGTCCTTCGAAATTTACGATCGTAAGCTCGACTTGGACGAACTCGAAATTACCGATGACGTTAAGTACGAAACGTACGGTGCCGGCGTAACTTACGGTGTGCCGATTACGGAAAACGACCAGATCTTTCTCGGCGGCAAGTTTGAAATGACCGATGTGACCGTCGGCTCCGGTGCTCCGCGCCGCTACGTCGACTATGTCAACGATTACGGCAAGAAGCCGAAGAGCATTGCAGCGACGATCGGCTGGTCTCGTGATACCCGAGACAACATTCTGGCTCCGACTCGCGGCCGCTATCAGAGATTGTTCGGTGAAATTTCTCTTCCTGTTCTTGATCTGAAATACTATCGTGCGACCTACCAGTTCCAGCAGTTTGTTCCGGTTACGAAATCCATTACTTTTGCGTTCAATACCGAACTCGGTTATGGTGACGGTTATGCAGGCAAACAGTACCCGTTCTTCAAGAATTTCTATGGTGGCGGTATCGGTTCAGTTCGCGGCTACGATACTTCCTCCTTGGGCCCCCGTGATACAGACGGAGATGCCTCCGGCGGTAACCGCAAACTCAATTTCTCTCTCGAACTGTTGACGCCGATCCCCGGGGCAGACAGAACCCTTCGTATGTTCACCTTCCTGGATGGCGGCTGGGTTTGGGGCCGCAAAGCCTTTTACAAACAAGCAGCTAACGGCAGTTATGTTGTGGATCGCTATGAGAAAGACAAGCTTGACCTCGGTGACCTTCGTTACTCCGTCGGTTTCGGTTTAGCCTGGATTTCTCCGATGGGCCCGCTTAAATTGAGCTTCGCATTCCCGCTCAATAAGAAGGACAGTGACGAGCTTCAGAGATTCCAATTCCAAATTGGTACAGGTTTCTAATAAATTTGTGGCACAATTAAACAATTGTGTAGGAGATACATTCATGCAAAAAAAATGGTTAGCGGTTGCTTTAGTTTCCGCCTTGGTTTGCTCTGCTGCGACAGCAGTGCAGGCAGAAGTTAAGATCGGTGTTGTCAGCACCGAGGTTATTCTTCGCGATTCTGCAGCTGCTCAGGCCGCAAGTAAAAAACTTGAACAGGAATTCTCTAAGCGCGATAAAGAGCTCAATGCTGCCGGTCAGCGTTTGAAAAATGACGTCGAGCGCTTCGAAAAGAACGCCGGCACAATGACGGAACAGGAAAGAATTCGCAAGCAGCGTGATTTGGCTGAAAGAGACCGCGATTTCCAGCGCCGTCAGCGCGAACTCCGCGAAGACTTCAATCAGCGCAGAAATGAGGAGCTTCAGAAGCTTCTCCGTCAGGCAAACACGGTCATCAAGAACATCGCTCAGCGCGAAAAATATGACCTCATTCTTCAGGAAGCTATCTACGTCAACCCGAAGATTGACATCACTGACCAGGTTCTTAAGGAACTCAAGTAATTTTTATCGGGCACAAGCAGACAGATGTCTGCTTGTTGCTTAATTGCCATTTAGTGCAATACGTGCGGCATGACCTGACTCGGGTTTCGGCGACTTCAAACTTGCTCTCCCTCTCAGATCAGCCGCATAAATTTTTTAATTAGGGCGATTCAAATGATTCAACAAACAGCGCCGATGACTCTTCTTGAGTTAGTAGACCGAATTAAAGAAAAAAGCAACGATACTTTATTGAGCACAATCAGTGCCAACGGAGGCAAGGCTGAAATTAAGTCCATTGCTCCGCTGGAGACCGCCGGGCACGGCGACGTTGCTTTTTTAGCCAACAGCAAATATCGCGATGCGGCTGGCGCCTGCAAAGCGACAGCTTTGGTTTTGACAGAAGAAGACAAACAGGCGATTTGGGGAGAAAAAGAGCCCGAACGTATCCTCGTCATTACCCGCAATCCGTACGCTTGGTTTGCATATGCCCTGCAAATCATCTTCCCGCAGGAGCAGCCGGAGCCGGGGGTTGATACCAGAGCCGTAGTCGAAGACGGTGCCGTTATTGATTCGACCGCAACCGTTGAAGCCGGCGTTGTAATTCGCAAAGGTGCGCAGGTCGGGCCTTACTGCTTTGTCGGAGCCAACAGCGTTATCGGCGAAGGCGTTGTTCTCGGCGAACACACTCGTATTTATCCGAACGTTACCATCTACTATGGCTGCCGTATCGGCAGACGCAATATCATTCACTCCGGTGCCGTGATTGGCGCCGACGGTTTCGGATTTGCGCCTTTGGACAGACAATACGTGAAGATTCCGCAGATCGGTGCGGTTGAAACTGGCGACGATGTTGAAATCGGCGCCAATACATGTATCGACCGCGGTGCGTTGCAGAATACCACCATCGGACAAGGCACCAAGATTGATGACTTAGTTATGATCGGTCACAACTGCCAAGTTGGTAAGAATGTTGTCCTATCCGGAAGAACCGGTTTGGCCGGCAGCACGATTATCGGCGACAACGTTCAGGCCGGCGGCGGTTCCGGTTTTGCCGGACACCTCAAGGTCGCTGCAGGTTCGATCATCGGCGGCGGGGCAGGCGTTCCGAGTTCGATCGAGAAACCTGACTACTATGCCGGCTACATGCCCGCAATGCCTCATAGAGAGTTCTATAACATTCTGTCCGTAATTAAACGTTTGCCTGAGATGCGCAGACAGCTGAAGCATCTGGCTGAAAAAGTTGATTCCCTTAAGAAAGAGTAAAATGCAAGACATTAATGACATCATGAGGCTCCTGCCTCACCGCTATCCGTTTCTTTTAGTTGACCGAGTTTTGGAAACGAACGGTGTTGATAAGCTGATTGCGATCAAAAACGTCACTGTCAACGAACCTCAGTTCACCGGCCACTTCCCCGGCGTTCCCGTCATGCCCGGCGTTCTGATCATCGAAGCGATGGCTCAGGCCTGTGCGATGCTTGCTTTTGCAAGAATGGGCGGCGAAAGAGATCCTGAGAAACTTTTCTATTTTGCTTCTATTGACAACGCTCGCTTCAAACGTGTCGTGATTCCGGGTGATCAGCTTCGTTTTGAATGCACATTCCTCCGTGAAAAACTCGGCATGATCAAGATGCACTGCGATGCAACGGTTGACGGTCAGCTGGCTGCATGTGCCGACATGATGTGCTCTTATCGTTCACCCAAATAAAGGAAAAAATATGGCTCAGATCCATCCCTCATCCTTAGTAGATCCTCAAGCCAAACTTGCGGAGAACGTTGTCGTCGGTCCGTTCTGCACGATCGGTCCCCACGTTGAAGTCGGTGAAGGAACCACTTTGCAGAGCCATATTGTTCTTACCGGTCATACGAAGATCGGTAAGAACAACAAGATTTATGCCTTTGCAGCGATCGGTATCGATCCTCAGGATAAAAAATACCGCGGTGAAGAAACTCAGCTAATCATCGGTGACAACAACGTTATTCGCGAACACTGCACACTCTCTGTCGGGACCGTGCAGGACAAAGGAATAACCATTATTGGAAACGGCAATCTGCTGATGGCCAACGTTCATGTTGCACATGACTGCGTCATCGGAAACGGCACCATCATTGCCAACAATGTCGGCTTTGCCGGGCACGTTCATGTTGCCGACGACGTGATCGTCGGCGGCCAGTCCGGCATCCACCAGTTTGTCAAGATCGGAAAGGGCGCGATGCTGAGCGGCGGAAGCATGGTTCGTCAGGACTGCATTCCCTACGGCATGTATCAAGGTTATCCTGCCTCTCCTTTCGGCATCAATCTTGAAGGCATGAAGCGTCACGGCTATTCAAGGGCTGCCATGCACGCGGCACGCGAAAGCTACAAACTGATCTTCCGTGAAGGCAAGACCGTTCCAGAGGCCGTGGAAGCCATCAAGGCTTACGCATCAGCATTAGAAGATGAACAGGCTAAGAAAGTCTGTGAACTGATGTGCGAATTCACAGAGCAGGCAACTCGAGGATTGGCTCGCTAATGGAGCAATTGACCAACAACAGCATTATCTGGGCAGCCGGAGAGAACAGCGGAGATTATCTAGCTTCGCGTGTTCTGCCGGCTGTTGCCGCGTCTCGTCCGAATCTTAAGATGGAAGGTATCGGCGGTAACCGAATGATTCAAGACGGCTTGGATCCTTGGTTTCATGCCAGCGAACTTTCCGTCCGGGGCTATTTGGAAGTGATCCGTCATTTGCCTCGAATTTTAAAAATTCGCCGAGAAATGATGCGCCGTACTGTCCAGCTTCGTCCTGCTGCCTACATCGGAGTTGATGCTCCTGACTTTAATCTGTCGATTGAAGAGAAGGTCAGAGCATCGGGGATTCCGGTTGTTCACATGGTGGCTCCGGCCGTTTGGGCTTGGCGTCCGCAGAGAATTCACCAAATCAAACGTGCGGTGGATCATCTGCTTTTGATTTTCCCTTTTGAAGAGAAAATTTTTAAAGAAGCCGGCATTCCGAGCACGTACATCGGCCATCCTCTAGCCGAGATCATTCCGATGGTGCCGGATACGGAAGGTGCAAGACGCAAACTGAACATCGCTGCGCAGGGGGCGGTCATTGCCATTCTTCCCGGCAGCCGTAAAGACGAGATTCGCTGGTGTGCGCCGGCATTTTTCGGCGCTGCGTCCTTACTGCTGAAGCAGGAACCGAGAACTCGATTCATAGTTCCGGGCGCCGATGAGCAAAGGAAAAAAGAGATTTTAGAAGTTCTCAATCGCTTTCCTGATGTCGAAGACAATACCGTTCTTTTGGACGGGAAGTCTCATTTGGCGATGGAAGCGGCTGACGCTATTTTGGTGGCGAGCGGCACAGCAACGCTTGAGGCGGCACTTTATAAAAAGCCCTTGGTCGTCGGATACGCTATGCCGGCGCTTTCGGCAATGCTGATTCTTTCCAAAGGACAGACAAAGTGGATCAGCCTGCCCAATATCCTGGCGCAGAAGACTTTGGTTCCCGAGTGCGTTCAGATGTTCTGTTCGCCTGAGATCCTTTCGTCCCATTTGCTTCACGCCCTGGAGCCGAAGCGGCAGGAATATCTCAAAGAAGTATTTTCAGAAATGCATGAAACATTGCTGAGGCCGACTGCTCAGCTGGCAACAGAGGCAATCGATCAGGTTTTAAAACGCTGATGGCTGACTATTTATTCGACGGTGAGGAAACGATCGCCACACTTGTTTGCGGTGTGGACGAAGCGGGCCGCGGCCCTTTGGCCGGACCGGTTGTTGCTGCAGCCGTGATTTTGAACCCCGATCATCCGATAGAAGGGCTCAGAGACTCAAAAAAACTGACGGCTCACGCAAGAGAAGTTCTTGCAGAGCAGATTAAAACGCATGCGCTCGCTTGGGCGATCGCCGAAAGTTCGGTTGCGGACATTGACCGAATGAACATTCTTCAGGCGACGATGGCAGCGATGCGTAAAGCCGTTCTTCAGCTTGATCCAAAACCGGACTTAGTCTTGGTTGATGGGAACCGCCTGCCAGAGCTTCCTTTCCGTGCAGAGCCGATTGTCAAAGGCGACGACTTGATTCCGGAAATTTCCGCAGCCTCCATCTTGGCCAAGACCTATCGGGACGCCTTGATGAAAATCTTGGGAGGAATGTATCCGAAATACGGCTTTGAGCAACATGCGGGATACGGTACGGCACACCATCTTAAAATGCTGGAGAAATGGGGCCCGTGTCCAGTGCACCGAATGACGTTCGGTCCTGTGGCCTTGATTGCTAAGAAGTTTGAACGGCGAGCCGATCGTAAAAAGCGAAAGGGACAGTAAATGGAATTCATGCGGATCACAAGCGCAGCTAATCCTTCGATTAAGCTTGCGAAGAATTTGGCGCAGCACTCGAGGGCGGCGAGAAAAGAAGGTTTATCTCTCGCCGAAGGGATTCATTTGGCCCGAGAACTTCTTTCGCATCCTGAGCTTGTCCGCAAAGTATTTTTAAGAGAAGGGGCCGAGAAGAATTTTGAAATATCGGAAATCCTGCAAAAGTACCTGTCGTTGAAGATTTCTGTAGTTCAGTTGCCGTCTCAAATTTATGCTTCGATTTCTCCGGTGGACACCAGTGCCGGGATAGTTTGTGAGATCCGCATCCCGGAAGAGGGAAAGATCAAAAAAGACGAGGATTGGATTTATCTTGACGGCGTCCAAGATCCGGGCAATGTCGGAACCATCCTTCGTTCCGCACTGGCTTCCGGTGTGACGAATATTGCGTTGTCACCGCAATGTGCCTACGTTTGGTCTCCCAAAGTGCTTCGTGCAGCCATGGGAGCTCATTTCTTCTGCAACATTATTTCTTCCGTCGAGCTTGCAGAGATCAAAGAAAAAACCGGAGCTGTATGTTTAGTGGCTGACGCGCGCGGCGGAAAAGATCTCTACGAGGAAAAATGGGGAAAGGGCCAAACTTTGTGGGTGTTCGGAAGCGAAGGTCTGGGTGTTTCTGAAAAAGCCCTGGAACTTTCCGATTTAACCCTGTTGATTCCTTTGGATTCCAGAGTTGAAAGCCTCAACGTTGCAACAGCGGCTTCCGTCTGCCTTTTTGAACAGCGCAGACGCCGTCTTTCAGGCATTGCGCACAAATAGAAAGCGGCCGAAGATTCGGCCGCATATCTAAATATCGATTCGGTCCGGCCTCACATACTCATGTGAGGATCAATATTGATTTTGAGTTCAAGCAGGATCGTCGCTGAAATTTCTTCAATGGACTTAGAAGTGGAAGACAGATATTTAATGCCTTCACGATCCATCATCCGCTGAGCCTCTTCAACTTCGTATTCGCAGTTCTCTATGGAAGCGTACTTAGAATTCGGGCGGCGTTCGCCTCGAATTTCAGAGAGACGCTTGGGAGAAATGGAAAGACCGAATATCTTGTCTTTGCAGTTTTCCAGTGCGGGCGGAAGTTCGCCGCGCTCGAAATCTTCTGGAATAAGCGGATAGTTAGCTGCTTTGATACCGTACTGCATGGCCAAGTACAGGCTGGTCGGAGTCTTACCGCTGCGGGACACACCTACCAGCACCACGTCTGCATCTTCCAAGCCTTTGTTGGTTTGTCCGTCGTCGTGTGCCAGCGTGTAGTTAATCGCATCAATACGACGGTTGTATCTTTCCTGGTCACCGATTTCATGGCTCTTGCCGACGGAGTGGTCACTCGGAACACCGAGTTCACGCTCAAGCGGTCCGACGAAGGAGCGGAAAAGCTCGATGACGAAGGCGTTGCAGTATTCGTTAAATGTCGAAGCCAGAGATCCGGCGACGAGTGTAGAGAAAACAATCGGGCGCACGCCGTTCTCTTTGCCGACCTCATTGATTCTCAAGGCCGCGGCCTTGGCTTTTTCTTCCGTGTTGACGAAAGGCATGCGGTAGCGCAGGTATTTAAGGCCGTGAAACTGCGCTAAAACAGCATTTGCCAAAGTTTCTGCAGTAATAGCCGTCGCGTCGGATACAAAAAACACGGTACGCTGAGTCGGTTTTTCAGGGGTTTCGTTTACGTTTGAATTCATAAAATTTAACGCTGTTAGATGAAGTTACGAACTTAACGCTAAAAGAACGGCTAAAATTTAGCAAATTTTTTCACTCAATTTCGAGGTAAACATGACACAAGGACGTTTCGTCATTCCATTCAGCCAACTTCGTATGACAGATGTTGACATCGTAGGCGGCAAGAATGCTTCTCTTGGCGAACTGCTTAGCCAGCTTACAGAAGCCGGCATCAGAGTACCTGACGGCTTTGCAACGACGGCTGAAGCTTTCAGAGTCTTTTTAAAAGAAGGCGGTCTTGATAAAAGAATTGAAGATCGTCTGAGCAAGTTAGACGTTGATGATGTTAAAGAGCTGGCAAAGGCAGGCGCTGAAATTCGTGAATGGATTGAAAAAGCTCCTTTCCCGGCTCAGCTCGAAAAAGAAATCAGAGAACACTATGAGTGGCTCAAGGGCGACCAGAAGGAAATTTCCGTTGCTGTTCGTTCCTCTGCAACTGCTGAAGACCTTCCGGACGCTTCCTTTGCCGGCCAGCAGGAAACTTACCTGAACGTCGTCGGTCTCGAACAGGTGTTCGCAAGAATGAAGGAAGTATTCGCTTCCCTCTACAACGACCGCGCAATATCTTACCGCGTTCACAAAGGCTTCGACCACGCTGATGTGGCTTTGTCCGCCGGTGTTCAGAGAATGGTTCGCTCCGATAAGGGCGCTGCCGGTGTTATGTTTACGATGGATACCGAAAGCGGCTTTGATCAGGTCGTTTTCATTACAGCCAGCTATGGCCTCGGTGAAACCGTTGTTCAGGGCGCTGTGAACCCGGACGAATACTTTGTCCACAAACCCATCATGGAAATGGGCAAATTCCCGATCATCCGTAAAGTTCTCGGCAGCAAGAAGATCAAGATGATCTTCGACACAGACAAGTCCAGCGGACGCTCTGTGAAGGTGGTCGATGTTCCCGAATCCGAACGCCGCAAGTTTGCCTTGAACGACGACGAAATCGTTCAGCTTGCCAAGTACGCCCGTATTATTGAAAAACACTACGGCCGTCCGATGGACATTGAATGGGGCAAAGACGGTATCGACGGAAAACTCTATATTCTTCAGGCTCGTCCCGAGACCGTGAAGAGCCGCCAGAAGAAGGCTGATGTTCAGCAGAAATTCGTTCTTCTCGGCAAAGGCGAAGTCCTGGTAACCGGCCGCGCTATCGGTCAGAAGATCGGCGCCGGCAAGGTTCGTATTGTTGCCGGTCCGGAACAGATGGACCTGGTTCAGGAAGGAGACGTCCTTGTTACGGACATGACCGATCCTAACTGGGAGCCGGTGATGAAGAAGGCCAGCGCCATCGTTACTAACCGCGGCGGCCGTACCTGCCACGCAGCTATTATTGCTCGTGAGCTCGGTATCGCTGCTGTTGTCGGCTGCGGCGACGCTACGGAAGTCCTCAAAGACGGCCAGGAAGTTACCGTCTCCTGCGCCGAAGGTGATACAGGCAATATTTACAACGGCCTGATCCCGTTCGAAATCAAAGAAGTGAAACAGGGCGAACTGCCTGAGATCCCCGTTAAGATCATGATGAACGTGGGCAATCCTCAGCTTGCATTCGACTTCCAGTCCATCCCGAACAATGGTGTCGGTCTGGCCCGCCTTGAATTCATTATCAATAACAACATCGGCATCCATCCGAAGGCCTGCTTAGCTTACCCGGATCTTCCCGAAGATCTGAGAAGAGCGGTTGAAGAGGCTTCTGCCGGTTACGAAAACCCGCGTGAATTCTTCAAGGAAAAGATCGCCGAAGGTGTTGCCACGATTGCTGCCGCTTTCTATCCGAAGAAAGTGATCGTTCGTATGTCCGACTTCAAGAGCAATGAATACCGCAAACTCTTAGGCGGCAAGCTCTACGAACCGGAAGAAGAAAACCCCATGCTCGGTTTCCGCGGTGCAAGCCGTTACGTTTCCGAAGACTTCAAAGAATGCTTTGCTATGGAATGCGAAGCTCTGAAGAAAGTCCGCGACGAAATGGGCCTGACCAACGTCGAAATCATGATTCCGTTTGTCAGAACCGTTAAGGAAGCCAAGGAAGTTAACGAACGTCTGAACGAACAAGGTCTCAAGCGCGGCGTGAACGGTCTTCGCCTCAATATGATGTGCGAAATCCCGAGCAACGCACTGCTTGCCGAGAAGTTCCTTGAACACTTCGACGGTTTCTCTATCGGCTCCAACGACTTGACCCAGCTGACACTCGGTCTGGACCGCGATTCCGGACTGGTTGCCAACTTCTTCGATGAACGCGACGAAGCCGTTAAGATCCTCCTGGCACGTGCCATCAAGGCCTGCCGTGAGAAAGGGGCTTATGTCGGTATCTGCGGTCAGGGTCCTTCCGACCATCCTGACTTAGCTCAGTGGCTGATGGAAGAAGGTATCGAATCTATCTCTCTGAACCCGGATACTGTCGTCAATACTTGGCGCAGACTGGCTAAAGACGTTAAGAAATAATTCTTAGGTTCTAAGCTTTACCAAACGGCCGTTTTCCTTTCGGATGCGGCCGTTTTCGCGTTCTTAACCTATAATTGACTCACGGTCAAAGGAGAGACCTCAAAGAAGGGAACGCATTATGGGATTGTCGTATTTTTGGTTTATTGCCGCTGCAGTGATCGGCGCGATGGATCTTTACTTCGGCAATTTTTTTCTATTGGTGATTTCAGCTGCCGCCTTTACGACAGCCCTTTTTTCCTTCTTCCTCAGTTCCGTTTATTTACAAGTCGCCATCTTCACCGTCATTTCTCTTTTAGTGATCAGTTATTTGATGCTTTTGCAGCGTCACTTGAGAGAAGTCGACTTTTATTCCGAAATTCTCCGCCGGCACATTGGTAAGACCGTGACGGTTCACGAATGGAGGCACAATCGGTACGCGACCGTCCAATACAACGGGCGAGTTTGGGAAGCCGAGATTGCTTTTAATGCGGGCGGTAATCTTCGTGCAGGGAAATACAAAATATGGAAAATGCTTTCGAACCGGCTAGTTCTGATTCCGTAGAAGGAAAAATCCCGGAGGGCGTCAGGCTCCCCAATCTTGACGATCCTCTCGTCATTAAAGATTTATTGAGAGCTCATGCAATGGCGGTCTCTAAACGCCTTGCGGAAGCCGTTCATAAAAATGTTCGTCGAGAAGAAGTCGTTCAAGCCGACCAGAGAGCCGCTGCATTCTTGGCTACAACGCTCTTAGGCCAAAATCCGGCTTATGCAAAGGCGGCAGTAAATACGCCTGAAAGAATTGAAAAGCTGCTTCGTGCGGAATTCACAGAGGCTTTGAAAGGCTTCGGGATCAAAGAGGAAGAGGCCGCTGATCCGGCCGTCTTTATGCAGCTCGTGATGTTCTTATTCACGAACCAAGTTCACGAGCTCATTAATGAACTGCAGAAAAATCCGGATGAGATCGAAGCAAAAGGTCCGCAGGCTCTCGACGCTCTGCTCGAGTCTTGGGTGAAAAAATTAACCAAAGAGAAGTGCGATGCCTAAATGTATTAAACCGAGCTGTAACCGCGGCTGCTGCGGTCACGATCACAGCTCCAAGGCAGAACAGGCTCCTTCTATCGTAGACATTGAAGTCGTCCGAAAAATCCTCTCCCAGGCTGTCGTGAATATGTGCAAGCGCGCTATTGCTTGTGCGGAAGGCGAACTGACGAGAGATGAGCTTGCAGAGAAAGATATGAAGCTCATGGAGTGGCTTGGAGAGACTTTCTGCGGCAACAACAGTCATTTTGAACCGGGCCCTGAAGACTGGACCACCGAAGGTTTGGCAGAATACATCAAACAGGCGCTGCCTCAGATCGAGGAGAATCCGGAAGGGGAGGAGATGAGTTCTGATGAGGTCGTCGTCAAAGCCTGCGCGATTTTTGTAGGGGAAGCCTATAAGGCGATCCATGATGCTTTGAAAGCCGGATTCCCGCTGCTGGATGCCGATGAGTTACCGGCGCCGGTCGCTTCTTTTGTCGAATCCTGGACCCTTTTGTTCGTCGGTGCTCCGATGGGCAGCAATAACTAAAACTGAAAATAGGAAAAAATAATGAATAACTTTGAATACTCTAATCCCACACGCTTAGTTTTCGGCAAAGGAGAAGAAAGCCGTATCGGAGAGCTAATGCGTGCCCGTGTGCCGGCGATGAGTCCCGTGCTGGTGGTTTACGGCGGCGGTTCTGCCAAAGAGAGCGGCCTTTTGGAGCGCATCTCCGAGTCGTTAAAAGCTGCCGACCTTGTGCCGATTGAATTGGGCGGCGTGACACCGAACCCGCAGCTTTCTTTTGTTCAGAAGGGTATTCTTTTGGCCCGCGAGCACAGAGTCAAAGCTATTTTGGCCGTCGGCGGCGGAAGTGTTATTGATGCTTCCAAGGCGATTGCGATCGGCGTTCCTTACGTCGGTGATGTTTGGGATTTCTTCACAAAGAAAATTACGCCGACAGAAGCGCTTCCGGTTGCCGCTGTGCTCACGCTTCCTGCTGCAGGCAGCGAACAGAGTATCCGTATTGTGATTTCAAACGGAGACAGAAAGCTCGGCGCCGGCTCTCCTCTAGTTCGTCCGTTTGTAAGCGTCATCGATCCCGAACTTTTCTTTACGCTTCCGGAAAAGCAAATTAGAGCAGGTGTGATCGACATGATGAGTCACATCATGGAGCGCTACTTTACCCAGACCAAAAATACCGACTTTGTGGACAGTCAGGCTGAAAGCGCCATGAAGACGATCATGAAGAACGGTCTGAAGCTCAAAAAGAATCCTAAGGATTACGACGCTTGGTGCCAGATCGGTTTGGCCGGATCTTTTGCACACAACGGATATTACGGATTGGGACAGGTCGAAGACTGGGCCTCCCACGGGATGGAACATGAACTGAGCGCCTGGGATACGACGATTACGCACGGCGAAGGTCTGGCAGTTGTAGTTCCGGCTTGGATGAAGTACGTCTGGCATGCCAATCCGAAACGTTTTGTTCAGTTTGCCCGCAACGTTATGGGCGTAAAAGGCGAAGGTACCGACGAAGAGATTATTCGTAAAGGTATCAAAGCCTTTAGACGATTCCTGAAGAAGATGGGTGCCCCGAAGAATCTGAAGGAACTCGGCGCTGAGAAGGCCGATCCCAAAGAGCTCGCGAAAAAAGCGGTGGAAATTCCCGGAAAATTAGGAAATTTCCTCCCGCTTTATGAGAAGGACATCGTCAAGATTTACAAACTGATGCGTTAATTTTGATTTTTTGTGAGAGGCACTTCGGTGCCTTTCTCTTTTTCTGGCGCTGCCAGAACGGAGTGAGAGAAATGCTTCTCCCAGTTTTTGACATATTCTTCGGCGAGCGGCTTGGATTTCAAAATTAAGAGGTTTTCCCCGTTCTTGGTTTCGGCGACTTTGACGAAATTGAAGCTTCCGGTGAGGACGATATTGTCATCGACGATGATGATTTTGTCGTGCGCGGTTCGGTGAGCCGTGTCAAAGAAAGTCGGAACACCGGTTTTTAAGAGGTCTTCCGTTGTATTCGGTTTTTTCTTAGGCATCTTCTTATCAATGATGACATCGACTTTCACGCCGCGCTGATGAGCTCGGATGAGCGCCTGCGTAATTTCCTTGTTAGAGAAAAGAAAGGCCTGCATACGAATTCGGACCTTTGCGCTGTCAATAGATTGAACGATGGCGTTCTCAGCGCCTCCGTTAGGAGAGAAGAAGACTGCGGCCTCTGTAGGATAGAAAGGAGAGGCAGAAGCAGGGGCTGCCAAAGAAATAGCAGCAGCTTGTGCAAGGCATAAAAGGAAGTATTTCATAGGGTTACAAAAAGAGAGCTGCCATTCGGCAGCTCGATAAAAGATTATTTTCGGTTAAGTGTTCTGTTTTTCAACAGACGGCCTTGTTCGCGTTTCCACTCTCGCTTACCGATATCGGCTCGTTTTTCAAATAACTTTTTCCCTTTACCAAGGCCGAGTTCGAGTTTGACACGTCCGTCCTTGAAATGCATGTCTAAAGGAATCAGCGAATACCCGGCTTGTTCGACGCGGCCGATTAATCGCATGATTTCATGCTTATGAAGAAGGAGCTTACGGTTACGCGTGGGATCCGCTTTTTCATGGGTACTGGCGGTTTTCAGAGGCGTAATGTTTGCATTCAATAAAAACAGTTCTCCGTTTCTGACGAAAACGTGAGCTTCTTTAATGGAAGCGCCGCCGGCACGGATGGATTTCACTTCCCATCCTCTTAGTTCCAGACCGGCTTCAAATTTTTCTTCAATTTCGTAGTCGAATCTGGCCTTTTTATTTTGAATAATTGCCAAGGTTGCTCTCCAAGTAATAATGGCTCACAGCGAATTGATGCGGCAGGGCCGAAAACAGGCTGAAAGCCGAGTAAAATCTGCATAATTTTACTTTATTCGAGGTACGGGAGGTTCATTTGCTGTTATCAGCCGTAAAACAAACACCCTCCGGACTGCTCAAAAAAGTTCTTGAGCTTCCTGAAGGTTCAACGGTCGGGGACGCACTGCGCGCACTCGGCTGGCAAAAAACCGAAGAAATCGGTCTGAGCATTTACGGCCGGCGCTGCAAAGAAGAAGACCTCCTCAAGGACGGGGACCGAATTGAATTAACCGAACCGCTCCGAATCGATCCGAAAGAAGCCAGACGGCTTCGCGCTTTAAATAAACCGCTTTTGGCAACTCGAGGTCGAAAACATGCGAAATAAAATTTCACCCTTCGAATAAATACCTATTGCTGTCAACAAATACAGCTCCTTCAATTTACGTATAATTGTTTTTTGTGCTTAGAGGTTCAACAATGCGACTCCTTCAAAAGGCTTTAACCTTTGACGACGTTCTCCTCGTTCCTGCATACTCGAACGTACTTCCCCGCGAGACCGTCCTTTCCACACAATTCACCAGAGACCTCCGCTTAAACATCCCGTTCTGCTCTGCAGCTATGGATACGGTTACTGAAGCTAATTTGGCCATTGCCTTAGCTCAGGAAGGCGGCATCGGTATTATTCATAAAAACATGACAGCCCAGGCTCAGGCTGCCGAAGTTAATAAAGTTAAACGCCACGAAGCAGGCATGGTTGCCGACCCGATCACCATCGGTCCGGACATGATTGTTGCCGACGTGATTCGTCTGACCCGCGAACACAACATTTCCGGTCTTCCCGTTGTTCAGGGCGAAAAAGTTCTCGGTATGGTTACACACCGCGACCTTCGCTTCGAAGACCGCATGGACGCCAAGATTAGTGAAATCATGACACCGGCCGAACGCCTGATCACGATTAAAGAAGGCGCCACACTCGACGACGCTAAGAAACTGATGCACGAGCATCGTCTTGAAAGAGTTTTGGTTGTTGACGACAACTTCCACCTTCGCGGCTTGATGACCGTCAAAGACATCATCAAAGCAACCGAACATCCGTATGCTTCCAAAGACAAACACGGAAAACTGCTTGCCGGTGCTGCTGTCGGCGTCGGAGCCGGTACGGAAGAACGTGTCGAGCTGCTGGTTGATGCCGGTGTCGACGTCTTGGTTGTTGACACAGCCCATGGCCATTCTCAGGGCGTGCTTGACCGCGTCAAATGGGTTAAGCAGCACTATCCTCAGGTTCAGGTTATCGGCGGAAACATTGCTACTGCCACTGCTGCCCTAGCCCTCGTTGAAAACGGTGCAGACGCTGTTAAAGTCGGGATCGGCCCGGGTTCCATTTGTACGACTCGCGTTGTTGCCGGTGTCGGTGTTCCGCAGATTACAGCTGTTTCCAACGTTGCCGAAGCTCTTCAGGGCTCCGGTGTTCCTCTGATCGCTGACGGCGGTATCCGTTTTTCCGGCGACGTCGCAAAAGCCATCGCAGCCGGCGCCAATACCGTCATGATGGGCGGCATGTTTGCAGGTACCGACGAAGCTCCGGGCGAAATCATTCTTTACCAGGGCCGCTCTTACAAGAGCTACCGCGGTATGGGTTCTCTCGGCGCCATGAATAAAGGTTCTGCCGACCGTTACTTCCAGGACAACAACAACGGCAACGTTGATAAGTTTGTTCCGGAAGGCATCGAAGGTATGGTCCCCTACAAAGGAAGCGTTCTTGCCATCATCTATCAGATGTGCGGCGGTCTGCGTTCTTCTATGGGCTACTGCGGCTGCCGTACGATTGATGAGATGCGCAACAAGGCCTGCTTTGTTGAAATCACATCTGCCGGCTGGCGTGAATCTCATGTTCACGATGTGAAGATCACGAAGGAAGCTCCGAACTACAGACTGGAACATTAATTTTCCTACATGTCTGAAATTTCAGATTAATATGACGGGCAAGGGTCGACTCGAGTTTTATAGACTCGGGCCGACTTTTGTTTTTAATTGATATTTAGCGAAGATGAACCACGATCGAATTTTAATTCTTGACTTCGGAAGCCAAGTCACGCAATTGATTGCGCGCCGTATTCGTGAAGCTCACGTTTACTGCGAAGTCCACTCCTGCGACGTATCGGATGGATTTATTAAAGAATTCAAGCCGAGCGGCATCGTCCTTTCCGGCTCTCACATGAGCGCTTATGAAGAATCCACGGACCGCGCTCCGAAGGCCGTTTTTGAAATCGGCGTTCCGGTTTTAGGCATTTGCTACGGCATGCAGACAATGGCTGAGCAGCTCGGCGGCAAAGTTGAAAGCGGCGCTCAGCGTGAGTTCGGCTACGCAGAAGTTCGTGAGCACGGCCACACAAAACTTTTGAAGAACATCTCCGACTTTACTGATAAAGACGGCAAGAGCTATCTGAAGGTTTGGATGAGCCACGGCGACAAAGTCACTGAAATGCCTCCCGGCTTCAAACTGATGTGCTCGACTCCGACTTGCCCCATCGCCGGTATGGCTGACGAGGAAAGAGGCTTTTACGCTGTCCAGTTCCATCCCGAAGTTACGCATACCGAGAAGGGCCGTGAAATCCTTGAGACCTTTGTTCTTAAGATCTGCAAGGCCACTCCCGACTGGGTCATGGGCAACTTCGCTCAGGAAGCCGTTGAAAAAATTCGTCATCAGGTTGGAAAAGATGAAGTTATTCTCGGTCTTTCCGGCGGCGTCGATTCTTCCGTTACGGCGGCTTTGATTCATCGCGCGATCGGCGATCAGCTGTCCTGCGTTTTCGTAGACAACGGACTGCTTCGTCTTCACGAAAGAGAACAGGTCGCTCAGACTTTCCGTGACAATATGGGTATGAAGCTGATTGTGGTTGATGCTTCCGACCGGTTCATGGATGCGTTATCCGGTGTTACCGATCCTGAAGCCAAACGTAAGATCATCGGTCGTCTGTTTGTCGAAGTCTTCCAGGAAGAAGCTGAAAAACTGCAGAATGCTAAGTGGCTCGCACAGGGCACCATTTATCCTGACGTCATTGAATCCAACGGCGCCAAGACCAAGAAAGCCCAAACCATTAAGTCCCACCATAATGTCGGCGGTTTGCCCGATACACTTCATCTGAAGCTTCTCGAACCGCTTCGCGAACTCTTCAAAGACGAAGTTCGTGAACTCGGTATCGCACTGGGACTGCCTGCCGAAATGGTTTATCGTCATCCTTTCCCTGGTCCCGGCCTCGGCGTTCGTATTCTCGGCGCTATTAAACGCGAATACGCCGATCTTCTGAGAGAAGCTGATGCGATCTTCATTGAAGAACTTCGCAATGCAGGTTGGTATGACAAAGTCAGCCAGGCTTTCGTTGTCTTCCTGCCGGTTAAGAGCGTCGGTGTGATGGGCGACGGTAGAACATACGACTGGGTTGTCAGCTTGAGAGCTGTTCAGACCAGCGACTTTATGACCGCTAAATGGGCTCATCTGCCATACGATCTTCTTGGCAAGGTTTCCAACCGCATCATCAACGAGGTTAAGGGTATTAACCGCGTCGTTTATGATGTATCTGGCAAACCCCCCGCAACGATCGAGTGGGAATAAAAATATTGAATTTCTAGCTATTTCTTAAGCATTCGGGATGATCAATTGGTTATCCCGTTTTTTTTGTTTAAAATCAATTAACAAGGGCTTCTTTTTAAAATCTATTTGTTTCCATTGCCTTTTATCTGCTATTTACGTTGACCCGACCAATAACACAGTGTCTGGTTAAAAACTCATACAGTTATATGCCTCATTTTTTAAACACCCAAGCGAACGAACTCATAAACTGGTTTACAACTTCAATTCATGCGCGTACCCAGTTAGCCGTGCTTCTACGTAAGCTTATTCAATCAACAGGACATGAACTTCAAAAAGTGGATTTTCCAGGAAACGACGATGCCGAGCGTCCAGGCTGGGACGGTTTCTTAGAAACAAGCTCAAGTAATGCTTGGATACCAGATGGTATTTCTGGTTGGGAGTTCGGTGTTACGGAGAGCATCACAAAGAAGGCAGACGGAGATTTTGAAAAAAGTGTTAGAGCGACTAACGACGCTGAAAGAAGAAATATTACGTTTGTTTTTGTCACTCCGAGACGCTGGCAAGGCAAAGTCCATTGGGTCAAGAAGATGAAGGGCAAGAATCTCTGGAAAGACATTCGTGCATATGACGCAAGTGATCTAGAACAGTGGATGGAGCAATCAGTCTCGTCCCGAATCTGGTTTGCAAACGAGACGGGGCGCCCTTCCGATGGTGTCAGAACCTTAGAGCGTTGTTGGGCTGACTGGGCAAACGTGACGGATCCTTACCTTCATTCTTCTCTTTTTGCTACTGCGATCCAAGCGTGGAATTGTGAGATCAAGTCTTTCTTTGAGAAATGCGACTCAAAGCCGTTAGTAATAACGGCTGACTCTATGGAAGAGGCACTAGCTTTTTTAAAACAGGTCTTTGATATTCCAGAGCTTGAACAGTATCGGGATCGAGTGCTGGTGTTCGACAAGACGGAAATACTTCCCAAAATTGCACAAGAAACTACTGATTTCATTGTAGTAGCCCATACTCGTGAGGTGGAACGTGAGCTTGCACCTTACTGCACAATGTTGCGCTCCATAGTTGTCTATCCGCGAAATGCCGCCCGGGTGAAGTCCGATATCGTTTTGGAACCGCTTGGGACTGAACCCTTCAGGAAAGCGCTGGAGTCAATGGGAAAATCTCGAGATGACATAGCAGTATTAGAGAAGGCTTCAGGGCGTTCCTTGACTGTGCTTCGGCGTCAACTTTCGAATGTTCCCGCCATCGGAACACCTGAATGGGCTGATGATTCAAGAATTGCATCTGATATGGTTCCCCTGGTTCTTGCTGGGACATGGGATGCTCAGAACGAAGCGGATCGAACATTGCTTTCTCTTCTAGCCGAGGTTTCTTCTTATGAATTGTTGGAAAAACGCATTCTTAATTTATTGCAGCTTAACGATTCCCCAGTCTGGTCCCTTGGTAATTTGCGAGGCGTAATTTCCAAAAAAGATGCAATTTTCGCAATTAAAGGTAGTGTCTCTAAAGCTGATCTTTATCGCTTTCTTGAGATTGCGCAAATCGTATTGGGTGAAGATGATCCGGCGCTCGACTTGCCGGAAAAGGAACGATGGGCGGCTGGTCTATATGGGAAAAAGCGAGAATTTTCTGGAGTATTGCGAGAAGGCATTTCCGAGACTTTGGTTCTGTTAGCCGTGCATGGCAAGGACCTTTTTGGTAAACACCTCGGTTTTGATGGGGCATTGGAGGCGGCAAAAATTGTCCGTGAGCTTCTTATGCCCCTAACGACTAGAAAGTTAGAGGCTAATAATCGAGACCTTCCCCTTTATGCAGAGGCTGCTCCGAGGGCGTTTCTCAATATCATCGAGCAAGATTTGCAATCAGATAATTCTGAGGTGTTGGGTTTATTAAGACCTGTTGGTACTTGGATATTTAGCACTTGTCCACGCACTGGGTTACTTTGGGCCCTTGAGGCACTAGCTTGGAATCCTCACACCTTTCCAAGAGTAGTGAACATTTTGGGACGGCTCTCAGAGGTAGAGATTAATGATAATTGGGTGAATAAACCATTTGAATCGCTTAGCTCCATTCTTCGAGTATGGATGCCGCAGACAGCGGCTGATCAAGAAATGCGAGTGAGAGCGGTTAAGATGCTTTTGGACAAGCATCCAGTAGTCGGTTGGCGAGTTTGTCTTAAACAGATGGAGGATTACGGGACACGGATCGGTCGGTACAACTATAAACCCAAGTGGCGTCGTGATGGCTATGGGTACGGAGAACCTCTAATGACGTTTGAAAAGATCCATGCGTCGGAGCGGGAGATGATCGAATTAGTACTTACTAGACAGACCTATACTCCCGAAATGCTATGTGATCTTGTATCTAAGTTACATGTGCTCGTGCTAAATGATCAGGAGCGTGTTTGGAAGATCATTGAAGATTGGCGTATCTCAGGTGCTCCAGACGAAGATATTGCCAAGGTACGCGAGAAAATTCGTGTGGCTGTTCTCTCTCGTCGAGGACATAAATGGGCAGGTGATGAAAGTCAAGCGTTTCTGAAAAAGAAAGCCAAGGAAGTTTATGATGAATTGCTTCCCAAAGACATTCTGAACAACTATGAGTGGCTGTTTCGCCAGGTATGGTTCGAGGGGACAGTTGAAGGAGTTGTGGAAGAAGAGGATTTCCAAACGCGAGAAAAAGAAGTACAAAGGCTCCGAATAGATGCTTTAACGGAAATTGCACGAGAGCGTGGAATCCCTGGCATTCTTGAACTCTCAGAAAGAGGAAATTCCCGACGCTTAATTGGCGCGTACTTAGTGTCCGACGTACTCGCTGCCGAGAGGGTTCAGGACTTGATCTTAACGTGCTTGCGCTCAGAAAATAATTGTCTTTCTCTTAATGAAATCTTAGCAGGAGCCCTCTGGTCGTTGAATAAGGACAGAAGGAAAGCTATGCTCGCAAGCCTTCGGAATAAGATTTCTGAAGAGGAATTACTTCGATTGTTGCTTCTATCGCCGTATAGAGCCTCTACTTGGGAAATTGTAGATCAACTTTCGGCTGAAGCCAGGAATGGTTACTGGGTTGAAGTAATTCCTCAATATTCTTTTGACTCATTTGAGGAAAACAATGAGAGCATTCGTCGACTGCTTGAAGTTAAACGTCCAAGAGCAGCATTTGCATCGGTGCGTTTCAATCTAGAAAAAATAAATCCGTCACTCATTATTCAGATGTTATCTGACATGTTGAAGAATGGTCAGGACAAAGAAGGGGAGTACCTGTTGAACAGCTATGACGTTCGAGAAGCCTTCCAGCTTCTCGATCGTAAATCAGATCTCTCTTTAGAGGAAAAGGCTAGGCTGGAATTCTCATATCTTGGCATACTTGATGTTTCCTCAAGAGGAGAAGATAAGCACGGGATTCCCAACCTTGAACTGTACACAGAGCAACATCCTGAACTGTTTGTTCAGGCTATAGTTTGGACATACAAACGCAAGAATGGTGGAGAAGATCTCATTGAGGGAGATAAAGACAGTTTGGCCCAGTGCGGTTACCGTTTTTTAGAAGCCATTGAACGCATTCCAGGTCTAAATGAAGCTACTAAAAAAGAACAGCAGGAGAAACTATCTAAATGGGTTGAAGCAGTGAGGCGAGCTTGTGCAGACCTCGACCGTCTTGAGGTGGCGGACGAGTGGCTTGGAAATCTGTTCTCTCACGCTCCAGTTGGGGAGGACGGAGTGTGGCCCGATGAAGCTGTTCGCAATGTAATGGAGAACATTCGGTCTCAGTTTATAAGTAGAGGGGCACACATGGGTTTATTCAATTCTCGCGGAGCTCATTTTTGCGGTAAAGGCGGAGCTCAAGAGCGTGAACTTGCGAACAAGTACCGCGTTTGGGCAGATGCGTTGCAATTTACACACCCTTTCGTTTCTTCATCTTTGTTGATGTCGATGGTCTATACATATGAATGTGAAGCTGAAAGGCTGGATATTGAAACCGAAATCAGATCTCGAGTAACCCTTTGAAAAATAATAGAAAGTTTATATCGTAAGTTTAATCATTGCTTTTTGCATTTACTTATCAATAAGTTCAAGTGTTTTTTAGAATGACTTCTTGTTCTTTTTGGAACATGAGTACGTTCCTCTGGGGAAAAAAGGTTCTCGCGAAAGTTCCTTGAGAATGAAATATTAGTGCGTTAAGGCATCCAACTTACTCGATTCGCACGGCTTTACCTTCGTCTTCGAGGTCCGCGCGTTAATATGCTAAGCAGGTAACTCGTTTATACTTTGGCCATGAAAAAGATCGAAATAAAGAAATTTAAAACTACGCCTGACCTGGCAAAGATGATAGAAGAAGGCCATAAGGTTCATGCGATGGCGAACGGAAGAATACAATCGTATGAGCGACATACGCCTCAGCCGGAAGACTACAGTAACTTAGACGATTTTATGGAAGTCGCCGAAAATCATATCGACGAGCTCTATAGCACCAGAAAAGAAGTTGATGAGATGCTGACTGAAGTCTTTACGGTTTTTGTCAAACATCCGGAGCTTTCCGGGACGCCTTATATTGCCGTCTTGGAACTGATGGTTTTTCTCGAAGAAGATTTCCGACAGTTAACTAAGAGATATGAGGCAGCTTCTTCTGCGCTGGCAGCCATGGAAGAAAATCAATACGGCTGCGACGATATGGACATTTACGTCGGAGAACACGGCGCAAGAACAATGCTGAATGCTTTGGACCGATTAAAGAAATTTGGTCAATTAACCAACGACGAAGAAGGCCTTGAGTCCGAACTCAAGGAAGGCGTGGCAAACCAAAGCACCGATATTAATTGGCAACAGCCCCGTCTCAATTAAATTTCTAATGAAAGATGCCTCAGCAGTCGGATCTAATTTCGAAATTTGTGAAATTGTCTATTCGGCGAGGCTCTTCTCTTGCTTCCCTTTCAAAATCTCCCGACCATCTTCGTATAGTTGTCGATACGTTTAGAGCAACGGCTCGAGATCCGCTGGATCCGGACGAAGAAGATGCAAAAAAATTTCTAGCCGAAGCCGGAAACTGGATAACCGATACAGCACAAAATCTTTTGGAAGTATCGGCTTCTTCTATCGAACAAATCGTCCGATTTCCGCTCTCAGAGTTAACTTCTGCAGTTGAAGCTTTTCGAGAAGAGATTCGGCAAAAAAGAAAACATAAAGCCCTGAGCCGTGAGGAAGAAGTTCGGCTTTCTCGGATCGATCGCTCGCGTGATGAATACTTCATGCGCGAAGCCCTTGTCGAGGCAGAAAAGGCTCATCAGGCCGGAGAAGTACCGGTTGGCGCCGTTGTTGTCGATAAAGAAGGCAAAATTATAGGCCGAGGTCATAACTTGGTGGTTGCCGGTCATGACCCGAGCGGACACGCTGAAATCATTGCTCTTAAAAACGCTTCTCAGAATCTTAAAAATTATCGGCTGGATAACTGCACGATTTATGTGACGCTTGAGCCTTGTCCGATGTGCTCCGGAGCAATTATCGGGGCCAGACTTGCCCGATTGGTTTACGGGGCCAAAGACCAAAAAGCGGGTGCCGCCGAAAGTGTGTTTAAACTATTTGACGAGAAAAGAGTCAATCATCACACTGATGTGACAGCAGGAGTACTGGAGGAAGATTGTCTCCGGATACTCCAAAGTTTTTTTGTCGAATTAAGAAAGAGCCGTGGTAAAACAAATGGATAAAGTCGGTATTAACGCCCCTTCCGGTAATGTCATTCATTTCAAATCCGTCGAGAGGGCGGCCGAACTTTTCAGAGAAAGAGGTTGGGACGTAACCATCGGAGAAGATGTTTACACCAGCTTCGGTCGTTTCGGCGGTTCCAGCGACTCCGCTCGGTTGAATGATTTTCAGCAGGCTTGCAGCGATAATGAACTTGTTTTGTGTGCTCGAGGCGGTTACGGTTTTTCCCGACTCCTACCGAACCTTGATTTCAACAAAATCAAATCTAATGGAACTTGGGTTGCCGGTTTTTCCGATATCACTTTTTTCACTACGGCTTATTTAGCACTGACCGGCGGAAAGAGCCTGCAGGCGCCGACGGCTTCTGTGCTCGGCGACCTCAAGTGCGATCCTTATACCATTCAAACTTTCTTTGAAGTATTGGCGGCAGAAGAATACAAATTCTTTTTCCCGACACCGTTTCCGGACTTTCAAACAACGGGTTTGCTTTGGGGCGGGAATTTGACCGTCTTGTGTTCGATGCTCGGAACCAAGTACTTCCCGAAAATCGAAGGCGGTATTCTTTTTGTCGAGGATATCGCTGAACCGGCTTACAAAATAGAGCGTGATTTGAATCACCTTCTGCAGGCCGGAGTGATCGATAACCAAAAAGCCGTGGTCCTGGGGGATTTCTCGAAAATTAAGTCCTCCGAACATGATTTCGGATACGGGCTGGAAGATGCTTTGAGTTTCATCGCAGGGCGCACTAAAACCCCGTTTATCTCAGGGTTGCCTTTCGGGCACGAAATGAAAACCGCCACACTTGTAGTCGGCTCTGAGGCACATCTCAATGTTCAGTCAAACATGGCAGAACTCACGATGAAAGGCTGTCCAAACTTTAGAGTTGCGGGAGTGCCGAAATGATTTTTTCTGCTATTAAGCGCCTTAAAACCATTTTTGAGCCGAACCCTCCCGAGGCGACTAATTACCATCTTCATCTTTCAGGCGCTCGGTTAGCTTCCAAGGTGCAGCTTCGTCAGTTGTCGGTTTTAAAGCACCGGACGACAGCGGTCGTTGCGATCCGCATGCTGCTGTACCTTATTTTTACCTTGACTTGCTGGAGCTATGTCGGGGGCTGGGTCATGGCGCTCTGGCTGGCTTTTAATGTGATGCATACGCTGGCTAGCATGAAATCTGCGGATGACTTCTTCAACGAGCCGTCCATGGACAAGCGTTTTCATTACTGGAAGAACCGCACGCTCCAGATGATTTTGGTGTCGGGTCTCTCTATCGGTTTTGCAGGCTTTTATTTCATGGTTCCGGACAACGTCATTGTCGAGATGATTCTCTTGGCCATGATTGTGGGCGTGACATTCGGCAGTGTTCCGCTTTACGCCATCTGGCTTCCCGCCCTTTGGATATTCGTTCCGGCAACGCTGCTTCCGACGATTCTGAAGCTCGTCCTGATATACCAGCCGTCCTTGTTTATCGCTTTATTCTGGACGCTTATTCTTTTCCTCATTATTTTCTACTTCGGCGTCCGTCTGAATAAGATTTATCTCCAAGGCATCTATCGTTCGTTTGAACGAGAGTTCTTGATGGAGCAGCTGATTTTCCAGCGGCAGAAGGCCGACTATATCCGCGAAGCGTCCGAAATGGCGATCTCTGCAAGAACACGATTCTTTGCGGCTGCTAACCATGACCTCCGTCAGCCGCTCCAGGCTATGGGCATTTTTATCTCTATTCTTCAGGGGCAGGCCGATCAACAGGCTAAACCTTTAATTGATAATTTGTCGAAGGCCTGCAATACGGTGGCGACGCTGGTGGATCAGATTCTGATTATTTCGAAGCTGGATTCCAAGACGATGAAGATTCGGCCTACCGAAGTCTCCATTCGTTCAATGTTCTCTGAATTGGCGAATGAATTTACGCCGATGGCCGAACACAAGGGGTTGACTTTTGAAGTGAGGGCCGAGCCTCTGATGATCGTCACCGACGGACTGCTTTTTGAACGGGTGCTTCGTAACCTTATCGGAAACGCCGTACGTTATACCGAGCACGGCGGTATCCTGCTGAGGGCAAAGAAAACAAAGAAGAACACGCTTGTTGTTACTGTCTCCGACTCGGGCTGCGGGATTACGAAAGAAGATCAAGCTAAACTTTTTCAGGCTTATTACCGCGGCGGCGCCGGCCACAAATCCCGAGAGGGTTTCGGCTTAGGTCTTTCGATTGTCGATAAGATCTGCAAACTTCTGAATATCGAACTCAAACTGATTTCTAAAGTAGGAAAAGGTTCTATCTTCCGCTTGGAAATGGCAATCGAAACGTCTGTAGATACGACGGAAGTACAGCCGCCCGTACAGCCGAATCGGATTTTTTCTCTGGAGGATGTCAACGTCCTGTTAATTGAGGACGATCCTTTGATTCGTGAGAGCCTGGCAACGTTATTAGAAGGCTGGGGTGCCAAAGTGAGAAGGGCGGAATACTTTGATGCTGAACTCGCTGCTCAGTTGATTGAGGAGGCGCCGGTAGACATTATTTTCTCTGACTTTAACTTAGGTCCCAGCCGTTTGACCGGTCTCCAATCGATCTTCCGCATCCGCAGTGTTCTGGGACGCAAGATTCCGGCGATTATCAGCACGGCCACTTCTCGTGATGCCATCATGGCTCAGTACGAAGAAGAGACCGAGGGTTTGGACTTTGCGGATTCAGCGGTTAACCTGATGGAACTCCCGCTTATCGTACAGAAGCCGGTCACGCCGACAGAGATTAATCGGATTATTCATCGAGAAATCGAGAAGAAGTAATTTCTTTCTGAGATTTAAAGTTCCCGCGTTTATTGCGCTATATTGGAAGAGTCTTCTACAAGAAGAATAAAAAAACTGAACCCAACCATTCCGCAAGAATGAGCCGGCGTCGGTATTAGAACATGCGGGCCTCCGTCACAAGCAGAGTGTTCGCCTCCAATCAATTTCCCGTGGACTTTGAAAGGATATTTCCTAATGAAATCTCAAGAAGGGTCTAAACCCGCAGAACGTCTGAACGGGTCAGAGATACTTGTACGCGCGCTTGCCGAAGAAGGCGTTGAATACGTTTTTGGTTATCCCGGCGGCAGCGTGCTGAATATTTTTGACGCGATCTATAAGCAGGATAAATTCAAACACATTCTTGTTCGACACGAACAAGGTGCAGCTCATGCTGCAGATGCCTACTCCAGAGCATCTAATAAAGTCGGCGTAGCCTTGGTCACCAGCGGACCCGGCGCTACTAACGCTGTTACCGGCATCGCGACCGCCTATGCCGACAGCATTCCGATGGTTATTTTTACCGGTCAGGTTAATACCCTCGCGATCGGTCAGGATGCTTTCCAAGAAGTGGATATCGTCGGTATCTCTCGTCCTTGTGTCAAACACAATTTCTTGGTGAAAGATGTAAAAGACTTAGCCAAGACGATTAAGAAAGCTTTTTATATTGCTAAAACCGGCCGCCCCGGTCCTGTCTTGATCGACATTCCGAAGGATGTTTCCGCAGCGATCTGCGAATATCAATATCCGGAAAACATGGAACTTCGTTCTTACAAACCTTTGACGAAGGGCCATTTGGGCCAGATCAAAAAGGCACTGCAATTAATTCTCTCGGCTGAACGTCCTTTGATCCATATCGGCGGAGGCATCGTTTCTGCCAATGCGAGCGAACTGCTCCAGCGTTTAGCTTTTGAACTCGGCATTCCCGTCAATTCAACATTGATGGGGTTGGGTGCCATGCCATCCGACGATAAAAAGTTCCTCGGCATGGTGGGCATGCACGGAACCTACGAAGCTAACATGGCGATGCAGAACTGCGACGTTCTGATCGCAATCGGTTCCAGATTCGACGACCGCGTTGTCGGCTTGCCGTCCAACTTTGCACAGCCCGGCCGCAAGATTATTCATATTGATATCGATCCGTCCACGATTTCCAAACGCGTGAAAGTCGATATCCCGATTGTCGGCGACGTGAAAGAAGTCATCGCCGACATGCTCAATCTGCTCGAAACCACCGACAAGCGCCCCGATCCTGAAAAGCTTGCCGCGTGGCAAAACAGAATCAACGGCTGGCGTGAAAAAGACTGCCTTCACTACGAAAACAGCGATACGGTGATTAAGCCTCAGTACGTTCTTCAGAAGCTGCAGGAAATCGGCGGTGACGATATGATCGTGGCGACCGACGTCGGTCAGCATCAGATGTGGTGCGCCCAATTCCTTAAGTTCCGTAAGCCTCGCCATTGGCTGACTTCCGGCGGCTTGGGCACGATGGGTGTGGGCCTGCCTTATGCGATCGGTGCCTGCGTTGCTCATCCCGATAAACCGGTGGTCTGCGTCACAGGCGACGGTTCCATTCAGATGAATATTCAGGAATTGGCCACTGCTAAGCAGCTCGGCGTAGCGCCCAAGATCATCCTGCTCAACAATAACTATCTCGGTATGGTTCGTCAGTGGCAGGAACTTGAATATGACCGCCGCTACTCCCATTCTCACATGGAAGTGACACCGGACTTTAAAGCCCTGGCGGAAGCTTACGGTCACATCGGTATTGTGGTCGATCGTCCTGAAGACGTCGAACAAGCTCTGAAGGATGCTTTCGGCAAATACAAAGACAAACTCGTCTTCCTTGATTTCCATGTGGATCCGACCGAAAACGTTTGGCCGATGGTGAAAGCCGGACGCGGACTGACGGAAATGATCTTAGGCTCGGAGAAAATCTGATGAATCGACACGTTCTATCTATTCTTTTGGAAAACGAGCCGGGAGCACTTTCCCGCGTGGTCGGATTGTTCTCCGCTCGAGGCTACAACATTGAATCTTTGACCGTTGCACCGACCGAAGATCCGACGGTTTCCCGTATGACCATTGTCAGCCCGGGAAGCACGGAAATCATCGAACAAATTACCAAGCACCTCAACCGCTTAATCGAAGTTATTAAAGTCGTTGATTTGACGGAAGGCGAGTACGCAGAACGCGAACTCATGCTTGTCAAGGTTCGTGCTGTCGGCAAGGATCGCGAGGAAATGAAACGTTTGAACGACATTTTCCGCGGACGCATTATTGATGTGACGGATAAAACCTACACCATTGAATTAACCGGTAATTCCGACAAACTGGATGCCTTTCTCAAAGCAGTTGATAAGGAATGCATCCTTGAAATGGTTCGCACCGGTTCCTGCGGCATCGGCCGCGGAGATCGAATGCTCCACCTCTAATTTATTGTTCCAACCTTCATAACTTGAGGAAAATTAAAATGAAAGTTTATTACGACAAAGACTGCGACCTTTCTTTAATCAAAGGAAAGAAAGTCGCTATCATCGGTTACGGCTCCCAGGGCCACGCTCACGCACAGAATCTTCATGATTCCGGCGTTGACGTCGTTGTCGGTGTCCGCAAAGACGGCGCTTCCTGGAAGAAAGTCGAAGCTGCCGGTCTGAAGGTAGCCACAATCGAAGATGCGACAAAAGACGCAGATGTTGTGATGATCCTTCTTCCTGACGAAAAGATCGCCGAGGTCTACAAAAAACAAATCGAACCGAACCTGAAAGAAGGCGCTGCTTTGGCTTTTGCCCACGGCTTCAACATTCACTACGGTCAGGTCACTCCGAGAGCCGACCTTGACGTTTGGATGGTTGCCCCGAAGGCTCCCGGCCATACCGTTCGCCGCACCTATACCGAAGGTTCGGGTGTTCCTCAGCTGATCGCTGTTTACCAGGACAAATCCGGTAAAGCCCGTGAAGTCGCCATGTCTTACGCTGCTGCCAACGGCGCAGGCAAGGCCGGCATCATTGAAACCACCTTCAAAGAAGAAACCGAAACCGACTTGTTCGGCGAACAGTGCGTTCTGTGCGGCGGCATTGCCGAACTGATCAAGATGGGCTTCGAAACCCTGGTTGAAGCCGGCTACGCTCCTGAAATGGCTTACTTCGAATGCTGCCATGAAATGAAGCTGATCGTTGACCTGATCTACGAAGGCGGCTTGGCAGATATGAACTACTCCATCTCTAACAACGCTGAGTTCGGCGGCTACGTCACCGGTCCAAAGGTTGTTTCCGACCAGGCTCGCGCAGCGATGAGAAAAGCTCTGAGCGACATTCAGGACGGTTCTTACGCTAAGAACTTCCTCCTTGAAAACCAAGTCGGCGCTCCGATGCTTCGCTCCATCCGTGCTCAGACGGCCGCTCATCCGATTGAAGTCGTCGGTGCTCGCCTGCGCTCCATGATGCCGTTCATCTCTGCTCACCGTCATATCGACCGCAGCAAGAACTAATCATTTGAACTGCTAAAGAAACAAGAAGGGGCGCCGATGGGCGCCCCTTCGATTATCAGAAAAAGAAAAATTATTCGAGGTTCTGAATTTGCTCGCGCATCGATTCAATCACGAGCTTCAGATTGACGGACGTGTCCGTCATCGAAATTGAAACGGCTTTGCTGCCGAGCGTATTGGCTTCACGGTTGAGTTCCTGCATCAGGAAGTCGAGTTTCCGGCCGACGGGGCCGCCGCGATCCAGTGTTCTTCTCACTTCTTTGACGTGGGTGCACAGTCTTTCCATCTCTTCGTTGACATCAAGCTTGATGCCGTAAAGCGTGATTTCCTGACGGATGCGTTCATTGACTTCTTCTTTGGTGATCTGAGCGCCGTCTGCCAGCGTGGTACCTAATGCTTCTTCAAGTCTTTCGGTGAGTTTGTCCTTTTGCGCCTGAAGAATTTCAGGAATCTTAGGACGAAGCGTATTGACGAGGTCTTCAATCTGTGTGCAGTATTTGAGCAGAACCTGAGCTAAAGCAGCGCCTTCACGCTGTCGGCTTTCGTTAAATGCAGCGAGGCACTGTTCAAAGCCTGTCAGCACTTGCTTTGCGAAGACTTCGGGATCGGGGACCGGAGCGGCGACGATGCCGGGATAATTCAGAATGTCGGCGACGCGCAGGGCTGTGGCGGAAGGGTCTGTCTTTAAGACCTGCGTCTGAAGAGCCATAAGCTTGTTGAGGGCTTCTTCATTTAAGGCCGTATCCGCCGATAAGCCGGAATCCACTAAATTCAAGCGGCATTCCATCTTGCCGCGGGCGATTTTGCCGGAGATGATCTCTCTGAATTTCGGTTCGAGGAAACGAATTTCTTCGGAAGCGCGGAAACTTAAGTCTAAAAAACGAGAGTTAACGCTTCTCATGTCGATGCTCAGCAAGCCCATGTCGGTTTGGACTTTGGCATTCGCGTAACCCGTCATACTCGAAATATTACTCATTCAAAACTCCTTCTCTGCCGCGCTTGATTGAACTGGATTGCACGGTCTTTCTGCCGCCGTATTTTACCTTCCTTGAAGCCGGCTCTAACTTCCACAAGGTTCGGATCGGGTGGAAATTATGGTTTACGAATCTGCCTTCATTAGAATGACAGAACATTGTTGAAGGAGATATGAATGACAGAAGAAACTTGGAGCCGTCCCAGCGGCCGCAAAGCAGACGAACTGCGCCCGATAAAGATCACACGTCACTACACAAAATACGCCGAAGGCTCCGTTTTAATTGAAGTCGGAGGCACCAAGGTCATTTGCACCGCTTCGGTTGAAGAAAAGGTCCCGGGCTGGCTCAAAGATCAGGGAAAAGGCTGGGTGACTGCGGAGTACGGAATGCTGCCGCGCGCTACCGGTACTCGCACGGACCGAGAAGCCGCCAAAGGAAAGCAAAGCGGCCGCACACAGGAAATCCAGCGTCTGATCGGAAGATCTCTGCGCGCAGTGGTGGACATGGAAGCACTCGGCGAGAGAATGATCAAAATTGACTGCGATGTGACCCAGGCAGACGGCGGTACAAGATGCGCTTCGATTACCGGTGCATATGTGGCACTCGCTGATGCCGTCAATTGGCTCATTAAAAACGGCTCCTTGGAAAAATCTCCGCTCAAAGGACAAGTCGCTGCACTTTCAGTTGGTATTTATGAAGGTGTTCCAGTTGCTGATTTCGACTACGACGAAGATCATTTAAGTGATACGGATATGAATGTCGTGATGACAGACGCAGGAAAATTTGTTGAACTGCAGGGAACCGCTGAAGGAGAACCCTTTAGTCGGGAAGACCTCGATGCTTTGCTCAAGCTGGCTGAAGACGGCCTGAAGCAGCTGTTTGCAGCTCAGAGAGCAGCTCTTGCCGAGGAGTAAAAAGACATGTCTAAGAAAATTGTTCTCGCCAGCAATAACAAAAAGAAAATGAAAGAAATGCAGGAGCTTCTTGCTCCGATGAGTGCCGAAGTGATTTCTCAAGGTTCTTTGGGAATCCCTTCTGCAGAAGAGCCTTTCGGTACCTTTGTGGAAAATGCGCTGGCAAAAGCCAGATGGGCGGCGAAACATTCCGGTCTTCCGGCCATTGCCGATGACTCGGGAATTTGCTCGGATGCCTTAAAAGGCGCGCCCGGCGTACTGAGTGCACGTTTTGCCGGCGAGCCGAGCTCAGATGCTGCAAATAACGCAAAACTGATTAAAGAACTTGAAGACAAAGACAATCGTAACGCTCATTACACCTGCGTTATTGTCGCCGTCCGTGATGAAAACGATCCCGAGCCGCTGATCGCGATTGATTTTTGGAACGGCACGATCGGTTATGAACCGAAAGGCGAGGGCGGCTTCGGATACGATCCTTTCTTTATCGTGACGCCGGACGGAAAGACCGCTGCTCAGATGACGGCCGAAGAAAAGAATGCCGTCAGCCATCGCGGCAAAGCCATGAGAAAAATGCGCACTTTATTAACCGAACGTTGGAATTGGTAAATTGAAAGAACTTCCGCTTTCTTTATATATTCACTGGCCGTGGTGCCTAAAAAAATGTCCTTACTGCGACTTTAATTCTCACGGCTTGAGAGGGCCGGCGCCGGAAGCACTCTATGAGGCTGCCATCATTGAAGGGCTCAAAGAGCAGGGCGCCCGTGTCCAGAGAAGAAAGCTGAAGAGCATATTTTTCGGGGGCGGCACTCCTTCTCTGATGGCGCCGGAAACCATCGGCAGAATCATTGAAGCGGCCGACAACAATATTCCGTTCCACGAAAACATCGAAATTACGCTGGAAGCCAACCCCGGCACTTTTGAGGAACAGAAATTTAAAGACTTCAGGGAGGCCGGTGTCAACCGGCTTTCGATCGGAATTCAAAGTTTTGATGACGCTAAATTGAGGGCTTTAGGCCGGGTTCACAACTCGCAGGAAGCCAGGCGGGCTGCAGAAAGCGCCGGAAAGATCTTTGAGAACTTCAACCTGGATTTAATGTTCGGGCTTCCCGGCCAGACTATTCAGGAACTGGACGAAGAGCTGGAAACCGCGTTTTCTTTCGGATCGACGCATTTGTCCTGCTATCAGCTGACCCTGGAGCCGAACACCTATTTTGCCAAATTTCCGCCCAAAGGGATTCCTGATGACGATGTGCTTTCAGATATGTCCGATTTGGTCAGGGATAAAACCGCAGCCCGCGGTTTTGATCACTATGAAGTGTCTGCCTATGCCAAAGGAGGGTACCGCTGCAGGCATAACCTTAACTATTGGGAGTTCGGAGATTATTTTGCCGTCGGTCCCGGTGCCCACGGAAAAATAACCATTCAAGGACGTCCGGAGCGTTTTTATAACTATCGCGATCCGGCCCGATGGCTTTTATCGTTTAAAGAACATCAGACTCAAATCGCCGAGCGGAAACTCATTGATCCGGAAGATTTGCCATTTGAATTCATGCTTAATGCGCTTCGGCTGAGAGAGGGCGTGCCCTTCGATTTTTACACCGAGAGGACCGGCCTCGATTTCGATGTTATTGAGTCGATTTGGACGGAACTTCGAGAAAAAGGTCTTGTCTGCGACCATCTCAAGAGAATCAAAACGACAGAGAAGGGCTGGCTTTTCTTGAACGAGGTGCTTGAAGCTTTTCTTTGACAGGATCTCAGCGTACGACATCAAACTATGCGGCCGATTTCGGCCGCTAATTGTTTCACTCGGAAGAAATGCACCATTTCGCCGCAATGTTCTATTGCGGATCAAAAATCAATAAAAAAATCCCTAAATTGTTCCTTTTTGCACTAAAAAGGTGCATCATTACAAAAGTTTTTGCGATTGCTTACTGAGGCTCTTTGAGAATGCATGATTTCGTGCATGTCGAAAATTGGCACGAAATTTGCATAAGCTTTGTTGAACATATTTTTTGATTGCTACGTCCAAATTTACTAAGGAGATATCCATGGCTAAGACCAGCGCTGAAATCATGCAGATGCTTGTGGACAACAACGTCAAATTTGTTGATTTGCGCTTCACTGATTTCAAAGGCAAAGAACAGCACGTTTCCGTACCGGTTTCTGCTTTTGATGAAGACAAGTTTGAAGAAGGTCACGCTTTCGACGGTTCTTCCATCGCTGGATGGAAAGGCATTGAGGCCAGCGATATGCTGCTGATGCCGGATCCGGACAGCGCCCGTATGGACCCGTTCGCCGACGAAGATATTCCGACAATGATCCTGACCTGCAACGTTGTTGAGCCTTCTACCGGCAAGGGATACGATCGCGACCCCCGCAGCGTTGCCAATCGTGCTGAAGCTTACTTAAAGAGCACCGGTATCGGCGACAATGCTTACTTCGGACCTGAACCGGAATTCTTCATTTTTAACGGTGTTAGCTGGGGCACCACAATGAATCACAGCTTCTTCAAAATCGAAAGTGAAGAAGGCTATTGGAGCAACGGCAAGGATATGAACGGCGCCAACAGCGGCCATCGTCCTACTGTCAAAGGCGGTTATTTCCCAGTTCCTCCGGTTGACTCTCTCTACAATGTCCGCTCTCAGATGTGCGAACTTCTTGAAGAACAGGGCGTTCCCGTTGAAGTTCATCATCATGAAGTCGGCGGCTGCGGCCAGTGCGAAATCGGTACGCTGTTCAGCACACTGACCAAACGCGCTGACTGGACTCAGATTCTTAAATACACAGTTTGGAATGTGGCAGCAGCCTACGGCATGACTGCAACCTTTATGCCGAAACCTGTTGTCGGCGACAACGGCTCAGGTATGCACGTTCATCAGTCTATTTGGAAAGACGGCAAGAATATCTTCGCCGGCAACGGCTACGCAGGGCTTTCTGATACGGCTCTCTATTACATCGGCGGCGTCATCAAACACGCTCGTGCTTTGAACGCGATTACGAATCCGACAACGAACAGCTATCGTCGTTTAGTCCCGGGTTTTGAAGCTCCTGTGAAACTTGCTTATTCCGCCCGTAACCGTTCTGCTTCTCTGCGTATTCCATTCGTTTCCAGTGATAAGGCACGTCGCGTTGAAGTTCGCTTCCCCGATCCGATGGCCAATCCCTATTTGGCTTTCTCTGCTTTGCTGATGGCCGGTTTGGACGGTATCCAGAACAAGATTCATCCGGGCGAAGCTGCTGACAAGAATCTCTATGATCTGCCTCCGGAAGAAAACGCTAAGATCCCGACCGTATGTTCTTCTTTGGAACAGGCCTTGGAAGCTTTGGCTGCCGACCATGAATTCCTGACGGCCGGCGGAGTCTTCAGCGAAGATCTGATCACCTCTTACATTGCACTCAAGCATGAAGAAGTCGTACGTACTCAGATGGCGGTGACACCTGAAGAATACGACATGTACTATTCGAGCTAGTAGAGTAATTTGAGGCTGTCTGAGTAAAGACAGCAAAATGACCGAGCGGAGGATGTCGTGAGTTTTGATGCTAAGCGTTTAGAAAGTTTCGATCTCCTCAGGCTCGGTCTTTTTGCATGTAATAAAGAAGGCGATATTCTTTACGCCAATACCGCGGCTCAATTTCTATCCGGGCAGTCGCTCAAACTTCTAAAAGAAAGAAAACTTCAGTATTACCTGAATTCGTCGGATGAATGGCTCGCAAATTACCGTGCGCATCCCGAGCCTTCATTTTTGGTTCCGAACGAACTAGACCATTTCCTGCGTCCTCCGGCAGAACCGATTCCGGTTCTAGTCACCATTCATCCTTTCCCAGATGACGAAAATATTCTCTTGGCCGAGATTGTGCCGGCAGATAAGACCCTTCAAATGACGCGAGAACGTCATATGAATGAGTTGTCTGAAAATACTCGGCGCCTGCTGAGAAATCTCGCTCATGAAATTAAGAATCCTCTCGGAGGGATTCGAGGCGCAGCACAGCTCTTGGAAGGGGAGCTTCACGATCCGGAAAATAAAGAATTTACCGAAGTGATCATTAGTGAAGCCGACCGTCTCCAGCATCTTGTCGATAAGATCCTCGCGCCTTACCGTCAGCTTTATCATCCTGTGCCAACCAATGTTCACGAAATCCTGGAACGTGTTCGCCTTCTAGTGCAGTCGGAATTCCCGGAAGGGTTAAAGGTTGTTCGCGACTATGACATCAGTGTACCTGAAATGATGGCCGACAGAGGTCAGCTGACACAAATTTCCTTGAACTTAATGCGCAACGCCGCTGAAGCTTTATCCGAGCAAATAGCACAGGGTACGGCCTGTATCACGCTTAAAACCCGTGTTGTCCATCATGTTCAGGTCGGTCAAAGTTTTTGCCGCACGGCATTAAATATCCATGTGATCGACAACGGAGAAGGCATACCCAAAGAACTGACTGACAGTATTTTTTATCCGCTGGTCAGCGGAAAAGAACAGGGGAGCGGCCTCGGACTCTCATTGGTTCAGACTTTCGTTGAACAGCACGGCGGCAGTATCTCGGTCAGCAGTGAAGCCGGCCGTACCGATTTCAGCATCTTGTTTCCCTTATCGTTATGAAAAATGTTTGGATCGTGGACGATGATCGTTCCATCAGATGGGTATTAGAAAAAGCACTTCAAAAGGCAGATATTCCCTGCAAAACTTTTAGTGAAGCCGAGTCTGTGCTGCAGGCGATCAAGAAAGAACAGCCCGCCCTGATTTTGAGTGACATTCATATGCCGGGCAAAAGCGGCTTGGAAATGCTCGCCGAAATTAAGAAGTCCTACCCAAAACTTCCGATCATCATCATGACGGCCTATTCGGATCTGGACAGTGCCGTGGCAAGTTTCCAAGGCGGTGCGTTCGAATATCTTCCCAAACCTTTCGACATCGATAAAGCGATTGAACTCGTACGGCGTGCAACGGAAGAGAGTGAGGAAGAAGAACAGACTCCTGCTGAAGAGACTGCTTCCGAAATCATCGGTAAGGCGCCGGCCATGCAGGAAGTCTTCCGCGCTATCGGACGTTTGTCTCAAAGCAAGGCAACCGTCCTTTTGACCGGAGAATCCGGCGCCGGCAAGGAAGTTGTAGCCCGAGCGCTTCATAAACACAGCCCGCGCTCCAATGCCCCGTTTGTCGCGATCAATATGGCGGCAATTCCGAAAGACTTAATGGAAACCGAACTCTTCGGTCATGAGAAGGGGGCGTTTACCGGCGCCAGTGCGATTCGTCACGGACGCTTCGAACAAGCCGAAGGCGGCACGCTGTTTCTGGACGAAATCGGTGATATGCCTGCTGAACTCCAGACCAGGCTCCTGAGAGTATTGTCCGATGGTTATTACTATCGCGTCGGCGGACATCAGTCTCTAAAAGCCAACGTCAGAATCATTGCGGCAACGCACCAAAATCTCGAGGCGATGGTTCGGGAAAATCGGTTCCGCGAGGACTTGTATCACAGACTCAATGTCATTCGTCTGCGTTTGCCGCCCTTAAGGGAAAGACCCGAAGACATTCCGCTTTTGGTCAATCATTTTCTTCAGAAGTCAGCGGAGAATCTTGGTGTCGAACCCAAGCTCATGTCCGAAGAGGCGATGGAGTTTTTGAAGCGTTTCCCGTTTCCCGGCAATGTTCGTCAATTAGAAAATCTCTGCAATTGGCTTGTCGTGATGGCACCTTCCCAGCATATCCGAGTGACGGATCTTCCTGAGGAAGTTCGCAACGGTGAAGCGGAAAAAGTTCATAAAAACGGCGAGGTTTCGGGCAGCACACCTGCAGGCGGAAGCTGGGAGGAACTGCTCAAAGGAGAGGTCAAAGAGATGCTGAAAAATCAGTCTCCAGATCTTATGAAGCAGCTTGCCGATACCTTCGAAAGCATTGTGATCGGAACCGCACTTGAATATACGCACGGAAGGCGTGTCGACGCTGCAACAAGACTTGGCATCGGCCGAAATACAATTACACGCAAAATCGCCGAGCTCAAACTTGAAAGCGAAGACTGACGAGCTTGATAATATTTGCTTCTATGAAGATTGCTGATATTGAACAACAACTTATCCAAGCCGGCTGTAAAAGCGTTCACATCGAACGCTTTTGGCGCAATTGGTATTCCGGCAAACCTCTGAACCGCAGTAAGGTGCGCTTGCCTGCTGCTGCCGAGGCGATATTGCCTCAAATGGAGGAATACTTAGCCAATCAATTAACTGCTCAGGAAAAGGCAGAATCCGAGACCGGAACGCGCTGGGTTCTTAAAGCTTACGACGGTCAGCTGATCGAATGTGTTCTTCTTCCGCGAGAGGGCGTTTGTGTTTCTACGCAAGTCGGATGCGCAGTCGGGTGTGTCTTTTGTATGACCGGCAAAAGCGGTCTCATACGTCAGTTAACTGACTTGGAGGTTGCCGGTCAAGTTCAATACGCCATGAGGAATGCGCCTGTTAAGAAGGTAGTTTTGATGGGTATGGGCGAGCCTTCTCATAATCTTCGTTCCGTTTTTTCTGCGGTTGAACATATCGTTCGGTATTCCGGCATCGGATATAAAGAAGTTGTTATCTCTACCGTCGGCGATAAAAGACTCTTCAAAGCCTTAATGGAATCCCAAATCAAACCGGCTCTGGCAATTTCTCTGCACAGCGCAATGGATGAGAAGCGCAGAAGTCTGTTGCCCCGAGCTGCGGAGCTGACTGTCAAGGAAATATTAGAGTTCGGCGCAAAGTACGCAGAGGTTGGGAAATATCCGATCCAATATCAGTGGACTTTGATTAACGGCGTCAACGACGGAGTTGATGAAATTGAAGCGCTCGCTCCGCTGTGGTCGCGGCAGGCCATCCTCAACATGATTCCCGTCAACGCTGTTGAAGGCAGTCCCTATAAGCGCCCGTCGGCAGAGCAGATCGAAAGAATTAAGGAAGCATGCCGGGCTAACGGAATACTGCTTAAATTCCGTGATTCTGCAGCTCAAGATGTTGACGGAGGGTGCGGTCAGCTTCGCGCCAGAGCGCTAAAAAGAAAGCCGGCGATACAGCCGGCTCAGGAATTAAAGATCGAGCGTTAGTGTCACGGGTGCGTGATCACTCGGGCGCTCATTTCCTCTAACTTTCTTGTGGATTTCAACGCCAAGGTTCTTGCTGACAAGAGCCTTGGAAATCAAAATGTGATCGATGCGAAGGCCGCGATTCCTTCTGAAAGCCATCATTCGATAGTCCCACCAGGAATAGGATTTTTCCGGCTGTTCAAAAGCGCGGAAGGAATCCGTTAATCCGAGATCGATAAGACGCTGAAAAGCTTCTCTGGCCTTTGGTGTGCAAAGCACGGATTCGGCCCAGGATTCCGGATCCCAAACATCTCTGTCTTCCGGAGCGATATTAAAGTCGCCGAGCAAAACGAGGTTGGGGTATTGCTCTAACTGGCTCGGGAGCCATTCGGCTAAGGCTTCCAGCCAAGAAAGTTTATAAGGGAACTTTTCGCTCTCAACCGTTTCCCCGTTCGGGAAGTATCCGTTGATGACGCGGAGCCTTTCGCAGCCGACCCGCACCGTTGCGGCTAAGAGACGGCTCTGCGGATCTTCAAAACCGGGGATGTTGCGAACTTCCTCGTCCGGAAGAAAAGTCAGCGGATCACGAAGGATCGTGGCTACGCCGTTGTAGGTTTTCTGGCCGAATGCATCCAGCGTGTATCCGATTTCTTTGAAGGCGCTAGCGTCGATGTCTGCCTCCTGCATCTTGAGTTCCTGAAGACAGAGAATGCTGTTTTCAGTCTCCTTCAGGAAGTCTAAAACTTGCGGCTGACGAACCTTCAGGGAATTGACGTTCCAAGTAGTAATCGTGATGCTCATTTGGACTCCACAAGTCCGTATTGGCGGAGGAGGGCGTCGACCGAAGGTTTACGGCCGCGGAATGCAACGAAGCTTTCCATTGCAGGACGGCTGCCGCCGCGGGAGAGAACTTCGTCCAGCCATTTGTTTCCGACCACAGGATTGAAAATGCCTTTTTCCTGGAACAGCGAGAAGGCGTCTGCAGACAGTACTTCAGCCCACTTGTAGCTGTAGTAGCCTGCCGCATAGCCGCCTGCAAAGATGTGCGAGAAGGAGTTGGCAAAACGGTTGTATTCAGGCGGGAATGCGATAGCGACTTCTTTTCTGACTTCGTTCAAGATCTTGTTAACCGTGTCCTTTTCCGGATGGGTGTCCATATGAAGGAGCATGTCGAAGAGGGCAAATTCGATTTGACGAACGTTTGCCATTCCGGCGCCGTAGTTCTTGGCAGCTACCAGTTTGTCGAAGAGTTCGCGCGGCATAGTCTTGCCGGTTTTGACATGGTGCGTTATGGTCTGCATCACATCCCAATTCAAAACGAAGTTCTCCATGAATTGGCTCGGCATTTCAACCGCATCCCACTCCACACCGCTGATGCCGGAAACGGCCAATTCTGTCTGGCGAGTCAGCATATGATGAAGTCCGTGGCCGAATTCGTGGAAAATCGTTTCGACGTCTCTTAACGTCAGAAGGGAAGGATTGTCTCCGACCGGTGCGGCAAAGTTGCAGACGAGGTAGGCAATCGGTTTTTGAATTTTTCCGTTGACCTCTCGGCGGGAGATCTGATCGTTCATCCATGCGCCGCCTCTCTTTCCGCTGCGGGCATAAAGATCCATATAGAATCCGGCGATTTCTTTGCCTTCCTTGTCTTCAATGACAAAGAATTTGACGTCATCGTTCCAGACGGGCGCTTTCTTTTCTTTGATTTTGATCGAGAACATCTTCTCGACGAGTCCGAACATTCCTTTAAGAACAGCGGGTTCCGTGAAGTATTGCTTTACTTCATTTTCAGAGTAAGAGAACTTTGCTTCACGGAGTTTTTCACTGATGAAGGAAAGATCCCAAGTTTGGACGTCCTTGATGCCGAGTTGGTTCCTGCCGTAATCAATGAGCTCTTCCATTTCTTTTTCTGCTGCCGGTTTGGCTTTGGCAGCTAGCTCGCGCAGGAAAGAAACGACCTGTTCGGGAGACTCAGCCATTTTCCGAACCAAGGAAACTTCAGCGAAGTTTTTATAGCCCAAGAGGTGAGCATCTTCAACACGAAGTTCAAGCAGACGGTTGATGATCGGAAGATTGTCCTTGCCTGCCGGAGAGAAATCAGATGCACGGGTAACGTATGCGTGATACATCTTCTCGCGAAGATCTCTGTTTTCTGCGTACTGCATGATGGGCAGATAATTCGGCATATGCAGGGTGATTTTGTAGCCTTTGGCGCCTTCGGCAGCTGCCTGCTGAGCAAAAAGATGCAGTTCAGCTTCCGGCACCCCCTTGAGTTCATCGGTGTCTTCCGGAAGATACAGCGCAAATTCATTGGTGCAGTCAAGAAGATTTTCCGAGAACTTCTGAGAAAGTTCGGCTTCTTCTCGATTGATATCGGCCATCTTCTTCTTGCCCGGTTCATCCAGCTCAGCGCCGGCGAGAACAAAGCCTTCTAATTCTTTATTAATGACCCGCTGACGAGTTGCAGAGAATTTTTCGAAAGCTTTCTCGGCCTTCAAAGCTTTGTACTTCGCATAGAGTTTCTCATCCATGCCGAGTTCGCTAAATACTTCGGAAATCGGAGGAAGAAGTTCATTAATCGTTACTCTTAACTCAGGCGTGTCGGCAACACTGTTTAAATGCTCGACAACCGACCAAACATAGGAAAGGTTTTCGGAAGCATCTTCTATCGGTGTTACCAAAGTGTCCCAAGTCGGTTCTCTGTTCGAAGATTTAACCGCCTTTACTGTGTCTTTCAAGCGTTGAATCAATGTAAGGACAGCCGGCTTGAAGCTGTTCGGATCAAGTTTCGGAAAGTTGATCAGTTGAGATTTATCGTCGATGATGCTCAGAATGTTAATTAAATCAGACATGTATTGATTCCTACTGAGATATTTTTTGCAGACGCCTTTCATAGGCTTCTACCGTATTGGAAAGAAGCATTGCGATGGTCATGGGGCCGACACCACCGGGGACCGGTGAGATATACCCGGCGACTTTTGCAACTTCCTCGGTGTCGACGTCTCCGCAGAGTTTGCCCTCGGCATTGCGGTTCATTCCCACATCAATCACTGCGGCGCCGGGCTTGACCATATCGGCCGTGACGACTTTTTCTTTACCGACCGCAGCGACAATGACATCGGCCTGAAGAGCGAGCTCTTTCAAATTCTTGGTTTTGCTGTGGGCGACCGTGACAGTGGCATTTTTCTCCAGCAACATGATCGCCATCGGTTTCCCGACAATATTGCTTCTTCCGATGACTAAAGCATGGGCGCCGGTCAGGGGATAATCCACAGACTCCAGCATTTTGATGACGCCGTAGGGCGTGCAGCTGCGGAAACCGCCGATGCCGGTAACAACTGAACCGACGTTGGCAACGTGGAAACCATCGACGTCTTTATCCGCACGAATCGTCTCAATGACCTCTTGCTCGTTGATATGACGAGGCAAGGGCAGCTGGACTAAGATTCCGTCCACAGAATCGTCGGCATTGAGTTTCTCCAAAAGTGCTAATAACTCCGCTTCTGAAGTTTCAGCCGGCAGCTTTTCCAATTTAGAGGTAATGCCGACATCAGAGCATGCTTTGATCTTGTTGCGGACGTAGACCTGGCTCGCCGGGTTGTCACCGACGAGAATAACGGTCAGGCCGGGTGCTCTCGAGCTTAATTTGAATTGTTCTACCTTTTCTTTCAAACCGGTTCGAACAGACTGCGCCAGTGCTTTTCCATCAATTATTTTTGCGCTCATTGTTGTTAAAAGATAGTAACTAAGACCGAACCATTGTAAGGATATTCAGCTTGGCTAAACTTTTTAGTCACAAGAACGAGTAACAAAGATCGTCGAAAGAATAGGCGCACAAAAAAGAAAAGGAAGGCAGTGGGCCTTCCTTAGCGACGCTGTCTAAAAGACTATCTCATAGAACCGGAGTCTTTGACAGGAGGTCTGTTCGCATTCATTACGACGCGCATCAGGTCTGCGACGGTGCCGGAATTGGTCTTATCCATAATGGAAGCGCGATGAGCTTCAACGGTCTTAATGGAAATGCCCAAGTCTGCCGCGATTTGTTTATTCAGGCGTCCGCTCACAATTCTTTCGAGAACGTGCTGCTCTCTCGGAGTCAGTTTGCTCAGAAGAGCGTCGTTCAAGGAGCGCTGTTCAGCCTTGGCCTTGCGCTGACGGGCTTCCTGCAGCATTCTTTCGATTAAAGAGCGCAGAGCTGCTTGGTCGAAGGGTTTTTCGATGAAGTCGACCGCACCTTTCTTCAAGGTGGAGACTGCCATCGAAACGTCGCCGTGACCGGAGATAAAGATAATAGGAATGTCGCACTTACGGGCGATAAGGTGTTCCTGGACTTCCAAACCGCTCATGCCCGGCATTCTGACGTCAAGGACGAGAACGGCGATAGCGTTCGGATCGAATTTGGCAAGGAACATTTCACCGCTTTCGAAAAGTTCAACACGGTAGCTGGAAGCTTCCAGAAGCCACTTGAGAGAATCACGTACGGCTTCGTCGTCTTCAACGATATACACAACACCTGCGGTATCCGGAGATTCTTGAGTGTAGGGTTTCGAGGTCATCTGAATCATCATGTGCCTTTCTAATTAATTTCTTTTTACAAGCAATCCGTTATCTTAATCTAAAGGATGATAAGAATCGCTAACTGAGATACTTTGTATCACGTGAAGATATTATATATCTTAATCACACCCCTGGGTAGTACAGAAGTTGTATCTCCTTAATTAGATACACAATTAATTTTGTTTCTTGTTCTCGGAATCCTTGGTGAAGCAAATCTTCAAGTCGAAGAAGAAGACGGTGCCTCCGCCCTCATTATCCCTCACTCGGAGTCTGGAATTATGCGATTCTGCAATCGTCTGACAAGTACTCAGACCCAAGCCGAGACCGTTCTTCTTGGTAGAAAAGAAGGGTGTGAACAGACTAGCCTTCATGGTATCGCTGATACCGGGGCCGTGGTCGCCGACAGACAGTTCGACGTCCTTTGCACCGACTTTCGCGCTGACCGTAATCGTTTTGTCTTTGCTACCGTGCTCAAGAATAGCTTCTGCTGCGTTGCGAATCAGGTTCATCAGGATCTGCATGATCTGAACCGGGTCGCAGATCACATCAGGCACCACGGCCGGCAGTTCGTAGACGACGTGGACACCGGCATATTTCTTCTCGATCAAACGTCCGAGTTCCATCGTGTCAGAGAAGACGCTGTTCAGGGATACGCATTCCAATGTAGTCGGGCGACGTTTGGCAAATGCTCTGATGTTCTTAATAATTTTGTCGATACGTGCGGCCTGATTAGCAATTTTTCGGTAGATTTCAAGTACCTGAGTTTTGTTCACTTCAGGTGCTCGGTCAATCACTTCTAAGGCCGTATTGGCGTAAGCCGTAATCGCGGTGAGCGGCTGATTAATTTCGTGCGTGATCGTAGAGGCCATCTCGCCGAGCGTAATCAAGCGGGAAGAGTTTTCCATCTTGCTGGTCTGCTCTTCAAATTCCTGCTCATTGATTTTTCTCTTAGTGATGTCCAGAGCAGACTGAAGCGTGACGTGAGAGCCGCCCGGAAGTGTCACTCTGGCTTCCGCTACTGAGAACCAGCGGCCAAGGGAGTCGACCCAAACCTCTCCCTGACGATTGCCTTGAGGATCGAACGGTTCTTTAAATGCCTTGGAAATCTCTAAGTGGCCGTCAGCGGTGTTTCCGAGCTGTTCCGTGTAGTGGTTGTTGTGAATACCAAGCATGCTTCCGGTTGGTTTCTGCATCACAGCGGAAATACAAGACAAGACAGAGTTCAGAAGTCTTTCGTACGAAGCGATGGAGTCGTTCGTGAGGTTCATGGACTGAGCCTCGACGGTGTTGTCCTGGATCATATAAATCCAGCCGATGTGCTCGTTGTATGCCGAGTAGAAGGGCATCGCCAGCATCAGTGCTTCTAGCGTTTCGTCATTCCTACAGCGGATTGTCAGGTCAAAGCGATAAGGTTTACCGGGCTCTTCGTGGGGACGATCTTTTAGCAGCTGAGAAGGAAGTTCGGAGCTGTCTCCCCAGAAAGGATAAGGCGGTGTCTTGCCGAGGAGTTCCTCTTCGGAGTATCCCGTAATTTCTTCGGTTTGGCCGTTGGTGTAGACAATTTTGTTGTCCAAGTCAGTGATGACCAAAGCCAGGTTCATGGAATCTTCGATCGAGCGGCGGAGCTCCAGTTCCTTTAGAGCGCGTTCCAGATCGGATTGATTCCGGCGCATTTCACGGTTGAGGAAAAAGAGCGAGAGGAGCAGGAACAACATCAGAGCCCCCAGCCAGTAGATCAGCGGGCTGGCAAAGATCATCGGGCTTTCGAGTACGTTGCAGCCGTATAACTGAATGGAAGGCGGCAGCGGATCGGCTGCGCGTACGTAACTCGGGATGGTGTAGTCATCCGGCGGGTTGTAGGCAGCTCGGCCGGCAATTTCCTTTGTTCCGTGGAGGAAGGAGAACTCATAGTCGGAAAGAAGCGACTGTGGAGTGGAAACCTCCAAAAGTTTGTTCAGTGACAGTCTGGCGAGCAGGGCATATGTTTTCTCACCGATTGCAAACGGATAAATGATGACGACCGAGGGCGAAGAGATGTCGCCGGGCGTAAACCAGAAGGAAGAATAAGAGACTCGGTTAGAGAGGAAGGCATCTCCGATCGCATCGCGTACAACCTGAGGGTAGTCTAAATAGTTGTATTGACGAAGGTCACTTCTGCCGAGGCGGGGATTAACCACTGATTCCAGGCCCTTACCGCTTGGCTCAATGACGCGAAGCAGAATGACTTCCGGGCTCGACGAGATGATCTCTCTGCCGTACTTATTTACAACGGCAGAATTAATGCCGTCTAGTTCCATTTTTTCAATCATGCGGGCCATATTGGCGGAGATGCCGCGCATTCTCATTTCGATGTTATCAGCCACCTTTGCCGTGCTTTTCATCAGATTAGTTCTGAGAATAGTTTCGTTATTGGCTCGGACGTTGAAATAGAAAGCCGAGAAGATGACGACAATGAGAACCGCGATCGCCCAGATGAATGGCGTTGTACCGCTCGGAAGATTGGAATGACTTTTTATACCCGCAAAAGCCGACGAGAATCGGTCTAATAAGTCGTTGCTTTGCGATATATGCTTCTTATAAGTCATGGCAATCTTTCTATAAATTTATATTTGAGGCCTTCTATAGTGAAGCGCCTTTAGATTTGTTCATTAAAAGATACAAATCAGTAGTTCTTAATTATGCCACTCCTAGGAGCAAGCCTTGTGTTCTTACCAGGCTGAAAGTTTTAAGTTAGTTTCTAGGAATAGTCGCAAATTCAACTTCGCAAAGAGCGTCGCTAAAACTTGCGCGGATTTTTTCTCCCTCTTCATAGACTATTGACGAGCGGCTAAAAAAACAGACCCATCGAGGTTGCTGGTGGACTGGCCGTAGATGTACGAGTTCCGCCAGCACGTACCGGCGCTTCCTATTGCTTGAGTAGTAAAAACCACGCACACTTAGGTACACACCAAGTGTGCGGCAATTCTTTAAGACCTTACAAAAGGAGCATCTTTTTTATACTTGACTATCATCTTCAAGAGTGCCTCCCTGTAGGAAATATAAAATCCTTCCCTTAAGGCCTTTCTCATAATCACCATGATAGTCGTAGACTAAAAAATCAATGACTGCGGCCCTTTATTTCCAATTGCCTTTTCTTCACTATTTAAACCCGTACCACAATTGGAGGTACCACGGTTGAGTCTAGACCCAGTCGAGTATTAACCCATAGTTTTCAATTTTTTCTTTGAGTTTTGAGCATCAGAGTCTTCAATTCCAACTAAGAAGTCCAAAGTTTCTTTTGATCGACCGTTGTAAGAAAAAGCAACATCTGGTCTGGCTATAGCCATCAGTCGGCTAGAACGTGATATTCCACTCCTCAGGGAGGGAATATTTGTCAATTGTTCTAAAACTTCTAGAACTTTATTTTCTTTTCTTGAGAGTTCTTTGGAAGTTCTCTAGATGCAAAATCTCTCAATATCCACAAAACCCGCTTGCCATCTTCTTCAATGATATGCGTGTTGAGTGGCCAACGTTCTTGGCTACCTAATATCATGTAAGGATCAGAAGTGCCTGTAAGTTTATTAACTTCTTCTTTTGTGTAAGTTCCTTTGTGGTGAAGGAGTAGATCGTGCATTTCGCCGATTGTATCAAGTGCTACTTTGAGACCAAGACCTGACTCATGCTGTGATTTTGCTTCTTCGAGTAATCGACAATATTTAGAGAATGATTTTTTGCAATTCTAATGAATCTGTGAGCATTAAAGAAAGTGTTCTATTTTTAACTGGTTGTTTTGAGAGATTTTTGTCTATATTCATCCTTTGGCTTCTTTGTCTAACGTGTAAGTTCCTGTAACTATTGTCAGCGTCTTCAAAAAGGAAGGTTTGCTGCCATAGCCCTTCAAAATAATCGGAAATTTCATCTATCAAATCTGGGTTTTCAAGGAGAAGGAGAATCTCCTCGTTTTTTTGTAACTCTCCATTTGTGAAATTTGCACTTCCTAAAGGAACTCTTTTTTTACCAGAGTGATCAGTGAATATATAGATTTTTGGGTGGAAAACCCCATTTTTTTATTTTCTGATATGTTTTCAGAAAGTACTCTTATTTCAATGTTAGGAGCTTTTTAAGCAGAACATCGGGGTCAGAAATAGCATTGCTTATTCCAGCAAGAAGCCTGACCGTTAGTTTTCCATCTTTAGCTCTCTCAATGGTGTCATTGAAGATATCGTTTCTTGAGACAAAGGCTGACACAATATCTAATTTGACCGCTCTGTCCAATAATTTTTTAAATTCATTTTTTCTGTTTTTGTAAATCAAATATTTTGACGCCATATTAACTCCTTGTTCTGAAGAGAACGCTTACCACCGCAATATGCACGAAAATGACTGCCAATTGGCTTAAAGAACGTCTGCCCGAATGGGCTCCTCTTTTAAGTCGGAAAATTTCTTCTAGGGTGGTTGAGTCAAAGTTAGAAGCTGTGATTGACTTTTCCTATAACCAACTCTCTTCACTTTGATATTCTGGGATATAACGTTTCGGCTAATTTTTTAATGGAATGGCCTAAGCCGTCAGAGCTATGAACTTGGTTAAATCAACATATTCTCGTTCCACTTTTCTTTGTCATAAGCTATCTATTAGCCCATTGGGCTTCATGGTTTCTTTATCCTCTTTTTTGTTTCAGAGCAGCCGTCTTTTATCCAAGACTCAAAGCGACTACCAGCGATTCTGTCTGTTCTGAGAGGAGATGCTTTTTCTGTTTTTTCATTGTCGATGGGATTAATTCAGACAGCAAGCATCTTTCCTATGTGTGCTTTTTGAATAATCTGGTTGATAGCTATGTTAGAGGGGTTATAAAAATTCGCAGCACAAACGACATTTTGAATAGGATTTGCCGAGTTTTATTTATAACTAATTCCACTTCTGAACCGAGAAATAATATTTCCAGGAGACCAATTTAGAAAACAGGTGACCGTCTAAGTGACCGTTTAATCACGGCTGTAAGAAACTCCATACGCAAGGTAGTCATTACGAAGGCTTCGTAATAAAGGGGATTTTAGGTGTCGGGTCACATACGAACGTATGCAAAGAAGTGATTGGCGGAGAGGGGGGGATTCGAACCCCCGAAACCTTTAAAGGGTTTACACGCTTTCCAGGCGTGCGCCTTAAACCACTCGGCCACCTCTCCAAAAGAGAATTGAATTCTATAGGAAAAAAAAATACTTGTCATCTCGATTGAATGTAAAAATTTTGAATAATTCCTCCAAGATAGTCCAACGCCCTGATTGCAATATAAAAGATTTTGAAAATTATTTTTCTTTTAATTTTTTCCCATTGTGGGAGAAGTGCAAATTTAAGGGTTATCCCGAGAAATACAATCCAAAATAACTCGATAATGAGGAGATTAAAAATGAGAATGTTGCGTAGGAACGCATTGTCGTTCTTAACTTGTATGCCTATTGCAGCGGCCGCTGGAGGAACTTCGGCTGCGGCAGTTCCTGAGGAAAAACCAAAAACGTCCGGAAAAATTCTTTTCGTAATTACCAGTCATGGAGAACTGGGAAACACAGGTAAAAAGACGGGCTACTGGCTCTCAGAAGTGACACATCCCTGGAAAGTATTGAAGGACGCAGGGTACGAAATTGATTTCGTCAGTCCTCAGGGCGGCGAATGCCCTGTCGAAGGACAGGACGCTTCCGATCCGATTAATAAGGCTTTTGCGCAGGATCTTTCTGCACAGAGAAAAATCAATTTCACCATGAAACCGTCTGAGGTTAAACCCGAAGAATATAAGGCTGTCTTTTTTGCCGGTGGCCATGGCGTCATGTGGGACTTTCCCGACAATAAAGAATTAGCTGCCATAACTTCTAAGATTTATGAAAACGGCGGTGTGGTTGCTGCTGTTTGCCACGGACCGGCCGCTTTAGTAAATGTGAAACTTTCAAACGGCAAGTATCTTGTGGACGGAAAGAAAATCAACAGCTTTACAAATTCGGAAGAAAAGGGTATTGGTTTAGATAAGGTCGTCCCGTTTGCTCTGGAAACTGCTTTAGTAAAACATGGAGCCAAATTTCAGTGTTCGGATAACTTCCAGTCTCATGTCGTTGTTAATAATAGAGTGATCACCGGACAGAATCCGATGTCGGCGATGGCCGTAGGTGATGCGATTCGTACCGCACTTCAAAATTAGTAACTAAGTTAAGAGAGAATAGGTCGTGGAAGGAAAAATAATTCCCAGCATTATCCTGGCCGCCGGGTTCATAGGCGGTATTGCCCTCTTCGGAAACCAAGTAGGGGACGGTGTCAATGCACTTTTAAACAAAGACCGCATCGTGACGGTTAAGGGTCTTTGCGAAAAAGAAGTCAAAGCAAATCATGTCATTTGGCCGCTGAGCTTTAATGAAATGGGCAATGACCTCGCTACGGTTTATGACAACCTGGAGAAAAAGCAAGACACTGTTTTTGACTTTTTAAAGAAAGGAGGAATTGACCCTTCTGAAATCTCGTTAGCTGCGCCAAAAGTTAACGATACTTTGGCAAATAATTACGGGCCTAACCGGCCGCCTTTCCGCTACATTATCACTCAGGTCATCACGATTGCGACGGACAAAGTAGACACAGTTCGGAAGCTTATGGAGGCCCAGAGAGAGCTTCTGAAGCAAGGTGTTGCTCTGACGAACGACTATAGCTATATGATCAATTATTCGTTTACCGGTTTGAACGAAATCAAGCCAAAGATGATCGAGATTGCGACGAAAAACGCTAAGGAAGCAGCTAAAAAATTCGCTGAAGACTCCGGCTCAAAACTCGGGAAGATCAGAAGGGCTAACCAAGGCGTCTTCTCTATTACCGATAGAGATGACAATACGCCCTTCATAAAGAATGTTCGCGTCGTAACGACAGTTGAATATTTCTTGAACGACTAAACAAAAGAGCGGCGCTTTAGCGCCGCTCCCTCGACATAGAACTTTAGTTATTTAGCTTTTCGTGAAGAGAAGAAGCTTTTCTTGGGCTTTGTAACTTTAATACCTGCTTCCGAAGCAACGAGGAGGACGTCGGCGCCTCTGTGAGCAAAAATGCCGCAGGTTACAACGCCCGGAATTTTGTTGATGGCGTTTTCCAACAGCTGCGGTTCTTTAATCTGAAGACCGTGCACATCGATGATGTTGTTGCCGTTGTCCGTAATGAAATCACGAACAACCGGATGACCGCCTAAATCTTCCATTGCTCTGGAGACAGAGCTCACAGCCATCGGGATGACCTCTAAAGGAAGAGGGAAAGCACCGAGCTGTTTTACAACCTTGCTTTCGTCAGCGATACAGACAAATTTTTCAGATGCCTGAGCGACAATCTTCTCGCGTGTTAGTGCTCCGCCGCCGCCTTTGATCATGCAGAAATTGCCGTCAATTTCATCGCATCCGTCAATATAAACAGGAAGGTAATCAACGATATCATTCAAATCGCAGACAGGAATGCCGTAGGCGAGAAGCTGTCGGGTCGTGGCTTCCGAACTGGAAACGCAGCCCTTTACTTTTTTACCGGAAGTAGCTAATTCAGTGATGAAAAATCCTACCGTTGTTCCGGTGCCTACGCCAAGATATTCTCCCTCGACAACATATTCGAGGGCAGCTTTGGCAGCCATCTGCTTAAGTTGATTCTGTAATTCCATTGTTTTTCCCGAAATAAAAAGAGGCGCTTGAAAGCGCATGTCGAGGATATTTTAGCTATGGGAGAGGGCATATCCGATGAATCTAACTACATTTTGAGAAGCGAATGGCGGTTGATGCTTTTTTGAGAGGATTGCTGAAAAAGATGCGGAGTGGGGGACTCGAAAATTAGTAAAATTGGTAGGGAAGGTACAAATATCCCGTATTTTGGATTTATTTGTAAGTTATTTTTTTGTACTAAAATCGTGTATCACTATAAAAGAAAAGGAAAAAATTATTTAAATGAGGTTTTACTACAGGGTCTTTATTGCGAACAAATAGCCAATTAACGTGATAAGATTTCCGTTTGCCTGAACAGGACAGGAGGAAGAATGGGATCCGATCCTAAAATTAGAAGAACACTTTGTCAGAGGCTTTTACAGCTTAGACACGAAAACAACCTTACTCAAGCCGAGCTCTCGAGTCTGAGCGCGATACCTCAGCCGGTTCTTTCTCTTTATGAGAATCAGGGCAGTTCAAGATCTCCGACGCTTTACGCTTTAGTGCGTCTTGCCAATTCACTGAACGTTTCTACCGATTACCTTCTGGGCCGCACCGACGATAAAAGCGGGGCGAGGAGTTTGATCTCAGAGGACTCGGTGATATCTCAGCTTTCAAGAAGAGACCGTCAAGTCCTGCTCAGAGTTGCTGAGGGTCTCCATGCGGCTTCCGTTCAAAAACAGGAAGCTATGAAGTCTAGCCGTACTCAAAAGATTGTTCCTCCTGCGGATGTGAAAAACGCTCGATAATTTCGAGCGTTTTTAAGGAATGCCTTGAGTTAGTTCGTGAAATTTCGGCAACCTGAGACGTTAGAAATTTCACAAGGTAGCGTGCCGACTTTTACGTTCTTCGGGGCAGCTGTATGAATGTAGTAAGCCATTCTGAGGTTGCCTTTTTGATTTTCAGAGCAGTCTTTTTCGAAGGAGCAGGAATATTCTGACCGAGCGAAGTCTCGTTGTTCCTGCACGAAGCGTGCAGTTGCCTGATCCCAAGACTCCTTATGCTGAGCCATATTGATAAGAATCGCTTTTTGGGCTAATTTGATTCGTGTCGGATTCTTTGCGGAAATATCAAGAAGAGGTCTGAAGACATGATAGAACTGAGGAGCAGGATGGTTCTTCAGATAAGTCAGTTTTTCCTGGGCTTCTTCTCTCATCTTGGCTAATTCTTCGGCCGGTGTCCTGTCTGTCAGATCTCTTGCATCCACCCAGCCTCTTGCCGTTCTAAAAATAGTTTTTCCACCGAAACCCTTTTCTTCTGCGCGAAGCGTTAATTTTGCCGGACGTTTCATCTCATGACATTCTTTACGTCTGAGTTTGCGGGCTTTTTCTTTTTTGAAGGCTTCTGCGTTTTGAGATTCCAGTTCGTCAAGCGCAATCAGGTTGTCTTTTTTTCTGCACGTCAGAACGCCTTTTCCGAGGGTGGCAGTGCCTAAAGGCAAAGGTCGTTTAAGTTCGGTTCTGAGAGCTCTTAAATAATGGTCTTGCATGCTGATTTCAGAGATCTCAATAGACTTTTCTTCGGGACTTTCAGCAAAATCTGATCTGACCGTCTCGGGAGTAAGTTCTCCTTTATTAGCCTGAGCAAGATTGAAATTTCGATTCAAACGGGCGTGTTCAACCAACTCGTTGATCTCATAATTGTAGTAATCGGCAGGCAGCTGCTTGCTCACCTTATTTAAGGTTTTACCAAGAAGATATTTGTCCCCGCCGAGAGCGGCTACTTTGGCTGCATCTGCTTTTGAGAGGCTGCTGACGGCGTCTTTAACGTTTTCATTGGTGATTTCGACGTCCGGATCCATTGAGCATGCAGAAAGCAGGAGGGCGGCAACTACTGAGAAGGAGAGAAGAATATTTTTGCGGACAAATATTTTCATAGTTGTTATTTAGGAAATCAGGGTTTTCGTTTACCTAAGGATACTTCATACAGGAGTTTTAGTCTGAAAAGATTGTGCTAATTTTCGAAAAATTTCCCAATCGGATGGACGCGGGCTTGTTTGAAAATCGTTCTGGCGCCGGCTAATGAGCGCAATCAGGAGAAGCGGTCGAGGTTTTAGTTTGGCGGCTAAAAGGACACAGCAGATGAAAGGTTTTCCCAGAATTTTCTGAAGAAAAAAGACTCGTAAGTAATGCAGCGAATCGTTTTCTGAAAAATTGCGAAACTAGGGCACTAAAAGT
>NZ_GL883674.1 GCF_000205025.1 Parasutterella excrementihominis YIT 11859 | reverse complement strand
GAGCACGTCTTACAAATGTTTCTAATTGTTGTATGTTTTATACAACAGTCGATTTATTGTTCTGTCTTACCTAGATTTCTTTTGATGCAGTATTCGTAGCTTTCAACTTGTTTTTTGAGTGTGAACATGTTCACATATATGTAAGCTGGAAACTGAGTCCTGTTTAGGCAGAAGTTGAAACTCAAATGATGGCGTAAATAAAAAGAAAGGAGACCGCGCGGGTCTCCTATTGAATTGAAGCGTTAGTTGCTGGACGTATTATTTGGTTCCTGCTTGTCCCCAAACATCTCCCCAAGAACCGCTTAAGGCTCCCTTGGCATAGTCAACAACTCTGTTTTCAAAGAAGTTGGTGTGCGTTACACCAAGCATGGAATCGACCCAAGGAAGCGGATTGACGTTTACTTTAAAAATCTCTTTCATGCCCATTGCGGCAAGTCTGCGGTCGCAGATCCAGCGAATGTAAGCTTTCACATCTGCAGGAGACAGATTCTGTTTGCTCATGTCATTGACGCCGAAAGCAAGGTCGATGAATGCATCTTCCAACTCGATCATTTTCTCGGCGATGTCGTAAATGCGCTTCTTCAGAGAGTCGGTCCAAAGTTCCGGATTCTCAATAATGTATTCACGGAATAAACGGATCATGCTTTCCGTGTGAAGAGTTTCATCATTGATGGACCAGGCGATGATCTGCCCCATGCCTTTCATGGTGCCGTTTCTTGTGAAGTTAAGAAGCATCACAAAACTTGAGAACAGCTGCATACCTTCCGTGAAGGCAGAAAAAGCAGCCATTTTTACAGCGATGTTCTCCTGCTGGTCTTCGGCGAGACCGTGGAAGAAATCGTGCTTTTCCGCCATGGCTTCGTATTGCAGGAACTCGTTGTAAACAGTTTCCGGCATACCGATCGTCTCGATCAAATGAGAATAGGCTGCGATGTGCACCGCTTCTCGAGCGGCAAAGCTCGAGAGCATCATGCGAATTTCAGGGGTCGGGAAAAAGGGCAGGTAGGTATTGACGTAAGCAGAGCTGACGTCAATGTCGCCCTGTGTGAAAAAACGGAAGACCTTAGTCAGAAAGTCTCTCTCTCCGTCAGTCAAAACATTTTTCCAGTCCTTGATGTCTTCGATCATCGGAACCTCTGTCCAAAGCCAGTGCATTTGCTCACTGGCCATGAATGCGTCATAGGCCCATGGATAAGAGAAGGGCTTGTAATAATTACGGCTTTTCGTCAAACTGGATTTCATCACTATCCCTCACAGGCAAGGCAGCTGGAATTCTCGAGAACTTCACGCATGTTGATGGATTCTTCAAGACGATGTCTTTCAACTTTTTCGCCTAACTTATCAGCTTTGCGGAGCTTGTCGCTTCGACAGTAGTAAAGACTCTTCAAACCAACCTTCCATGCGAGGAAGTGACAGGCATGGAGATAGGCTATAGAAACATCAGCCGGGAAGAAGAGATTCAGAGATTGACCTTGATCAATAAATTCCTGACGGTCAGCAGCAAGATCAATAAGCCAGCGCTGGTCGATTTCCTGAGCGGTTTTGAATACATCTCTAATTACTTGAGGCAATGCTTCCAAATGCTGAACGGAACCGTCATGCGCAGTGATGCTTGTCCAAACTTCATCAGTGTTTAACCCGTACTCTTCAAGAACAGGAATAAGCATCTTGTTCTTAATAATATGAGCACCGGAAAGTGTGTCCTGACGATAAATATTCGCACGGATCGGTTCGATCGATGGCGATGTTGCGCCCATGATCAAACTGGAAGAAGCATTCGGAGCAACTGCGTTCCAATGAGAGAAGCGTCTTGGAATGCCGGCATCTTTTGCATCCGGGCAAGGACCGCGTTTTTCGCAAAGAATCTCATCGCCGCGAGCGCATTCCTCTTTGATATGAGAGAACATGCGGTAATTAATCGACTTGGCTAAAACGGATTCAATCGGAATTCGCTTGGACTGCAAGTAAGCATGGAATCCTAATGCTCCGATACCGATAGATCTTTCACGCAGAGCGGAATAACGAGCTCTTTCGACAGAGTTCGGAGCATTATCAATGAAGTATTGGAGGACATTGTCCAAAAATTCCATTACGTCCGGAATGAATTGTTCATTGGTATTCCAATGGTCAAAATATTCCAGATTCAGGGAAGAAAGGCAGCAAACGGCAGTTCTTTTTTCGCTGGTCGGCAAAAAGATTTCTGTACAAAGATTCGAGCCATGGATCTTTAAGCCCTTGTCACTGAGCCAAGAGGGAAGGGCGCGATTCGCTGCATCAATAAAGACGATGTAAGGCTCACCGGTTTGCATTCTGAGCTCAAGGATGCGCTGCCAAATATCTCTGGCGGATACCACTTCTACCACACGGTGAGAGTGAGGATCACGAAGTTCCCAAGAATCATCGGCATCCGCATTAACCATACTCTTCTCAATTAAGCGCATGAATTTATCGGAGATGTTTACTCCGTGGTGCAGATTGAGAGTTCTTAAGTTCTGGTCACCCGTCGGCTTACGCATTTCCAGGAATTGAATGATGTCGGGATGATCCACATCAAGAAAAGCTGCATAAGATCCACGGCGAGTTCTGCCCTGACGGTAAGCAAGGCAAGCTGCATCATAGATTTTTAAGTGAGGCATTACGCCGACGGACTTATCGTCTGCGCTTCTAATATCTACATGGATGCCAACCCCGCCGCCCAGCATGGAAAGCCAGTTGACTTCGGATAATGTATTGACAAGACCTTCAGCTGTATCCTGCATATAAACTTCAAAGCAGCTGATAGGGAGTCCTTTCTTACTTCTGCCGAAAGAAAGGATAGGGGTCGAGAAGGAAAGCCAATGCTTGGAGGCGTAGTCGTAAATACGCTGAGCATGAGCAGGGTTACTTGCGAATGTTTCTGCTACCGTTGCAAAGCGTTCCTGCGGGCTCTGCTCTTCTTCCTTCATGTAACTTTCACGAAGGCGTTTACGCGAAACTTCTCCTAATAATGAATCGCGTTCGAGATCAATTTCAATGCCCATTTGTTAATGTAACCTTAAGATTTAAAAGAGTTTTTCTTAAAACTAGAAATTTTGTGCGGCCTTCGATTGTACATTCAGAAGGGATGAGCTTGGCTTCCAAAAGCACTTTCAGAAGTAGCTTGTTACCAGAAATGAGAACAAAAAAAGGCTGGGCCGGAGCCCAACCTTTTGGATCAGAAAACGAAGAAATTAGAGGTGTACGAACGGATCGTATTCAGCTTTGGAAATCGGCTGCAGGCCAAGTGCTGCGCATACAGATTCGATATCGTAATGGCTTCTGAAGAAGGCGTTCCACTTACTAAAGGTAGGAGCATCCGTCATAAAAACTTCGCCATCCTGATCAAACAGGAAGTTTGGGTCTTCTCCGGAGGCTGAGATCAGTTGTTCTGTGTATTCCTGACCGTCGTGCCAATCAATGAACGAGAGAGAGCGAAGTTCACCTGTTTCTTTAATAAGAATGTTCATGAGACATCTCCGATTGAAAATTTAATATCTCTTACGGGTTAATAATGACATAAAAATTCAAACTAAAGCGATTTTACGAAAATAATTTCCTAAAATAGGTGTTAACACTGACAAAATAAATCATAAATTACATATTGCAATAGCGCTATTTCATAAGATGAAAATCCGCCTTCACGATTGAAAAGCACTAAATTTCCATCAATTTTTTAGTGAGAAAAAAGCAACATAGAGAAGAAAATTTGACATCTTTTTGTTCTCTGAGGTGAGGACAGAAAGCTCTAAGTTAAAAGAAAAGTACCTTAACTGAGGAGAATATTTGTCTTTGCGCTGCGGTTAACCGATGAGATTTTTGACACCGGCCCGGGACCTTGAAGTAAAAAAAATCCCGCTCCAGATTGATGTTGCAGAGCGGGAAAGGTGGGTCTAATACGTCTTAATTCGGACGCCTATGGATAAAGAGTTTTACTAGACAATGAATCTCATGATGAGCATGCCGATGGAAGCCATCAGGATGCTGTTGAACATAAGCAGCGGCCAGTATTTTTTAGGAACGTCGGCAACACCGAGAAGTCGGCCCATGTACTGAATCTGGGAAGCCATCAGGAGGAGGGCCGGAGAAAGAATGGTGATGTCATGTGCATTAAGGGTGCCGCTGGCGAGCAGGCTGGCTGCAACACCGACCCCGGCCCCGCAGGAGAGCCAAGTGGCGCACAAAACGGTAATGGCCTGACCGGGAAGATCAAAGATGCTCATGACCGGGCCGCAAACTTTACCTAAGAAAGCCATGACGCCGAAAAGATCAAGGATATAAGCCAAAACGAAAGCCATCAGCACATTAGGCATTAAGTTGTTAATGGCGACGTTAAAACCTTTTCTAAGGCCGGTAATGAAGATATCAAAAGGATTATTGCTCTTTTTGACTTGTGTGGCTGTTGCATTAGGCATTTTGGAAATCCTTCTTATAGAAAGTCTTGAGGCAGAAGCGGACGAAAACACCGCCGACAAACTTGAGGCAGAACATCACGACTAACGGGATCCAAACAGGAACCAGGAATGCCATGAAGAGGGCAGATGCGATAGAGAAATAGTTGTTAATTAAACCTGCACCTGCGTACTGCCAGCCTGCAATCACAACCAAGTTTTCTTTAGAAATCTTTCCGGAATCGACCAACCCCTTAGTCAGAGCTGCACCGGCGTCGGTACTCTGGAGGTCAGTAATAAGAGCCAAACCCGTGATACCCGGGACACCAAGGATCGGACGAAGCAGCGGGGTCATCAACTTTTGGGCTGCTTTTAAAGCACCGTAGTGGGAAAGAACTTCCAAAAGTCCCAAAGCCAACATCACGCCGGGAACCAGAGATAGAGCAAAAAGGAAACCGGCTCGTGCACTAAGACCGCCTTTACCGACGAAAGTGGCGGCTCCGGAAACTGACCCGAATTTGCCGATCAACGTAGTGAAGTCAAAAGCACCGAGCCAGCGATATGCATCTGGCATTTTGTAGAAGACACCGGAAAAGAAGCACATGGCAAAGAAGAGTGAGATATATGCGCCTACACCTACTTTTTCGGCTTCTTCCGCTTCTTGGGCTTGAATGCCGTTCGAAGCAGTTAAAGTTTCTGAGGACATGAGGTACTCCTGTAATCGTTAAAAAATGAATCAACGGAAACAGAATAGAACAATTGGCCCATCAAAAACCTTTGTCTGATGAAAATTATGTCGGAGTTTTCCCTAAGGTATAGAGAAATTTAATCTTTTAGAAGCCCATTTCTGAAGAAAAATTTCGCAAATAATGAAAGTCTGAAAATTCTAATTATCTGAACGGGGTCGAACAATTTATATTTCTTCTCTAAAAGGGGGATTTTACTGAGATGTTACACCCTGAAATTACCGTTTTAAAAACGGAAAGATCGGAAGTTTTTAATTGAAAGGTTTAAAAAACTATTGACAAAGCCAAATTTTGAAACATTTATTTATAAGATTAAAGCGTTGTTAACTTACTTCTCTAGGATTTGCAATGAAAAAAACTCTTTTAGCAGCTGCTCTTCTTGCTGCAACTTCTTATGCAACAGCAGCCTCTAACGTAACCTTGTATGGCGTTTTAGATGCAGGCGTTACGGTTAGCAAATTACACGGTGACTCCACAAAAGTTCAGATGTCAAACGGCAACTGGATGGGCAATCGCTGGGGTATCAAAGGTTCTGAAGACCTTGGAAACGGCAATTCCGTTTTCTTCAAACTGGAACAAGGTTTCAAATTAAGCAATGGTAACGAAGCTTCGGAAGGTAAGGCATTTAGCCGCGAAGCAGCTTTGGGCCTTTCTGGGACTTGGGGTACAGTTGCATTCGGTCGTTTCGGGGGCTTGTCTTCTGACTGCGGAACATATTCCATTTTAGGCGGTGCTCCCTATACGACATCTTTTCAGACAATCGGCAGCATGTATAGCGCCTTCTATCTGACAGACAGATACAACAATTCCATCATTTACCTCACTCCTGAATATAACGGTTTTCAGGGTTCCTTCATGTATTCCAATGGACGTGACAATGATGAAAACAAATGGTCTTACAACCAGCACTACTACGGTGCCGGCCTGACCTATGGCAACGGACCTCTGAATGTTGATTTGATTTATGAGGCTTTGGACTACAAAGGAGAGGCCGACAAGAATAAGACAACTCAATTGTTGAACCTCGGTGCTTCTTATAATTTCGGAGCTTTCACTCTGTACGGTGCTTATGAGTATGCGATGCACGCACCATTACCCGGATTTGTTACTTTCCAAAAAGATGAAGACGACTTAGACGGCAAGGCTTTGGACAATAAATACAACAATGGAAAAGCGAATAACTATCACGCTTTTGCACTGTCTGCTTCAACCAATGCACTTGGCGGTGAAGTAATGCTCCAGTCTCAATTTGCTTTCGGTAAGAATAAGAACGCTTCTGAAGCAGGCTTGGAAGATAAATTCAACACCCTCTCTATCGGCGCGGCTTACTTCTATCATTTCTCAAAGCGTACTTTGATGTATACCCAGGCCGCTTGGGGTACAGCAGGGAAGGCTCTGAAGCATAACACAGACGATCTCCGCGGCTGGAATGCCACAATCGGCATGACTCATACCTTCTAATCCTAAAACGGATAGAAAGTGAAAAACGGGGAGCTTCGGCTCCCCGTTGTGTTTGTGTGAGTTTCAATGACTAGGAGGTACGGGAGAAAATTTCTAATGCTCTGAGCTGACCGGAGAGGGATGGTGAGGACGGGGAGCTAAGAAATTCGGGTCCTGTGCGAGGCTCTCAGACAAAATTTTGAGATTGTCCGAAATGTCCTTCAAATTGAGAATCAACTCTCTGATGTTATAACGGTTATCTACAATCGCTTGGTCCGCACCGGAAATTGTCTTATTCAGCTGAGTAACGAGTCCCGATCCTTTAGTTTCATGAAGAGTAGTGTTTAATTTTTCCGTTGTTTTAGTGAGTTCTGAAAGCAATGAATTAACGCGCGCAACATCTACTTTTGAGAGGATCGAATGGCTGGAGTTGACGTAATTTTCTGCATTTGAGAGCAGCGTGTGCAGTTTATCTGGATCCAGCATACTGACTGTATTGTTAAGTGTTGTGAGGAGCTCCTTTGTGGACTGGGTTTTTACTGCATCCGGAGTTACATCATCAATTTTGGTCTTAATGTTTTGCAGCGTTGCCAGGAAATGCTGGATATTTTCCAAAATCTCATTAGTCAGACTGATGGTCGCCGGAACGTAGATATATTTCGGTTTCCAAGGCACATCTTTAATTTCGGGCGGATAAAGTGTCGGGTTTAAAAAATTAGCCGCAAGGTAAATTGTTCCGGTGACTCCGGCCAACTCCGTTTGGAACCGCAATCCTTTCTGAATGAGATCTGGCAGCTGCTCTTTGAGCTGATTTTCATCTATGTAGACAATCATTCGTACGACTGCTACAGACGCATCAGGTGAAAACAAACTGATGTGGTCATCGGGGTATACCTTGCTCGACAATGAAATTTCGGTGACTTTTCCGATATCGATACCCTTGAACTTGACCGGTGCCCCAGGGGAAAGGCCGTTTACCGATTCTGTGAAATAGGTTTCAACGATCGTTTTAGGCCGGAAATAATTTGGTGTGAAGACGGTGCAAAGCAGACCTATGAGTATTGCGATCACAATCACAATGCTCATGCCGACCCAAAAGTGAAATTTGTCTCTTGATGCACTCATCTTTCAAAATATAAAACCATTGCCTAGCTCATCATTATAGGAAGGTGACGGCGGTTTAAGTTCTAGACAACCCAGGTCGATCCCAAAAGTGAGAATAAATCCAAGGATGAGAAAGCTTTCTGCAAAACAGTTTCTTTTCTCTTGACTGCCTATAATCTTCGGCAACCAACTAAAAGCAGTGGAGACATTCAATGGAAACAATGCAGGAATTGTTTTATCGTGATCCGTACGCAAGAGAATTTTCAGCAACTGTTACTTCCTGTCGCGAGGGCAAAAAAGGATTTGAGGTTGTGTTGGACGACACCGCCTTTTACCCTGAGGGCGGCGGACAGCCCTCTGACGAGGGGACCTTAGGAGAAGCTAAGGTTATTTTTGTAAAAAGGGTCGGTCCAGAGATTGTTCACTATATAGACAAGCCTCTGGAAGTTGGGTCTACAGTGATTGGGAAAATCGATTGGGAACGCCGTTTTGACAATATGCAGAATCATACTTGCGAGCATATTTTCTCCGGACTTGTTCACCAAAAATATAAATTGGAAAACGTCGGGTTCCATATGGATCCGGACGATATTACCGTTGATTTCAGCGGTGAAATCCCGATGGAATCGATCCCTGAATTAGAACAACTGGTAAATCAGGCGATCACTCAGGATATTGATCTTAAAATTGAGTTCCCAACTGAAGAAGCCTTAGAGGCGATGGAATATCGCAGTAAAAAGGAATTGCATGGCGTAGTTCGCATCGTGACAATTCCGGGATGCGACCGCTGTGCCTGTTGCGGTACCCACGTTCGTCGTTCCGGAGAAATCGGAATGTTCAAGATCCTGGATGCGTCCAAACACCGAGGAGGAACAAGAGTTCGTTTTGTAGCCGGTGAACGGGCCAGGAGAGATTACGGATGGAGGGTAAAGGAGATAGCAAAGGTTTCTGCTTTATTCTCCGCTAAGCCGCATGAAATTGCTAAAGCAGCGGCAAATTTCATTGAAGAAGGAAAAGCGAAAGACCAGAAGAGTGCCCAAAGAACCGAAAGATATCTTCAGTTTGTGGCTTCCGGCCTTGTGTCTAGGAACGGTCTGGTGAAAGTTTTTGAAGAGGATTTGTCTCCTTTTGAGTTAAAACGTTTTGCCGGAATGCTGAAAGAAAAATTTCCCGAAAGTTCAATCGGAGTTTTCAGTCCGATAGAGGGCGGATTTAATTATGTTATTGCGTCATCAGATCCGGAACTCCCGAAATTCAGTAAATCCTTGAATGCCAAATTAAATGGGCGTGGAGGAGGCCGAGACGGAATGGTTCAGGGAACGTACCGTGTGGACAAGGAAGCCGTTGAAGAAGCTTTTGACGAGATATTTTCAAAATAAAACTCAAGTGTGAACATGTTCACATGTGTTTACACGTGCTGATTTTGAGTTGAGATACGTGCCCTAAAGAAAGTCGATTCGTAGAATGGATTTCGTAGATAGGTCATATGAAGTCGATGAAAACGACTAGAGGCTTGAGGAGGAAGAGATGGCAATTAGCGGATCAAACGATATATCGCTCTTGCAAATGGGCATCGGTTTATTACCGGTTGGGATCTCCCTGTTTTTATCCTGGAAGTACAAACTAGGTCTCTCTAAGTCGTTAATTATCGGAGTCGTCAGGGGTACGATTCAGTTGGTCGCTGTTGGATACATCCTTCTTTGGGCTTTTCGACAATCAGACCCCTGGGTGCTCGCTGCCCTTATCTTGTTTATGGTGGGGGCGGCTTCCGAGTCCGCTTTAAAACGCTTGGGCGGTCTCCAGAATGAAAAAAGTCGGAGAAAGTATCGGTGGATCCTGTTTACCGCGATTTTCTTGGGGGCAGGTTTAACGGTTTCTTACCTTGAATTTGTTGTAATTCGTCCGACGCCTCTTTGGGAAGGCCGTTACTTGGTTCCGTTAGCTGGGATGATTGTTGCTAATGCTATGAATTCGGCTGCTTTGGGCGTTGAACGTTTCAGAAGCGAGCTTGAATTGCGATCAGGGGAGATTGAGACATTGTTGGCGCTTGGGGCAACGCAGCAGCAGGCCGTGCTTAAAACGGTCCAGGTTTCTGCTTCTGCCGCGATGCTTCCCGCGATCAATATGTTGATGGTTTTAGGCATCGTGGCGCTCCCCGGGATGATGAGCGGCCAAATTTTAGCTGGTGAATCCCCCTTAACTGCTGTCAGGTATCAGTTATTAATCTGTTTTTCTATCGCTGCAACAGCGGCGATCGTGACTTGGGTCAGCATTCAGATGACTCAAAAGCTTTATTTCACCAAAAACGATCAGTTTATCCGTTCACAAGATTCCGGAGACTGACGAAAGAAGAGAAAAAACAGACGTCCTCGCAAATCGCCTCGGCGATTTCTTGACAATCTCCTTGTCATAAATGACAAGGAGATTGTCAATTGTTCTTACGTCAACGCACGGGGCGTTCTGTAGTACCTGTTAAAGAACGAATGCGCTTATAGATTTCATTACATAAACACTGGTAATTATTAGCAGCTTGTTCGATAGAGGCAAATGGTGGGCGCTTACATTTTTTAGCGAGGTCTTTTTCCCACAAAAGTTGATCTTCCAATACTGCTTTTGGTTGTGGGCTAGAATTTTCTGCGGCTTGGACGGTTCCGAACAAAATTTGCTCCAGTCTTTGATACTCTTCTTGATGACAGAGAATTTCGTGGCTTTCTATTTTCCCTGCACGCCGTAAGCAAACTTTAAAGTTTGAATTTGTTTCAAGCTTCTCACCTTCCAACATGTCTAGGCGGTCTCTTGCAGCTTGGAGGTAGCAGGCCAAGCTAAGATGCTGCTGATCATTTTGTTTGCGGAGTGAATAATCGCAGTGACTTTGACGCCAACTTTCCCATTGTGATTGGTAACGCTGAGCGGTAATTCTTTCCGACTCTGCCAACAGCGTCATATTTCTATCAAGTGCCTTTGCAATGGACATATCAAGACGCTCGAGTAACCGCTCTTGACAAGCCGTTAATTGTCGATCATTGACTGCTCCTTTACGACAGGAAATATATTGCTTGTCTTCCTCGAAGTCCGAGGCTGATACAGCAGAAGAAAGGGCCAAAATAACGACAGCGAGAGATAAGCTTAGGCGTTTCATAAAAAATCCGTTGCGTGCATCACAATTGCGAGATTTTATTGTAGAGATTTATGAAACTGTTCTCTTCGTTGATACTAATAATTTTTCCTTCCAGAAGCTCCGAATAAGAACAAGCCGCCTCAGGAAAAACGAGGCGGCTTGACGTAACTGTGATCGTTGCTTAAGTTATTCGCCGTTTAGAAGTACACCGGCATCCGGAACAAACGAAGCATCTAATGTCGAGCCTTCCGGCAGTAGTGAAGTGCCGGGGAGGAAAGGAACTGACATCGAGTAAGGTTTCGGATTGATACCATTTACTACTTCGAATTGGTAGTCTATCCGGTCTCCTTCAAAGAGGCGGTTAATGAGTTTGACTGCCAGACAGTTTTCCGAGGTGCCGATGTTGAGGTTTTCTGGTCGTACGATCAGGAGCGCTTTTCCCCCAATTCTTGGAGGATTTAGGACGCCCATTCGAGCTTTGACCCTACGGCCGGCAACATCGACAAGGCCGTACTTATCTTCAACAGAAACAAGCGTGCCGTAGAAAAGGTTAGCCTGCCCGATGAAATCGGCAACGAAAGGCGTTGCCGGGTCATCATACAAATGCATAGGCGTACCGATTTGTTCAATCTTGCCCTTGTTCATCACCATGATCCGATCGGACATGGTCAAAGCTTCTTTCTGATCGTGAGTCACGTAGAGGCAGGTCAATTTGAGTTCCTGTTGGATTCTACGGATTTCCGTTCTCATGTGCAGGCGCAGTTTTGCGTCAAGGTTCGAGAGCGGTTCATCCATAAGAATCAGTTGCGGTCTTAAAACCAGTACTCTGGCTAAAGCGACACGCTGCTGCTCACCGCCTGAAAGCTGGTTAGGGTAGCGATGCTCGGCTTTTTCCAATCCGACCATAGCAAGCGCTTCTTTGACTTTCTGTGTAATGAGGTCGGAAGATTCTTTGCGAATACGCAGACCATAGGCCACGTTATCGAAAATCTTCATGTGCGGGAACAAAGCGTAGTTCTGGAATACGAAGCCCATGCCGCGTTCATTGGCAGGGATTTTTGTGACGTCTTTGTCTCCCAAAAGGATTTGGCCCTCCGTAGGAGTTTCAAAACCTGCGATCATGCGCAGAGTGGTAGTTTTACCGCAGCCGGACGGTCCTAAGAACGTGAGGAATTCGCCTGGTTTAACTTCAAGATTTACGTTTTGAACGGCGAAAAACTTTTCGTTGTCCTTAATGTAGCTGCGGGAAATGTTTTTAAGCGTAAGAGATACGGACATTTAGCGAAGTCCTCCGGAAGCGTCGCCTACCGGACAAAGAACTTTTGCCATTAAAGCCATAAAGGCAGAGGCGGCGAAGACAATCAAAATTAAGACGATGGAGAATGCACAAGCTTGAGCGAACTGAAGCTCGGTCATACATTCCAAAATACGTGTAGTTATCAAGGTCCAATTCACAGAAACCAAGAAGATCGTGGCACTAATCGCGGTCATCGAGTGGATGAACAGGTAGCGCATACCCGTTAAAACCGCCGGCAAGACAAGCGGAACGGTGATTTTACGGAAGGTGTAGGCCGAAGAGGCACCCAAACTTGTAGAGGCTTCTTCGATAGACGGATCAATCTGAGTTAAGGCTGCAATGACGTTTCGAATACCGGCAGAAGAGTACCGGAACACATAGGCGGCAATAAGAATGTAAACCGTGCCTGTGAGAACCAGCGGCTGATCGTTAAACGCAATAATGTATGCGATACCGACAACCGTACCCGGCAGCGTGTAGTTCAAGAGAGAAACGGTTTCCAGTGTTTTGTGACCGCGGATCTTGAGCCATTTGCAGACGTAGCCGATGAGCACGGCCAAGAGCCCGCCGAGCGGTGTGCCGATGCAAGCAATCAGCAAGGTGTCTTTGATGGCTTTCATGCCGAACGTAAAGACGTAATGATAGTTTTCTAATGTCAGGGAGTTATCAACCCCCCAAACTTTCACCACTGAGCCCACCAGAATGATGGCATAGAGATAAAGAACAAATGCCGTAATAAAAGCAACGGTACCGACCACAATCGAAGAAATGAGCGGTCCCGGACCTTTAATCGAGCTCCTTCCTCCGGCTTTACCGCTGACGGTGACAAAACTCTTACGGCTGACCCAGAAATTCTGCAGAGCATAAACGGCAAGTGCCGGGATTAAGAGCAGGAAGGACAGAGCCGCGCCGCCCTTGAAGTCGTACATGCCGGTAATTTGTAAATAAGCCTGCGTCGGCAGAACCGGGAAGGAGTGGCCGCCCAAAACCAGCGGAGTTGCAAAGTCTGCGAGGGAGCAGGAGAACACAAGGAGAAAGGCGTTTGCCAAACCCGGGACTGAAAGAGGAAAGGTGACGGATTTGAAGACGTTGAACGGGGAAGCACCCAAGGAGTAGGCCGCATCTTCCAAGTTCGGATCGATTCTCATCAGAATCGTAGACAACGTCATAAAGGCAATGGGGAAGTAGGTCAGCGTTTCAGAAATGAACGTTCCCCAGAAGCCGAAGAAATTAAAGTTTTCCAGACCTAAGGCAGTCAAAATAATGCCGTTGGGTCCCAAGCAAAGCGTTAATGCAATACTTGATGTGAAAGGGGGAGAAATCAGCGGCAGAAGCGTGACTGCGCTGATAAAGAAAGTCAGCCATTTCGGAAGCGACAGACGCGTTACCGCAAAGGCAAAAATGAATCCGATGATCGTGCCGGCAAAACCTACGGCGCAGGCCAAAATAATACTGTTGACTATGGCGCGACGGTCATACCAATTGGCGAGGAACGGCAAGAGGTTATCAAATGTCAGATGACCGTCGACAATGAAAGTCATTGCCAGCAGGCGAACGATCGGGTACAGGACGAATACGCCCATGGCGAGCCAAAGGACGCAGATGGTGAGCAAGGTCACCGGGTCCCTCTGCTGCTTATTTCCGCTCGTCATTTAAGTACTCCTAATGAAACGGGGGTTCGACTTAATCAAGCAGAACCCCACAATTTTTAAATCACGTTAAAACGGTGAATGAATTACTTAATGACTTCGTTGATCCAGCGATTTGTATACTCTTTGCGCTTTTCGCCTTTCCAAGCGACGTCAACGTCTTTCATATTGATTTTGGAGAGGTCGAGCAGAGGATTGCTGGTCTTAACATCGGAGCGTGTCGGAACGTAGTTAATCTTATTTGCAACGATAAAGTCAGCAAATTTCTTGCTGGCAGCCCAGTCAACGAATTTCTTAGCGGCATCCATATTCTTGGCATTTTTAACGATGCCGGTGGCCTCAATGCCGTACGAGACACCGTCTTTCGGATAGGTAATCACGACGGGGTAGCCTTGCTGCTGAATGTCAAGCGCGTCAACAATGTAGAAGATACCTGAGCCGCACTGGCCGGTAGCGATAGGCATTGCACCACCTGCACCGCTCTTTGTGTACATCTGGATATTGCCGTTTAACTTCTTCTGATACGCAAAGGCGGGATCTTCGCCCATAACTTTTACGAGGGAGTAGATACGTTCCGTAGCCGTACCGGAAGTACGGGCGTCGGCCATCTGTAGGTTGTTTTTGTAGCGCGGATCGAGGAGATCATTCCAGGACTCCGGTGCATGCATTTTGTTCTTTTCTAAGAACTTGGTGTTCGTTAAGAAACACAGAGGAATGATACCGATACCGGTCCAGTGATTCTGAGGATCGCGCAGGCTTGCAGGGATGGCATCGGAGTCTTTGGGGCGATACTGTTCGAAGATGCCTTCTTTAACGCCGGCAGCGTAAGTGTCAGCTGGGCCCCCGAGCATGACGTCAACCTGAGGATTTTTCTTTTCAGCATTCAGACGGGCCAAAGCTTCGCCGGAGGAGAAACGCATGAAGTTAACTTTGACGCCTGTGTCTTTTGTGAATTCTGCGAAAACCTTAGAAGCATATTTTTCAGGCATGATGGAATATGCATTCAGTTGTTCGGCAGCATTGACAGATCCTGCCAACAGCGTAAATGCCATTGCGGCAACGGTAAGTAATTTCATAGAGACCTCTGAGTTAACCGACGAAGCGTCGTAATAGTCGTAATTGTAACCACGACAGCTTGATTTGTTGAACTTTTTTGCACAAGGCCGATACAAAGCGCTTATTTCTCGGGACTTCCATGAGGCAAGAATCCAACAGACGGGAATTTCAACGGTTGCGCCTGACCTTGATACAAACAAGTACCTCATTGAAAAAAACGGAATTTTTAAGGAAGAATCCTGAAAAAAGTCAAGGCAGCTGAAGCTGCCTTGAAACAGAAAAATCAGACGGGAGAGTTTTCACCTTCCAAAACAGAAGGGAAGTCTCGGAAATCAATTTTGGTCTTCTGGACTTTTTCTTTAATGGGAAGAACTTTGTGGAGCGGCTCGTTATGGACTAAAGAGAGCAGCAACGCCTGATACTGATCTTCCGTCATTTCGCAGAAAACGGATTCTCCATTCACCATGCAGAAACGCACGGGTTCTTTGAAGGAACGGGTGTCGGTGAAGCAGACAAGATTAAGGTTGATGAGTTTCCCATCCGGAAGCAGGACGATCATAGTTTCTCCTTGGTTTTCATTATTCATACTTCAACTTTTCTATTCTAGCTGTCGGGGATAGCCTATTCTTGAAAGGACTACTTGGAGTTTGAGAAAATTGAGTTTTCCTTTAGATCGACAGAAAATAATTATTCTGCCTACCGCGGTACATTGAGAAATATTCAGATAGCTCGAAGGTAAAGAATAGTTCCTATGGAGAAGATCCTCAATGAGTCCAAGATGGTCCCTAAGAGCGTCTTCTCCTCAATTACCCAAACTTGGAATGGAGTTGAAAATCAACACGATGGATGGAGAACTTATAGAGGTTGGATCATCGGAGGCCGCAAGAAAGGTAATACTGCTCCATGGATTGACGGGGACCGGTTCCGTTATTAAGCCGGTTGCCGAATATCTCCGAAGGAGTCTGGGGAATGACTATTCTTTCCTCCTTCCGACAGCATCCGTTATCAGGGTCAAACAATTTAATGGAGAACCTGTTCACGCCTGGTTCGACGTTAAAAACTGTGATTTTCGAAAAGAAGTAGATGTAGACGGTATTTTTGAATCGTCCCAGCGTATTGGCTCCATGATCAGAAGAGAGATGGCGCGAGGAATTAGTCCGGACGATATCTTTCTTGGAGGATTCTCCCAAGGAGGCGTCATCGCATTAACAGCAGCCCTTTTAGAGCCCTTTCCGACAGGCGGAGTTTTTGCTTTGTCTTCCTATCTTCCCTTAGATGAACCACTTGTCAGTCGACTTACGGATGCTTCTAAGACTATTCCGGTTTTTCAGGCTGTATCTCTTAAAGATGAGTTCATTTCCCAGGAAGCATCCGAAAGAGCCTCCTCTTTCTTAGCAAATCGAGGCAACCCCATCCAGACTAACACGTATGACATGAAACACGAAATCAGTAATAGAGAACTTGATGACGTCGCGGCGTGGATGAAATCTTTAGGTTGAAAATTTAGCAAGCTCAGAAATCCGGCATAAAAAATCCGCCGGCGAACAATCTGAAATTTTGCGCTTCTAGATCTTCATTAT